>NZ_CP099837.1:0-625560 GCF_024134545.1 Nocardiopsis exhalans
TCTTGCTACCAGGAGCGAAGTCGGCGCCGAACTCGCTCCTGGTAGCAAGATCACGCAGAACCCGACAGAGACCAACGAAGAACCCGCACACGAACCAAAACCCCCACCATTCACATGTTCACAAACACCGGCAACAAAAAGAAGGGGGCCCGTTCCGAAGAACGAACCCCCTCCCCTCAAGAAAAACCGTGGCGGCGACCTACTCTCCCACCCCATCACAGAGCAGTACCATCAGCGCAAGGAGACTTAACGACCGGGTTCGGAATGAGACCGGGTGTGACCCTCCTGCTAAAACCACCACGGAAACCAACAACCACCATGACTCAACCCCAAACCACCAGGGGAATCACGACAGCCAAGCTTTCGTGAACAAGTGTGCGCGAACATCCAATTATCTGCAGCGGACAAGCCCTCGGCCTATTAGTACCGGTCAGCTCCACCCCTCACAGGGCTTCCACATCCAGCCTATCAACCCCGTCGTCTACAGGGAGCCTTACCCTCTCTAGGAGGCAGGAGACCTCATCTCGAAGCAAGCTTCCCGCTTAGATGCTTTCAGCGGTTATCTCTCCCGAACGTAGCCAACCAGCCATGCCCTTGGCAGGACAACTGGCACACCAGAGGTTCGTCCGTCCCGGTCCTCTCGTACTAGGGACAGCCCTTCTCAAGTCTCCAACGCGCACAGCGGATAGGGACCGAACTGTCTCACGACGTTCTAAACCCAGCTCGCGTGCCGCTTTAATGGGCGAACAGCCCAACCCTTGGGACCAACTCCAGCCCCAGGATGCGACGAGCCGACATCGAGGTGCCAAACCATCCCGTCGATATGGACTCTTGGGGAAGATCAGCCTGTTATCCCCGGGGTACCTTTTAGCCGTTGAGCGACACCGCTTCCACACGCCGGTGCCGGATCACTAGTCCCAGCTTTCGCTCCTGCTCGACACGTCCGTCTCACAGTCAAGCTCCCTTGTGCACTTACACTCAACACCTGATTACCAACCAGGCTGAGGGAACCTTTGGGCGCCTCCGTTACTCTTTGGGAGGCAACCGCCCCAGTTAAACTACCCACCAGACACTGTCCCCGAACCGGATCACGGTCCAAAGTTAGATGCCCGAAACAGTCAGAGTGGTATTTCACCAACGCCTCCACCGCCACTAGCGTGACGACTTCACAGGCTCCCACCTATCCTACACAAACCATCCCAAACACCAATGTCAAGCTATAGTGAAGGTCCCGGGGTCTTTCCGTCCTGCTGCGCGAAACGAGCATCTTTACTCGTAGTGCAATTTCACCGGGCCCATGGTTGAGACAGTGGGGAAGTCGTTACGCCATTCGTGCAGGTCGGAACTTACCCGACAAGGAATTTCGCTACCTTAGGATGGTTATAGTTACCACCGCCGTTTACTGGCGCTTAGATTCCTAGCTTCGCCGGGGCGAACCCCAACTAACCAGTCCTCTTAACGTTCCAGCACCGGGCAGGCGTCAGTCCGTATACAGCGTCTTACGACTTCGCACGGACCTGTGTTTTTAATAAACAGTCGCTTCCCCCCGCTATCTGCGACCCCACCCAGCTCAGGATGCAAGATCCGTCACCAGACAGGGCTCCCCTTCTCCCAAAGTTACGGGGACAATTTGCCGAGTTCCTTAACCATGGTTCACCCGAACGCCTCGGTATTCTCTACCTGACCACCTGCGTCGGTTTAGGGTACTGGCCACACACGAACTCGCTAGAGGCTTTTCTCGACAGCATGGGATCACTCACTTCACCGAAAACGGCTCGGCATCACGTCTCAGCCTTATGTGAGAGGCGGATTTGCCTACCTCTCGGCCTACACGCTTACCCCCGGACAACCACCGCCGGGTAGAGCTACCCTCCTGCGTCACCCCATCACTTACCTACTACAAGCTCGGGTCCCAGACCAGATACCAACGATCTCCCGAAGGATTTCGAAGGATCCAGCGTGGTTAGCATCACCTGATTCGATACTGGACGCTCGTGCACGGGTACGGGAATATCAACCCGTTATCCATCGACTACGCCTGTCGGCCTCGCCTTAGGTCCAGACTCACCCTGGGCGGATTAACCTGCCCCAGGAACCCTTAGTCAATCGGCGGCAACGTTTCTCACGTTGCTTTCGCTACTCATGCCTGCATTCTCACTCGCACACCCTCCACCACTCGATCACTCGGCAGCTTCACTGGATGCACGACGCTCCCCTACCAACCCAGCCCTTACAGGCTGAACTTCACAGCTTCGGCGGTGTACTTAAGCCCCGCTACATTATCGGCGCAGAACCACTTGACCAGTGAGCTATTACGCACTCTTTAAAGGATGGCTGCTTCTAAGCCAACCTCCTGGTTGTCTCAGCAACTCCACAACCTTTCCCACTTAGCACACGCTTAGGGGCCTTAGCTGATGATCTGGGCTGTTTCCCTCTCGACTACGAAGCTTATCCCCCGCAGTCTCACTGCCACGCTTCACTTAACCGGCATTCGGAGTTTGTCTGACGTCAGTAACCTTGTAGGGCCCATCAGCCAAACAGTAGCTCTACCTCCAGCAAGAAACACGTGACGCTGCACCTAAATGCATTTCGGGGAGAACCAGCTATCACGGAGTTTGATTGGCCTTTCACCCCTACCCACACCTCATCCCCCAGATTTTCAACTCTGGTGGGTTCGGGCCTCCACGAGGTCTTACCCCCGCTTCACCCTGGACATGGGTAGATCACTCCGCTTCGGGTCCACAGCATGCGACTCAAACGCCCTATTCAGACTCGGTTTCCCTACGGCTACCCCACCCGGGTTAACCTCGCCACACACCATGACTCGCAGGCTCATTCTTCAAAAGGCACGCCATCACAAGAACCGAAGTCCCAGCTCTGACGGCTTGACAGCACACGGTTTCAGGTACTATTTCACGACCCCTCACCGGGGCACTTTTCACCTTTCCCTCACGGTACTAGTGCACTATCGGTCATCAGGACGTATTTTGGCTTAGCAGGTGGTCCTGCCAGATTCACACGGAATTTCTCGGGCTCCGCGCTACTCGGGAGAACATCAACACCTAGACTCTTCCTTCACCTACGGGACTCTCACCCACTCCGGTACCGCTTCCCAACGGTTTCAGCTAGAAAAATCATCAGCGCTCCAGGCCGACAGACCTGAAAAGATGCATCCCACAACCCCGCACACGCAACGACTGCCGTCTATCACACGCATGCGGTTTAGCCTCTTCCCCGTTCGCTCACCACTACTAGGAGAATCACTGTTGTTTACTCTTCCTACGGGTACTGAGATGTTTCACTTCCCCGCGTCACCACCAACTACCCTATACATTCAGGTAGCGGCAACCCGACACAACTCGGGCTAGGTTTCCCCATTCGGACACCCGCGGATCAAAGCTCGGTTGACAGCTCCCCGCGGCCTATCGTGGCCTCCCACGTCCTTCATCGGCGCCTGATGCCAAGGCATCCACCGTGTGCCACTATCACTTGGCCACTACAGATAATAAGATGCTCGCGCACACTATTCACAAATCAAAACACCAACCACAAACTCCCCTACCTCAAACCACAACCCCGATCCTCACAAGGAGAACCAGAGCCGTAGGAGTTACTGGAGGTGGTAGCGGGATGCAACCCACAAGGGATTGCTTCCTCAGATACCCAACAGCGCGCCCCCTGACGCTTCTAGTCGCCAGAGGTGAAGTTCGATTCTACTTTAGCCACTCCCGAGTCGCACCAGACCATCAAGGCCCAGGCGCTCAGGTCCACTTCCGAGTCCGGCCGGCTGTAGAAAAAGTGCCGACCTGTAAAGACTCCTTAGAAAGGAGGTGATCCAGCCGCACCTTCCGGTACGGCTACCTTGTTACGACTTCGTCCCAATCGCCAGCCCCACCTTCACTCATTCCCTCCCCGAAGGGTTAGGCCACAAGTTTCGGGTGTTGCCGACTTTCATGACGTGACGGGCGGTGTGTACAAGGCCCGGGAACGTATTCACCGCGGCGTTGCTGATCCGCGATTACTAGCGACTCCACCTTCATGGGGTCGAGTTGCAGACCCCAATCCGAACTGAGACCGGCTTTAAGGGATTCGCTCCACCTTACGGTATCGCACGCCCATTGTACCGGCCATTGTAGCATGTTTGCAGCCCAAGACATAAGGGGCATGATGACTTGACGTCGTCCCCACCTTCCTCCGAGTTGACCCCGGCAGTCTCCTATGAGTCCCCACCATTACGTGCTGGCAACATAGAACAAGGGTTGCGCTCGTTGCGGGACTTAACCCAACATCTCACGACACGAGCTGACGACAGCCATGCACCACCTGTCACCCACCAACTAAATGACCCTGTATCTCTACAGGTCCACGGGTGATGTCAAACCTTGGTAAGGTTCTTCGCGTTGCGTCGAATTAAGCAACATGCTCCGCCGCTTGTGCGGGCCCCCGTCAATTCCTTTGAGTTTTAGCCTTGCGGCCGTACTCCCCAGGCGGGGCGCTTAATGCGTTAGCTACGGCGCGGAAACCGTGGAAAGTCCCCACACCTAGCGCCCAACGTTTACGGCATGGACTACCAGGGTATCTAATCCTGTTCGCTCCCCATGCTTTCGCTCCTCAGCGTCAGGTAAGGCCCAGAAACCCGCCTTCGCCACCGGTGTTCCTCCTGATATCTGCGCATTTCACCGCTACACCAGGAATTCCAGTTTCCCCTACCTACCTCTAGCATGCCCGTATCCACTGCAGAACCGGAGTTAAGCCCCGGTCTTTCACAGCAGACGCGACATGCCGCCTACGAGCTCTTTACGCCCAATAATTCCGGACAACGCTCGGACCCTACGTATTACCGCGGCTGCTGGCACGTAGTTAGCCGGTCCTTATTCCCCACCTACCGTCAACCCCGAGAGAACCCGGAGCCTGCGTTGGTGGTAAAAGAGGTTTACAACCCGAAGGCCGTCATCCCCCACGCGGCGTCGCTGCATCAGGCTTTCGCCCATTGTGCAATATTCCCCACTGCTGCCTCCCGCAGGAGTCTGGGCCGTGTCTCAGTCCCAGTGTGGCCGGTCGCCCTCTCAGGCCGGCTACCCGTAATCGCCTTGGTAGGCCGTTACCCCACCAACAAGCTGATAGGCCGCGAGCCCATCCCTGACCGATAAAACTTTCCACCCGCCACCATGAGGTGGCAGGTCATATCCGGTATTAGACGGCGTTTCCACCGCTTATCCCGGAGTCAGGGGCAGGTTGCTCACGTGTTACTCACCCGTTCGCCGCTCGTGTACCCCGAAGGGCCTTACCGCTCGACTTGCATGTGTTAAGCACGCCGCCAGCGTTCGTCCTGAGCCAGGATCAAACTCTCCATAAAGGTCAAACAACCCATCCCGGCGACCGTGAGGTCAGCCTGGGGTGAGTAAACCTAGAAGAAATCCTGACCGATCATCTCGCGATGACCAATCAAAGGAACCCTACGCACCGAAGTGCGTCGGGGCCAAAACAAACATGGCTTAAAGAAAATCAAACACGCGCTGTTGAGTTCTCAAGAAACAATCACTCTTCCCGTACAAGCGCCAGAACCAGCTGGTTCCGTCTGCTCTTCCGTGGAAGGCTTTTTTCTTCTGCTTCCCGGTCGCTTTCGCGTCCGTTCCGCTTCGTTGTGTCTTTACTTTATCAGGTGTTCCGCGCCCCGCCAAATCGGCGGTTTGTGTCAACCAGATCGGGGTAAAGCCCGTTGTGCTTTTCCCAGTCTAGCGTTTCCTCGGCGGTGTTTTCACCGCGTTGTTTTCGCTGGTCTGTTCGAAGCAACTCTCTGAGCTTACATGGCCCGAGGAGTACTCGAACCGCTGTGCTTCGGAGAGTGTCTGACTCGAAGATCCGATCACGCCCACAGGGAACCCGTGTTCGCTTCGACCGAGAAGATCGTGCTCCCCTAGCGGCCTTGGGCCGGTCGGAGGCGACTCGGAGAACATTACCCCCCACCCCGGGACGATGCAAACGACCACGGGTGTGTCCTGGGTCACGTTCTGGAGCACACCCCGTTCGTTCAGTTCAGGATGCTGCCGGCACCGGTCCCAGGGGCGGCGTACAGCCACTCGACCTCGAGATCCACGGCGGCCACGGTCGCCGGGGAGTAGGCCACCAGGGCCTCACTGCCCACGAAGGAAGCGGCCATCTGGGCGATGGTCGGGTTGTGGCCGACCACCAGGACCGTGCTCACGTCAGCGTCGACCAGGTTGACCAGTCCCAGGAGTTCGTCCGCTCCCGCGAGATAGGCGGCCTCGGCGTAGTCGGTCTCCGGCCGGAAGGAGAGCCCCCCGGAGAGTTCCATGGCGCTCAGGACCCCCTCCAGGGTCTGACGGGTCCGCTTGGCCGCGGAGCAGATCACGTGGTCCGGGGTGTACCCCCGCTCGGCGAGCAGCTGGCCGACGCGTTCGGCTTGGCCCCACCCCTTCGTGGTGAGGGCGCGGTCGTAGTCCGTGACCTCATAACTGTCCTCGGCCTTGGCGTGGCGCATCAGCAGGAGCGTCCGGTTCATGACGACAACACCGTCGCGACCACGGCGAGGAGGGCCATGAAGCCCACCATCGCCCCCACGGTGACCAACAAACCCTTGAACCCCGACAACGCCACTCCCTTGACCATGTGGTCGGTCCGCCGTGACCTGCGCGGTCACGCCCACCCAGGTTAGGTGTGTCCTCACCACCCTGGACGGCACCCCTCCCTTGGCGTCCCCTTCTCTCTTCGTGTCCGCTCTCTTGGTGACCGCACGCGGCGCGGCCGCCCGGGAGGTCCCGGACGGCCGCGTGCTCAGACAGTCTTCAGAAGACACTGTTCAGACAGAATCACTGTGCAGACAGAAACAGAAGAAGAGGGGTAGGAGGGGTCAGCCCTTGCCGGCATCCCCCGCGCGGGCTTCCTCCCTACGGTCGCCGTCCTTGTTCTCCGGACCGGTCTCGGTGCCGTCCCCGGTGACCTCGGTGTCGTCCCCTTCGGTGACGGCGCCACCGTCACCCGATTCGGGGGCGTCCTTGGGCGCGGAGGCACCACTGATCTCGGCGAGGTCGGTCTCGGTACCCGCGCCCCGGTTCTTGGACCAGAGGATGGCGCCGACCAGCACACCGACCGCGACCACGGTCACGCCGACCCGCAGAGCGGTGTTGTCCGCGTAGAGCACCACGCTGGGCGCGACGATCAGGGCGACGAGGTTCATCACCTTGAGCAGCGGGTTGATGGCCGGGCCCGCGGTGTCCTTGAAGGGGTCGCCAACGGTGTCGCCGATGATCGTGGCCTCGTGGGCGGCGGAACCCTTGCCGCCGTGGTGACCGTCCTCCACCAGCTTCTTGGCGTTGTCCCAGGCGCCGCCGGAGTTGGACAGGAACACCGCCATGAGCACACCGGCGGCGATGGCACCGCCGAGGAACGCACCGAGCGGGGCGTACCCGAAGGCGAACCCGACCGCGATGGGGGCCAGGACCGCGAGGAGACCGGGGGTGACCAGCTCGCGCAGCGAATCCTTGGTGCAGATGTCGACCACCCGCGCGTACTCCGGCTTCTCCGTGCCGTCCATGATCCCCGGGCGGGTGCGGAACTGGTTGCGCACCTCCAGGACCACGCGCTGGGCGGCGCGGCCCACCGCCATGATCGCCAGGCCGGAGAAGAAGAACACGACGCTGGCACCGATGATGACGCCGACGAGCACGTCGGGCTGGTCCAGGGAGAGGGAGAAGGAGTCGGGGTCGAGCCCGGCGAGGCTGAGCTGTTCCTGTACCGAGGTACGGAACGCGCCGAACAGGGCGGTGGCGGCCAGGACCGCGGTGGCGATCGCGATGCCCTTGGTGATCGCCTTGGTGGTGTTGCCGACGGCGTCGAGACCGGTGAGGATCTCGGCTCCCTTGCCCTCGACGTCCCCGGACATCTCGGCGATGCCCTGGGCGTTGTCGGAGACCGGACCGAAGGTGTCCATCGCGACGATGATGCCGACGGTGGTGAGCAGGCCGGTTCCGGCGAGGGCCACGGCGAACAGGCTGAGGGTGATGGATCCGCCGCCCAGGAGGAACGCCGCGTACACGGCGCCCGCGATGAGCAGGGCCGAGTAGACCGCCGACTCCAGGCCGACGGAGATGCCGGACAGGATGACGGTGGCCGCGCCGGTCTGGGAGCTCTCGCCGATGTCCTTGACCGGGCGCTTGTCGGTCTCGGTGAAGTAGCCGGTGAGCAGCTGGATGGCGGCGGCGAGCACCAGACCGATGAGGACCGCGGCGACCGCGATGAACCTCGGGTCGGGGTTGGTGCCCGCTTCGGCGATCTCGGCCATGACGCTCTCGCTGACCCCGTTCATCTCCTCGAAGCTGCTGGGCAGGTACCAGAAGGCGGTGGCGGTGACCAGGACGGCGGAGATCGCGGCGGAGATGAAGAAGCCGCGGTTGATCGCGGTCATCGCGGTCTTGTCCTTGGCCTTGGGCGCCACGATGAAGATGCCGATGATGGCGGTGATGACACCGATCATCGGGACCAGCAGCGGGAAGACCAGGCCCTCGGTGCCGAACGCGACCCGGCCGAGGATGAGCGAGGCGACGAGGACCACGGCGTAGGACTCGAAGAGGTCGGCGGCCATGCCCGCGCAGTCGCCGACGTTGTCGCCGACGTTGTCCGCGATGGTGGCGGCGTTGCGCGGGTCGTCCTCGGGAATGCCCTGTTCGACCTTGCCGACGAGGTCGGCGCCGACGTCGGCGGCCTTGGTGAAGATGCCGCCGCCCACACGCATGAACATCGCCAGGAGCGCGGCGCCGAAGCCGAAGCCCTCGAGGACGATGGGGGCGTCGCCCCGGTAGAGGACGACGACGAGCGCGGCACCGAACAGGCCGAGGCCGACGGTGATCATGCCCGCGACGCCGCCGGTGCGGAAGGCGATCCGCATGGCGCGGTGGTTGTCGCTCTCACCGCCGCCCCGCGCGGCCGCGGCGACCCGGACGTTGCCGCGGACCGCGAGCCACATACCGATGAACCCCGTCGCGGCGGAGAGCAGCGCGCCGAGGGCGAAGAAGAGCGACCGCCCGATGGCGATCGCCCAGCTGTCCGCGGGCAGCAGGAGTAGTAGAAGGGGGATGGCGACGACGAACACCGCGAGGGTTCGGAACTGCCGTTTCAGGTAGGCCGCGGCTCCTTCCTGGACCGCGACCGCGATGTTGCGCATTCGCTCGGTGCCCTGACCGGCGGCGAGGACCTCACGAACCAGCATCCCCGCGACGGCGAGCGCGAGCAGCGCGACCACCATCACGACGATGACGAGGGTGAGGTCCTTCCCCTCCAGCGCTAGAGCCATGCCACTTCCAGTGGCGAGGTTGAGCCCAGACAATCCGTCCTCCTTGAGACGGGCACGTCCTTTTCGGCCCCTCCGCGAAGGCGTGCGGAACGTCGGCCTCGTGGGCTTCGGTGCCGCGCACCGCCGTGGACGTACCGCTGTCCGAAAGGCATCTGAACTGGCTCAACGGCACGCTTGTCGGGGTCGAAGCGGTGCCACCTTTCTGTGTGGTGCACGCCGTCCGCGGTTACTCACGCGCGGACGGTGATCCGGGGATTCTACGCACGGAAAGAAATAAATCAGAGAGCTGATTCGGCATTTGCCCAAGAGAGATTAAAGATGTGATCTCACGGTGATCTTGGGAATCGGATAAAGTGCTTTATCGACCTGATTGATCGCGCATAGCTCCGCATAACGTGTTAACTCGATGTTAACGTTAAAGCACGCAGAAGCCCATGAAAGGGAAATTTGCCACTTAGGGATCAGAAGCCACAGGGGCCTCGGGCGCACCGGGCGCACCAGGGGGAAGCGGGGGGCCAGGCGGCTCCACGGCGATCGTCTGACAGCCGCCGGAGAACACTCGCCGTCCCTGCGCCGCTTCTTGACATCCCCTGGGATGGGGTGTGGTTTCGGCCTGGACGGAATCACCCTCCGGGCAACCGTATCCCGAAAAGGCCGCTGTCGCCCGGAAGACGAAAGACTCCGTCCCCTCGCCGCCCTCTCTATGGCCCCGCTCACCGGGCGGGACAGATCTACGCCTGGCGCAGGCGCATCCCCGAGGGGTCGATGCCGTCGCCGGAGGTCGCGCGGCCGGAATCGAGGTCGTCGGCCAGGGCCCGGGCGAACGCCGCCACACCGGCCACGTCCACCCCGTGCGGAGCATCGGGGCCGAAGGGCTCCACCCGGTCCGCACCGCGCCGGAGCAGGCGGGCCGCGCCGACCCGGTTGCCGCGCTGGGCGTGCGTGACACCCACGGCGGTCTGTGCGAGCCCCCGCCACAGTTCACGTTCCGGCTCGTCCACGGACTTCCACACCGCTTCGAGTACTTCGTGGGCGGTGAAGGCGAACCCGCCGTCGAGCAGGCGCTGCGCCTCGGCGATGCCCTCCTCCACGGTGAACACGGCGTCGTCGGGCACCCGGTCCACCTCGCCGACGCTGCCGTGCGGCATCGGGCGACCGTAACGGTCCCGCGGTCGCTGGTTCTGTGCCTGCCCGGTCTCGTTGCGATCGCGGACTCCCTCCGACCCTGGTCGAGGTCCCGTGCTCATGCGTGCCTCACCGCCGTTCGCCGCTGCATACCGCTGTTCACCGCCGGACGTTCACCGCTGTCGGCTGTCGTCCGCTGCCGGTCGTTGGCCGTCGATCTCCCGCAACCACCCTACGAGAGCCCGCTCCACCTCGCGCGGGCGCTCCTCGTGGGGAAAGTGCCCGGCACCCGGCACCCGCACCCAAACGAAGGGGCCGAGAACATGCTTGCGGGAGGAGCGCGCGGTATCCGGCGGGCACACGGGGTCCAGGGCCCCGTGCAGTTGGAGGACGGGGACCCGGACCGGGAGCCGCATCCGGTTGACGTACCTGAGCCCGTCCGTGCGCCACCGCGACCGGAAGATCCAGCGGTGGTACTCCAGGGAGCAGTGCGAGACCTTGGGGATCGAGAACGCGAGCCGGTAGCGCTCCCGCGCCTCCCGGTCCGGCCAACCCGGGGCGGACCACTCGTCGAGGAGCTCGCCCACGCGCACGCAGCCGTCGGCGAGGAGGCGGTGTTCGGGCAGGATCGGCAGCTGGGCGCGGAGCATGTGCCGGGTGCCCGGCCCGCCGGAGAACAGGACGCGCGCCGCGCGCCGGGGATGGGGGGCCGAGATCGCGGCCAGGGCGCGGACGGCACCGGGGTGGTAGGCGGTCATGGTCCATCCGACGAGCCCGCCGACTCCGTGGCCGACCACCGCGGCGTCGGCCGCGCCGAGCGCGCGGACCAGGCTCGCCATGTCCTGGGCCAGCCCCACGAGGTCGTAGCCGCGCGGTGTCTTGTCGCTGGCCCCGTAGCCGCGCAGGTCGACCGCGACGGCCCGGTACCCCGCCTCGGCCAGTGCGGGCAGCTGGTCGCGCCAGGCCCACCAGAACTGGGGGAACCCGTGCAGGAGGAGGACGAGTGGGCCCTCGCCGAGTTCGGCCACGTGGAACCGGGCACCGGCGGCGCTGACCGTTCGGTGGGTCCAGGGACCGTCGACGTAGGCGGCCGAGTCGTCCAGCACCGTCGGCTAACGGCCGGCGGGAGCGGGGGGCTCGCTGTCCGCGGCGGTCTCGACGTCAGCGCTGCGGGGCGGTCGGATCTCACCGCGCAGGATCCCCATGAGGCGCGAGGTGGTGACCGCGGTGCGGGCCAGGCCCTGGCGGCGTTTCAGGTTGATCACCGCGACCAGGATGAGGAGGGCGGCGATCAGCAGGTAGAAGCCGGTGACGGTCAGGAAGGAGAGCCAGAAGGCCCACCCTGCCACTTCGGCGAGGAAGAGGCCCACGGTGACCGAGAACAGGATCAGGACCAGGTGGAGGACGAAGGCTGCGGCCCCGAACTCCCCGAGGCTCTTGCCGATCTTGACCGCGTCGGCCTTGGCTTCGAGCTTGGCGAGCTTGATCTCGAGCCGCACGATGCGGGAGAGATTGTCGGTGGCGTCGGAGACCAACTCACCGATGGAGCGATCGGAGTCGCTGGCAGCGCCAGGTTGGCCGGCACCCGGCTTGTCCACCATCGTGGGGGTTCCCTTCTCTCGGTGCGAACACGCGGATGATCCTCCGCATCCTCGCACATGCCCTCCCTCCCATGTCTCTCACGGCACGCAAAACCGGGGGCTTCGGTTTCGTCACGTGAGTGAGCGGGAACGGCGCCCCGCCCCTTCGGAAGGAAGGAACGGGGCGCCGGGGTCCCCCGGCTGGACGGTGGCCGGGAGACGGTTCGGCTAGAGGGTCAGTCACCCTGCTTGGCGGAGGGCAGCTGCTTGGCGATCACGTCCATGATCGAGGAGTCGGTGAGGGTCGAGGTGTCACCGATGTCCCGGTTCTCGGCGATGTCGCGCAGCAGTCGGCGCATGATCTTGCCGGAGCGGGTCTTGGGCAGCTCGGGAACGGCGAGGAGCCGGGCGGGCTTGGCGATCGGGCCGAGCGAGGTGCCGACGTGGTTGCGCAGTTCCTGGACCAGGTCCTCGGGGACCTCCTCCAGGCCGCCGCGCAGGATGACGAAGGCGACGATGGCCTGGCCGGTCACCTTGTCGGCGGCGCCCACGACCGCGGCCTCGGCGACCTTCGGGTGGGAGACCAGCGCGGACTCCACCTCGGTGGTGGAGATGTTGTGGCCGGAGACGAGCATGACGTCGTCCACGCGGCCGAGCAGCCACAGGTCGCCGTCCTCGTCCTTCTTGGCGCCGTCGCCCGGGAAGTACAGGCCCTCGAAACGCGACCAGTAGGTGTCCTTGTAGCGCTGGTCGTCGCCCCAGATGCCGCGGAGCATGGACGGCCACGGCTCGCGGATGACGATGAAGCCGCCATCGCCGTCGGGGACGGAGTTGCCTTCCTCGTCCACCACGTCGGCGGCCACCCCCGGGATGGCGCGCATCGCGGCGCCCGGCTTGCCCGAGGTGACGCCCGGCAGGGGGCTGACCATGATCGCGCCGGTCTCGGTCTGCCACCAGGTGTCCACGACCGGTGTGTTCCCACCGCCGATGTTCTCCCGGTACCACATGTAGGCCTCGGGGTTGATCGGCTCACCGACCGAGCCGATGACACGCAGGCTCGAGAGGTCGTACTTGGCGGGGATCTCGTCGCCCCACTTCATGAAGGTGCGGATCGCCGTGGGCGCCATGTAGGCGATGGTGACCTTGTACTTCTCGATGAGCTCCCAGAAGCGGCCCTTGTGCGGGGTGTCCGGGGTGCCCTCGTACATGACGACGGTCGCCGCGTTGGAGAGCGGGCCGTAGACGATGTAGGAGTGGCCGGTCACCCAGCCGATGTCGGCGGCGCACCAGTAGACGTCGGTCTCCGGCTTGAGGTCGAAGACCGCCCAGTGGGTGTAGGAGGCCTGCGTGAGGTAGCCGCCGGTGGTGTGCAGGATGCCCTTGGGCTTGGCCGTGGTGCCGCTGGTGTACATGATGTACAGCGGGTCCTCGGCGTCGTGGGCCTCGGGGGTGTGCTCGGTACTGGCGGAGTCGACGACGTCGTGCCACCACACGTCGCGCTCGTTCCACTCGACGTCCTGGCCGGTGCGGCGGACGACGAGGACGTTCTCGACCGCGGGGCGGCCCGCGACGGCGCCGTCGACGGCGGGCTTGAGGGCGCTGGGCTTGCCGCGCCGGTAGCCGCCGTCCGCGGTGATGACGAGCTTGGCCTGGCTGTCGTCCAGGCGCTGGCCGAGGGCGTCCACGGAGAAGCCGCCGAAGACGACCATGTGCACGGCGCCGATGCGAGCGCAGGCGAGCATGGCGACGACGGTCTCGGGGATCATCGGCATGTAGATGGCGACGCGGTCGCCCTTGGCCACGCCCAGCGAGGTGAGGGCGTTGGCCGCCTGGGAGACCTGGTCCTTGAGCTCGGCGTAGGTGATGGCGCGGCTGTCGCCGGGCTCTCCCTCCCACTGGAGGGCGACGCGGTCGCCGATGCCCGCTTCGACGTGCCGGTCCACGCAGTTGACGGAGGCGTTCAGCTTGCCGCCGACGAACCACTTGGCGTAGGGCGGGTTCCAGTCCAGGACCGTGTCCCAGGGCTGCTCCCACTGGAGCCTCCGGGCCTGCTCCTCCCAGAAGCCGAGGCGGTCCTGCGCCGCGGTGTCATAGGCGTCCGCCTTGACGTTGGCGTTCGCTGCGAGGTCCGCGGGCGGCGGGAAGCTGCGGGTCTCGTGGAGAAGGTTGGACAGTGTCTCCTGGCTCGGGGGAGTGCTGTCGGCCACTGTGATTCTCCTTACGTTGGCGGTTAACACCCAATTAATCATGTGGTCCATACCGCGTGAACAGCTGGGGCGCCGTCCAGCGGCAGCGGGGGCCGGGCACGCGACGAACGGTCGGTGAACGGTCACCGGTCCGCGACGAGCGGTTCCGTGGTGCCCGGTCCGGGGTGGGAGCACACGGTGTTACCGCCGCGTAGTGTTGTTTTTCGTGAGCGAATCGACTTCTGCCTCCGTGCCCGACCCGCTGTCCCGAATCGCCGAACTGCCGGGGGTGAGCGACGCGGTCGAAGAGACGCGGACCCTGGTCGACCGGCTGCTGGGACACCGCATCCTGCGCCGCCGGAGCAGCGACGTGTCCATGGAGTCCTCCCTGCGCGGCGCGTGTGCGTCGGCCGCGCTGGAGGGCGCCGAGGTCTCGATGGACGAGATCCGGGACGGCCACGTGTACGACACCCGGATCAAGGGTGCGCTGCGGATCGGCGGTGAGCTGGGCACCCTGGTGGAGACCTGGCCCCAGGCGCCCCGCCAGGCGTTGGCACGGCTGCACACGCTGGCCGCGGCCGACGCCGTGTCCGAGGAGGCGCTGGGCCGCCCCCGGCTGGAGGGTGAGCGGATCGAGGACCCCCTCGAACTCGGCCCGGCGCCGAGCGCCGCCGGTGCCGCCGCCCGCCTGGAGGGCCTGTACACGCTGCTGGGCTCGCGGACGAAGGTGCCCGCACTGGTGACCTCCGCGCTGGTGCACGGCGAGCTGATGGCGATCCGGCCGTTCGGCTGGGGGGACGGTCTGGTGGCGCGCGCCGCCGAGCGGCTCACTCTCGTCGAGCGGGGCCTGGACCCCAAGTCGCTGGTCACGTCCGAGCTCGGACACCAGACCCTGAAGGACGAGTACGGTCCGGCTCTGCGCGGATACATGGCTGGCACCCCCGAGGGCGTCGCTGAGTGGGTCGTGTACTGCTGCCGTGCGGTGCGGGCCGGCGCACAGGACTCGCTGGCCACGTGTGAGGCGCTCAAGCGCGGCTGATGTCGCTGGTCGGGCGATCCAGTGGAAAACCCTCAAGTTCGCGAAACTAGTTCATTTACCAACGAGTAGTAACTCGGATACATATCAGTTCGGTCACGCTTGAACGTGAGCGAATGTTTCCGGATTGCTTCGAGTCGGTGCACACGCATGTCGAACGGCGCCTCGGACCGTTGGTCCGGGGCGCCGTTTCCGGCTCGCAGGTGCGGGTTAGCAAGCGTCACTATCTCTAGTCCGACCTGGTGGAACCCAGTTCCACCAAACCTGGACACGCCCTACGGGGCCCAGCGGAGCGTGGGTTCCCGCCCTCCGTGTCGGGGTGGGTCTTCGCCACCAGCTGCTTTCTTTCTACGCCGACGACCCTTCTTCCAAAAGGTGGTTGACTGAAGTTTTTATGTTGGATTCCCGAACCCATACACAGCATTGCGTGGTAGCGTCTGTTCTGGAGTCGAGCGAAGCGCCGACAGCGCAGGGCTAAAGTCCCGGGTTCCCGGCTTTTATGGGCGCAGACCGCCAATGCGGACATTGCGCCCTGGAACGGAACCGCCGTCGTTCTTCGCGGGAAGTGCGAACTCGGATCCCCCGCTCCAGGTGGTACCGGTTCGCGCGGCCGCTCCCGATGGACCCTCCCCAAGAGAGCGGAGTCCGGCCTATCCCCCCAAGGCCGGAACCGGTCGGCCCCAGTTCCCCCTGTGAGGACCGCCCGATGCGCTCCGTCTCGCCTGACGGGCCGGGACACACGACAGCCCCCGTACGTGTGTCCCGTCCGCCGGGTGAGGACGTTTCCCTTCCGGGCCCCGCGGAGTTATCCACAGATCAGAACTGGTCTCTTCCGCAGCGACCGCCATTCGGCGAAGGTCGAGAGTGCAGGTTCTCCGCACTTCCCGGAAGGTCCGATGGACGTCCCGCAGCGCACCCTGATCGCCACCTCCGACCCCGATCTCCTCGACGATCTCCTCCGGCTCGCCGCCGCGGCCGCCACCGAGGTCTCCATCTCCTCCAGTCCCGAACAGGCACTGCGCGCCTGGGGCCGCGCCCCGCTCGTCGTGGTCGGGCAGGACCTGGAACGCGCCCTCCGCACCGCCGAACCCCCGCCCCACCCGCGGGTCGCGGTCGTCTCCCGCTGCGGGGCTCCCCCGTCCGCCGCCAACGGGGTCCGTGACACCGGTGGAGCCGATGAGGCCCGGACGGCCGATGCCCCGGACGACAGGGACGGCGGAAACGACAGGAACGGCAGGGAGCTCCGGGACGGGGGTACCGCCTACCTGCTGCCCAGGGACGAGTCGGCCCTAGTCGACCTCTTCGCCTCCGTCTCCGACCGTCCTCCCGCACCCGTGGTGTCCGTCGTCGGCGGCCGGGGCGGTGCCGGGGCGAGCCTGCTCGCGGTCGCGCTCTCCCTGGCCGGTGAGCGGGCCGGGCGGTCCACCGCCCTGCTCGACGCCGACCCCCTCGGCTGTGGCCCCGACATCTACCTGGGCTGCGACCACACCCGTGCGGACGCCCGGACCGGCTGGGACGACCTGCTGCGCCAGCGCGGCCGGATGCCCTGGCGGACCCTGCGGGACGGCCTTCCCAAGGCCGGTCGGGTGGACGTGCTGACCTGGTCCCGGGGTGGCGGTAGCGACCGGGGACGCCCTCTGCCGGTCGGCGCGGTCCGGTCCGCGCTGGCCTCCGCACGACGCGGCACCGACCTGGTCGTGGTGGACCTGCCCCGCTCCTTCGACCCCGCCACCACCGTCTTCCTCAACCATTCCGCACTGGTGCTCGTGGTGGTCCCCGCAGACGTGTACTCGGTGGTCTCCGCGGCCCGCATGACCCACCGCCTCCAACAGGAGTCCGATCGGGTCCGAGTGGTGGTCCGCGGGGCCAGGGGCGGCCTGTCCACCGAGGTCATCGCCAAGAGTCTCGGGGTGCAACTCGGGGCCGACCTGCCGGCCGAGCCCGGGCTGTCCCGGCTGTTGCGGGCCGGTGACGTGCCCGCCCAGCACCCCAGGTCCCCGCTGGCCAGGTACGCCGACCTCGTGGTGGACACCCTCGTCAGCACGGAGGAGGCCCGGTGAGCAGAGCGCCGAGAAGAAGCGACCGGGGCGGGTCGACCGCGTGGGGAGGGTGGGCGGGGGTCGCTTCCCGTCGGGGCGGGGACGCCCGGCCCGGGGCCGCTCCCCCGGCTGCGGGCCGGGGCGAGAGCGCTGTGCTGGAGCGGGTCCGCGACCGATTCGTGGCCGCCGGGACGGCGGTGACCCCGGCCAATGTCGCGGCCGCGATCCGCGCCGAGGGCGGCGCCCTGGGTGACCGGGAGCTGCTCGCCATGACCCGCAGACTGGCCGCCGAACTCTCCGGGGCAGGGCCACTGGAGGACCTGTTGGCCGCGGACGTCACCGACATCCTGGTCAACGGACCGGACCAGGTCTGGGTGGATGCCGGGGACGGGCTGCGCCGGGCGCGCGACGTGCGTTTCGGTTCCGCCGACGAGGTGCGCAGACTCGCCCAGCGGCTGGCCTTCCAGGCCGGGCGGCGGCTCGACGCGGCCGCGCCCTACGTGGACGCGCGGCTGCCGAACGGGATCAGGCTGCACGCCGTACTGCCGCCGATCTCCCCCGAGGGCGCCTGCCTGTCCCTGCGGATCCCGCCCCGGAAGGTGTTCGGGCTGGACCGGCTGACCGCCTGCGGAAGCCTGACCCCCGCCGGGGCGGAGCTGCTGCGCTCCCTGATCGTCCAGCGCGTTCCCTTCCTGGTCAGTGGCGGTACCGGCACCGGAAAGACCACCCTGCTCTCCTCGCTGTTGTCGCTGGTGCATCCGAAGGAACGCATCGTGCTCGCCGAGGACTCCCCCGAGTTGCGCCCCGAGCACCCGCACGTCGTGCGGCTACAGACCCGCCCGGCCAATATCGAGGGCAGCGGGGAGGTCTCCCTGGAGACGCTGGTCCGGCAGGGACTGCGGATGCGCCCGGACCGGCTGGTGGTCGGCGAGGCGCGGGGGCCGGAGATCGTGTCGTTGCTGGGCGCTCTCAACACCGGGCACCAGGGCGGTGCCGGGACCCTCCACGCCAACGGGGCCGAGGACGTGCCCGCCCGGGTGGAGGCGATGGGGTGCGCCGCCGGGCTCGACCGGGGCGCGGTGCACAGCCAGCTCGCCGCGACCCGGGTCATGGTGGTCCACCTCGTCCGAGACGCTCGTGGGCGCCGCCTGTCCGAGATCCGGGTACTGCGCCAGGGCTCCTCCGGGCTGGTTCGGGCGGAACCGGCGGTGGCCTTCACCCCGGACGGACGCCAGTACGAGTACCCGGGCGTGGCCGAGGTCGTCTCCCGCCTGGGCGAGGAGTGGCGGCGGTGACCCTCCTGGTGGTTTTCACCCTGGCGGCGGCTCTGCTCTGGGCGCTACCGGGCGAGGGCCGCCATCGAGTGGTCAGGCTGTTCCCCGACCGGTTCCGGTCGGCTCCGGCCGTGGCCGGGAGGCTGGTCCGAGTGGCCCCCGTGCCGTCGTTGCGAAGTGCCCTCGCCCGTCGGAGCGCGGGAGAGGCGAGACGGCGGGCCGTGATCCTGCTGTGCCGGGTGATGGCGGCCGAGCTCAGGGCCGGGCAACCCCCGGAGACGGCGCTGCGGGTCGCGGCGTTGGAGGCGGGGCCGATGGTCGGTGAGGTGTCGGATGCTGCTTCACTGCGCCGGGTGGCCGAGCGGGACGAGGACCTGTGGGCGCTGGTCTATCTGGCGGCGTGCTGGGAGGTGGCGGCGGAGACCGGTGCGGGGCTGGCCGGGGTGGTGGACGCGCTGGCGGTCAGCCTGACCGAACGGGAGGAGCAGCGGGCCGAGGTCAGCGCCAGGGCGGCCGGGCCGCGCACCACCGCGCTGGTTCTGGTCGGTCTGCCCGTGGTCGGGGTGGCGATGTCGGCGGCGCTCGGCGGATCGCCCTTGGTGTTCCTGTTCACCACACCGTTGGGTCTGCTGTGCCTGGTCCTGGGTGTGCTGCTCGACGTACTGGGCGCCTGGTGGACCCTGCGGATGGTCCGGGGCGCGGTGTCCTGAGGGGGTGGAGGATGGTTTTCGAAGTGGCGGCAGTGCTGTGTGCGGTGGCCGCCGTGTGGGTCCTGTTCGGTTCGAACCAACGACGAGTGCTGAGGCTGGTGGCCGCTGCGCCGGAACACGACGCGGGCACAAGGACGTCCGCCCGGCGGCCGCTCGGCCCGTGGCTCCGGCTGTTCGCCGGGATGGGTGCCGCGACCCTGTTGGTGGCCCTGCTCGGTGCGGTGGGCGGGCTGGCCGCGGCCGGTGGCGGTGCCTTCCTGTGGTTACGGGCCCGGGAACGCCGTAAGCGCCCCGAACGGCTGCCGGTCACCGACGACCTGCCGGTGCTGATCGGGCTGATCGCCTCGGGCATCCGGGCCGGGGTGACGCTTCCGGCCTGCCTGACCGCGGTGTCCGGTGCCGCCCGCGGCGGTCTGGGGGAAGAGCTCGCGGCCGTTTCCGAGCAGTTGAGACTGGGCGCCGAACCCGCCCTGGCCTGGCGGAGGCCGACGCTGCCCGAGCCGCTGGCCGAGGTCGGCCGGGACCTGGTCCGCACCACCGATACCGGAGCGCCGGTGGCCGACCAGCTCGACCGGCACGTCGCCGACCTGCGCAGGCAGCTGAAGGCCCGGACCACCGCCCGGATCGAACGCATGGGGGTCCTGGTGGTCGCTCCCCTGGGTCTGTGTTTCCTGCCCGCCTTCATCCTGATCGGCGTGGTCCCCATGGCCGCCGACCTCCTCACCACGGCCCTGTCGTACTAGTCGGTGATCTGGTGCGGCGGCGGCCCTGGTATCGGATCGGGAAGCGGGGCCAGCCGACGGTCAGGCGCAGGGCGAGGGCGGTGATCAGCAGAAGGATCAGCACGGTGGTGGAGACGGTTCCGACCAGGCGGGAGAGCGTGCTCAACCGGGCGGGGTCCTCGTAGGCGAAGTGGCCGACCGGGTTCGGGGCGGCTTCTGATTCGGGAGGCACCAGTGCCCGGACCGTGGCGGTGGCCCCCGGCGGGTCCCGCTCCGGGGCTGGCTCTGGCGTGCTGCTCTCCGAAGGCGCGGAGCCCTCCGAAGGTGCCAGGCCTTCCGAGAACCCGGTGCCCCCTGAAGGCTTGGAGTCCTCCGAAGGCTGCGGCCGGGTGGGGCGGGAGGGCGGCGGCGCCGGCCCCGAGGGGGGTGCGGGGGAACTGTCCGGTGTTGGTTCGGTGCCCGGCGGCCCCGGTGTCGGTCTCGTGGACGGGGTCCGCGCTGGTGCGTCCAGGAGGTGGAGATCGGGTGGGCAGCGGCCGGGCGAGGCACTCGGATCGGGCGAGGGTTCGGAGTCGTGCAGGAGCGTAGGGCCAGGCAGCGGCGTTGCGGCGGAGACTCCGGAGCAGGGTTCGGATTCGGCGAGGACCGGGCCGCACAGCAGGAGGGCGCAGGCCAGGACCGGGTGGACGGTCATTCCACCTCCTCGCTGGGGTTGTGGACGGGTCCGGCCCTTGCGCGGGCGCTGACCTCCCGGGGCAGGGCTGACGCGGGGAGCGAGACCGTCACCGTGACGGTGAGGCCGCTCAGCTCGCAGGTGTCGAGGGTGGCGCCGTTGGCCTCGGCGGTGCGCCGGGCCGCCGCGCAGACCGTCCCCGTCCCCTCGTGGGCCCGCGCCGCCGCCGCGAGGGCGGCGAGGTCGGCGGCGGCCGAGGCGCGGTCCCGGTCCAGGCGGGCCGCGGCGGTGAGGAGCAGCGCGTAGGTGAGGAACCACAGCAGGACGCACAGGGAGATCCACCAGACGGTGGCCGAACCGGCGTCCGGCGTCCTAGGTCCGGGCTGACAGGGGCCTGGCTGACAGGGGCCTGGCCCTCTGAGACTGAGCTCTCCTGGTCCGGTCGGCCTCATCCGCCCGGTTCCAGGGGAACCGCCGCGCTGCCACCGACCCCCAGGGGCGGGGCCCGGAGCGGCCCGAGGACGAGCTCCGCGCGGACGGTGACCCTGGCCATGCCCGCGCTCTCGGTCAGCTCGACCCTTGCCTGTTCCGGGGCCGCGGACAGGGCCAGGGCCCGGGCGTGTTCGGGTGGCTCTCCCCGGGCCAGGGCCCGAGCCCCGATCCGGGCGGCGTCGGCGCAGGAGAGCTGTGCGGCCGCCGCGGCCAGCGCGCTGAACGCGATGGCCAGCATGAGCAGCAGCGAGGGGAGCACCATCGCGGTCTCCATCGTCACGGAGCCGCGGTCAGGGGCGGGCTTGGAGGGCATCGGTGATGATCGTTCGAAGAGCCGAGCTCACGGGTTCGCTGCCGAGGAGGAGGATGAGGGCGCCGGCGAAGGTGACCGCGGCGACGGTGCACATCGCGTACTCGGCGGTGCTCATGCCCCGGTCAGAGGCGAACGGGGGCAGGGTCGGGCACGGGAAAGAGAACATGGGACCTCCCGGGTGGTCCGGACGGAGAGGGTTCCGTCCGGCCGTTCCAGGTTGCGCCGTTCCGGTCCGGAGCGAAAGCCGCTGCCCCCAGCCTGTGGATAACTTCCCCGCCCGCGCACCCCGCCATCCGCTCCTGGGGAACGCCTCCCGGTCAGCCGTTGTCCGTCGCGGGGGTCCCGGTCTCCTCGGCCTTCTCGGCGGAATTCCTGTCTTCCGTGTGCCCGGGGCCCACCGCGGGATCCGGGTCGCCGGTTCCCAGGACCTCGTCGAGGAGGCGGAGGGCTCCCGGTTTGCTCAGGGGTTCGTTGCCGGTTCCGCACTTGGGTGACTGGATGCACGAGGGGCAGCCCTGTTCGCACTCGCAGTCGGCGATCGCCGCCCGGGTGGCGCCCAGCCACTCGCGGGCCCGGGCGTAGCCTCGTTCGGCGAATCCGGCGCCGCCGTCGTAGCCGTCGTAGACGAACACCGTCAGCTTCCCGGTGTCCCCGTGTACGGCGGTGGAGACACCGCCGATGTCCCAGCGGTCGCAGGTGGCCAGCAGCGGGAGCAGGCCGATGGCCGCGTGCTCGGCGGCGTGGGCGGCGCCCAGGAGCGCCACGTCCTGCTTACGGAGCCGGTTCTCCCCCTCGTGCGGCAGGGTCCACCAGACCGCGCGGGTCTGGAGGGTGCGCTCGGGCATGTCCAACGGCTGTTCTCCGAGCACCGAACCGGTGCGCACGTCGCGTTTGAGGAAGCCCACCACCTGGCGGGTGACCTCCACCTCGCCGAAGTAGACCGTGGCGCCGCTCGGCCAGGCCTCCTCGCGCAGCACGGACTCCACGGTGATGTCAGTGGTGTCCCTGGCCCAGGTGCTGTAGGGCGGTTCGGCGGCGTGCACCAGGGCCACGCCCTCGTCCAGGTCGAGGTCGTCGACCAGGTAGGTGGCGCCCTGGTGGAGGTAGACCGCCCCCGCGTGGACGGTGCCGTGCGCGGCCGCCTCGTCGATCTCGCCGAGCAGCTGGCCGCTGGCGGTGTCGACGATCTGGACCGGTGGGCCACCCGCCCCGCGAATATCGGCCAGGTCACTTGCCCGTTCATGGCTTGTCCAGAACCAACCCCGTGGGCGCTTTCTGAGCAGTCCCCGGGCCACGAGTCCGGCCAGTTGCCCCTCGGTCGTCTCGCCGAAGAGGTCGAAGTCGGCACGGGTGATCGGTAGTTCCTGGGCCGCCGCGCACAGGTGCGGACCGAGGATGTGCGGGTTTTCCGGATCGAGGACGGTGGCCTCGACCGAACGCCCGAAAATGGCCTCCGGGTGGTGCGCCAGGTAGGTGTCCAGGGGGTCGTCCCGGGCGATGAAGACCGCCAGGGCGTCCTCCCCCCGTCGCCCCGCCCGGCCCGCCTGCTGCCAGAGCGACGCCAGCGTGCCCGGCCAGCCGGCGATGAGCACGGCGTCCAGGCCGCTGATGTCCACCCCGAGCTCCAGGGCGTTGGTGCTGGCCAGGCCCAGGAGCTCACCCGAGCGCAGGGCCTCCTCCAGTTCCCGGCGCTCGTTCGCCAGATAGCCGCCGCGGTAGGCGGCCACCCGGCGGGCGAGGTCGTGCTCGCCGTTCTCGGTGAGCATCCGCTGGGCGTTCAGCGCGACCACCTCCGCGCCCTGGCGCGAACGCACGAACACCAGCGTTCTGACCCCGTCCCGGACCAGGTCAACGAGCATTTCGGCGGCCTGGGAGGGCGCGGTCCGGCGCACCGGGGCGCCGTGCTCACCGGTGAGATCGGTCATCTCCGGCTCGACCAGGGCGACGGACATCCCCGGCCGGGGCGAGCCGTCCTCGCTCACGGCGGTGACCGGGACCCCGGTGAGCCGGGTGGCGCTCTCGGCCGGTGAGCCCGAGGTCGCCGAGGCCAGGACGAACACCGGCTCCGAGCGGTAGCGGGCGCACACCCTGCGCAGACGCCGCAGGATCTGCGCGACGTGCGAGCCGAAGACCCCCCGGTACCGGTGCGCCTCGTCGATCACCACGTAGCGGAGCCGCCGCAGGAACCTGGACCACGCCCCGTGCCTGGGCAGGATCCCGTGGTGCAGCATGTCCGGGTTGGTCAGGACGTAGTTGCCGTGCTCGCGCACCCAGGAGCGCTCCTCGGCGGTGGTGTCCCCGTCGTAGACCGCCGCCCGCATGCCCGAAAGTCCCAGGTCCGTAATCCCTCTGAGTTGGTCCTGGGCGAGCGCTTTGGTCGGTGAGAGGTACAGAACCGTTTCACCGGAGTCAACCGCCTCCACCGCGGGCATAAGGAAGGCAAGCGACTTCCCCGAGGCGGTACCCGTGGCTATGATCACATCACGGCCCGAGCGTGCGAGGTCGGCGGCGGCTGCCTGGTGGGACCACGGACCCGTGATCCCCCGTTCGGCCAGTCGTTCGACCAGGTGGGGGGCTGTCCACTCCGGCCAGTCCCCGCTCACACCCGCGTTCCGGGCCACATGCTCGATATGGGTGACCTGCGGGTACCGGTTGTCGTCACGCCACACACCGGGGAGCACGGGCTCCGATCGCCTCATCGAGTCCCTTCCTCACTGGACACGTTCACGAGCTGCTGGCCCTCGCCCCGAGGTCGGGTCAACGGTCGACATCGGTTTCAGTGTGACATCCGGGGTAGGAGTGGCGCGGGGTGACTGTTTTCCTGTGCATAGCGGGAAGACACTCACGAGACCCGTGGTTGAATGCGTGCTGGTGGGGTAACGCCCGGCAGAGATACTTCGCGATATTTCGCGGTTCGGCGCTGGAGGACTTGTGGATTTGAAGCTTGATCATTACACCGAGGGCGACACCGAGATCGTCGTCGTTGAGGGTGAGATCGATGTCTATACCGCGCCCCGGCTCCGTGAGCTGTTGATCGACCTGGTCAACAAGGGCAACTTCCACCTCGTGGTCAACATGGAGAAGGTGGAGTTCCTGGACTCGACGGGCCTCGGTGTGCTTGTGGGCGGCCTGAAGCGGGTCCGTGCTCACGACGGGACCCTGGACCTGGTCTGCACCCAGGAGCGGATCCTGAAGATCTTCCGGATCACCGGCCTGACCAAGGTGTTCGGCATCCACGGTTCGGTGCAGGAAGCCATCGACAAGCGCTCCTCGAAGTAACCCAGAGCGAGCGATGGCAACCATCACGCTCACGATCAGTGCGCTTCCCGCCCACGTGCGCACGGCGCGGCTCATGGCCGCGACCGTCGCACGCCGGGCGGGCATCGCGGCCTCCGCGATCGACGAGATCAGGCTGGCGGTCGGAGAGGCCTGCTCCCGGGCGGTGGCGGCCCACAAGCTGCACTGCCCCACACAGCCGATCCTGCTCCAGCTGATCGACGGAAGCGGACCTGATCCGGTGTCGGACCCCCGCACCGACACCTCGAGCCGAACGCTGCGCGCCAACGGGAGCGCTACACGACGTTTCGAGGTCGTCGTCTCGGACCGTGCCCCCGCCAAGGACACCGACGAGATGGCCAACCACCTGGAGCCCTTGCTCGACGGCCTCTTCCTGGACGGCGAGGACACCCCTCCCGGCGGAATCTCCGGCTTCTCCCCCGGCCTCGGCCTGGCGGTGATCACCGGTCTCGCCGATGAGGTGTCCATCGAGCCCAAGGACTCGGGCACGGTGGTTCGGATGAGCTGGCCGCTGCAGGCGGACCAGACCCAGAACCCGAGCTCGAACTAGCTCGAAACAGACAGCACGTAACGAAGGGGCGCCTCCCGGTGTGGGAGGTGCCCCTTCGTCATGCGTTCGGTGCCCGGACTGTTCGCTGTCCGGGGCCGAGAGGACGTCTCCCGGCCCCGGGGCCCGGATCAGTCGCAGGTCTGGGAGGAGACCTCCGAGGTGGCCGTCAGGCCCGCCTCGGCGTTCTCGGCGACCTCGTCCGCGGTCAGCACGTAACCGGTCTCGTCCTCGTTGGTGGCCGCGGCGAACACGACGCCGTACACCGTGCCGTCCGGGGCCAGCAGCGGGCCGCCGGAGTTGCCCGGGCGCACCACGGCGCGTACCTGGTAGATCTCCCGGCTCACCTGCTGCGAGTGGTAGAAGTCCGAGCCCTGCGCGGTCTGCTTGGCCCGGATCCGCGCGGGAACGGCGGTGAAGCCGCTGTTGCGCGGGAAGCCCGCCACGACCGCGTCGTCGCCCTGGACGGCCTCACCGTTGAACTCCAGCGGCGACAGCTCCATCCCCGGCACGTGCAGTACGGCCAGGTCCTGCTGGGCGTCGAACAGCACCAGGGTGGCCTCCAGCTGGTACCCGTCCCTGGTGACCACGCGCAGGTCCTCGGTGACCCCGGCGACCACGTGGGCGTTGGTCATGATGCGGTCGTCGCCGTAGGCGAAGCCGGTGCCCTCGACCCGCCGCTGGCAGCTGGGCGCGGTGCCCAGGACCTTGACCACGCTGCGGCTGGACTCGATGAGCTCGGGGGTGGTGAGCACGTCCGGGTCGGGCGGCTCCACCTCGGCCAGTTCACCGGTGCCCAGTCCGCTGAACACCTGCGGGAACGCGCTCTGGTCCACGACCCGGCGGAAGGTCGAGAAACCCTGGTGGGCGGCGGGCGGCATCAGCGAGTCCACCGACTGGAGAATCCGCGAGTCCTTCACCTGGTTGGACACGTACGGCAGGGCCGAGTTGGCCACCGTACTGCCGATGAACCAGGCCACCAGGAGCACCGAGAGCCCGCTGACCACGGCCCCGCCCAGCGCGTCCACGACCCGGGCCGAGTCCCAGGTGACCCTGTTGCGGACCAGCGTGCCCAGGTAGGAGGAGATGAACTGGCCCAGCGCGGCGGACAGGAACACCACGGCGATGGCCAGCAGTGCCTGGCGCCCCGGGTCGGCCACCCAGTCCTGGATGAGTCCCGGCGCGGTGACCGCCGCGAGGATCCCTCCTCCGATGAAGCCGACGAAGCTGAACACGCCGACGATGAAACCCTGCCGGTAGCCGGTCACCGCGAACAGCAGCAACAGGACGACCAGAACCGCGTCGAGCACGGATGCCCTCCAAGAAGTGAGCGTTACCCGACCGGACGGAGGCCCTGCGGGGTGGCTTCGAACACGTCTGTTAGAGCCGCGTCACGCCAGGGAAGTTCCCATCCCCCGAGAGTGAGCAGGCTGTCGATGATCGCGCCCGTGAAGCCCCACACGAGCATGTTGTCGACCCGGAAGCCCGGTCCCCACATCGGGCCGCCCCCGTAGCGGACCTTGACCCGGTTGGCAGGGTCGGCCAGGTCGGCGACGGGCACCCGGGAGACCGCGGCGACCTCACCGGTGTCGGCGGCCCGCACCTCGGAGGGCTCGCGCCACCAGCCGAGGACGGGGGCGACCCGGAAGTCGCTGAAGCTCAGGTAGAGCTCGGGCAGGCGGCCGACCACGTCGATCCCGGTGGGGACGGCGCCGGTCTCCTCCTCGGCCTCGCGCAGCGCGGCGGCCTCCGGGGAGGGGTCCGTGAGCTCGATCCGCCCTCCGGGGAAGGCGGGCTGGCCCGCGTGGCGGCGCAGTCCGTCGTTGCGCTGGATGAGCAGCAGGTCGGGGCCCCGCTCGGTCTCGCCGAAGAGGATGAGCACGGCCGACTCGCGGCCTCCCTGTGCGGGCGGGCGCATCGGTGGGGGTACCGGCATCGCCTGAGCGGCGTCCGCGAGCGCGGACAGCCAGAGCGGGGTCGAGTTCATACGCAGAACCTGTTCCGGGGGTTGTCGCGCCGACGGGTGTACGGGTGAGTTCGCAGGGGCCGATGTGTGCGCTCTCACGTGATCAGGGTACAAACTGCCGCCCCCTGAACCCGCCCGCGGTGAGCCCGGGCCGAGGACGGGGCTGAGGGCAGACCGGGGGGCAGGGCAGATCCCGGACGGGAGGCGCCCGGCCCCCTGGCCAGGGCACGAGCGCGAAGTGCGTCCGGGTCAGGCGAACGAGCGCATGCGGAGGAGCTTCGTGGCGGTGGCCTCGTCCGTGGGGCCCTCGCCGAAGGAGGGGCACCAGTGGGCCAGGACGCAGGCGCCGCAGGCGGGCCTGCGGGCGTGGCAGACGCGGCGGCCGTGCCACACCACGCGGTGGGACAGCATCGTCCAGTCCTTGGGCGGGAAGAGCTCGCCGATCGCGTGCTCGACCTTGACCGGGTCCTGCTCGTCGGTCCACCCGAAACGGCGGACGAGACGCCCGAAGTGGGTGTCCACGGTGATCCCTGGCACATCAAAGGCGTTACCGAGCAGTACGTTTGCGGTCTTTCGTCCCACACCGGGTAGTTTGACCAGGTCGGCGAGGTTTCCAGGAACCTCGCCACCGTGTCGTTCGCACAGGGCCTGACCAAGCCCCAGCAGGCTGTTGGCCTTGGCCCGGAAGAACCCCGTCGGACGAATCATCTCCTCCAGATCCTCGCGCCTGGCCGAGGCGTAGGCCTCGGCGTCGGGATAGCGCGCGAAGAGCGCCGGAGTGACCTGGTTGACCCGCTTGTCCGTGCACTGCGCGGACAGGATCGTCGCGACCAGGAGCTCCAGCGGGGTGGTGAAGTTCAGTTCGGCGTGGGCGTCCGGATACAGCTCCGAGAGCTCCCGGTACATCTTCCGGGCGCGTCGGACCAGCGCGAGTCGGCTCTCGCCGGTGGGCGTGGTCTTCTCCGCGGGTACGGCCGCATCGGCTGTCGCGGTGTCACGGGGCGCGGAGTCACCGGGCTCTGGGGTGTCACGAGGCATCGTCACAGGGTAGGCGTCAGGGTGCGGGGGCACACCCGGGTCGTCGGAATTCGGCGGCGCGCCGTCGTTTCGCCTGGTGACCGAGATTATGTAACCAATGTCCGGTCGCACGGCGCGGACAAGCCCTGACACAGGCCGATTACGACTAGGATCGCATGGGCTGACGTCGGCTGTTGTGGGCACGTTGTCTCCCGGCGGACAAGCCGAGGTAACGACCTGGTTTCACACCCGGTTGCGATATACGTCACACTGTTGACGGTCAGGTTTTAGGAGGACGTGTGGACGAGATCAACGAGGTGCTCCGGAAGGCCCCTCTGTTCGAGCCGTTGGACGAGGAGGACACTGCCGCGCTCCGCTCCTCGGTGAACGAGGTTCGCCTCGGTCGCGGTCAGACCCTGTTCAACGAAGGTGACGAGGGCGACCGCCTGTACGTCATCCTCAGCGGGAAGGTGAAGCTGACCCGCACGGCCGTCGACGGCCGCGAGAACCTGCTGGGCGTGCTCGGCCCCAGCGAGATGTTCGGTGAACTGTCCCTGTTCGACCCGCGCCCGCGCACCGCGAGCGCCGTGGCCGTCACCGATTCCGTGCTCGCCGGGCTCGGCCACGACGACCTGCGGCCGTTCCTGTCCAGCCGCCCCCAGGTGGGTCTGCAGCTGCTGAAGTCGCTGGCCGCCCGTCTGCGCCGGACCAACGACGTGATGGCCGACCTGGTCTTCACCGACGTGCCCGGCCGTGTGGCCAAGGCCCTGCTCGAGCTCGCCGACAAGTTCGGCAAGGAGGGCGACGACGGCCTGCACGTGCACCACGACCTCACTCAGGAGGAGCTGGCCCAGCTGGTGGGCGCCTCCCGTGAGACGGTCAACAAGGCCCTGGCCGAGTTCGCCCTGCGCGGCTGGCTGCGGATCGAGGCCAAGGCCGTGGTGCTGCTGGACGTCGAGCGCATGCGCCGCCGCGCCCGCTAACGGATTCCAGCGGGCTCCGGCTGGCTCTGATCGGCTCCGGCACACGCCAGAACGCCTCAGCGGGACCCAAGACGCTGTGCGGCCGTCTCGCCCTTCGGGGTGACGGCCGCAGCGCTGTCAGGGGGCATCCAGGGCCGTGTAGGGCCTGCTCTGGTCGGCGGGCCCGCCGGTTCACGTCTTACTTCTTCGTGTCTCGCGTCAGTTCTCGACGCCCTCCGGGAGTTCCCCCTTGGTCGCCAGGTAGCGCAGCTGCGCCCGGACCGAGGAGGCGGCCGCCGGACGGACGCTCTCCACGACGTCCGGGTAGACCCGGTCGATGACCTCGTCCACCTTGGTCGCGCCGGCCTCCACCGCGTCGCGGACCTGCGCCAGTCGCGCCTCGCGGTGGTCGATGTAGGAGTTCAGCGCCGCCAGCGGCGACGTCAGGATCGGGCCGTGGCCCGGCAGCAGGGTCCGCACCTGGTGTTCCCTGGTGAGGTCCCGGAGCCGGTACAGCGAGTCCATGTAGGGGGCCAGGCCGTCGTCACCGTCGATCACCGTGGTGCCGTGGCCCAGGATCGTGTCGCCGGTCAGGATGGCGCTGTCGGCCTCCAGGAACAGGCAGATCGAGTCGTCCGTGTGGCCGGGGGTCGCGAGGACCCGCAGCTCCAGACCGTCCGCGCGGATCAGCTGGTCGTCCTCCAGTCCCGAACCGCTCACCCGCGTCCGCGGGTCGACCGCGTGCACCGGGGCGCCGGTCAGCTCCGCGAAGTACCGGGAGCCCTCGCTGTGGTCGAAGTGCCGGTGGGTCACCAGTGTCATCAGGACCTGGGCGCCCTGCTCCTGCACGGTCCGCGCCACCCGTTCCAGGTGCCGTTCGTCGTGCGGCCCGGGGTCGACCACCACGACCCCGCGCGCACCCGGTTCCCGCAGGATCCAGGTGTTGGTTCCCTCCAACGTCATCGGGCCTGGGTTGGGGCACAGTACGCAGCCGGCGCGCAGTGTCCCGGAACCGTCGATCCTCATCGCACCTCGCTTCGCTCGCCGAAACCGGACTGGTCTGAAGGACGGCCAAGAGGACATGCTGGGAAACCTTTCCGCGACAGAGCACTCCACACCAACGGGTGCGGACACTCACGGATTCGCGTTGGGCCTCGGTAGGGGGAAGTCGCTGCCGTCCGGGGCAACGACACGGATCTGACCGTCGATTTCCCGAACGTCCGGTTCGATGGGAACGATATCCCGTAGAGCTTCCCTCACACCTCGGAGGGTCCGCCGCTCCGCCAGCTCAGCGCAGGCGATGACGGTCGGCGGCAGCATCGGCATCCGTCCCGCCTCCCACTCGGCGGCGACCACGGACGGATCCGTCCACTGGGTGAGGTCGGCCTCCCCGCCGACATCGCGCGGGGCCTGCCCGGGCGGGAGTTCGGCGGTGAAGAACCAGGTGTCGAAGCGGCGCGGCTGGTTCCTGGGGGTGATCCACCGGGACCACGCGCGCAGCCACTCCGAACGCAGCACGAGCCCGCGCCGGTTCAGCACCTCGGTGAAGGAGTGGGTGTGGTCGATGAGGCCGAGCCGGTCCCGTTCCCAGTCGTCGGTGGCGGTGTCGAGGGTGATGGCCTCCTCCCCCGCCCGCTCCGGTTCGCTGGCCAGCAGGACGCCGGTCTCCTCGAAGGTCTCCCGGACGGCGGCGCACACCAGGGCCCGGGCCATCGGCACGTCGGTGCCCAGGACCTCGGCCCACTGCTCGGGATTGGGGCCGGTCCACGGGAGGTCGCCGTCGGCGTCGCGTTCGTCCACCCGGCCGCCGGGGAAGACGAAGGCGCCCGGGGCGAAGCCCATGGAGGGGACCCTGCGCATGAGCAGGACCTCCATGGGGCGCTCCGCCCGGGCGCCCGTGACGGTCTCCGTGACGGCACCGGCCGTGTCCGCGGCGCCTCCGGCGTCCGCGGCCGTCGAGGTGCCCGCCGCCGGACGCAGCAACATCACGGTGGCGGCGGGGCGGGGCCGGACCACACCGTCCTTCCGGGCCACACCGTTGTTCTCGGTCATCGACGTACTCCTGTCGTTCACGAAATCCGCGCTGTGGCCCGGGAGGTCCTCGGGTCCGGTCAGCGGACCTCGACGATCATGTCAACCTCGACCGGGGCGTCCAACGGCAGGGCCGCGACACCGACGGCGGCGCGGGCGTGTACCCCGGCCTCGCCGAACACGCTGCCGAGCAGCTCGCTGGCCCCGTTGATCACACCGGGCTGACCGGTGAATTCGGGGGTGCTGGCGACGAAACCGCCCACCTTGACGATCCGCACCACGTCGGCCAGCTCGCCCACCTCGGCGCGCACCGCGGCGATGGCGTTCAGCGCGCACAGGGCGGCCAGGTCCTTGGCGGTCTCGGCGTCGACCTCGGCACCGACCTTGCCGGTCGCGGGCAGCTTGCCGTCGACGAACGGCAGCTGGCCGGAGACATAGACGTGGTCACCGCTGCGGACGGCCGGCTGGTAGGCCGCGACCGGGGGAACCACCTCGGGCAGGGTCAGTCCCAGCTCGGCGATGCGCTCCTCGGGGGTCGCCATCTACTTGGCCCGCTTCATGTAGGCCACGTACTGCTGGTTGCGCGGGTCGGTGCCCTCGGGCAGCGGCGCGGGCACGACGGAGACGAGCTCCCAGCCGTCCTCGCCCCAGTTGTCCAGGATCTGCTTGGTGGCGTGCGACAGCAGAGCCACGCTCTGGTACTCCCACTTGGTCATCGTCTACCCCTCTCGGTCACCGGCGGCCCGTGGGACCGCACCTCAACGCCGCTCACCTTACTCACCCGCACACACCCGGCAGGCCAGGCGTACCGGGTCACGCCTCGGCCGGGAGCCGACTCCACAGCGCACTTCCGACGGGCCTCGGATAAGGCGCACCGGGCGCGCCCTACGCCTTGGGTGCTTCTGCGGGACGACCGCGGGCAGGGCGCGCCCGGCCCGCGGCCACCCCCGACGAGGACCCGCGCATAGACTCCGTGGGGTGAACGATCGTGAACAGGGACCGCGGGAAGGCGATCCGGCGGCGGCGTTCGCCGGTGCCCGGCTGCACATCGTGACGGGCAAGGGCGGTACGGGAAAGACGACGGCCGCCACGGCGCTGGCACTGTCCCTGGCGTCCCGGGGCGGGCGAGTGCTCCTGGTCGAGGTGGAGGGCCGCCAGGGGGTGGCCACCCTGCTCGGCAGCCCCTCGCTGCCCTACGAGGAACGCGAGATGATCTCAGCGCCGAACGGCGGTTCCGTGCACGTGCTGGCGGCGGACGCCGAGGCGGCCCTGCTGGAATACCTCGAGATGTTCTACGGGATGCGGCGGGCCGGTCAGGCGCTCACCAAGCTGGGTGCCGTGGACTTCGCCACCACGATCGCCCCCGGGCTGCGGGACGTCCTGCTCACCGGCAAGGCGACCGAGGCGGTCCGGCGGCGCGCGGGAGCGCGGCGCCGCGCCGCGGACACCCGTTCCGACGCGCCCTTCCACTACGACGCCGTGGTGATGGACGCCCCGCCCACCGGGCGGATCGGGCGGTTCCTGAACGTCAACTCCGAGGTGGCCGGGCTGGCGAAGGTCGGCCCGATCCGCAACCACGCCGACCGGGTCATGGAGGTCATCCGCTCCGCGCAGACCCGGGTGCACTTCGTGACGGCGCTGGAGGAGATGCCCGCCCAGGAGACCCGGGACGGGATCGCCGAGATCGGGGAACTGGGCCTCAACCTGGGCGCGGTCGTGGTGAACATGGTCGCCGCGCCGCTGCTCGACGAGACCGACCTGGCCGCCGCGGCCGCCGCGGACCTGGACACCGCCGAGCTCGCCTCGGGGCTGAAGGCCGCGCGGTTGGACCCCGCCCTGTTGGAACACCACGAGGAGCTGGCCGCGGACCTGGCCGGGGAGGTGCGGGCCTACGCCCTGCGCCACCGCCTGGAGGAGCGGGTCCGGGGTGAGCTCGAAGCGCTGGGACGACCGCTGGTGGAGCTGCCCCGGCTGGAGGGCGGGGTGGACCGCGCCGCGCTGGCCGACCTGGCGCGGCGGCTGACCGAGCAGGGGGTGGGACGGTGACCGAGCAGGCGGGCAACCGGCAGGACGTCGACGCGGGGGCGGGTAACCGTCTGGACCCGGACGCGGGAGAAGGCGGCCGTCTGGACGTGGACGCGCTCCTGGACGACCCGCGGACCCGGATCGTCGTGTGCTGCGGGGCGGGCGGGGTCGGCAAGACCACCACAGCCGCGGCCCTGGGCCTGCGGGCCGCCGAACGCGGCAGGCGGACCGTGGTGATCACCGTGGACCCGGCCCGGCGGCTGGCGCAGTCGATGGGGCTGGCGGAGCTGGACAACACCCCGCGCCCGGTACCGCTGCCCGGGACGGGCGAGCCGGGCGAGGGCAGCCTGCACGCCATGATGCTCGACATGAAGCGGACCTTCGACGAGGTGGTCAGGGAGCACGCCGACCCCGAGCGGGCCCGCCAGATCCTGGCCAACCCCTTCTACCAGACCCTCTCCACGAGCTTCTCCGGCACGCAGGAGTACATGGCGATGGAGAAGCTGGGGCAGCTGCGCCAGTCCGGCGAGTGGGACCTGATCGTGGTGGACACCCCGCCCAGCCGATCAGCGCTGGACTTCCTCGACGCCCCCAAGCGGCTCGGCCGGTTCCTGGACGGCAAGCTCATCCGCTTCCTGAGCACCCCCGCCACCGGAGCGTTCCGGCTGTTGGGGGCCGGGTTCAACGTGGTGAGCTCGGTGGTGGGCAAGATCGTCGGCGCCCAGTTCCTGACCGACCTACGCGCCTTCGTCTCGGCCTTCGACACGGTGTTCGGCGGTTTCCAGGAGCGCGCCGAGCGCACCTACCGGCTGCTCCAGACGCCCGGGACGGCGTTCGTGGTGGTGGCGATCCCGGACACGGACGCGATGCGCGAGGCCTCCTACTTCATGGACCGGCTGGCGAAGGAGTCCATGCCGCTGGCCGGGCTGGTGATCAACCGGACGCACCCGCTGCCGACCGGCCCCGGGGGACGTCTGGGCGCGGTCGAGGCGTCGGCCGCGGCGAGGGCCCTCGCGGAGGCGGGCACCCACCCGTTGGCGGAGGCGGCGCTGCGGCTGCACGCGGAGCGGGTGCGCACACACGAACGCGAGGCACGGCTGCGGTCCCGGTTGCTGTCCACGCACCGGGGGGTCCGGGTGACCGAGGTCTCGGCGCGGCCCGAGGACGTGCACGACCTGGCCGGGTTGCGCGGGGTGGGATCCGCACTCGTCGGGGAGCCGGAGGACGCGGTGGCGGGACCGGAGGAGACCGTGGAGGAAACCCCGGACACCCGCTGAGTCCCGCCGGGCTCAGGCGAGCGCCTCCCCCAGAACCCGCACGAACCGGGACAGGTCGTCCGCGCCCTGCCCCCGCGCCCCTTCCAGCAGGGGCCCCCAGTCGGTGACCTCCGGGTGCTTGCGCAGCAGGGAGCGACGCTCGCGTTCGGTCATGCCGCCCCAGACCCCGAACTCGACCCGGTGGTCCAGTGCGTCCGCCAGGCACTCCGTGCGCACGGGACAGCCCTGGCAGAAGAGCTTGGCCCGGTTCTGCGCGGCCCCCTGGACGAACAGTGCGTCGGGATCGATTTGTCGGCACAGTGCCTTCGTCGTCCACTGGTTGGTCCACATGTGGCCCACTTCCCAGACGTATGGTTGCGCTCGCGGTCCCAGGTGGTTGTTGTGCTCTGGTTGAGTGGAGGTGAACACGGTGGCCTCCCGCTACCGCGTGGGGTGCTACGTGCACGTGTTGTCACGACACCCCCGTATCTCGAAAGTACGGTTCGGATCGCCGCGCCAACAGAACCCACTCGACCCACTTTCCGTCTCATGGATATGGCCCGAGCGGGCCATTGCGCGACCGGCCCTCCCCTCCCCGTATGGGGGAAGGGACGCAGGTCGGACGAACCGGACAGAGGCCGGTCAGCGTTAACCGTGGAAAGATGGTCCGGGGGCACGGCTCGTGCGTCGGCATGGGCGATTCAGCGCCAAAGCGCACCGTCCGTTACCGATAGCACCGCTTTTGAGCGTTCGTGGTCACTTAGTCTGATGGGGTGGGTCAGGGGACATTGCTTCAAAGAATCAGCCAGCTGGTGGTCGTCGGCGTGATCGCCGGTCTCCTCGTCGCCGCGCTCGCCCTCCCGGCGGTCGGCGGCATGGGGATCACCGCCCGCAACGTCGCCAGCGGCTTCCTGGACATGCCCAGTCAACTGGAGACGCCGCCGCCCCCGCAGCGGTCCACCATCTATGACAGCGAAGGCGGCGTGATCGCCGAGATCTTCGACCAGAACCGCGAGCTCGTCGACATCGACGACATCTCCCCGGTGATGATCGACGCGATCCTGGCGGTCGAGGACTCCCGCTTCTACGAGCACAGCGGCCTGGACGTGTCCGGCACGCTGCGCGCCGCCATCCGGACCGCGGGCGGCAACACCGAAGGTGCCTCCTCCATCACCCAGCAGTACGTGAAGAACGTCCAGATCGAGGCCGCCACCTCGCAGGAGGAACTGGACGAGGCCCGCGAGGAGACGATCGCCCGCAAGATCCGGGAGCTGCGCTACGCGGTCGCCCTGGAACAGCGGATGTCCAAGGACGAGATCCTCGAGGGCTACCTCAACATCGCCTACTTCAGTGACGGCGCCTACGGCGTCGAGTCCGCCGCGCAGCACTTCTTCCAGGTGCCCGCGAGCGAGCTGGAGCTGCACCAGGCCGCGACCATCGCCGGTCTGGTCCGCTACCCGTACCTGTACAACCCGCGTTTCTTCCCCGAGCAGACCACCGATCGACGCAACGTCGTCCTGGACCGCATGGTCGCCACCGAGGCCATCACCGAGGCGGAGGCCGAGGAGGCAAAGGCCGAGGAGATGGAGCTGGACCTGGACACCCCGCCCAACGGGTGCGTCCCCAGCGACCAGCCCTTCTTCTGCGACTACGTGGTCCAGGAGATCGAGCAGGACGAGCGCTTCGGCCCCAACGAGACCGAGCGGGCGCGCTGGCTGCGCACCGCGGGCCTGGAGATCCACACCACCCTGGACCCGCAGACGCAGGAGGCGGGTCAGAAGGCCGTGGACAAGTGGGTGCCCCGTAAGAACGACTCCCGCAAGGTGGCCGCGCAGGCGGTCATCGAGCCGGGCACCGGCCACATCCTCGGCATGATGCAGAGCCGCAACTACGGGCCCGACGAGAGCAAGCTCGGCGAGACCTCCATCAACTTCGTCACCGACGCCGACCGCGGCGGCAGCAACGGCTTCCAGGCCGGGTCGACCTTCAAGGCGATCACCCTCGCCGCGGCGCTGGACCAGGGCATGCCCTTCGGCACCTCGTTCAACTCGCCGAGCTCCACCACGGTGACCGGACAGGTCTCCTGCAAGGGCGGGCGGCTGGAGCCGTGGCAGCTGAGCAACGCCGGGGACAGCAACGCGGGCAACCACAACATGGTGTCCGGCACCAAGTCCTCCTCCAACACCTACTTCGCCCAGCTCCAGGCCCGCGCCGGACTGTGCAACACGATGGAGATGGCCGAGAAGCTCGGACTGCAGCGCGCCGACGGCACCGTGTTCACCGAGAACGACAACTCCCTCGCCAACAACAGCTTCACCCTCGGCAGCGAGGAGGTCTCCCCGATGCGGGTGGCCAACGCCTACGCGACCTTCGCCTCCGGCGGCGTGTACTGCGAGCCGCAGGCCATCACCCAGATCGAGGACCGCCAGGCGGGCACCACCATCGACATCGAGCCGCGGTGCGAGCGCGTGATCGACGAGGACGTCGCCGACGGCACCAGCTACCTGCTGGCGCAGACCTTCAACGGCGGCACCGCCTCCAGCCTGGGCATCGGCCGTCCGGCCGCAGGCAAGACCGGCACCACCGACGGTTCCGCGGCAGCCTGGTTCGCCGGGTTCACCCCGCAGATGGCCAGCAGCGTGTTCGTCGGGGATCCCCGCGGCCCCCAGCAGCACCCGCTGCGCAACGTCCAGATCGGCGACCGCTACTTCGGGGTCGTGTACGGGGCGACGATCCCCGGCCCGATCTGGCAGGAGACCATGCGCGGCGCCCACGAGGGCCTGGCAACCGAGCAGCTGGCGTCCGCGCCCGGCAAGTTCGGCTCGACCTCCGAACCCGCTCCGCCCCGGAACGACGACGATGACGACGATGACGATGACGAGGCCAGCCCCGCCAGTGACGACGGCGGTGTGCCGAACGTCGTGGGTATGAGCGAGTCGGACGCCGTGTCCGCGCTGGAGGCCGCCGGTTACGTGGTGAACGTGTCCGGGACGACCGTCCGTTCGTCGGAGTCCGAGGGTTCGGTGGCCGCGGTCAACCCGAACCCGGGCACCCGGCTCCCCGAGGGGGCCACGGTCAACGTGTTCCTGAGCAGCGGCGGCGGCCGGGCCAGCACCGACGACGCTCCCGGCGGCGACTGGTACCCGGTGACCCCGGCGGGCCCGATCACCCGGGGCGACGGGGACTGATCCCCTGAAACCCTGAGAGACGGGACCCGGTGAGGTAGCGCCGGAGAGCATACGGAAGGGGGCGGTGGTGACCTGGTCACCACCGCCCCCTTCACGTTGCCACGGCACCTCGGGAGGGCCCGGGAGGCCTGGTCGGGGGAGCCGCACGGGAGAAGTCGGGCTCGGAGGCCCCGGAAAGCCCGGGAGAGTTCTGAGAACCCCGGGAACGGCTACGCCAGCTGGCCCTTGACCTCGGCGGCCACGCGGGCGCCGTCGGCCCGGCCCGCGACCCGGGCGTTGACCACCTTCATGACCTTGCCCATCTCCTTCATCCCGGAGGCTCCGGTCTCGGTAATCGCCGTGGCCACCAGCTGGGAGAGCTCGTCGTCGGTGAGGGGCTTGGGCAGGTAGTCCGAAAGGACCTCGCTCTCGGCCCGCTCGTTGGCGGCGGCCTCGGGGCGGTCGCCCTTGTCGAAGGCCTCGGCGGCCTCGCGACGCTTCTTGGCCTCACGGATGAGGAGCTTGGTGACCTCGTCGTCGTCGAGGGACCGCTGGGAGGAGCCCGCGGACTCCTCGGTGGCGATGGTGGTGAGCACCATGCGCAGGGTGGCGGTGCGGACCTTGTCCTTCGCCTTCATGGCGGTGGTGAGGTCGGACTTGAGGCGGGCTTTGAGTTCGGACATGGCTCGATCCTACGGCCGCCCGCACCGGCCGGCCCAACGGTTTGCGTACGGGGCGGCCCCGGCATCTGAGACGATCAGTCGACGACGAAGGAGGGCCGGATGGGCGCCGACAACAGACCACTCCTGCGCCGGGTCGGGCGCGCGGCCGCGATCACCGGCGCGGTCGGTGTGGCCGGGCTGGGGTACGCCTCGGTCATCGAACGAAACTGGTTCCGGCTGCGCCGGTACGAACTCCCCCTGCTGCCCCCCGGCAGCCCGCGCCTGCGGATCCTGCACCTGTCCGACGCGCACCTGACGCCCGGCCGCAAGATGCTCATCGACTGGATCCGGGGGTTGGAGGCCTACGAGCCGGACCTGGTGATCAACACCGGCGACTCGCTGGCGCACCCGGAGGCGGTCGGGCCCTTCATGGACGCCCTGGGTCCGCTCCTGGACCGCCCGGGCGCGTTCGTGTACGGGTCCAACGACCTGTTCTCCCCGCAGCTGAAGAACCCGGCGCGCTACCTGTGGCGGACCAGCAAGACGGACTACAACAAGCGCCGGGTGCCGGACCTGCCCTGGCGCGAGCTGGGCGCGTCGATGTCGGCCTCGGGCTGGCTGGACCTGAACAACCACAAGGGTGCGCTGAAGGCCAACGGGCTGGACGTGGCCCTGGCCGGTGTGCACGACTCGCACATCAAGCTGGACCGCTACGAGGACGTCGCAGGCCCGGCCGACCCGGCGGCCGACATCCGGCTGGGTGTGCTGCACTCGCCGGAGCCCGCCAACCTGGACCGCTTCGAGGCCGACGGCTACCAGCTCCTGCTGGCCGGTCACACGCACGGCGGCCAGCTGTGCCTGCCGTTCTACGGGACGCTGGTCACCAACTGCGGGATCGACCGCGAACGGGCCTGGGGGCTCAACGGGTACGGCGACGCGTGGCTGCACGTGTCCGGCGGCCTGGGCACGTCCCCGTACGCCCCGGTGCGCTTCTGCTGCCGCCCCGAGGCCTCGCTCCTGGACCTGGTCGCACCCTCCTGAGCTGCTGATTCCGCCCCGAAGAAACTGACGTGCACAAGCACTCCCGGAGTCCGCTAGACTTGGGGACGTTGCTTCGGGGTGTAGCGCAGCTTGGCAGCGCGCTTCGTTCGGGACGAAGAGGTCGTGGGTTCAAATCCCGCCACCCCGACAGAGGCGAAAGGCCCGGTAAGGTTCACACCTTGCCGGGCCTTTGGCGTTGATAAGGCTCGGGCCTTGACGCGAATCGGGAGATGCAGATGACTTTTCCGTGCATCGACGACGCGGACGCGATCATCCCGCAACCCGCGCAGAGACTTCCCGAACTCCGGCAGGCTGTGGCGACGGTCGCGCCCTACCTTCTGAGTGAGTTCTTCGAGGAGATGCAGAGCGCGTTCACCCGAGCAGGTGAGGAGGACAGCGTCGCTGCGATCCGCATGTTCTATCGCAAGTGGGCGGTCACGGTCACCATCGAGCGCCGTCCCGCCACCGCCCACCAGCTACGCGAAGCCGAGCAAGCCGTCAATGACAAGGACCCCCGTGTCCGCGACGAGGCGATCCGCACCACCGGAGAGATCGTGCGAGCCGCGCACCGCGAGGTCGAGGGTGTCTGACTGGCACTGGGAACACGACCCCGACGGCCTCCTCGACGGCCTCACGGACGTTCGAGGCGAGCGGGTCGTGCTCATCCAGGTCACTTGGATGGGCTGATCCGGCGTTGAGTCGCTTCACCGGGCATCCGGTAGGCCGGACCGAACAGCCGGTTCGTCCCGGCGGTCCGGTTCGCCGGGCCGAACCGGACGACCGGCACGGAACTGACCCTGAGGGAGCTGGAGGCTCTGAAGAGCCCCGGGGCGGCGGTCACCCCAGGTGGTTGACGGCGCGTTCGGCGATGGCGATCAGGGTGTCCTCGTCATCGGTGAAGTCGGGGCGGCCAGGGTTCTCGTCCCAGACCTCGCTGGCCCAGACATCGATCAGCACGCCGTCCGCCAGGACCAGCACCTCGGCCTTGCCGCGAAGGTCTTCATAGCCCTCCCGGACGTGCGCCACCACCGCCTGTTCGCCCACGTCCAGTTCGCGTGACTCCTGGACCTCCACCGTCCAGTAGTCGTCCACCTCGCCTTCGGTCAGCTGCTCGAACCGCTCCTCGTACTCATTCTCGACGTCCGACGCGCGTCGCTGAGGCTCGTTGTCGCTGTCCACCGGGAAGCGGTACCTGACGTTCAGGCTTCCCTGGGAACCGTCCGACCACTCGACGTGCCACACGCAGCGGGAGCTGCTCGGGGTCAGGTGCGCGCTCGCCAGCCTCGCGGAGACGGAGTTGAGTTGGGAGCCGTTCGGCACGGAGCAGGGGTCGGTGGGCAGACCATCGAACTCGGGTCCTGCCACGGCGGCGCCGGGGGAGGAGACCAGCCAGAAACCCCCGGCGATCAGGGCGTAGACACCGATCGTGGCCGCCAGGGTGATCCCGATGGTGCGTCCGGTACCGCCCCGACGCGGAGACGGCGCGGGTTGGCCCTGGTGGGGATGGGATTGGGGCTGCTGCTGAGGTTGCTGCGGGAACTGCTGGGATGGGCCGTTGTACACGGCGATCTCCTGTTCTGGACGTCGTCCATGCACGTTTCAGGGGAAGTGGAGCCGAGGGGGGAGAGCGCTGTCCGTCATCCGAACAGGTCGACGGTGATGTCTCGGATCAGGTCCTCGGCCTCGTCCAGATCGATGGGTTCGATGCTCCAGACGCTCAGGCTGTAGCTGAGCTGACTGACGACCCGGCCCTCACGGACGATGACGTTGACGCGCTGGCTGCTGATTTCGTCATCCGAGTAGGAGATGTCGGCCAGGACGATCACGCTCTCGTCCCCGAAGTCGAGCTGCCGGTCCTGGCTGTCGAAGATCCTGATGGAGTCCGACTCGTACGAGAGCTCGGAGGCATTCTCGACCATCAGCTCGTAGAGGCTGTCGACGTCGCGGGGAACCTCGCCCTCATCGTCCAGTTCCTCCGCGAAGTCGGCGTCGGCCCCCGACATCGGCACGGAACGGCTGTAGGAGAGGCTGGTGCTCTCGTGGTCCCCCAGAGTGACGACCCAGCTGCACCCGTTGTTGTAGGTGTCCGCCTGCCAGGAGAAGATCTCGCCGTCCATCCTGGAAAGCGTGACCTCGTCGACGCCCGCGCAGGGGTCGTCGGTCGGCAGGCCGCCCGCGGCGCTCACCCCGGTGGAGGAACCGTAGGAGGAGGCGAACGCCCAGGTGAGGGAGCCGAGGACGGCGAGGGTGAGACCGGCGGTGAGGGCGACGGTCAGCGCGGTCCTGGGGCGGCGTCCGGCGGTCGGGGACTGCTGACCGGGCGCGCCGGGGTAGCCGGGCTGCTGCGGGGGCGGGCCGGGATGCTGCGGCGGCTGGTTCTGGAACGGCGGCTGGGGCTGGCCCGGCTGCTGGGGTTGGGGCTGCTGAGGCTGCCCCGAGTACTGGGGTTGCCCCGGCTGTTGGGGGTGCTGCTGGGGCTGCTGGGGCTGGCCCGGCGGCTGCTGCGGAAACTGGTTCTGCTGTCCCTGGTGGCCGGAATGGCCGGGTGGGGGCGGCGGGAAGGGCTGTCCCATACGAGAGGGTCCGTCCAGGAGTAGTCGTGACCTGACCCCAGGCATGATCCCACGCGGCTGCCGACAAACCGGGTACCGGTCGCCGTCGTACTGTTCACAGTCGATCGCTGCCGCATCCCGTGTCGGGAGGACGGTCGCGGATCCGGTGAGCGGACGGAACACTCCGTACGCGGAAGCGCCCCGGCCCGGCTGCGGGACCGGACCGGGGCTGGTGTCACAACGCGTTGGCGCGGGGCGTCACGACGTACGGGAGGCTCCCCGCGAAGCCTGGGCCCGGACCCTACAGGGCGCCGACGTTGACGTCGACGCAGACGTAGAAGGCCATCGGGGTGTCCGCGACGTTCCAGCGGGCCAGCACGGTCTGCTCACCGCTGTAGCCGGACAGGTCGACGTCGTGGGAGAAGTTCCACGGCGGCTGCGCACCGCCGTCGTCGAAGCTCTGGATGAGGTTGCCGTCGATGAAGTACTCCCACGTGGCGGTGGAGTGGGCGGCGGTGATGGTCCAGTCGAAGGTGGCCGTGGTGCCGACCGGGGTGACGTCCCAGCCGTAACTGTCGTCGTCCAGCTCGGAGAAGGCCTCGTTGCCTCCGGAGCAGCTCATCAGGCCCTTGGGGCCCTCGACGCTCTGCGGCTCCCACTGGATCGGGCCGCATTCCACGACCCCCGCGGCACACTGGGCCTGCCGGCTGGCCGGGGTGTCGATGTAGCCGTGGGCGTTGGCGGCGCCCGCGGGCATCAGGGTGAAGGCCAGGGCCGTCGCGGCGCCGACGGCCGCGGTGGAGCGGAACTTGCTGCTGATGCTCATGAAGAGAGCCCTTCTTCTGGGTCACGACCTCGGGGGCCGTAGCGGGGTGACCCGGACCGTTTCCGGTCCAGGGCGGGTGGGAGGCGCTCACGGCCGGTTATTTCCGTGAGTCCCGGACTGGGTGCCCGGGAGCGTTCCCGTGGGTTTGGGGAATGTCCGTCCACCCGGTGCCGAAGACGGTAAGGAGGCTGTCACGGGGCGTCAAGACCCCTGTTGCCAGCGGGAAAGGTGTGGCTCCCGTACCAGGGGAAGAGCCCAGTGAACAGGCTGCGGGCACTGGTACTGGTGGGCGCGCTCGGGCTGGTGCGCTTCCGAACTGGTCCGATGGCCAACCCCGCTCGGCACCGGCCTGCCCAGGAAAGGACTAGACCAATAGGTCGACCCTTCGTGTGTCCGGCCAGACCTCACCTGGAGGTAATAATTTCCTTCCCCCTGAGGGTTGCGGGGTTCTGCCGGGGACCTGGCGAAGGCTGGCGCCGCGTCAACGGTGGGGCGTCGAGGGGTCGGCGGCCCGGACGGGTGGAAAACCCGTGGAAGGAACCGGCCGGAAGGTGACAGAACGAACCGGAGAGCCGGGCAGGGAAGAAAGCAGGAGGAAGCACCGCAAACCCGGGTGGGCGCGTCACGGGCGGCGGCCGCGGGCGTTGTCATACGATCCAGACATGGCCCGATCGTCCGACCAATCCGTCCTACGACGGCTCAACTCCGAGGCCAGCCTCCTCGCCGGGGCCGGTTACGCGGTCCTGCTCCAGATCGCCCACCCCAGCGTCGCCCGGGGCGTGGCTGAACACAGCGACTTCGCCGCCCGCCCCCTGGACCGCCTACGCGGCACGCTGTACTTCATCTACGCGACCGCCCAGGGCACCCCGGAGGAGCGCGATCGCGTACACGCGATCGTGCGCGCCATGCACCGCAAGGTGCGCGGGCCCGGTTACAACGCCCTCGACCCCGAGCTCCTGCTGTGGGTGGCCGCGACCCTGTACCGGTCAACGGTGCGCCTGTACGAGCTGACCGTCACCGAACTGACCGAGCAGGAGCATACCGAGTTCCTGAGCGAGGCAGCGGTGTACGCCACGGCTCTCGGTCTACCGCCGGAAAAGTGGCCGCAAACCCCGGAGGAGTTCACGGACTACTGGGAGCGCGCCTACGCGCGCCTGGAGGTAGGGGACGAGGCCAGGCGCCTGACCCGGGATCTCTTCCGCCCGAAGAACCGACTGCTGTGGCCGCTGACCCTGGCCCAACGCTTCCTCAGCGGAGGGCTGCTGGAGCCGGAACTGCGGGAGGCGTTCGGGATCCCGTGGTCGGAGGCGCACCAGCGCGGGTTCGATCGGCTGATGCGGCTCACCCGGGCGGTCTATCCGCGCCTGCCGAAGGGGGTCCGGGGACTTCCCACCGCGATGTACATGCGCTCGCTGCGGAAGAACGGCGGCTGGAAGCCGAGCAGGGCGACGAAGGTCACCGGCTGAACCGGACCACGGTGAGGCGAGGACTCACAGGTTCTTCAGCGCTTCCCGTGCCTGGTCAGCCTCGGGCAGCCCGAGCTCCTCGAAGATCAGAAGTGCGTCGGTAAGCAGATCCCGGGCCCGGTCAGCGGTAACGATCGGTTCCGGGAGCTTCCCCAGCGCGAGCGATGCCCGGGCGACCATGTACCGCTCCTCCCGCTCGGTCGCGGTCACCAGGGCCTTCTCCAGAGTCTCGAGGGCCTCTTCATGGCGAGAGGCAGCAGAGTAAGTGATCCCCAGGTCCGTCAAAATTTCGGCGTCACCACTTCGATTACCGCTCTTACCGGCAAGGTCCAAGGCCGTCTGGTGTTCCGTAATGGCTTCGGAGAACCTCCCACCCGCCCGGTAAGCGACTCCGAGTGAGTTTTGGGCGTAGATCTCCTTCATGCTCTTGCCCTCAGCCATCTCGACAGCTTTATGCAAAGCCTTGTATGCACCTTCGAAATCACCTAGAGCCGTCCTCGCTTCACCAGAGACTCGCATAGCTTGAATCCGACTGGTCTCAAGCCGTTCGTCCGACCCCATGGCCAATAGCCGCTCGCTCATCTCGAGGGCCTCGCGGGACTTTCCTTGAGTCAGATAAAGAGCGGACAGGTTTCCCCGTTGCATCGCCTCAAGCTGTTTGTCTCCCTGGGATACCGCATAGTCCAGGACACCTTCGATGCACTCAACGCATTCTCGGAATCGGCCCATGCGTTCGTAGACAATTCCCAGGTTGGCCAGAGCTCGGATCATCCCGCTCTCATCACCCAGGTCAGCGAGAAGATCCTTTGCTTCGACCAGCAGGGCGAGTGCGCTGTCGAACCTTCCCGACAGGCATTGGGCGATACCCATACCAATCAGCGTGACCGCGCGCCCACGTTGACTTCCCTGCTTCTCGCTGGCACGCAGGGCCTTCTCCTGCGAGGTCAGCAGTAGACCCATGTTGCCGCTTTGCGCATAGAATCGCCACACCGCGTCTGCCATGCGCCAGACCTCTTCCTCGCTCTCTCCCGCGCTGAAGAAGTCGATGACATCGGCAACGTTGTCCTGATGAATGTCAAACCAGGATTCGGCCTCGGATCGATCAAGCAACTCGGTCGTGTAACGCGAGCCACTAATTTGATCGGGATTCCCGTGCGCACGTGGACCCAACAAGTCAGCGGCACGTTGGGCGACGACCATGTACTGGTTGGCCAGTCTCCATCTAGCCTTATCAGACTCTCCCGGCTCCAGGTCCTTCCATCCACGGTAGCGAGAGAAGTCACCTATCAGGTCATGGAGGCGGTAGACGTCACCTTCTGGTTCCTCCAAAAGGCAGACTCCGACGAGTCCCTGGAGAAGATCATCCGCTTCTTCGGGTTCCACATCCAGAAGCGCAGAAGCGCCGTGCAGATCAACTGTGTTCCCGATCATGTCACCGAGGAGAAGAAAAGCACGACGCTGATCCTGGTTGAGGCTCTGGTAGGAGAGGTCGATCGCGGCCTCGACGTTCTGCCCATCCACCTGGAGCTCACGAAAACGCCTGCTCTGCTCACTCAACCGGCGTTCGACGTGGCCAAAAGACCACTTCGGCCGGCTGAGCATTCTCCCAGCCACTACACGAAGAGCCAGAGGGAGCCCGCCACAGATCCGGACCACCCGGAGTGCACGCTCCCGCTCCCGAACGACTCTCTCCTCACCCAACACCTTGGCCAGCAGCTCGAGCGCGGATTCTTCAGCCAACATGCTCAGGGAAATGTAGTCAGTACCACTGAGACCAGCGAGATCGTTCCGAGTCGTGATGAGGGTGAGTGTGCCCTCCGCTGACGGCAGGATGGGGTTCACCTGCGCGTAGCTGACAGCGTTGTCCAGAACCACGAGCAGGCGCTTTCCTCGAAGGGTCGCCCGCCACAGCGCCGAACGCTCGTCCACCGAGTCGGGGAGATTGTCGGAGGACACTCCCACCGCACGCAACAGTGCCCCGAGGGCAGCCCCTTCATCAAGAGGCTTCTTCTCAGCTGTGTAACCGTAGAGGTCGATGAAGAGCTGACCATCTGGGAAGTGGGAGACCAGTTCGTGTCCCGCGCGCACAGCAAGCGTGGTCTTGCCGGAACCACCGCTACCTGAGATGACACAGACCTTGGCCCGTTCATCCTTCGAGGTACCGACGCCGACGAGGTGTTCCAGGGTCTCCCGACGCCCAGCGAAGTCCGGGATATCACGCGGAAGATCGTTACGGACAACGAATACATCCTTCCGGTCAGGGAAGGGGGCGTTGATGCCCTTGGGCGGCGTCAGCTCCGAGGTGTCCGCTCTGAGGATCTGGGTGTGCAACGCCGTGAGGTCCGGATCGGGGTCTACCCCGAGTTCCTCCGCCAGTCGGGAACGAATCTCCTCGTAGGCGGAAAGCGCAGCGGCACGTTCCCCGACATGCCAGAGCGCTGTGATGAAGAGGTGGTGCAACCGCTCCCGGAGCGGTTCCTCACGAGCGATCGGTGTCAGGTAGGAGACCACCTCCGCCGCTCGGCCGAGGGAGAGCGCGCAGGCGGCCCACTCAGCCACAGCGGACCAGCGCTCCTCCAGGAGCGGTGACACCACCGAGTAGTAGAGGTGCTCTGAACCGACTCCGGAGAACGGAACCCCGCGCCAGCACTCAAGCGCCTCGGAGAGTCGGGAAAAGGCGATCTCCGGGTCCTTGGGATCCGCCTCTTCACGCAGTCTGCGAAATCGATGTAGGTCAACGCGCTCGGGGGTGACATCAGCCAGGTACCCGCCGGAGGTGGTGCTGATCATTCCGGGGAACGCTCTGCGCAGGTGGGAGATCTGCACCTGAATAACCGACCGGGCGGTTCGCGGCGGGTCATCGCTCCACAGGTAGCCGATCAGCTGGTCGAAGGTGACCTCTCGCCCAGCGTGCACCAGGAGCACGCCCAGCACACAACGTTGGCGTGGTCCACCGACCGGAAGGGGTCGTCCTTCGGACCACGCGGCAATGGGGCCAAGCACGCCGAAATCCACAAGGAGTAACCCTAGCAAGGCCCGCTCCTGTAAATGGGAATGCCGAAGGGGCCGACAGCGCCGAGTGTCCCCCTCTAAATCGACACTCGGAGCTTCGGCCCCGAGAAGAGAAGTCCTACTTCTCTTCCTTCTCTTCCGGCTTGTCGTCCTGCTCAGCCGGGACGCTCTCCTTGGGGGCCGGCTCCTGGTAAGGGTCCAGCTTCGCCACCGGCGCCACGTCGGCGATGATCGCCTCGAACTGCTCGTCCACGGTCAGCATCTTCGGCACTCGAACTCCTTTACGTACAGCACTCGCGTAGAGCCGCAATGTAGCCCTACGTCGTCTACGAAGCATCATGGGGGACTCACCGCCTTCCGGCGGAACGGCCATCCGCGGCGCTTCCGCCATGGGTACACCACGGATGGCATGTGTCCGACAGACGCCGAACCCTCTTGGGAGCTGCGAGCCGTCCTCACGCAGCTACCGGCCCGGCGAACGTGCTTCACACTAGAGAGATCTTCTTGTGCTGCGCTTTCAACCGGCTTTCAATGGAAGCGAAAAACCCAAGGTCACACCACCGCTACCCATTGTTCACCCAATCGCGCCCTGGGAGCTTTCCCATGAGCCGATGAACACTTCGAGTCACCGAGTGAACACGATTCGCCGCATTTTCGCCCCGCGGTCGAGTTCCCCGAAAACGGAAGTGGCGGTTTTACGCGAAACCTTGAAACCGGGGAAACCGCGCGGACCGATCACCACACCTACCCCGCTGACAACGGGTTGAACATCTCCGTCTTCCCCACCCCGCAGAAGACACTGCCAGAAACCTCTCGGGGCACCCGGAACCGGGCACCGAAACACCCCGCGAACTGCGCTTTCGCTGGCCTCTTCCGGCCACCTTCGGGGATACGGGGTGATATCAGGGTGATTGATCCCCTTTACCTCTAGAATCTCACCTCGTGGTCCACCATGCCCTCCCTGAAGAGGCCCCCAGCCGGTCCTGGTTCCCACGGGACCCGTACGCGCGCTTCGCGCTCGTGTCGTGCGCCGCCGCGGCGGCTGCGGTCGCCCTCCTCGGAGTGACCCTGCTCGGCGGGCTCGAACCCGCGGACGCGCGGACCGGCTCCCAGCCGCCGGAGACCGAACTGGACAGCGGTCGCTACAAGATCACACCGATCGGGGCCGCGGTGGCCGAGGGGGACTTCGCCACCGAGGTCCAGGTCCGGGTCGACATCGAGAACAGCGACTCCGACCCGATCCCCTTCTTCGACATCGGGAGCACCTCCCAACTGACCCTCCAGCCCGGCGGCACCGAACTGACATCCCCCTCACTCCGCTTCCTGCGGTACCCGTCCCGCGACGTGATCGACCTCCAGCCGCACATGCCCGAGGAGGCCCTCCTGGCCTGGGCCGTGGAGAACCCCGGCGACCTCGACGGCACGGCCGAGGTGCTCCTGACGGTGCACAAGGCGGAGAAGATCCAGGGCAGCGGCGGCACCGAGCCCCTGTGGGTCCGAGGCGACAAGGTGGTCGGCTCCGTGCTGCTGCCCCTGGGAGAGGGCTGACATGCCCCCTCGCACCCGCAACACCCCGCTCCGGTTCGCGCTCTGCCTGGCCCTGGTCGTGGCGACCCTCGCCCTCCATCGGTTCCAGGTCGCCGACCACGACATCGTCGGACCCATCACCACCTCCGGTGAGCGCGACGAAGAGGTGGCCACGGACGACTTCACCGTCGAGGTGACCGACGTGCGGCTGGCCGACACCGTCGTCGACACCGCACGTCTGGACCCCGAACCGGTCGAGGCCAACGGGGTGTGGGTCGTCGTGGAGGCGCGCGTCACCGCGACGCACTCCCCCATCAACGCCACCCGGGTCGCGTTGGAGACCGCCGACGGCACGACCTACTCGGCGTCGACCTGGTTCCAGAGCTCCCTGAACGGCTCCACCCGGTTCTCCACGGCCATGACCACCCAAGGCGTGTTCGTCTTCGAGGCCCCCGAGGACCGGTTGGACTCCCCCGCCCTGGTGCTCACCAACACGAACAGGTCCGGGTCGCGCCTGGCCGCGCAGGCCTCCGTCGACCTCGGGGTCGACGCCGACGACCTGAAGGGGGAACGCGGTGAGGTCGAGCTGACCGAACCCGAGACCCGAACGGGGGAGAGCTCCGATGCACCCGCCTGACCCCCGTGACCCGCGGCGCCGCCCGCCCCGACCCGGACCGGACCAGGACCCGCGGTGGCCGGCCCCCGGCAACCCGGGGCAGCAGCCGGGCCCGCAGTGGCCGGGATACCGGCAGCCGCCCGGCCCCCAGCAGGGGCCGGTTCCCCCGGACCGTGCGTTCCCGCCGAACGGCCCCGGAACCCCGGACCGCCGTGATCCGGCGCCTCCCCGCGCGCGGAGACCGACCCCATCCCCGGAGCAGGGGCCGGCCCCGCAGCACGCTCAGGGCCCCGTTCCGCCGCCCGGACAGGGACCATGGCCCGCCGGACGGCCGGGCCCGCCCGAACCGCGACCGCCAGCTGTTCCGCCGCCCGCCCCCGACAGGGGCAGACCCCGGCACGCGCGCCCCCTGTGGAAGGACCTCAAGCTCCCCTACGCGGCGGCGCTGCTGGTCCTGCTACCCCTCGCGCTCGGCGTCCCGTACTGGACCGAGGCCGCGCTCACCGCCGAGCGCGGATGGATCGTGCCCGATCCGCAGCCGGTCGCGGCGGGCGAGACCGTCGAACTCGCCGGAAGCGAGTGGTACGTGACCGGGTACGGCCTGAGCACCTTCGCTGAGGACTCCGACCTGGCGGGCATGGCCGCGATCGACGTCGGTTTCCACGTCATCCCCGGCGACGACCGGGCGAGCGAACTGCTGGAGAACCAGTGCCGGTTCCGCGCGGTGGACGGGCAGGGACGGTCCTGGGAGCCCACCACCGAGTTCTCGTCGCGTGACACCGGAGACCTCGACCCCGGAAACATCATGTCCGGTTGCAGGAACGCCGACTCCGAACCGATCACCCCCGGAGAGGACCAGCTGCTGATCGTGACGTTCAAGGTCCCCGCCGACGTGGTGGAGGAGCTGCGCTACGAGGTGCGTGTCGCCACCCGGCCGGAACCGGACGCGCCCAGCCCCGCGGCACTGCTGTTCTCCGCCGACGAGTTGGGCGGAGGGGACTGATCCGGCGGAGAAGTCGGCTCAGTGGCGGCGTGCCGAACGGCTGAGCACGTGCGTGACGGCCGTGCGCGCCCGTCGCCCGCCAGAACCCTCGTCGACCTTGCGCAGGGCGATCTCGAAGGCCGCCGCGAGCAGGCAGACGCGCAGCAGCTCCCGGGCGGCCTCGACGAGGAAGTCGATCGGCCCCAGCCACAGCCACCAGTCGGCCAGGAAGTCCCCCGGGCCGCCGATCACGAACACCAGCCGGTGCAGCTGGCTGAACCCGACCTCGACGAGCGTGTAGAGGAAGGCGAAGGTCAGGTAGAAGACCGGCCCGACCGTGAGGACGAACCGGAAGGCGTTCAGGAACGGTGTGTACTTGTCCATCAGGTCCTGCCCGCCCGCCCGGCCGAAGCCGCGGCTGAACCGGCTGAACCGGCTGAGCGCCTGGCCGAGCTGGGACCTGCGGTGCCGCTCGAACAGCACCGCGTCCTCGTCGATCTCGGCGCGGTAGACGACCGCGGCGATGGTCAGCCACAGCAGCGGGGCCAGCAGGCTCGCCTTGACCGCCGCCCACAGGGACGCCAGCATTCCGAGCAGCGCCACGTACACGTCGACGTCCGTGAAGCCGACGAGGCCCCCTGCCCAGTTGAATGTGAGGCTGAGGGCTTCCTGGGCCTGGACCCAGACCTCCCGCCCCTTCACCCACGCCTCCACGCGGTTCAGCGCGACACCGATGGAGAACACCAACATGAACATCCACACGGCCTCGAACAGCGCCGTGAGCACGCCCAGCACACCGTTCCTGCTCTTACGGTAGAAGAACTCGCACACCCGGCGCAGCAGCCACGCGACCAGCGCGACCACCAGTGGCAGCCCCACCGCGTTCACCTCGTGCGGTGCCGCGAAGGATTCGAGGCCGCCGTCGTTGAGCAGTCCGACGCTGTAGGTCTCGAACTCCTCGCCGATCAGGCCCCAGGCGCTGTAGAAGACCAGGAACGGCAGGATCGCCAGGACCACCCCGTCCACCACGCGCCGCTCCCGCTGCGCCATCGTGGTGCGGCCCTTCGAGCCGGGGTCGTTGCTCAGTTCCGCGTCGACCAGTTGGAGGCTGGGCCTGACCAGGTGGAACATGACGATGGTGGTGGCGAGGGTGACCAGCAAGGTCAGGCCGAGCCCGGCCAGGCCGATCGCCTGGTGCACACCGGCGACCTGGACCAGCCCGCGCATGAGCCACCAGTGCACCATGTACCCGATGCTGTAGGCGCACAGCAGAGGAGCCCAGTACCGTCCGAGGAGGACGAGGGTGTACGCGGGCAGGATCGCCGTGGAAGAGGTCGTGCGAGCCATAGGTTCAAGAGATTAGCGGGAATGATTTCCACGCATTCCCGTTGTCCACAGGCTGTGGACGGGCGAAGGTGTGATCGTCGGACACGAGCGACCGCTCTGGTTGGAGGGCTTGATGCAGGAGGGCGACGGAAACGGCTGGGTGGAACTGCCCGACGGCTCCCGGAGGTGGGGGCTGTACGGTGCTGCCGGGTTGCTGTTGTACGCCACCGACATGGCCGGTTCCGGTCACGTGCTGCTCCAGCACCGCGCGGGCTGGACGCACATGGGCGACACCTGGGGCATCCCCGGCGGGGCCCGCAACCGGGACGAGACCCCGTTGGAGGCCGCCGTACGCGAGTTCCGCGAGGAGGTCTCCGGCGACCTCGACGACTACACGGTCCTGGGCAGCCACGAACAGGACCTGACGGTGTGGCGCTACGACACGTTCCTGCTGCGCGTGCCGACCCTGACCCCGTTCCGTCCCGGGAACTCCGAGAGCGAGGAGATCCGGTGGGTCGGGGTGGAGCAGGCCGAGGCCCTTCCCCTGCTGCCCGCCTTCCGCACCGCCTGGCCCCACCTGCGGGACGGCCTCGGTTCGGCGACGGTCAGCGGCGATCTGCTGTGATCGGCAGCGGGTCGGGGGTTCTCGGCCCGTAGGGGACCGACGGCGCGGGCTTCCATGAGTCCCGCCGTACGGGCACTTCCGGATCGGGATGAGCGTTGGTACCGACAGGGGCAGCGCTCGCACCCGTCTGAGATGATTGGTGTCGGCTTCGCCCGCTGGGTGAGGTGCCAGGGCACCGTCTCAGGGGTAAAACCAGGGACGGGCCCTGATGTGCTGGCCGCCCCGGCCCTGCATGCTGTAGGGAACGGCCCTGCGAAGAGCGGGAGCCACGCGATTCGACTGGAGCTGTGAACATGACGCTGGAGCGCGGTAACGCATTCACTCCCGTCGCCTCGGCGGCGATGATCTGGCCGTGGGGGCCGTCCGTGGTCGGCGGCACCGTAGCCGGTGCGCTCTCCTTCCTGGCCAACTTCGGCCTGGCCGGTGTACCCGTCGCGGTCACCACCGGCATCTTCTTCTTCGCCCTGATCGGCGGAATCGGCGGCGTGATCAGCAAGAAGAGCGACCGCCGCGGCCGCCGCTGGGCGGCCACCTACCCGTTCCGCTACGCGGCCGCCCCGGCCATGATCGGCGGTGGGGCCGCCGCTATCGTGAGCTACATCGTGAGCGTTGTCACCAGCTTCGCGATCTTCAGCGGGATTTTCGGCGGTCTCTGGACGGGACTCGGTGTGGGCCTGACCCTGTGGGTCATCATCGGTGTCGTGGCCGCGGTCGCCGGAAACAAGAAGTAGGGGCTTTCGGGTGGTGGTTCTGCGCCACCGTGATGAAGGTGGGGAACAGAAGGGCCTAGGCTCGATGTTTTCCGCCAAGGAGCGGATGGACCACACCTCACCTACGGGAGACAACCGGCGCCGATGACTGAAGCTGCTCGTCAGAAGATGGTCGAGCGGGTCCGAGGGCTCCTTCGCATGGCGGAGGACCCCTCGGTCACTGATGCCGAGAGCCAGGCGTTCACCGCCAAGGCCGCCGAGCTGATGACCCGCCACGCGATCGCCGAGGCCGAGGCCCGCGCCGAAAGGGGCGAGGAACCGGACGCGATCAGCCGCATGGACTACACCGTCGCGGGTGTGGGCGGCCACGGCAAGGCCCGGGTCAAGGCCCTGGCCGACATCGCCGCCGCCTACGGCTGCCAGTCGGCGGTGCGCGGAAACAACTCCGAGAACACCGAACGCACCATCATCCTGGTGGGGACGGTCAGCGCTCTGGAGGCGCTGCGGATGCTCATGCCGTCGATCTCCATGCAGATGGAGGCCTCGGCCAAGTTCATGAGTTCGGCGCACGTCACCGATATCCGGGAACTGCGCAACTACACGCGGTCCGAACTGGAGACCGAGCGCAAGCGCTACTACCGGTCGTTCGTGCGTGCCTACGGGCAGGCGGTGGCAGAACGCATTCGTGAGTTCCGGGCACGGCTCCAGGAAATGGCCACCCATGACGGAGAGTCAGGGGTCACTGAGGGTAGCGGTCAGAACGGTTCGGTACGTGGCGCGGAGTTGGTTCTCCGGGACGACGTGAACCGGGTGAACGAAGAGTTCCACAAGCAATTCCCACAGTTGCGCAAACACCGCCCCGAGCGCACCCACAGCGCCGCCGGGTACCGCGCCGGATACCGCCGCGGACGCCAGGCTGAGCTGGGTCTGGAGACCCCGGTGACCAGCGGACGGGCCTCCACTCTGGCCGAGGGCGAATAGCTCTTCACCACGAGTTATCCACAGGCTGTGCACAGTTTCCACAGGCACACCGTTTTCCCATGTCAAAGCGGAAATACGAGTCGATTCGAGAGGGTGTTCGGGTCTCTGAGAGGGTCGATCACCCGGGGTTATCCACAGGCCGAGGAAGAAGCCTGTGGATAACCTGTGGACAGTCCTGTGGAGAACTTTCCCAAGAGCAGTAAAACCGCTGGTCAAGTAACCCGCAGTGGTTGGACGAGGTAGCGGAAAGTGGGCTCCTCGCCCTCCTTCGACGGAACGTCGGTGAACACGGCGGGTTTGATCGGCTCGGTGAAGTTCAGGTAGGCGGTGTCGGACTCCACCGCGCCCAGCCCGTCCACCAGGTAGTCGGGGCGGAAGGCCACCCGGATCGGGTCCCCCTGGTAGCCCACCTCGATGGCCTCCACGGCCTGGGCGTCATCCCCGGAACCGGCCTCCAACACCACCTCACCCTCCGTGAAGGCGAGCCGGAGCGGCGTGTTTCGGTCCGCCACCAAAGCGACCCGTTTGATCGCCTCCACCAATGGCGAGACCGCGACCTCGGCCCGCCCGGAGAACTCGGTGGGAAACCAGGTGGCGTACTTGATGAAGTCGCTGTCGATCAGCCGGGTGGTGGTCCGGCGCTCGCCGTTCTCGAAGCCGATCATGCCCTCGCCCGGCGAGAGGCTGACCCCCTCGCCCAGCGGGACGGTGGACAGGGCGATGTCCACGTTGCTCTGGTTGATCAGCCCGCGAACCGTGTTGGCCAGGGTGCGCGCGGGCACGAGCGCGGCGACGTCGATCCCGGGGTCCTCCGGGCGCCACCAGAGCTCGCGGACCGCGATGCGGTAGCGGTCGGTGGCCACCACCTTCAGGGTGTCGCCGGAGAAGTCGAGGTAGGCGCCGGTGAGCATCGGCAGGGTGTCGTCCCGACTGGCGGCGGGGGCCACCTGGCGCACCGCCGTGGTGAAGGCGTCCGCGGGGACGGAACCGATCTTCCCCGGCATCCCGGGCAGGCTCGGGTAGTCCTCCAGCGGCATGGTGATCAGGGTGAACTTGGCGGCCCCGGCGCTGATCAGCACCTTGGGGCCGTCGGTGTCGATGTACACCGTGCCCGAGGGGAGATTGTTGACGATCTCGGCCAGCAGACGCCCGGGGACCAGCAGGGCACCGGGCTCCTCCGACAGCACCTCCACCGAGGCCCGGGTGGAGACCTCGTAGTCGAAACCGGACAGGTGCAGGGAGTCCCCGTCCGCGGAGACCTCCATCCGCATCCCCGCGAGAACGGGGACGGCGTGCCTGGCCGGCAGGGCGCGAGCGGTCCATGCGACCGCCTCCGCGAACGCGTCTCGATCCACTCGAAGTCGCACTGGACTGCCTTCCGCTCGACCTGTTTCCCTCTGGGTCAACGTACCCAGCGGTACCGACAATCGGCAGGGCCTGACCGGATCAGGCCCCGGACACACGAAGGCCCTGGTCAGACGTGCGGAAGAGGTGTCTGACCAGGGCCGGTTCCGGGAGTTACCGGGCCCGGAGGAGGACTACTTCCTGTTCGGGCGCAGCGTCCAGAGAACGGTCATCTTGCCGGTCACGGTGCCGTCGTCGGTGCGCAGCTCGATGTCGACGGGGAACTCGGGGCGCTTACCCTCGTCCAGCTCGGCGACGACCTCCTCACGCGAACGGCCCAGGGTGGCCTCGGCGGTGACGTCACCCATGGCGAGCTTGAGGTAGCGGATCTCGGCGTTGACGGCCAGCGGCACGGCACGCTCCAGCTGATCGCCGAAGGTGCCGATCACGATGGCACCCGAGGCGGACTCGGCCAGCGTGAACATGGCGCCCGCGTGCGGACCGCCCACGTGGTTGTGGTGGTCGGCGTTGTCGGGCAGCCGCATGACGGCACGCCCGTGGTCCAGGTCGGTGAAGGTCACACCCAGCGTGCGCGCGAACGGCACCGAGGCCAGGAACCCGGACTTGACCATCTCCGCCGTCTCGGCGTCCATTTTCGTCATGCCCCCAGGTTACTCACGAGTAACCCACCTGCGCCACCCGGACGCTCCCCGGATGTGAAAACCCCGAACATCCCCGCGAACCCGTCCCGGCCGTGAGCTACCATGTCTGGCGGAGAGTCACACTCTCCCCGGGAGGGTTCGCATAGCGGCCGAGTGCAGTGCTCTTGAAAAGCACCAAGTCCTTGACGGGGCTTCATGGGTTCAAATCCCATACCCTCCGCAGAATCCGGGAGTTTGCCCAGGTGGGAGACTTCCACCGAACACGGCGAAGGCCGGTGGTCCCGGGCCGGTGCACATTCAGTGCACACGGTCCGCAGGCCACCGGCCTTCGGTGTATCCGGGGCCGTCCCCGTTGAGGAGGCCGAGGACGCCGAGGAGAGGGTCACGCGGCCAGCGCGGCCAGGCGGGCGAAGTCCATGGCTTCGGCCACCTCGTCCAGGCGATCCGGGAACAGGTGCCCGTACTGGTCCAGGGTCATCGTGGCCGTGGCATGGCCGAGCATCGACTGCACCACCTTCACGTCCGCCCCGGAGGCGATGGCGAGCGAGGCGGCCGTGTGACGGAGCTTGTGCGGGGTGAGCCCCTTGCCCGCCAGACCGGCCGCCTTCACCGCGTTGCCGAACTCCCGGTAGCGCCAGTTGCGGATGCGCAGCGGAGCGCCCCGACGAGTCGTGAATACCAGTTCATCAGGGTCGCGCCCTTCCAGGAGCGGACGCAGTTCGGGCACCAGCGAGGGAGGCACGGGCACCGTGCGGGGCTTGCCCGTCTTCGGGGTCTGCTCGATGAGTTCGCTCTCCACCTCAGCGAAGGCCACCACCACGCGCACCCGGCGCCGTTCCAGATCCACACGCCCCACCCGCAGGGCAGCGGCCTCGTTGAAGCGCAGGCCCGTGTAGGCCAGCAGGAGGATCAGCGCGCGGTTGACCGGAGCACTTGAGGCGATCTGCCCGTACTTGGTGCGCAGCCCGCCAGCAGCGTTGGCCAGAGCCTCCACCTGGACATGGTCGAGGTAGACGTGTTCGGACTCGGAGGGCTTGGGCAGCGGCACACCCTTGGCCGGGTTGTAGGGGATGCGCCGGGGCACGCACCAGCCGAGCACCATCGACAGCACGACGTGTGAGTGCCTGGTCTGTGAGGCCCCGAGGTTCGATCCGCCCTCGTCCCGCGGCTTCTGGAGCTGGGCCACCCACACGGCGACGTCCTCCCCGTGGATCGCCGAGAGCGGTTGCTCTCCCCAGCGCGGAAGCACGTGGTTGTCGAGCACGGCCCGGTACTGCCACCAGGTGGACCGCTTGATATCGGTCCGCGTGGTCAGCCACTTCTCGGCCATCTGCCCGAGGGTGACCTTCGCGGCCGAAGGGTCGCGGTAGGAGCCCTCGTGCAGGCTGTTCTCGATCTCGGTCTGCCGCTTCTCGGCATCCGGTTTCTTCTTGTAGGTGCCGGCGCTTTTGATCCTCCCGGAGGGGTCGTAGTAGCGGACCATCCACCGCGCGGGAGGTGTGCGCTTGGCGGCTTTGGCCTTGCGTACGGCTTCGGTGTACGCCTTGTCCTTGGTGCGGTCGTAGACCCAGGCACGGGCCATAGTCAGTCTCCTTGGGGGGGGTTACCGGGTTCGGACCCAGGCATGGACCTCAGCGGGCACGTAGCGCACGTACCGGCCGATGCGGTGAGAGGGAGGACCGTCGCCCTTGTAGCGCCACTCATAGAGGGTCTTGGGAGGCACGCGGAGGTAGGCGGCCGTGTCCTTGACCGACCAGAGCACCTCCTCAGCACGGGGCCGGGGCACGGTAGGAGTGGTGCCAGCGGTTCTCATGCGGCCCTCGTCTCGGTGGTTGCCGAAAGATCGTTCTGCCGTGCGGCGTCGAGCTGGGTGCGGCGTTTGAGCGCTTCCCCCACGGCCCTCAGCAGGCGTTGTTCTCGGGGAGCCACGTCCGGATCAGTGGGACGTGCCAGTTCCCAGGCGAAGTCACCGGAGTTGACCGAGGTCAGCACCGGGGGACGCGGGTGTGTGTTGCCGCCCTGGTCCTCGCCTGTGGGGTCGACACCGAGTGCGTCCAGGACCCAGGACAGCCGGTCCGCTTTGTGGTCAGCCAGGGTCTTGCCGGACCACTTCCGAGAGACCAGGACGCGGCGTCCCGCGTAGCCCAGGTGTTCGCGGCGATGGGCTTTAGAGCGGCAGAACCCGGGGCGCTGACCGGCTTTGGGGTCCTGGGGTTGGATGCCGTAGCGCAGCCAGTTCGAGCACCGAGGCGAGCACGGTTCGAACCGCAGCGTCTCGATGAGCCGGTCCACGTGCTGTTCCTGCCGAACGGTTTCGGCCGCGTGGCAGTCGGCGATGTCCTTGGTCAGGTACTTGGCCAGGTAGCGCACACACCGGGCAGCGTCCTCGGTACCGGCCACGACCCCCTTGGCGTCCACCTGCTTTCCGAACCGCACCACGTGGAAGGGTTCCGGGTCCGGTTGAGCGTCGATCTCGTCCAGCGCCTCATCCCAGGTGGGCAGCACTTCCCCCGTTGCGGGATCGAGGTAAGTTCCTGCGCCTGCGTCCCACACCGGCAGGTTCTCGCCCTCGTAGCGCACCGTGTCAGCGGAAGGCCACCACACCTGGTGGTAGGTCGCAGCGGCGATCTGGCGCAGCTCCGAGCGCGGGAGGGTTCCGCGTGTGGCCATATGCAGGTGTGGGGCCAACCGACGCTGAGGTTCGACCGAAGCGAAGTACTGGACATCGAATCCGGCCACCCGGCGCAGGTTCTGCACGAACCGGTCCACGAGCTTGGAGAAGTGCAGGGTGTCCCGCGCAGCCCGCCGGTAGTCGTAGGTCGAGAAGTCGACGGGGGTGCCGTCCGAGCGCACCCGACCGTAGGAATCCAGGGTGAGTGTCAGGAACAGCGAGGGACGGAACACCTTGCCCGAGCTGGGGTCGGTGAACGCACGACCGACCGTCTTCCTGGTCATCGGCCTTTTGGGCAGATCCGGCACGTCCTGACGCCTCTTGGTCGAGCGCACCCGACGCGGCCCCGACTCCGAGGAGGCCGACCGGGTGACCGAGCCCCGCAGGCCGGAGGCGGTGATCTCCTCGTCCAGGTCAGCGATCGCAGCGTCCAGAGCGGCGAGCTGTTCAGGAGCGGCGCCCCCGATGGCGGCCAGGCGATCCCGTTCGGCGGTGACCATGGCCCGCTGCTCCACCCAGCCCTGTTGCTGCTGAGTGGGTGGGTCGGGTTCCACGACGGGTTCGGTAGCCAGGTGCCAGCCCTCTTCGCACTGGAAGCGGCGTAGGGAGCGTTTCCGTTTGGCGCAGGCAGGGCAGCGGGATTCCAGGGTGGAGCCGCACGGGACGTCGATCACCTCTGTCCGCCCGGTGCCGATATCAGTTCTCCGGAGGGAGACCGGGCGGATGCACACGCCGTGGTCGGCGGCGACCTGTTCGGCCACCTCACGCGCCAGGGGTTGCGCCAGACGTTCGGCACGCGTGCTCTTACCGGTAGGTGTGGGCATCAGGCAACCTCCGACCCGTAGCCGTCGGCCATGGCGGTGATGTCCTCGTCGGAGACAAACGCGGCCCGTACCCGTACCGGGGACGGCGATGTCTCCAGCCGGACGTAGGCCACCCCGGGCAAGGTGGGGTCGATCAGGTGCGCCTCAGCACCGCGTTCCCTCGCGCCTTCACCGAGGACCATGTCCACCTGCGATGCCTCGTCCAGGCGTAGGGCGATCTTGTCCGGGAACAGGTTGCGCAGGTTCATCACCTCCTTGCGCGGGTCCTGGAGCGCGGCCAGGACGCAGAAGCCGACCGAGCGTCCTTGTGAGGTCAGGGTGGCGATGGCGTTCTCCGAGCGCTTCCGCACGTCCCGGTCCGGGTGGTAGGCGGTCAGGAAGGCGACCTCGTCCAGGACCACGACCACGAACGGATCAGCCTTCGTGGGGGTGTGCGAGCGCTGCTTACCCGCATACCGCTCCGCCCTCTCCTGCATCTGGGTGACCGCGTGTTCGAGCAGGGCCACCGCGGATTCCCCGGTGTCGGCGTAGCGGGCGAACAACTCGCGTCCGTAGGCGAGTTCCATGCGTTTGGGGTCGATCCCCCACACCTGCGCTGTCCCGTCCGCGATGGCGGGGAGCATGGCCCGGATGGCGGACCACAGCACCGAACCCTTACCTGCCCCGGTGACGCCGACGACCAGGACGTGTGTGCCGTGCAGGCGGAGTTTCCACGCGGTGCCGTCCTCGCGCTTGCCGACCGGCAGGGCTCCCAGGTCCGGGGGCTCGGGGACGGGGAGCGCGTCGAGGGGTTCGGAGAGGGTGTCGTGTCGGGGGAACTCCAAGGTGATGTCTCGGGGCCCGTTGACAGTGACGCGGCAGGAGGGTGCGGCGAACCCGTGCGCCAGCTCCACCACCCGGTGCTCGAAGTCGACCGGGGAGGTGCCCGCGACCAGGGAGACCCGGACGTAGTCGGCCCGGTCGTTGCACCGAACGGAGCGGATGCGGGGCAGGTAGCGGCGTTCCTGGTAGGACTCAGCCAACCCGGAGATGACCAGAACCGGTTGCCAGTGACGCCGGTACACGGCCAGGTGCCGCCACCACGCCAGCAAACGCCAGGTCACGCAGTACCGGTAGGAGTCCGGCCACATCCGCCACCAGACGAGCGAGATCACCGAGAGCACCCCGGCCAGGACGGACAGGCCGACCCACCCGAGATACCACCAGCACACGACCACGGCCGCGGTCGAGGCGACCATGACGGGGAAGCGGAACGGCATCAACACCAGCAGCCGCACCAGCCGCCAGACCAATGAGGCCAGGACGACGATGCCGGGGGTCTCGATGATCGGAGTCGTGAACCTGACTCCCTGCGCCGGGGTGGGCAGGGTCGGGGAGGACTGAGTAGCCCCCACCTTGGGTTGACGCATCATCACGCCTCACCGCCGTTCAGGACCTCGGAGGCGGCGATCTCCGCCCACAGCAGGTCGGAATCGGCTTTGGCGCACGCGACGAACCGGGCCGCGTCCGGGTTGCCGTCCCGCTCAGCGATGGCGGCGAAGATCCGGGACTTGAAGTCGAAGAACTCCGCCCGCTCCGCCTTGGTGGTGCGGGGCTTGTCGTAGGCGTCCAGGAAGGCGCGGACCAGTTCAGGGCCGGTCAGGGTGGACAAGTCAGTGGGGTAGGTGGACATACTGGGGACACCTCTTCACGAAGCTTTCGCAGGGTTCGAGTGGGGGTTCAAGGGGCGGCCGAGGTGTTCCAGCACCAGGCCGCCCCGTCATGTGTCAGGTCAGGCAGCGTCCTTCACCGGGGCCTTGCGACCCGAGGACCCGGGAGCCTTCACACCCCGAGCACGCAGGGAGTAGGCGATCCGGGGACGGCGACCGTTGTCGTCCACGTAGGGCATGACCGCCATCGCCTCGAACTCCACCGGGCGGAACGGCAGCCCCGGGACCTCGTCCGGCAACGTGGGGCACACCTCGGCAGCGACCTTGACCTTCACCGACTTGGCCTTGCCCCGCGCTTCGGGGTCGGCGTCGATCACGTCCACCGCCCACAACGGGAGCCCGGTGTCCTTGTCCATCTGCGGACGCTTGGTCTCAAAGTCGGTGATCGCTTCCACCCCGAGCGCGAACGCACCGTGCGGGAAGACCGTGCCGAAGGAGACCGGCAACGCACCCTGAATAGCCATCAGTCAGCCTCTCACTTGATATCCACTCAACCACTTGTTCGGTCAAGTGGATGTCAGGATAGCCCGACACACTCGTCTGAACAAGTAGATAAGTGGCCGGGGCTGACCTGCGCTCACCCTGCCGGGTAAGAGTCCTCCAGTTCGTGCAGGTCACCGGGGAGAACCACCTCAGCGACCGCGATGACTTTCTCCGAGGCGTCCAGTATCCGCGCGGTGATGCCCAGCACAGGAGCCCCCTCGTCCAGGCCCAGGCGCTCGGACTCTTCATCCGTGGCCAGACGAGCACACAGACGCTCGGATACACGGGAGGGCCGCACCTGTTTGACCATTTGCACGTGTTCACGTGCGCCGATACTGATCGGCTGTTCGTCACCCAGGTCAGTGCCGTCCGCGACGTCGAGGGGGAACCACAGGGTGACCAGTTCGCTCGGTTCGCCGTCGTCCAGGACCAGGCGTTGGCGCATGATCGCTGGGGAGCCCTCAGGCAAACCGACCGCCTCAGTCACCGCTGAGGGCACGGGGGTACGGCCCGCCTTGAGGATGCGATTGTTCTTGGCCTCTTCGGAAGCCTCGAAGGCACTGGCTCCGGCATGGGAGCGCTCGGAGGTCTGTTGCGGGACGCCGCGCACGAACGAGCCGCGCCCGTGTTCGCGCTCGATCCACCCCTGCATACTCAGGATCTGCAAGGCCCGCACGACCGTGGAGCGCCCGGCCCCGAACTCGCGGACCATCCGGGACTCAGAGGGAAGCATCTCCCCCACGGGATAGGTCCCGTCTTCAATGCGCTCTTGGATCGCCCGCACGATCTGTACGTACTTGGGCGGAGCGAACTCCAAACTCGACATGATGTCCACCTGGTGACTCTAGTACTCGTATGGTCGAGTAGCTTACTCGTGTTGCATGGCCCTGTCAGCAGGTGGGGGCACATCTGAACCTCGCACCTGCTGATCAGGAGAGGGCGGGAAGCGCAACCGGGGCAGGTGCGCACATCGTCAGAAGGGGAGAGCCCGCGTGCCCTGGCGTCCGTGGTCTCGGGCGAGACATCAGGGCACGCGGGGGTATCTAGAACGGTCGCCAGTTCGCGGCCCGCTCCACGACATAGACACTCAGGTTCTCCACCGTGGCCCCGCACAGAGCACGGCGTTCGCCCTCGACCAGAGCGGCGGCCACCAGGCCCACGTCGTGCCGGGCGGCGACCTCGCCCGAGGTCAGCACCGGAGGGGTGACCGTGCGCACGTGGTTGCACACCGCACCGTCCACCACATGCGACAGGCCCACGACGTAGGACAGCCGCAACCGGCGCCGGGCCACCTGGGGCGGCAACTCACACCGCAGGCGTTGCACCACAGGCTTCCCATCAGAGTCAGTACCCACGGTTTCGTAGGTGATGGACTGCCAGTCCTCACAGGCCACCCGCACCCGCACACCGTGGGCGCGAGACCAGGCGTAGAACGCGGCACGATCCGCCGGAGGTGAGGCATATTCGGCACTCATGAGCGCACCGCCCCGACCGCGATGGCCGTGCGCACCAGGTCACGCAACTCAGCCATGTCATCCAGGGCAGGAGACGAACACGCGATCTGCACCAGCAGATCGATCCCCCGCCGGTCTCGCTCAGCCCGCTGAGTCGAGCGACGACGCTCCACATGCGCATAGGGACCGCGCACCAGGGAGTAGGAACGGGGATCGTCACCGTCCATCACGATGGGTTCCGGTACGGGCCACAGCTCCACCCGCGCAGGAGCGGGCACCCGGAACGGCGGAGGCCCGGTGCGGTGGTGCCTGCCGTGTCGGGTCGGTCGTATCAGAGTCACCAGCGCCCGGATCAGGGCGATAAGGTCTCTCACGTCAGCCTGCTTTCTCAGGTTGGCCGCGCCCCCGGACGCCTCGCACGCGTCGCGGGGGTCTGTCATGTCATGGATCAGCAGGCGAGACCGCTGCCAGCGGAGGACTCCGCCGTGACGGAGCGCTCGCCCGTCCCCTTGCAGAAGGGGCAGACCGCCGCACGCGTTGCCTGCTTCTCACCAGGCACAGATCGAACGACGACCAGTCGTCGCGGTCGGACGGACTTCCAGCCCCGCCCACGGCATGACCTGCACTTCATTCCGTTCCTGGCATCCATGAGGCCAACCATCCCGGGTTGGGATTCCGAAACCCATTCCTCCTCGGGATAACAAAGAGGGATACTGGCCATCCCCGTACTCGCAGCGCCGAGGAGTCAGGATGCAGGGACGCCCGACGAGCCGGATCACCATCCCGTCGTGGGCATGGGAGCGAGAACACACCGCAGAGTTCCTACGAAGGCGCGATGTCCAGGCACTTTTCCAGTTCGTGCGCCAATACGGTGGCGCTAGCCAGATGGCGATCTCAGCGGCGACCGGTCTGTCTCAGGGGCGGGTCAGCGAGATCCTGAACGGCCGCAAGACCGTCACGGCCTTCGAGGTCTACGAGCGGATCGCCGAGGGCATCAGCATGCCCGACACGCCCCGGATGCTGTTCGGTCTTGCCCCAAGGAGCCCGGGCGCGTTCACTGGACATGAGAGCGCGGCGCCCTCAGCAGTCCCGAGCTTGCCCGCGCAGAGGAGCCCAGGCCCCGGGGAGGTCTCAAAGGTGCGCCGCCGCGAATTCGTCGGACTGGCCGGAACAGCCCTCTTCCAAGCCACAGGTGGTTCGATGCTGGACATGGACGAGATCGCAGCGGCACTCACCAGGTACGCGGGAGCAGGACGAAGCACTGCCCGAGCGGCGACCAGTCTGAGAGAACTCGCCCAACGGGCGCACTCCGCCAAGGTCGGATACCAGGCATGCCACTACACGACCGTGGCCAAGCAGCTTCCCGAGTTACTGCGGAACCTGGATGATGCTGCCACCGGAGTAGACGGGGACGACGTCGCCCAGGTCCACGCACTCCGCGCGGAGGCGTACCACGTCGCAGCGAGCCTGCTACTCAAATGCGAGGAGCGGGGATTGTCCTACCTCGCAGCCGACCGGAGCATGCGAGCCGCAGAGGACAGCGAGAACCCCGCAGTCGTGGGAGCCAGCGCCCGAGCGTTCACCCGAGCACTCATGCGCGAACGGCACTACAAGGCAGCAACAGAACTGGCAACAAGCACGGCCGAACGCGTGGACAGCGCCATGGACGAGCCCACGCCAGAGTCTCTGTCGGTATACGGGTCACTTCTGCTGAGCGGCGCGGTATCAGCGGCCAAGCGCGAGGACCGAGACCAGGCGCTCAATCTGTTTGACGAAGCTGGCGACGCGGGTGAACGGCTCGGCGGCGATTTCAACTACCAGTGGACAGCATTCGGCCCCACCAACGTTCTCCTTCACCGAGTCAGCGCAGCCGTCGAGCTGGGCGACGCGGGCAGCGCCATCGACTATGCACGCCAGGTGCAGTTGGACAACATCAAGGTCATGGAGCGCAGAGTAACTCTGTTCATCGACGCGGCCCGTGCGTATCAGCAGTGGGGGAAGACCGAGCACGCCTACCACGCGTTGCGCAACGCCGAGGAGATGGCGAGCGAGGAACTAACAACGCGGCCCGTGGTGCATCAGTTGATCAACGACATCCGTACTCGCGCAAGCGGGCACCTGTATGGGAACGTCAGCGAACTCGCGGAAAGGGTCGGTGCCTGACTCAGTGAGTGAGCAGAAGACCCTCTACGTGGTGGTGTGCGCGGCAGGTCCGGCTTCGGATGTCGGCAAGCTGGTCGATCTGGCCCAGGAGCAGGGTTGGACCGTTCAGGTCATGGCCACACCATCAGCGGTGAGCTTCATCGACGTCGAGGCGCTGGAGAAGCAGACCGGCAGGCCGGTGCGGAGCCAGCACCGCGCTCCGGGAGACCCGCGTTCTCCCAAGGCGGACGCCATCATCATCGCCCCGGCCACCTTCAACACGATCAACAAGCTGGCCAACGGGATTGCAGACAACTACGTCTTGGACGTAGTGAACGAGGCAATCGGCCTAGACGTGCCGACTATCATCCTCCCGTTCGTTAATTCCACCTACTCAAATCGGGGGCCGTTCAAAAGAAGCGTCGAGAATCTAAGATCCGAGCGGGTCACCGTTCTACTCGGCCCGGATATGCTCACACCACATGAACCCGGAAGTGGATTGGCCCAAATCGGTGCTTTCCCATGGGATACCTCCCTAGAGCAACTCATTCACTTCAAGCATAATTAACAGAGCAGCCACAGGAAGATCAAGAATAGGATGGATTATCGCCAATGAGCACCCCCAAGGTAGAAATAAACAAGAAAGACGAGCAGAATCCCAATTCCTGGAATTCTCTAATTGAAGATTTTGCTGCCCAAATGTTTGACCTGCTGCACATTGGCACCGGCTTTCTATCAAATATACAAAGAGAATCCGACCTCTCGGACCAAGCAAGACAGATAATGAATCTACTAACAGAAGAAGAAAAGGAGGAGATGAGGGCGACCTTGGATTGGATTGGGGACTCTCTACTGAAATTTCACAGGACAGAAGAGGGCCCCATCTCCCCCCTTCCGAGAACAAACCAAGAAGGCCAAGAAGGCCAAGAAGGCCAAGAAGAATCTAGCACCCTCGAACTAAAAAGCGCCAATGTAAGCACAGCCCTAATGCAACTACTGACCGAATCCCGAATTTTTATGCGGTCCGACATTCGGCCCGAGACACTCAGAAAGTCCATCCTCATAACTTCGGCCTCGACATTCGAGATGCTATTCGGGAGAATGGCGGAAAGAGTATACAAAGTTAACAAGTCTGCCTTGGATGACTCCGAATACAAGTTTTCACTCCAACAATTGGCAGAATTCGAAACCCTGGATGATGCCAGGGAATTCTTGACCGAAAGGCGAATCTCGGCACTTCTACGGGAAAGCATCGAAGGTTGGGAAAAATGGCTCAGCAAGTCAGTTAAAGGCACATCCATGACTTCCCTTTCGAGCGACTGGGATGGCATTCGTGAAGTCTTCGCTAGAAGAAATGTCATCGTTCATAATGGTGGATATGCAAATCACATTTATTTGAAGACGGCGAAGGGAAGCAAATCAAAAAAGGTAGCCCTCGGGGAAGAACTCAAAGTCGACGAAGACTACTTCTCAGAACGGATTCAGGGTCTTCTTTCTCTGGGAATCATCACCAGCGCTGACGTCGCCCGACGGCTCCACAAGGAGGAGTCAGAAAACATCGCTGATCTTGTATTTAGGTACGCACAAATATCACTCAGACGTGGAGCATGGGACTCAGCGATATCCCTGAGCGAATACTCACTAAAAAGTAAAATAAATCGAAGGCAGCAGCTCAGATCTCAAATTATCAACTGGACAGCCAAAAAGAAACTCTTTGGTCTAGAAAAAATCGAATCAGAAGTCTCCTCCTGGGACGTCAGTGGACTTTCTGATGAGTTCTCTCACTGCAAACTCGTTCTCCTAGGAAAAAATGAAGAGGCAGCTAAATCAATTGAGCTCCTGGTCGAGAGTAAGAAGTTGAGCGTTGTAGACATTGCCACCGACCCTCTCTACGACGAAGCAAGAGAGCTGCTGGAGATCCAACCAAAAAAGAACATTGAAAAATCGAACATGAAAGAGGCTGGAGGGTAATCCAATCGGTGCTTAGATCGAAATAATATGCAACGGGCCTGATTTGGAAACGATTGAAGGCAAATTCTGCATTCCATTTGATCAAATTTGCCGAGTTGAGCTGTATGAGATCAAGGCGACGGCGCGAGCGCCGTCGCAGCAGCCCTCCGCCGCCGCTCGGGCTGCGGGCTGCCGCCCGGTCCCGAGCGCACGGCCGTAGGCCGCGTGCCACATGACGTCTCTCGGACGCACCCGCAGGACGAGCGGAAGCAGCGTTACCGAGATATCCATGGTGACCTAGGCCATACCCGTTTCGCAGGGCTTTGAGTGCCATTGGTTGATGACGTACTCAGATCCCGGAGCACCCGATGGCGCGACACGGTCTGTCTGGGGTGACCAACCCCAGCGCCATCGGGCACCCCGGACCGGAGCCGTGGTTGCCGGATACTGGGGCTGAGGAAGAGGTGGCGAAGGTGGCCGGGAAGGCACAGGCCGCGCGAAGTCGGGCGCTGGGCTGGGCCTCACCGCGATGCACATTCAGTGCACATAGCTCCGAGAGGACCTCGGAAGCGCTGGGAAGCCCCCGGAACATCAGCGCAGGTCACAAAGCTATTCGTCGCTTTGTCGACAGGTCGTTAGGGTCCCCCGGTGCAACGGGGCTTCATGGGTTCAAATCCCATACCCTCCGCAGTCCGAGGGCCGTCTGCCACACAGGCAGGCGGCCCTTCCTCATGCTCAGGGGCTTACCCGGAGGAACCCCCGTCCCGCGCTGAGGAGGGCCCTCCTGCCCTGACCTTCGTGGTCTCGGGCGATACGTCAGGGAACGCGAGGCTATCTGAAGCATGCTCTGGGTTTTCCGGCCCGACAGTCAGCACCCCGGAGTATCCCGGTCCCTTTTTCCCGGTGATCTTGCTACCAGTAGCGAAATCGGCGCCGAACTTGCTACTGGTAGCAAGATCACCGGGAAGGGGTGGGTTTCGGAAGCAGCGGACACGCATCCGCCCGGGTTGAGGACACCCCACGGGAGAGCCGAACGGACCGCTGGCCGAACAATTCAGTGGATGGTCCCGGTGGAAGAAGTGCAGACTGCCTCGGAGACCGGAACTGTGGAGGTGCGTGCATGTCCCTGCTGCGCAAGGGTTCGCGGCGTATCACCGTGGACGGCGCGGACTACCGCTGGCGCATTCGTCACCGGCCGACCTACAGCCAGGGGAACGGTTGGACCAACTTGGTCTTCGCCGTTGAGTACGCGGAATCCCCCGGGCGGGCGCTCGTGGTGGAGACCGGGAATCCTCGTCCTGACAACTGGCTGGGGCTCGGCCCCGCTGTCTCGATCACGCCGGTTGTGGTCGCCGCTGCCATTCGACGCGCCCTGAAGGAGGGTTGGAGTCCTCAGGCAACGGGATCCCCCCATCACCTGACGCTCACGGAGGCTGAAGTACCCGAGACAGCGGAAGACTTCGCGAACCAGTAGTTTGCGCGGGGTGAGTCGACGATTCCCCTGCCCTTGTTGCGGGCATCGCGTCCTGGACGAGATGCCCGGCTCGTTCCGGATCTGTCCCGTGTGTTTCTGGGAGGACGATGCGGTCCAGTTCCGGTGGCCGACCAGGAGAGATGGCGCGAACGGGGTCTCCCTGGTCGAAGCCCAGCGGAACTACCGGGACTTCGGCGCTGATGAAGAGCGCCATCTGGTGTTTGTCAGGCCGCCGAACTCGGATGAGCCGCTTGGTCAGGAGTGGCGTCCGATCGATCTCGCGCGCGACTCCTTCGAGGACTGGGAGGCGGCTGACCGCCTCCCATGGCCCGAGGATCGTTCCGTGCTCTGCTGGTGGCTTCCCACGTTCTGGCGCGGCGGTTAGGGCTGGTTCAGTCGGCTTCGAAGCGGCGGCGCCACCAGGGGTCGTCTGGGTCGGCGAAGGGGTTGGGGAGGGTGCGGCGGAGGTAGAGCTCGTCGAGGGGGGTCAGGCGGCGGTGTAGTTCGGTGCGGGCTCGTTTGGGGAGCCTGCGGAGGACGGACTCGAGGAGGTCGCGGGCGTGGCGCACGTCGTCGAGGATGCAGCCGGGGCACTCATAAGCGGCGTCGGCCAGATAGAGCGCCTCCTGGCCGCCGGTCCTCACGAACCGCTCGTACTTGTCCAGGGCTATGGCGGTGAAGCCGACAGAGTGGGAGGGGTGCCGGGAGCGCCGCTCGATCAGGTGGATGGCGTGGCAGGTTCCGGAGGAGATCCCGCGGATGTGGGATCTGGGGGACTCTGCCCGGGGCTGTTCCGCGCGTAGGGCGCCCGGGCGTCTACGCGGCATCTCCCTTATGAATAGTCATGTCGACATGGTGCCAGGCGTTCCGGGCGAAGGCCAGGGGGCTGTCCGCGGCTCGTTCTATGCTCTGGGCCCCACGAGGACTGAGGTAGGTATGAGTCGACTTCTCCGCACGCAGTACACGCTTGTCTACCCCGACTACGGGATCTTCCAGATCGTTGACTCCGGGAGTGAGGATCGCGACGCGCCGCTGCCTGGAAAACAGGATTTCAGTGCGGGAGAGCGGTCGGTCTTCCTGCACAGTTTCCAGAACAACGTGCTGGTCCGGCTGGACCTGGAGTCCTGGACGGGGGAGCCGCCGACTCTGGGGGGTGAGTGGGAGGGCTCGGACACCGCGACCATCACGCTCTCCAGCGGGGCGGTCGATATCGCGGAGCTCACCTTGGGGCGGCAGGAAGCAGTGCTGAGACTTCCCGCTCCCGGGCGATATCAGGTCCGGGTCGCGCATCGGAACAGGCGTCTGGTGAGCAAGGCCTATCAGGCGCTCTTCGGTGAGGACACGGACATCCACAGCGCGGAGTTCGCCGCCGCCACGCGTGACCTCGAAGGGCTCGAGCAGTACCTCGCGCAGTTCTGGGCGGCGTAGGCCCGAGGCCGCTTTGTCGACAGGTCGCTTCCAGGGCGCGGTACGGGTCCCGGGTTCGGGAACGGACTTCGTGTTCGGGAGGCGGGATCCGTTGCGAATTCGGAGGGGTCGCGGTCCGGCTCCGTGCAGGTGAGGAGGCCTCGCTCACGGCCAGGCCCCGTATGCGGACACCTGCGGTGGTTTGGGCCGCTCTGACTCAGGTATGCCCCGGAGTCACCGCTCCGATACACATCGATCGGCGGTAGGTCCACGAGAGTTCGAGGTGAGCACGATCAGAAATGCTCCTTGGCGGCAGAAGCTCCTGTGGGTCGTCCTCGGGACCGTCTTCGCGGCTGGCGCCCTGGCGGTGCTGGTCCCCTACTTCGGAGGGACGTGGGTCGTCTACTTCTTCGTACTCGCGCCCTTCGTCGTGAGCGGGGCCTATGTTCTGGCCAGCCACGGCGACCGTGAATCAGGCGGGCCCGAGCGCGAGGGGTAGGCCCTTGCGACACGGCCGGGGCCGTCCGCGATCGCGGACGGCCCCGGCCGGTGAGACGAAGCCCTAGTTGTCTTCGTCGGCGTGCTTGGGGAGCACCACCACGGGGACCTTGGAGCGGTGCAGGACCCCCTGGCTGACGGAGCCGAGGAGCAGCCCCCGGACCGTGCCCCGGCCCCGGGATCCCACGACGACGGCGTCGGCGCTCGCGGAGGCCTCCAGGAGGGCGTCGACCGGGTTGGACCGGGTCCGCACCACGGTGACCTCGATGTCGACGTCGTCGCGCTGCTCGTCCATGACGTCGGCGATCAGTTCGGCGACCAGTTCCTCGGAGTGCTTGTCGAAGACGTTGTCCTGGGGCAGGTAGCCCGCGGCGGTCATCGCGACGGGGTCGTACGGGTAGACCACTTCCCAGCTGTTGACCACGACGAGTTCGGCGTCGGCGTCGGCCGCGAGGCTGACGGCCAGGCCCAGGGCCCGGCGGGCGGTCGTGGAGTCGTCGACGCCGACGACGATCCGGTCCATCTTGGTGGTCGCGGGCTTGCCTTCGTCGTCGGAGGGCACCACTACGACGGGGCACGGGGCCTGGGCCGCCACACGCACGCTCACGGAGCCGACGAACATCGAAGCGACGGTGCCCAGGCCGCGGGTGCCCAGGACGATCAGGTCGCCCGGGTGGGCCTGCCGGATCAGTGCCAGCGGTGCCTCTTCGAGGGCGGTCAGCGAATCGACCTCGAGGGTCGGCTGGGACTTCTGGACCTGGGCGACTGCGTTGGTGAGCACGACGGTGGCCTGGTCCGAGATCTCGTCAGTGGGTCCGAAGCGGGTCGGTCCACCGTAGGCCGAAACGATCAGCGGCATACCGAGCGCGTGCACGATGTGCAGTGGGACACCGCGGCGTACGGCCTCGGCGGCAGCCCATTCGAGCGCCGCACCGGAGTGGTCCGACCCGTCCGCGCCCACGATGACCTTGGCCTGCCGGTCCTGGCTGTCTGCCATTGTTCCCCCTTGGGAAGAGTTTCAGCGCTGCCCACCATCATCACCAAGTAGAGCAGGATCATGCGGGAACGGCGCGGGGAAAGCGGCCCCCGTAACAGGGACCTTCGCCTCTGGGCAGTCAGTCGGTCTCGTCGGAGTGCGGCGGGAGCACGGCGACGGGGCCGCGGGCGTGGTGCAGGACCCCCTGACTGGTGGAACCCATGACCAGGCCCCGGACGCCGCCGCGGCCGCGGGAGCCGACGACGATGAGGTCGGCGTCCTCACCGGCTTGGAGCAGGGCCTCCACCGCGTTGGCCTGCATCCGGACGGCGCTGATGTCCAGGTCCTGGGTCCGGTCGTCGATCACCTCGGCCAGTACCCCGGCGACGACTTCTTCGGACTGGCGGTCGAACACCTCCTCGTGCAGCGACTGGGCGTCGGCCGCGAGGGAGGCCTCGTCCTCGGGCAGCGGCACCTCCCAGCTGTTGACCACCATGACCTTCGACCCCGTGGCCAGCGCGTGGTTCAGGGCGAAGCGCAGGGCCCGGCGGGAGGAGTCCGAACCGTCCACGCCCACGACCACTTTCCCCCGGGGCCGGTCCCGGTCGTCCGACTCGGGCACGACCACCACCGGGCAGGGCGCGTGTGAGGAGGTCCGTACGCTCACCGAACCGAGCATGATGGCGCGTATAGCGCCCAGACCGCGGGAGCCGACCACGATCACGTCCCCGTGCCGGGCCTCGTTGAGCAGAACCGCCGGTGCGTCCTCCGGGGCCAGTACCGTGGCCACGTCCAGATCCGGTCGGACGCCGCGCGCGTAGGCTGCGCTCTCGGTGAGGACGGTGTGCCCGGCCTCGCGGGCCGCCTCACCGGCCTCGTACCGCTCCGACGTGGAGTTGGAGAAGGTCCCTATCACCATCGGCATGCCGAGGCCGTGCACGATCCGGAGTTGTTCCCGGCGCCGGGCGGCGGCCTCCGCGGCCCAGACCAGGGCAGCGCGGTCGGTGGGTGAGCCGTCCACCCCCACGATGACCGCGGACGGGCGTTCCTGTGCGTTCATGTCCACCTCTTCCCCTCCCTTCCATTGTCGGGACCGGGCCGGGCGAAACCTAGACGGGACCGGTCCCCGCGTTTTGGGATCTTGCTCTCCTCGGAGCACCGCCCCGCCCGTTCCCGGGGCCCGGTCCGCCCGTCACGGCTGGCGGGCGAAGGCCTCCCCGACGCTCGCGGCCAGTTGCAGGTAGGCGTCCTTGGTGGCGGGCGCGAGCTGGTCCAGGTCCACTTCGGCACCCTCCTCCAGGTGGCCGTCCCAGGGGACCCGCACGACGGAGCGGCAGCGTCCGGCGAAGTGCTCCTCCAACCGGTTGAGATCGACGCTGCTCTTGGCGTTGGAGCGGACCATGGACAGCACCACGACAGCGCCGCGGACCAGGTCGACGTGGCCGTGGGCCTCCAGCCAGTCGAGGGTGGCACTGGCGCTGCGCGCCCCGTCCACGGAGGCCGAGCTGACCAGCACCACCTGGTTGGCCAGGCCGAGCACCCCGCGCATGGCGTCGTGCAGGAGTCCGGTGCCGCAGTCGGTGAGGCAGATGGAGTAGAAGTGCTCGACGATCCGGGCCACCTCGCGGTAGTCGGCGTCGCTGAAGGCCTCCGAGACCGCCGGGTCGCGGTCGGAGGCGAGGATCTCCAGGCGGCTGGGCGACTGGGAGGTGAAGCCGCGGATGTCGGCGTAGCGGGACACCAGGTGGCGTTCGTTGAGCAGGTCCCGGATGGTCGCCGCGGTCTCCAGGCGCACCTTGTCCGAAAGGGTGCCGCGGTCGGGGTTGGCGTCGACCGCCAGGACCCGGTCGCCGCGCAGGGAGGCCAGGGTGGCGCCCAGCGCGACCGTGGTGGTGGTCTTGCCGACCCCGCCCTTGAGGCTCAGGACCGCCACCCGGTGGTGACCGGAGGCGACCGGGGTGCAGGCTCGGGCGACGAGCTCGCGTTGGCGCAGCACGCGCGCGGACTCGCCCGGGTTGATCAGGCCGAGGCTGGCGGTGTGCACGGCCCTGCGCCACCCGGTGCTGGGGCCCTGGCGGCGGTTGCGGACCAGAGTGGCGGCGTTGAGGGAGTCGGAGGTCTCGCCCTGGTCCGCGTCGTTACGGGTGGCGGGGGCGGGGGAGGACGTGGGCGCGGGCGGCCGCCCCGGGGCGCCGGTCCCGGCCCAGGGTGAGGGTGCCGATCCGGCCTCGCGCGGCCCGGTCAGGGAGCGCGGCGGGTCCGGACGTTCGGGGAGCGGTTCGGTACGCCGCACCGCGTTCCCGCCGCTGGGGGTGCCCCAGGGGTTGGGCGTGCCCAGGCTCTCCGTGCCCGTGGCCTCGGTACCGACGGACCCGGTACCGACAGGCTCGGCTCCGGTGGGCCCGGCGTCGGCGGATGGAGCGCTCGAGGGTTCGGTGTGCTCGGTGCTCCACGGTGCCAGGGGTGCGTTTCGGGGAGGGGTGCCCGGCCCCGGACGCTCGGTGCGCTCGGCTTCCAACGGGGGCAGCTGTTCGGGTTCGGGGACGTCGGAGTCGCCGCGCAGCTTGCGCGGGCCCAGCGGGTCCTGTCCCAGACGCTGGGGGCGCTGCGGGCGGCGTTCCTCCTGCCAGGGCCCCGAGGGTCGGGGGCGGTTCCGGCTGCCCGGCATCAGGCGGACCGTACTACTGCGCATCTCCTTCGGGTCGTCGGCGACGTCAGCCGGGTCGTCCGACGACTCGTCGAAGGCGGCCTCGTCGTCCTCAGTGTGTTCCGTGGCCTCCTCCGGGGCCGGCGCCCGGAAGGGGGTCCCCCGCGGCGGGGGCGGGGTGTCCTCCGGGATCTGGGCGTAGGGCGGCGGTGGCGGCGGCGCACCCTCGAAACCGCCGAACCACTGTTCCCTGGGCGAGGGGGCGGGTGCGGCTTCGGGTTCGGGGGTGGACGGGCCCTGGGTGACCTCGGTCGCCGACTCGCCGAACTCCGCCGAGTCGTCCGTCCGGCGCCGGATCGACTCCGTGCGCTCGTGCGACTCCGGTTCGGCGCCTGACCCGTTCTGTTCGTGCTGTGCCACCGGGGCTACTCCTGCGTCAAGGGGGCGTGCTGTGGAGGTCGGGCCCTTTCGGGGTGTCGGGGTGGGCCCTCGGGGTTCTCTTACCCGCACAGACCCAGCAAAGCATCCCTTCATGGGCGCTGAACAGTGTTCCCCCACTCCCGTCCCCTCCAGAGGCTGGGTACTGTCGGCCCCATGCACGCGATCCGAATCACCGAGCCGGGCGGACCCGAGGTCCTGTCCTGGTCCGAGGTCCCCGACCCCGTCCTCCAGGAGGGCGAGGTCCTGGTGGACGTGGCATCCACCGCCGTCAACCGGGCTGACGTGGCCCAACGCCTGGGCAACTACCCGCCGCCGTCCGGCGCCTCCGAGTATCCGGGCCTGGAGTGCTCGGGCACCGTCAGCGAACTCGGCCCCGGAGCCGAGGGTTCCGGCTGGTCCGTGGGGGACCCGGTCTGCGCCCTGCTGACCGGCGGCGGGTACGCCGAGAAGGTCGCCGTCCCGGTCGGCCAGCTCCTGCCGATTCCGAAGGGGGTGGGCCTGGTCGAGGCGGCCGCGCTGCCCGAGGTGGCCTGCACCGTGTGGTCGAACCTGGTGATGGTCGGCGGCCTGCGCTCCGGGCAGACCGTCCTGGTCCACGGCGGCGGCAGCGGGATCGGCACGTTCGCCGTCCAGTTCGCCCGCGCCCTGGGCGCGCGGGTGGCGGTCACCGCGGGCAGCGACGAGAAGCTGGAGCGCTGCCGCGAGCTGGGCGCCGAGATCACGGTGAACTACCGCACCGAGGACTTCACCGAGCGTCTGAGGGCCGAGGGCGGCGCCGACCTGATCCTCGACATCATGGGCGGTTCGTACCTGGACGCGAACCTGCGTTCGCTGACCACGAACGGCCGTCTGGTGATCATCGGGCTGATGGGCGGGCGGCGATCCGAGATCGACCTGGGCCGCATGCTGGCCAAACGCCTCTCCGTCCAGGCGACCACGCTGCGCTCCCGGCCCGGGGCCGAGAAGGCGGCCATCGTCTCGGGAGTACTGGAGCAGGTTTGGCCGTTGGTAGAGGGAGGAGCCATCCGCCCCGTCGTCGATCGCACCCTGCCCCTGCGGGACGCGGCGGAGGCGCACCGTGTCATGGAGTCGAGCGCGCACACCGGCAAGATCCTTCTCACCCGTTGACCGCGTGCCGTACACAGCCGAACTAGGGGATCGATGAGCAACGCAGACAGCCAGAAGGAACCACAGGTCCTGGTGGTGGGGACCGAGGAGAACCACGGGACCGGGGCCGAGGACGGCTCGGGGGAGCCGCGCTCGCTCGCGGACATGGTGGAGCAGCCCGCCAAGGTGATGCGGATCGGCAGTATGATCCGCCAGCTGCTGGACGAGGTGAAGGCGGCCCCGCTGGACGAGGCCAGCCGCGCCCGGCTGAAGGAGATCCACACCTCCTCGATCAAGGAACTGGAGGACGGGCTCGCCCCCGAGCTCATCGAGGAGCTGGACCGGCTGACCCTGCCCTTCGCCGAGGGTGCCGCGCCCAGCGACGCCGAGCTGCGCATCGCCCAGGCCCAGCTGGTGGGCTGGCTGGAAGGGCTCTTCCACGGCATCCAGACCACGCTGTTCGCCCAGCAGATGGCGGCCCGCGCCCAGCTGGAGAACATGCGCAAGGCGCTTCCCCCGGGGATGTCCGGGCTCCAGGCCCAGGGCCCCGGCGCCCAGGGCCCGGGCCAGGATGAGCAGCCGCACATGGGTTCGGGCCCGTACCTGTAGGCCCCTACAAGGAATCCGAAGCCTGTCGTAGACGCGAGCGGAGCCCGACCCCCACCGGGGACGGGCTCCGCTCGTGCGTTTCGGACTACTGCTGTGCCTACTTCTTGGCCTTGGGCGCCTGGATCGGCTCGAGGACGTCCTTGCCCAGGTAGGGCCGCAGGGCCTCGGGGACGACGACCGAGCCGTCCTCCCGCTGGTGGTTCTCCAGGATCGCGACGATCCACCGCGTCGTGGCGAGCGTGCCGTTCAGGGTGGCGGCGAAGCGGGGCTTGCCGTCCTCGTCCCGGTAGCGCACGTTGAGGCGGCGGGCCTGGAACTCGGTGCAGTTCGAGGTGGAGGTGAGCTCGCGGTAGGTCTCCTGGGTGGGGACCCACGCCTCGCAGTCGTACTTGCGGGCCGCGCTGGTGCCGAGGTCACCGCCGGCGATGTCCACCACGCGGTAGGGCAGTTCGAGCTTGTCCAGCATCTCCCGCTCCCAGGCCAGGAGCCGCTGGTGCTCCTCGTGCGCCTGCTCCGGAGTGGTGTAGACGAACATCTCCACCTTGTTGAACTGGTGCACGCGGATGATGCCGCGGGTGTCCTTGCCGTAGGAGCCGGCCTCGCGGCGGAAGCAGGACGACCAGCCGACGTAGCGGTTGGGCAGCGCGTCGGCGGGCAGGATCTCGCCGCCGTGGTACCCGGCCAGCGCCACCTCGGAGGTGCCCACGAGGTAGAGGTCGTCGGCGGGCAGGTTGTAGACCTCGTCGGAGTGCTCGCCGAGGAACCCGGTGCCCTCCATCGTCTCGGGCTTGACCAGGACCGGCGGGATCATCGCGGTGAAACCGGCCTCGATGGCCTGGTTCATCGCCATGTTGAGCAGGGCCAGCTCCAACTGGGCGCCCACGCCCTTGAGGAAGTAGAACCGCGCGCCGGAGACCTTGGCGCCGCGCTCCATGTCGATGGCGCCGAGCATCTCGCCCAGCTCCAGGTGGTCGCGCGGGGTGAAGTCGAACTCGCGGGGCTCACCCGCGGTCTCCAGCACCACGAAGTCGTCCACACCGCCGGAGGGAGCGCCCTCCTCGACGAGGTTGGGTACCCGCTTCAGGACGGCGTCGAGCTCGTCACCGAGTCGTCCGGCCTCGGCCTCGGCCTCCTTGACCTCGGCGGAGAGCGCCTTGGCCCGGGTGAGGAGCTCCTCGCGCTCCTCGGGAGAGGCCTTGGAGACGGACTTGCCCACGCTCTTCTGCTCGGCGCGCAGTGTCTCGAACCGGGTCAGCGCGGAGCGGCGACTGGCGTCCAGTTCGAGCAGCTTGTCGGCCACAGCGGGGTCCTCACCGCGGGCCCGCTGCGATGCACGGAGTCGTTCGGGGTCTTCTCGAAGAGCGCGAAGGTCGATCACGTCTTGCAGGTTACCGCCCGCCCCGGCCCGGGCCCACATCTTTTGCCGACAGTCACGTCATGAAACGTCCCGCGCCCCGTATCCCCTTCGAAGGGCCGACCGGGGGAGTGAGGGCTTCCGGCGGCACACCGACCATGGGGAGTAGTCGTGAAACCGCTGGGTGAGATGACCACGGAGGAACTCGCCGAAGCGCTGGAGGCGCTCGACGACGCGCGCCCGGAGGACACCGCGCTGCGGCTGGCGCTGTACCTGGAGCTGCGCCGCGCCGCCGCGGAGGAGTGGCTCTTCGAGGAGGAGCAGACCGAAGCCGAGGCCCCCGCGGACGCCTGAAGACCCTCGCCCCAAGGGGGGGTTCTTTTGCGTTCGTTCGCCGGGGAGGCCAATCTTCTGTAACACAGTGCAAGACGAGACAAGCCGCTAGCGAGGAACGAGCTAGAGGAAGGGCTGCGCCGAAGGCGTCCGTTGAGGGTGGTGGCGGGCGACCGGTGGGCGTAGGCGAGGATGCCGTGCTTGCCTAAACCCAATCCCTCCGCAAAGGCGGAGAACACGCGCCAAAGCGGAGCGGCGGCGCAAAGAAAACTCAGTCCATGGCGCCGGCGCGGATGCGGGCGAGCCAGAGCTCGGCTTCGGCGAAGTCCGCGTCGGTGGTGGAGCGCGGGCGCATCTGCGGGATGATCTCGGTGGCGCGGCCGCCGCGCGGGTAGCTGCCCAGGAAGCGCACGTCCCGGCAGACCCGGCGGATGCCCATGAGCGCCTCGCCCACGCGGGCCTCGGCGACGTGGCCCTCGGCGTCGATGCAGAAGCAGTAGCTGCCCAGGCCGTCGCCGGTGGGGCGGGACTCCAGGCGGGTGAGGTTGACCCCGCGGACGGCGAACTGGTTGAGCACCTCGATGAGCGCGCCGGGGTGGTCGTCGGCGATGAAGGCGACCAGGGAGGTGCGGTCGGCGCCGGTGGGTCCGGGGAGGGTTCCGGCGCGGGAGAGGTAGATGAAGCGGGTGGCCGCGTCGGAGCGGTCGCCCACGCCGGAGGCCAGGGCGTGCAGCCCGTAGCGCTCCCCCGCGATGACCGCGCAGATGGCGGCGTCGTAGGGTGCGCCCGGCTCCGCGACGGCGCGTGCGGCGGCGGCCGTGGAGGAGACGGTGTGGGCGTCCGCGTCCGGGAGGTTGCGCGCGAGCCAGCCGCGGCACTGGGCGAGGGCGTGGGGGTGGGTGGCCACCCGCTTGACGTCCTCGAGCACGGTGCCGGGCCGGGCGAACAGCGCGAACTCGACCGGGACCGCGGTCTCACCGGTGATGAGCAGGGGTTCGCCCTTGATGAGTTCGGCGATGGTGGTGGTGACCCCGCCCTCGACCGAGTTCTCCAGCGGGACGACCCCGCCGTCCACGACACCGGCGCGGACCGCGTCGAAGACAGCCGCCACCCCGTCGCACGGGACGCGGGACTGTTCGTCGGCGTCGGGACGCAGGTCGCGGAGGGCGGCTTCGGTGAAGGTGCCCTCGGGGCCGAGGTAGGCGTAACGGTTGGGCATGCTGTTCAGGCTATACGGCCGGGGCAGCCGGGGGCGGTCAGTTCTCGGGGCGGGGTTGCGGCGCCCGGGGTCCGCTGTCCACGCTGACCGGCTCCTCGGCCGGTTCGCTGTCCCGATCACCGTCCGCTGCCCTGACCCGCTCCTGGGCCGATGCGCTGTCCGGTTCGCCTTCGGAGCCCTCCGGTCCCTGGACCACCGTGACCAGCGCTTCCGAATCCGTATCCGGGGCGGGGTCGGAGGTCGCGGCGCGGACCGGTTCCGGGGCTGCGGGTTCGGGCATCCCGGAGCCGATGCCGTTGCCCAGGCGGGCCGAGCGGATCACCCGGTACTCCTCGGGGCTGAGCAGGTGGTCGGCCTCGCCCCGGGTGACGGCCTTGGCGTAGGTGCGGGTCTCGGTGCGCCCGTTGATGGAGGTGACGACCACCCCGTCGCCGTGGGCGTTGAGCATGGCCAGGGAGAAGGAGCGGGCGCCCGACATCTCCTCCAGGGCGTCGTAGTGCAGCACCGCCACGTCGCGGACGGCCCGGGGGTCGGCCCCCGAGGAGTTGACCGCGAGGGCGCGCTGGGCCAGGGCACGGTACTCCCCCTGGACCTCGCGGGTCCGGTACAGCGCGTACACGCCGAGGGCGAGCCCGCCCAGCCCGATGAGCAGAGCGATGGAAGCCATGATCGTAGTGAACACAGCGCGAGCGTATCGCTACACATCGCACCCATGGGGTCGCTCTTAGCGATTTTTGCGAGTAATGTGCCCGATTTTTCTGGTCAATTCATGACCGGTACTGCGTGTCCGCCCCGCCACGCCCCGCCAGGCCCGGTTCAGGGTCGGCCGCAGCTCCCGCACGGCCAGGGCGCGCGCCACGTCCGCGAACTGGTGCGCCCGGTGCAGCTGGGCCCGCAGGTCCGTGCCGGTCGCCCGGTGCTCCAGCGGCACCTCGACCTCCACCACCCGCATGCCGCCGCGCAGGACGTCGATGGTCAGCCCGGTCTCCACCCCGAACCCGGGGGCGAGCGGACGGGCCTCCTCGAAGGCGTCCCGGGTGAGACAGCGCTGACCGTTCAGCGGCTGCTCGGGCTCCCAGCCGGTGGTCCGGCGCACGCCCTCCCGGGCCAGGCGGACCACGAAGCCGTGCCCGCCCAGGCGCATCCGGGTGGCAGGGAACAGCGCGACGGTCATGTCCGCCGCACCCTCCAGGACCGGCTCCACCAGGGGCGCCGCGTCCTTGGCGGTCGCTCCGAGGTCGGCGTCGAGGAAGAGCAGGTGGCGCGGGGCGCGGGCGACACCCTCGGCCGCCTCGTCCGCCTCGATCCGGCGCACACCGTCGGCGCCGGACTCCATGGCCGCGCCCTTGCCCCGGTTACGGCCGTGCTTGAGTACCCTGGCCCCGGCTTCCAGGGCCAGGGCCGTCGTCCGGTCGGTGGAACCGTCGTCGACCACCACGACCAGGTCGACCCCGGGCAGTGTGCGCGCCGCGGTGACGGTGGTGCCGATCCGTTCGGCCTCGTTCTTGGCGGCGATCACCACGGCGACCCCGGCACTGCCCGGGTCCCGCGGCTCCGGCCGCGCTCGTGCCACCGGCGCTACTGCGCGGTGCCGGTCCCCGCGGCCACCGGCAACGCGTCGAGGTCGGGGTGGATCACGAAAACCTCGTCCAGGCCGGTGACCTGGAGGACCTTCATGACCGCCGGTTTGGGCGCCACGAGTTCCAGGTCGCCGCCGCGGTCGCGGGAACGCTTCATCGCGGAGAGCAGGACGCTGATGCCGGTCGAGTCACAGAACTCCGCCCTGGACATATCGATGACCAGCCGCCGTGTCCCTGCTTCCAGGGACTCGACGAGCTCGTTGCGCAACTGGGGTGCCGTGTACAGATCGATCTCACCGCCAACGGTTACCACTGCGACGTCATCTTGAGATCGGCTTGATATCTTCAACTCCACAGACGTGACTGTAGCGGCCAAGGCCAGGCCGGGCCACCTCGTTGGCGGCGTTTCCCCACATCGGTCACGTTCCTCCGCCCAGTATCCCAGGGCGTGAGACGGGGGTCCGGTGCACAGGGGCGGTGGAGGGATACAGCGGCGCTGCTCAGCGGCGACTCAGAGCGGACCGCTCCAGGCGGGTTCGCCCCGCTCGATCCGCAGCTCGAGCTCGACCACGTCGGCCGCGTCCAACGCACCCGTGTCCACCGCGTCCGCGTCCACTGTGTCCACGTCCACTGTGTCCACGTCGTTCGGGTCGAGGCCGCCGTGCTCCTCGGTGGTGACCTCCAGGACCGCCCATACCGTGGTGGTGGTCGCGTCCATCTCGGTGCCCCAGCGGCCCGCCAGCATCTGCACGATGCTCAGCCCGCGGCCGCCCAGGCCGGACAGGGAGGGCCGCGACACCCGCGGCATGGTGCTGGAACCGCCGTCGCGCACCGAGATCTCCAGCCAGCTGTCGGCCGGGTCCGTGCCGGGGGCGACCTCCACCCGCCAGGACACACCCACGGTGTGGTCGGGCAGGGGGCTCGCGTGTCTGAGGGCGTTGCTGACCAGTTCACTGAGGATGAGGGCGGCGTCATCGACCCGGTCGGCGCACACGTCCAGGGCCCGCAGGTCGGTACACAGCCCTTGTCGGGCGAGGGTGACGCTTTCCGGGGCATAGGGAAGAACGACGCTTCGCTCGACCTTCAGAGGGCTCCGGAGGTCCCCGTTGTCGCGTGCGGCGTTGTCTCCTGACACAGCTTTCGTCCCTGCGAGTTCGTACTTCTCGGTCAGCCCGGAACCCGCCCGTTGTGTGCCAGCGAATTCCACCAGGGGTGGAAATGCCCCGATCCCTCACATCGGAAACCCGCCGGGAGGTGAATCCGCCGGGAGGATCCGCGCTTCGGACGCGCGAATCCACGACGTGACAGGACTTCTGGGGCCCATGAGGTTTTTGTTGTTTCCCGTGACGCCCAGTGTCCGCTCTACGCCTTTACCGACGAAACCTCCGTTCCGCCCCTCCCCTGAGGTGTTTCGGACACGACGGCGCCGAGTTCGCCCTCCTCGCCCCGGTGCCGAGGCAGTGTGACCCGCATCCGGGTGCCGTTCTCCAGACGGTGGGCGGTCACCTCACCGCCCTGTTCACGCACCAGCTGGCGCACGATGTACAGGCCGATCCCCAGCCCGCTGTACCCCCGGCGGTCGCCTCGTTCGCCGCTCTGGAAAAAGCGTTCGAAGATCCGCTCCTCGTCGCCGGGGTCGATGCCGATGCCCTCGTCGTCGACGTGGATGGTGACGGTGTCCTCGCCCTCCTCCACCTTGACCCGCACCGTCCCGCCGCTGGGTGAGAACTTCAGGGCGTTCTCCAGCAGCTGGTCGATGACCATGCCGGTGACCAGCGGGTCTCCGACGGTCCAGAGGGTGCCGTCGGTGTCCAGGGTCAGGTCCTGGAGTTCGGCCAGCGGGCGGAAGGCGGTGACGGACTGGCCGAGCAGCTCCACGAGGTCGAAGGGGACCCGGTCCACGGTCATCTCACCGCTGGCCACGTCCGACCCCAACCGGAGCCGCTCCACCAGCTCGGCGAGCGATCGGGCGCGGTCCAGGATGATCTCGCTGGCCTCCTGTCGCCCCTCCGGGCCCAGCCGCTCGCCCTTGCGGGACAGCAGGGCCGCGTACCCCTGGATCACCGTGACCGGGGTCCGGAGTTCGTGCCCCGTGCTGGCCAGGAAGAACTCCCGCTCCTCCTCCAGCGCCTTCTGCGCGGAGATGTCGCGGAAGTCCACCACCCACTCGTCGGTGTCCGGGATCCGCGCCATGAGGATCTCCAGCCACCGGCCGCCCTCGTTGCGGTGCTTGACGGGTTCGCCGTGCGCGTCGGGGATCGGGAACGGCGGGTGCCGCCCCTCCATCATCTCGAACGAGTAACCGGTGAGCTCCGCCGCCGAACGGTTCCACTTGCGAACCCTGCCGTGGGAGTCCAGCACCGCGATCCCGTCCGCGCTGGAGTCGACGACCGCCTGTTCCCTGAGCCGCTGGAGCTTGAGCTCCTCGTAGGCCATCGCGTTGCCGATCGCCACCCCGGCGTGCGCGGTGAGCAGTTCCAGGAGTTCCAGCTCCACGTGCCCCACCTTGCGCTGGCTGTACAACGCGTACAGCGCGCCGTAGGGGCGGCCCCGCACGTTGGACACGCACAGGGCGATGGTGTGCAGCCCGGGCAGGTCGGCCCAGATCAGGTCCTCCAGGCTGCGGGTGTCGCTGTTGGCCAGCAGCACGGACTTTCCGCTGCGCAGGAGCTCGCCGAACAGGCTGGACTCCAGGGACGCGCTGACCCCGTGCAGCTCCTCGGACAGGTGGGTGAGGCTGACCAGCTTCACCCGGTTCTCGTTGAGCAGGACGAACCCGCCCGCGTCCGCCCCGGTGAGCTCGGTCAGGCTGCTGATGATGCGGTCCAGGACCGATTTGAGGCTGAGGTCGGCGTTGATGTCGGCTACCACGTCGGTGAGCCGGCGCACCAGGCGGGCGCGCTCCATCGCGGAGCTCTGCGCCTGCCCCTCCTTCTCGCTCGGGTAGAGCACGAGCGCCCACCCGGCGTGTCGCCCGTGGTCGTCGTGCACGCAGCTGGTGCTGACCCGCACGTCGACGGCGGTACCGTCCTTGCGCAGCCGGCGGGTGAAGATCGTCAGCGGGGTTCCGGCACGCACCTGTTCGAGCACCGCGCTGTACTCCGGCCGCAGCTCGCGGGGGATGATCGGCAGTCCGCCGCCGAGCACCTCGGCCGCGGTCCAGCCGAACATCCGCTCGGCCGCCGGGTTCCAGAGGGTGACTCTGAGCTCGCCGTCGATGCCGATCACCGCGTCAGCCGAAGAGGCCAGCACGGCTTCGGCGCTGAGGGGCGCGCGCTCGGAACTCACGTCGCCATAGTGCCACCCGAAGGGCCCCGAGTGGCAGGGCTTCGCACAATCCGACCAAATTCGACGCGCGCGCCCCAGCCGAACCGGTCGGACGGGCCGACCGAAACCTCAGATGACCCGGGGCTCGCCGTCGTCCTCCGCCTTCATGTCCCGGGCCGCGTGGTCCCAGGCCTGCATGCCGCCCGCGACGTTCACCGCGTCCCAGCCCGCCTGGTTCAGCGCCATGGTGGCCTGGGCCGAGCGGCCGCCCGCCCGGCAGATGACGTAGACCTTCTTGTCCTTGGGCACCTCCGCGGCGCGCTCGCCGAGCGTGCCCAGCGGAATGTGCACGGCGTCGGGCGCGTGGCCCGCCCGCCACTCGTCGTCCTCGCGGACGTCGAGAAGGTATCCGTCCTCGGGAACCTCGTTCACGAGAACCTCTGCGACCTGTCCACCGAACATGATGGTGACCCCCTGTGTCAGGCGTGTCCGAAAAAAGTGAGAATCCGTGGAACCGCGGGTGGGAGCTCCACGTCCAAACGGTATGCGTAAGCACACCTTCGCAACGGCCCTGCCGACCCGCCTCGCCGCACTCGCAGCTCTTGGCCTGCTTATCACGGCCTGCGGCAACGAGCCCACCGAGGTGAACGCGCCGGCACCCGAGACCGAGAACGAAGCCCCCAACGAAGACACCGCCGCCGAGGACGGTTCCGCCGAGGTGGAACTGGTCATCGAACGCTCCGTATCCGATGAGGACGGCCTGACGGCCGAGGAGGGGTTCGAACCAGGCGAATGGACCCTGACCTGTGCCCCCGTGGGCGGTGACCATCCCGACCCCGAGGCGGCCTGTGCCGAGATCGAGGAGGCCGGGACCGAGCCGTTCACCATGGACACCAGCGACATGATGTGCACGATGCAGATGGGCGGCCCCGAGGTCGCGCATGTCACCGGGCACGTGAACGGCACCGAGATCGACACCGAGTTCAACAAGCGCAACGGTTGCGAGATCGACCGCTTCGCGGAGCTCGACACGGTGCTCAACCCCTGAAGCCCCCCGATAACCGTTGACCCCTGAGGGAGGGGCGGACCAGCCGGTCCGCCCCTCCTCTGCTTTGTCTGGGGCCGACGTGTCTGGGGCCGACGTGCGGCCTACGTGTAGGGCGTGTCCCAGAAGGCGACCTCGTGGCGCATGCCCTCCAGGAAGAAGCGCTCGGCGCGCTCCGGGGCGGGGTCCGCCTCCTCAAGCATGCGCCCGTACTTCTCGGTCAGCTCGGTGAAGCCGGGGTCGGCGTAGGTGTCCACCCAGCGGCGGTAACGCGGCTCCTCGGGCCGGGTCCTGGCCAGCTCGATGCCCAGCTGGTTGTAGCCCCACATGCAGGGGTAGACGGCGGCGAGCCCGTCCCGGTAGTCGGCCGCCGCGTCCAGGATCCAGGACGTGTACGCCTCGCAGGCGGGGCCCTTGTCCTTGGTGGTCAGGTCGGCACCGAACTCCCCGGACAGGGAACGGTGCAGTTCCAGTTCCTCGGTGAGGGTGCTGTGCGCGATCCCGACCAGGTCCGCCAGGTGTCCGTCCGGCGCCTGCCAGGCCAGCCGGGAGAAGGCCCGGGCGTAGTCGAGCAGGTAGAGGTGGTCCTGCTCCAGCCAGTAGCGGAAGGCCCGCTCGTCGAGGTCGCCGCGGGCGATCCCGGCGACCGTCGGGTGCGCGAGCTGTTCGGCGACCAGCGGCCGCCCGATCTCATGAAGTCTCTCGATGATTCCCACGCCCGGAGTGTCTCATCCGGGTGTTTTCGACCCAAGCCCTGAGTCCCTGCCAGAGCCTTGCCTTCGAAACTTCCCGAAGATTCGGCCGCCACACTCCCGGAAATTTCGGAACCCGATTTCCCAGAACACTGACCTGGCTGAACAGGAACAGCACAGATTTGATGTGATTTGAGTCTCTGGGTGGGTTGACCCTGTCGGCATCGCGGACGTACATTCACCGCCAATAAGTTTCGCGAAAATTTACGAAACTTTCGGTGCGTCCCCATACCCCTGGACGGCCCCGGACCCCCACCCGAGGAAGGCATTCCTTGACCCGATCCACCGGTGACACGAACACGGCGGACCAGACGTCGGCGGCCCCCGACTGGCGAGACCCCTCCACCCCGATCGACCAACGTGTGGAGCTGCTCCTGGCCGCGATGACCCTGGAGGAGAAGACCGCCCAGCTGCACGGGCTCTGGGTGAGCGCGGACACCTCCGGCGCCCCCGTCGCGCCCCACCAGCACGACCTGTCCCAGGAACCGCCCGTGTGGGAGGAGGCCATCGCCCAGGGGTTGGGCCAGCTCACCCGCCCCTTCGGCACGGTCCCGGTCGACCCCGCCGCCGGGCGCGCCTCCCTGGCCCGGAGCCAACGGGAGATCATGGCGGCCAACCGCTTCGCGATCCCGGCCCTGGCCCACGAGGAGTGCCTGACCGGCTTCGCCGCCTGGACCGCCACGGTCTACCCCGTCCCCCTCGCCTGGGGCGCGAGCTTCGACCCCGACCTGGTCGAGCGGATGGCCGCGCAGATCGGGCGGAGCATGCGCGACGTGGGCGTCCACCAAGGGCTCGCCCCGGTCCTGGACGTGGCCCGGGACCTCCGCTGGGGCCGCACCGAGGAGACCATCGGCGAGGACCCCCACCTGGTCGCCACCGTGGGCACCGCCTACGTCCGCGGCCTGCAGTCCACCGGCATCGTGGCCACCCTCAAACACTTCGCCGGGCACTCGGCCTCCCGCGCCGGACGCAACCTCGCCCCGGTCTGCGTCGGCCCGCGCGAGTTCGCCGACGTCCTGCTCCCTCCGTTCGAGATGGCCCTGCGCGAGGGCCGCGCCGGTTCGGTGATGCACGCCTACAACGACAACGACGGCCTCCCCGCCGCGGCCGACCACGGCCTGCTCACCCGCCTGCTGCGGGACACGTGGGGCTTCGAGGGGACCGTCGTCGCCGACTACTTCGGGGTCTCCTTCCTGCACACCCTGCACGGGGTGGCCGAGTCCCCCTCCCGGGCCGGGGCGCTGGCCCTGGCCTCGGGCGTGGACGTGGAACTGCCGACCGTGGCCTGTTACGGGGACCGGCTGGTCGCCGGGGTCCGCGCCGGCCGGGTCCCCGAGGAACTGGTGGACCGGGCGGCCCGGCGCGTCCTGCGGCAGAAGTGCGCGCTCGGCATGCTCGACCCGGACTGGTCCCCTGAAGGCCCCGCCACCGCACAGGTCTCCGACAACGGCGGTGTCTCCGGTAACAGCAGAGCCCTCGGCCCGGACCCGGCGGAGCACCGCGTCCTCGACCTGGACCCGCCCGAGCACCGCGCCCTCGCCCGGCGCCTGGCCGAGGAGTCCGTGGTCCTGCTGGACAACCCCGCCGGGCTGCTGCCCCTCACCCGGCCCAGGACCATGGCCGTGGTCGGTCCGCTCGCGGACACCGCCGACGCCGCGCTCGGCTGCTACTCCTTCCCCGCCCACGTCGGCCGCCACCACCCCGACGTGGCCCGGGGCGTGGAGATCCCCACCCTCCTGGAGTCCCTGGCCGAGGAGCTGCCGAAGACACACATCGACCACGCCGAAGGCTGTTCGGTGGACGGCGAGAGCACCGAGGGGTTCGCCGAAGCCCTGACCTCGGCCCGCGCAGCCGACGTGTGCGTGGCGGTGCTCGGCGACCGCTCCGACCTCTTCGGCCGGGGCACCACAGGCGAGGGCTGCGACGCCACCGGCCTCACCCTGCCCGGGGTCCAACAACAGTTCCTGGAAGAACTGGTGGCGACCGGCACCCCCGTGGTGGCCGTACTCGTCTCCGGGCGTCCCTACGCGCTGGGCACGGCCGCCGACCGGCTGGCCGCCTCCGTGCAGGCCTTCTTCCCCGGCGAAGAGGGCGGCAGCGCCCTGGCCGGTGTGCTCTCCGGACGGGTGAACCCCAGCGGCCGCCTGCCCGTGTCCGTCCCCCGCGACCCCGGCGGCCAGCCCGCCACCTATCTGGGCCCGCCCCTGGCCCACCGCAACCAGGTCAGCTCGGTGGACCCGACCGCCCGGCACGCCTTCGGCCACGGCCTGTCCTACACGAGCTTCGGCTGGGAGAACCCCCGGATCGACGACACTCCCCCCGACCCCGGCCAACCGGCCCCGACCACCACCGACGGCTCGGTGACGGTCGAGTGCACCGTCCGCAACACCGGGGCCGTGACAGGCACCGAGGTCGTCCAGCTCTACCTGTCCGACCCGGTCGCCCAGGCGGCCCAGCCGGTCCGCCGCCTCATCGGCTACACGCGCGTGCCCCTCGAACCCGGCCGTGCGCGCACAGTGCGCTTCACCGTCCACGCCGACCTGGCGTCCTACACCGGTCCCGCCGGGCAGCGGATCGTCGAACCCGGCGAGCTCGTCCTCACCCTGGCCGCCTCCAGCGCGGACCCCGGACTCCCCTTCCCCGTGCTGCTCACCGGCCCCGTCCGTCCCGTGGACCACACCCGCAGACTCACCTGCGACATCCAGCTCGGCTCCGAGGCTCCCGCCGATCCCCTGCCCCGGTCGCCCCGGAGGTGACCGTGCCCGGCCCGCCACCCCGCACCCCCTGTCCCGAACCCCGAGGAGGCCCCCGTCATGAGCTCTCCGTCGTCGGACCCCGCCCCGGTCCCCGCGTCAGCACCGTCCCCCCTCCCCGAACCACTGCGCGTGGCGATCGTCGGTACCGGGAACATCGCCCGGTTCCACGCCCAGGCCCTGCTCGCCGAACCAGAACGCGCCGCACTCGTCGCGGCCGTCGACGTCGACCCGCAGGCGCTGGAGTCCTTCCGGTCCCGGCACACGATCCCGCGCGGCTACGCCGACCTCGACCGGATGCTCACCGCCGAACGCCCCGACCTGGTGCACGTGTGCACCCCGCCCGGGGTCCACCGGGCCCAGGTCGAGGCCTGCCTCGGCGCCGGCGCCTCGGTCCTCGTGGAGAAACCCCCGGCGCTGAGCCTGGCCGAGGCGGAGAAGATGGCCGCCGCCGAGGGCGGGGACCGCGGACCGTGGATGGCGACGGTCTTCCAGCACCGCTTCGGTTCGGGGGCGCTGCGCCTGCGCGCGCTCACGGACTCCGGTGTGCTGGGGCGTCCCCTGCTGGCGACCTGCCACACCACGTGGTTCCGCCCGCAGGAGTACTTCGACCTCCCCTGGCGCGGGAAGTGGGAGACCGAGGGCGGCGGCCCGACGCTGGGCCACGGCATCCACCAGACCGACCTCCTCCTCGCCCTGCTGGGGGAGTGGACGGAGGTCTCCGCGGTGGTCCGCCGCCAGGCCCGGGACGTCGAGACCGAGGACGTGTCCCTGGCCAGGGTCGACTTCGCCAACGGCGCGATCGCGAGCGTGGTCACCAGCCTGCTGTCCCCGCAGGAGGAGAGCCGTATCCGGATCGACTTCGAGCGCGCCACAGTCGAGCTGACCCACCTGTACGGCTACGGGGACGACGACTGGCGCCTGACCCCGGCTCCGGGTTTCGAGGAAGAGATCACGGCCGCCTGGGAGGCCGGGGAGCACGGGGTGAACAGCGGCCACCACTCGCAGATCGTCCAGGTGCTGGACGCGCTGCGCGCCGGAAACCCGCCACCGGTGACCTCCCGGGACGCCCTGAGCTCCCTGCGCCTGGTCGCGGCCGTGTACGCCTCCTCCTTCGAGCAGCGACCGGTCACCCCCGCCGATCTGGGTCCCGGCTCCCCCTTCCACGACCGGATGAACGGGGGCCGCGCGCTGTGAGAACCCGTGGGGGAGCCATCGCGGTGGGAGGTTCCGCATGCGCGGCTACATAGTCCGGCGCTGCCTCTACATGGTGCCGACCCTGTTCGCGATCTCCGTGGTCGCGTTCCTGGTCATCCAGCTGCCGCCGGGCAACTTTCTGACCGCCTACATCGCGCAGCTGTCCGCGCAGGGCCAGGGTGTGGAGGGCGCGCAGATCCGCGCCCTGGAAGAGAGGTACGGGCTCAACGACCCGGTCATCGTCCAGTACTGGAAGTGGATCTCCGGGATCCTCACCAGCGGCGACTTCGGCCAGTCCTTCCAGTACCGCCGCGACGTCTCGGACCTGATCTGGAACCGGATCGGCCTCACCGTCGTCCTGGCGGTCAGCACCCTCCTGCTGAGCTGGCTGATCGCCTTCCCCATCGGCGTCTACTCGGCGGTGCGCCAGTACTCGGTGGGCGACTACGTGGTCACCTTCATCGGCTTCGTCGGGCTGGCCACCCCGAACTTCATGCTGGCGCTGCTGTTCGCCTGGGTCTCCTTCCGCTACTTCGGGCAGAGCGTCGGCGGGGTCTTCTCCGCCGAATACGCCGACGCCGCGTGGAACCTCGGCAAGCTCCTGGACGCGGTGTCCAACCTGTGGATCCCGGTGCTGATCATCGGCACGGCGGGGACAGCGGCGCTGATCCGGGTGCTGCGCGCCAACCTCCTGGACGAGCTGCGCAAGCCCTACGTGACCACCGCGCGGGCCAAGGGCCTGCCCGAGTGGCGGCTCATCCTCAAGTACCCGGTGCGGATGTCGCTGAGCCCCTTCATCAGCACCATCGGCTGGATCCTGCCCACCCTCATCGGCGGCGAGGTGCTGGTCTCCATCGTCCTGAGCCTGGAGACCACCGGCCCGCTCCTGGTGGAGGCGCTGCGCAGCCAGGACATGTACCTGGCCGGGAGCTTCATCCTCGTCCTCGGCGCGCTGACCGTCATCGGCACGCTCCTGTCCGACCTGCTCCTGGCCTGGTGGGACCCGCGTATCCGGCACCAACACGTGGAGAGGGTCTGACATGGTCCGCACCCCCGAGCTCCCGACCCCGACCCCCGGCGCCGAGCCCGAGCGGGACCCGGGCGACGTCCCCCAGCGGGTCCTGATCTGGCGGCGCTTCCGCCGCAACAAACTCGCGGTGGCCGGCGCGCTGATGCTGGCCGGGCTGGTCCTGGTCTCGGTCTTCGCCGAATTCCTCTCCCCCAGCACCCCCCAGGCCTACGACGCCGCCCGCACCCACGCCCCTCCCCAGCGGCTGCACTTCGTGGACACCAGCGACGGCTTCCAGATCGGCATGTACGTGTACGACTACAGCGTCGAACGCGACCCGGAGACCTTCGCCAACCAGTACACCGTGGACGAGTCCACGAAAATCCCCGTCGGCCTCTTCGTCCGGGGCCGGTCCTACGAGATGTGGGGGCTCGTCCCCTCGGACCGGCACCTCATCGGCGCCAAGGACCCCGACCACGAGGTGTACTTCCTCGGCGCCGACCGCAACGGCCGCGACATGGCCTCACGGATCATCCACGGCACCCGGGTCTCGATGTCGATCGGCCTCGCCGGGGTGGCGATGTCGTTCGTCCTCGGCCTGGTCCTGGGTGGGATCTCCGGCTACTTCGGCGGCCGGATCGACAACCTCATCCAGCGCGTCATCGAGTTCCTCATGTCGGTACCCACCATCCCCCTGTGGATGGGCCTGTCCGCCGCGGTCCCCCGCGAGTGGGGGCCGATCCAGACCTACCTGGCGATCACCGTCATCCTCTCGCTGATCGGCTGGACCGACCTGGCCCGGGTGGTCCGCGGCCGGTTCCTGTCCCTACGCCAGGAGGACTTCGTGACCGCCGCCCGACTCGACGGCTGCCGCAGCGGACGCGTGATCGGCCGGCACATGCTGCCGTCCTTCACCAGCCACATCATCGCCTCGCTCACTCTGGCCGTGCCGTTCATGATCCTCGCCGAAACCTCGCTGTCCTTCCTCGGCCTGGGGCTCCAAGCCCCCGTCGTCAGCTGGGGCGTGCTCCTCCAGGAAGCGCAGAACATCCACTCGATCGCGGGCGCCCCCTGGGTGCTGCTGCCCGGGGTCGCGGTGACCGTGGCGGTCCTGGTCCTCAACTTCGTCGGCGACGGCATCCGCGACGCCGCCGACCCCTACCGGTAGGAGGCCGACGATGCACGACACCCTCCTGGACATCCGCGGGCTGCGCACGCACTTCCAGACCGACGACACCACCATCCGCGCCGTGGACGGGGTGGACCTGCGCGTCCACCGCGGCCGCACCCTCTGCGTGGTCGGAGAGAGCGGCTGCGGCAAGAGCGCCATGGCCCGCTCAGTCCTCCAACTCGTGGAACCTCCCGGACGCGTCGTGGCCGGTCAGATCCTCCTCCACACCGATGGCGAACCCACCGACCTCGCCGCCCTGCACCCCACCGGCCGCAAGATCCGCTCCGTGCGCGGCAACGACGTGGCCATGATCTTCCAGGAACCCATGTCCTCCCTCTCCCTGGTGCACACCGTGGGCAACCAGATAGGCGAGGGCCTGCGGATCCACACCGGCATCTCCCGCAAGGAGGCGCGCCTGCGCGCGATCGAGCTCCTGAACCACGTACGGGTACCCGGGGCAGAACGCGTCGTGGACTCCTACCCCTTCCAGCTCTCCGGCGGCATGCGCCAACGCGTGATGATCGCGATGGCGCTCTCCTGCTCTCCCCGCCTGCTCATCGCGGACGAACCCACCACCGCCCTCGACGTGACCACCCAGGCGCAGATCCTCGACCTCCTGGCCGACCTCCAACGCGCAAGCGGCATGGGCGTCCTGTTCATCACCCACGACATGGGCGTGGTCGCCGAGATCGCCGACGACGTCGCCGTCATGTACCTCGGCACCGTGGTCGAACAGGGGCCCGTGGACGATATCTTCCACAGTCCCCGCCACCCCTACACCCGTGCGCTCCTCGAAGCCGTCCCCCGTCTGGGCGCCTCACGCAAGGGACGGCTCCCCACCATCCGGGGCACCGTCCCCACCAGCCAACCCACCGGGTGTGTGTTCCGCACCCGCTGCCCCGAGGCGGTCGAGGGCCTGTGCGACACCACCGTTCCGCCCGTCACCGAACCCGAACCCCACCACCAGGTCCGCTGCCTGCTCCAGGAGGAGCCCGCCCGTGCCCACTGACAGCATCCTGAGCGTGCGCGACCTCGAGGTCTCCTTTCCCGTTCGCGGCCGCCGCCCCCGGCGCTACGTCCGCGCCGTCACCGACGTCAACCTCGACATCCGCCCCGGGGAGACCCTCGGTCTCGTCGGCGAGTCCGGCTGCGGCAAGACCACCCTCGGCTCCAGCGTCATGCGCGTGCGTCCCGAGGCCACCGGCACCATCAGCTACCGCGACAGCCGGAACCGGCTCCTGGACGCCCTCAACCTCGCCCGCACCGACGAACGCGTCTACCAACGCGAGGTGCGCATGGTCTTCCAGGACCCGCACTCCTCCCTGAACCCCCGGATGACCCTGCGCGACATCATCAGCGAACCCCTGCGCATGCTCACCGACCTCGCCGGACCGGAGATCGACCACCGGGTGCGCGACATCACCGAACGCGTCGGCCTCGATATCTCCCACCTCCGCCGCTACCCGCACGCCTTCTCCGGCGGCCAGCGCCAACGCGTCAGTATCGCCCGCGCACTCGCCCCGGGCCCCCGCCTCGTCGTCGCGGACGAAGCGGTCAGCGCCCTGGACACCTCGGTGCGCTCCCAGATCCTCAACCTCCTCCAGGACCTGCAGGACGAGATGGGGCTCACCTACCTGTTCGTCTCCCACGACCTCTCCGTCGTCGAACACGTCTGCGACCGGGTCGCGGTCATGTACCTCGGCCGGATCGTCGAGATCGCACCCACCACCGAGCTCTTCGGCAACCCCCGGCACCCCTACACCGAAGCCCTGATCTCCTCGGTCCCCGTCCCCGATCCCCGCCTGCGCGGCTCACGCGAGCGCGTCCGTCTCACCGGAGAGGTGCCTGACCCCTCGAAACCCCCCTCCGGCTGCCCCTTCAACCCCCGGTGCCGCCACGCCACCGAACTCTGCGCCACCGAGGTACCGGCCCCTCGCTCCCTCGGAGAGGGGCGCACGGTCGCCTGCCACCACGCCGACGACCTCCGACTAGCCGGAATCACCGGCGATCCCCCACCGCACACAGTCAGGAACAGGTAATGCGAAAACCCTTCCTCGCGGGCGCCGCGGCGGTCATGCTGACCACCGGCTGCTCGTTCTTCTCCTTCGACCCCGACACCGAGAGCAGCGACCAGATCCAGGGGGAGGGCGAGGCTCCCATGCTCGCCACCCTGGTCGACAGCGGCGACCTCCCGCCCCTGGAGGAGCGCCTGCCCGCCGAACCCCTCGTCGTGGAGCCGCACGAGGAGATCGGCCGGTACGGGGGCGAGTGGAACACCGCCATCCTCGGCGTGCACGACTGGCCCTGGCTCGGCCGGACCGTGGCCTACGAGAACTTCGTGCGCTGGGACCCCGAATGGGAGGAATCCGTACCCAACATCGCCACCGAGTGGGAGTACAACGACGACGCCACCGAGCTGACCGTCACCATCCGCGAGGGCATCCGCTGGTCCGACGGCGAGCCCTTCACCACCGACGACATCCTGTTCGCGCTCAACGACATCTTCAACAACCACGACGTGAGCCCGATGGCGGCCTCCGACCCGGGCGACGGCGAGAAGGTCGACGACCACACCTTCACGATCAGCTGGGACGAGCCCAACGCCCTGTGGATCGAGAACGACTTCATCCTCTATCAGCTCCTCGAGAAGCCCAAGCACTACCTCGCGGAGTTCCACATCGACCACAACCCGGACGCCGACGAGCTCGCCGCCGAGGAGGGCTACACCGACTGGATCGAGATGCTGGACGACAAAGCCGGCGTCCTGAGCTCGGCCCAGTACTGGCAGAACCCGGACATGCCCACCATCCGCGCCTGGCAGGTGGTGGAGCCCCTCGCGGACTCCGGCCGCATGGTCGTGGAGCGCAACCCCTACTACTGGAAGGTCGACACCGAGGGCAACCAGCTGCCCTACATCGACCGGGTCAACTTCCACATCCTCCAGGACGAGGAGGTCATGCTGGTCCGCGCCCTCAACGGCGAGATCGACATGCACGCCCGACACATCAACACCCTGGGCAACCGCCCCACCCTCGCCGAGAACCGCGAGTCCGGCGGCTACGACTTCTTCGAGATGGTCCCCGGTGAGATGAACACGGCGATGATCTCCCTGAACCTCACCCACGAGGACGAGGGCCTGCGGACGATCTTCAACGACAAGGACTTCCGGATCGCCCTGTCGCACGCCGTCAACCGCCAGGACATCATCGACGTCGTCTACCAGGAACAGGGCGAACCCTGGCAGGGCGCTCCCCGTGTGGAGAGCCCCTTCTTCAACGAGGAGCTGGCCAAGCAGTACACCGAGTACGACATCGACCTGGCCAACGAGATCCTCGACGAAGCCGGCTACTCCGTCGAGAACGGAGTCCGCGTGAGCCCGGACGGCACCCCGGTCCGCTTCAGCCTCTCCGTGCCCACCGACTTCCGCACCGACATCGTCGACTCCATGGAAATGGTCGTGGGCTTCTGGCAGGAGCTGGACATCGACGTGGACCTCAACACCGAGGACCGCTCCCTGTGGCAGAACAACCGGGAGAACAACACCCACGACGCCAACGTGTGGTCCGGTGACGCCGGACTGATGGACGCCGTCTACGACCCCCGCTGGTACGGACCGCTGCACAGCGGCGAATCGAACTTCGCCATCCCGTGGGCCCAGTGGTACACCTCCGACGGCGAGGACAGCCGCTCGATCGAGCCGCCCCAGGACGTTCAGGACCACATGGCGATGTACGACGCGGTCCAGGGAGAGCCCGACCCCGACGTCCGTATCGAGCTCATGAAGGAGTTCCTGGCCGAGTCGCAGGAGCAGTTCTACGCGATGGGCATCAGCCTCACCCCGCCCGGCTACGGGATCGTCGCGGACAACTTCCGCAACGTCCCCACCTCAATGCCCTCGTCCTCGGTCTACAACGACCCCGGCCCGACCAACCCCGAGCAGTACTTCATCGAGGAGTGAGCCATGGACCTCATCCACGAACACGACAAGTCCCTGCGCCTCGTCCACGACGGCACCGAGCTCCTGCGCTACGTCTACAACCCGTGGGACGCCCAGCTGGAGTCTCCCCGCCCCTACTTCCACCCCCTGCGCACGCTCTCCGGCAACGAGGTCAGCCTCTACCGACCGCACGACCACGTCTGGCACAAGGGCATCGCCTGGTCCCTGCCCAACGTCGGGCCCGCCAACTTCTGGGGCGGCCCCACCTTCCTCGACGGCAGCTACCAGCAGCTCGACAACAACGGCAGCACCGTCCACCAGGAGTTCGAGGACATCAAGGTCACGCCCACCCGGGCGCGCTTCACCGAACTCCTCGAATGGGTCACCCAGTCCCAGGAGACCTGGTTCTCCGAAAGGCGCACCTTCACCGCCGCCACCACCCCGCAAGCCTGGACCCTCACCTTCGAGACGTCCTTCACCAACCTCACCGACCAGGTGATCGCCCTCGGCAGCCCCACCACCGAAGGAAGGCCCAACGCCGGCTACGGGGGTCTCTTCTGGCGCGGCCCGCGCTCCTTCACCAACGGCACCGCCCGCACGGCGCACAACACCGGCGGCGACGACCTGATGGGCGAGCGCTCCTCCTGGCTGTCCTTCACCGGAAAACACGACGGCACCGACGACACCTCGACCCTGGTCTTCGTCGACTGCCCGACGAACCCCAACCACCCCACCCAGTGGTTCGTCCGCAACGGCATGTTCGCCTGCGTCTGCCCGGCCCCGTTCTTCGACCAGGAGAAACTCGCACACCCCGGCGAGACCCTCACCTACCGCTACGCGGTGGTCATCGCCGACGGAGCCCCCGAACCCGAACCCCTCGCCGATCTGGGCCTGCAGAACCTGGCCGCAACCGGCCCCACCTAACGATCCAACTAAGAAGAAGCCGACTGGTGGCCGCGAATCCGAGGCCTGAGCGGCCACCACGGAGCAGCAGGGCCCGCGGTTTCAACACGCCCACCCAAGGAACCTCAAAAAGCCGAAACCCCCGCGAGCAGTCCAACAGCTTCAAGCGAGGTGAGTCCCTACCGCACGGGTCCGCGAAGCGCGACGGCCGCGGGCCGAGCAACGCACCGGGGTCGTCAAGAGCAGAGACGGGGCTTTGCAGGCCGCAGGCCCGTAGTTCAAGCAAACCCCATCAAGGAGCCACCAGGTGCCAAAAGACCAGCTCAGCCACAACGGGCCGCGAAGCGCGACGGCCGTAGGCCGAGCGGCACACCGGGGGGGTGGGGGATCGTCCCCCCAAAGGGCACGACGAAGACGACCCTGGCAGCAAGCGCTAGCTTGCGACCAGGGTCGTCTTAGAGTTGAGTGGGCGAGGAGGGATTTGAACCCTCACATCCTTTCGGACACACGGACCTGAACCGTGCGCGTCTACCGTTCCGCCACCCGCCCGAGTGACATGCATTCAGTTGTTTTGCCAGGCGGTTCGGGCGTTTTGCCTGTTCCCCCTGGCGACATGAATAAGGCTAGCACGGCTTGGAGGTGGGTTGCACACCGTTTGTGCTGGCCCCTGTTCCGGGCCTCGGGAGGGCCTTCACGGGGGTGCGCCTGAAACCAGGGGCACCTGGGCCCGGTTACGATCGTCTACACATACGGAGTGGAGTACAAAAGGGAGGTACCTCGTGGGAGTGCTCCAACGCTTCGAGCGCAGGCTCGAGGGCATGATCGAAGGCACCTTCGCGATGGCCTTCAAGTCGGAGCTCCAGCCGGTCGAGGTCGCGAGCGCGGTCCAGCGGGAAATGGACGAGCGGGCAGCGATCGTGGCCCAGGGACGCACGTTGGTCCCGAACGATTTCATCGTCGAGCTCTCGGCCAGCGACAAGGAGCGCCTTGAGGTCTACGCGGACAGCCTCGGTCAGGAGCTGTCCAAGCTGGCCCGTGACTACGCGACCGAGCAGGGTTATTCGTTCGTGGGTCCGGTGCGGGTCCAGTTCAGGTCGGACGACGGCCTGAAGACGGGCCGTTTCCGGATCCGTTCGGGTGTGGTCCGCGGAACGATGGTCAAGGACGGCGAGGTCCGCCAGCCGGTCGGTGACCCGGGTCCGGGCGGAGGGCAGCGCCAGACCGGCCGTCCCCGTCTGCTCATCTCACCCGGTGGCGCGACCGCTGAGGGCAATATCGCCAGTCAGGGAATGCAGCAGTCCTTCGAGCTGACCACACCGGTCACTCTGTTGGGCCGGGGTACCGACTGTGACCTGCGTCTGGTCGACAACGGTGTCTCGCGTCATCACGTGGAGATCCGGGTGGACGGCGACGAGGTCGTCCTGGAGGACAAGGGGTCCACGAACGGGACCTTCGTCAATGGCCAGCAGGTCCGGCAGGCGAGGTTGGTGGACGGGACCAGGATCAGCCTGGGTCGTACCACGATGACCTTCCGCCGCGACTGAACCTCAAAAGTCCGACCAGTTGGATGATCCGGACCAACCGGACCGCAACCAACCGCCCGGATCCGGCGTCTGAAAGGTCGACGTCCGGGTCAGGACCGATCGTGGGCCTGTGTCGGATATCCGGCCGGGAGGGTAGTCTCCGCAAGACCTGACCGATCGGGCAGAATGGCCGCGGCCGGCTGGGCCGCGGACCAGCGACCTAGACTCACCGACTCGAAGGTGGGGCAGACACGGTGGCGGCGCCGATGACCGCCACCCCGGCCGAAGCACGACAGGGGCTGAAGAGCAGTTCGATGTCCAACTTGACCCTCATATTGATCAAGATCGCGTACCTCGCGGTGCTTTGGCTGTTCGTCCTCATGGCGGTCGGCGTCATTCGCACGGACCTCTTCGGTCAGTCGAAGAAGAAGGCCAAGAAGAAGCCCCGCCCCTCGGCGCGTCCGGCCCCGCGCCGTGCTCCGTCGTCGGCACAGCAGCCCCGGCCGCAGCGCCAGCGCCAGCGCCGCAACGATCCCACGGTCCTGGCCGTCACTCAGGGCCCGCTGTCAGGGACCACGGTCGATCTGGCCTCCCAACCCATCCTCATCGGACGCGCCCCCGACTCGACCCTGGTCATCACCGATGACTACGCGTCGGGCCGCCACGCGCGCGTCTACTCCGACAACGGCCGCTGGTTCGTCGAGGACCTGAACTCCACCAATGGCACCTACCTCGGCCAGCAGAAGCTGAACCGCCCCCAGCCCATCACGGTGGGTCAGCCCATCCGTATCGGCAAAACCGTCCTGGAACTGCGCAAATGACAATCGCTCTCCGATACGCGGCGTACTCCGACGTAGGATGCCTCCGCGAAGGCAACGAAGATTCCGGCTACGCCGGCCAACACCTCCTCGCGGTAGCCGACGGTATGGGCGGTTACGCGGGCGGTGAGGTGGCCAGCTCCATCGCCATCTCGTCCATCCGCCAGCTCGACACCAAGGACGACCCCAGGGCCGAGGAGATGGCCGAGGTCCTCCAGCGGGCCGTCGAGCGAGCCAACGAGTCCCTGGCCGTCCGCATCCGTCAGGAACCCCAGCTGGAGAACATGGGCACCACCCTGACCGCCATGCTGTGGTCGGGTTCCCAGGTCGCCCTGATCCATATCGGCGACTCGCGCGCCTACCTGCTGCGCGGTCCGCGCTTCGAGCAGATCACCCACGACCACACCCTGGTGCAGACCCTCGTGGACGAGGGCAAGATCACCGAGGAGGAGGTCGCCACCCACCCGCAGCGGTCCCTGATCCTGCGTGCGCTGGACGGCAAGACCCCGGTCGACCCGGACATCTCCATCAGCAAGGCGAAGGTCGGCGACCGCTACCTGCTCTGCTCGGACGGGTTGTCCGGTGTGGTCAGCAAGAAGACCATCCACGAGACCCTCGCGACCGTGACCGACCCGCGGGCGGCCGCCAAGAAGCTCATCGAGCTGGCCATCCGCGGCGGCGGTCCGGACAACATCACCGCGGTCATCGCGGACGTCATCGAGACGGACACCGACGCCCAGGGCCCCACTCCGTCCTCCCAGACGGTGGGCGCCGCGGACCAGCGGGACGAGTCGACGGGGCCGAACGAGACCAGCCCGGCCAGACGAGCCCAGGAGCTGCGCGGCAACGGCGGCGACACCGCCGAGATGGACCCGATCCCGGCCGACATCCCGGGCCGGCAGGACCACTCGGGCCCGGGGGACGCCGCCTACGAGGAGCAGCCGTACGGCACCCACGACGACTACGACGCCCCGCCTGCGCGCGGTCGCTCGGCCGAGCCCGAGTACCGCAGGCGCGGCTGGTGGCCGATCATCCTGGTCTTCCTCGTGGTGGTGGGTCTGGTCGCGGGCGGCGGTTACTACTTCGGCCGCCAGTACGTGGAGAGCCAGTACTACGTGGGACTGTCCCCGGACGGTCAGACGGTCAGCGTCTACCAGGGCATCGACACCAGCATCGGAAGCATGGACCTGTCCGAGGAGATCGAGAGCACCGGCATCCAGGTGGATTCGCTCACCCAGGCCGACCGGGACCTGCTGCGGAACACCATCACGGTGGAGGACGAGGCCGACGCGGCCCGCGTCGTCGGTGAGCTCGAGGAGGCCTCGGGCGAGACCGCCGCGAACGCCGACGACGATGCCGAGGAATCGGGGTGACCCTGTGAGCACCACAGCCCCGGAGGCACCCACAGCGCTACCCCCGGTCCAGCGCCGTAACGCGGAGCTGGTCCTGATCGGGGTCACCGTCGTCATCACCATGGGCGCGATGATGATCTCGGGGCTGAACCTCAACGGTCAGGTCCCCGGCGCCATGTGGGGCTACGGCCTGATCTTCGGCGCGATGGCGCTGGCCACACACGTGGCGCTGCGTTTCATCGCGCCCTACGCCGACCCCCTGATCCTGCCCTGCGCGCTGTTCCTGAACGGCATCGGCGTCGCGATGATCTGGCGGCTGGACGCCGCTGACTCCGGCGACATCGAGCACGCCGGTGTCGGTATGCAGCTGATCTGGACCGCGGTCGGCATGGTCATGTGCATCGCCCTGCTGTTCTTCCTCAAGGAACCGCGGGTGCTGCAGCGCTACACCTACATCAGCGCCCTGGCGGCGCTGGTCCTCATCGCGCTGCCGATGGTCCCCGGGCTGGGCATCTCCGAGTTCGGCGCCCGCCGCTGGATCGGTTTCGGCGGTTTCACGGTGCAGCCGTCGGAGTTCGCCAAGATCGCGCTGGTCGTCTTCCTGTCGTCGTATCTGGTCACCAAACGGCAGGTGCTGTCGTTGGCGGCCAGGCAGGTGAAGATCGGCCGGTTCAAGATCCTGGACCTGCCCCGGGCCCGGGACTTCATGCCGATGGTCGTCGGCTGGGTCGCCGCGATCGGCCTGCTGGTCATCACCAAGGACCTCGGTACCTCGCTGCTGCTGTTCGGCACCTTCCTGGCGATGCTGTACGTCGCCACGCAGCGCTCGTCCTGGGTGATCATCGGCGTGACGCTGTTCCTGGCCGCCGCCGCGGTCGCCTTCCGGCTCTTCTGGCACTTCCGCCAGCGCGTGGACATCTGGTTCTACGCCTACGACCCCGACGTCTACGACCGGCTGGGCGGTAGCGCGCAGCTGGTGCAGGGCCAGATCGGTATGGCCTACGGCGGTATCTTCGGCACCGGCATGGGCGGCGGCCAGGCGCACCACATCTTCGCCGCGGACAGCGACTTCATCCTCGCCTCCCTGGCCGAGGACCTGGGGCTGACCGGAGTGATGGCGATCCTGCTCGTCGTCTTCATCCTGGTGGAGCGGGGCATGCGCATCGCGCTGGCCTCCCGTGAGCTGTTCATCAAGATGCTGGCGAGCGGCCTGGCCTTCGTCATGTGCTTCCAGGTGTTCGTGGTGCTCGGCGGCCTGACCAGGATCATCCCGCTGACCGGTATGACCACGCCCTTCCTGGCCGCGGGCGGTTCCGCCCTGATGGCCAGCTGGCTGATGATCGGCCTGTTGCTCCGGATGAGCGACAACGCGCGGCGTCCCGCCCCGCAGGCCATCCAGGACGAGGGGGCCACCCAGGTGATCCGACGATGAACACACCCATCCGACGCCTCAGCGTCTTCTCGATGATCCTGTTCGGCGCCCTGATGCTCCAGCTCACCTGGATCCAGGGGTTCCAGGCGGAGGCGATCCGCGACGACCAGCTGAACCGGCGCCAGTACACCGAGCGGCTCACCGAGCAGCGCGGCCCGATCGTCATCGGTGAGGACAACGTCGCCTTCTCCACGGACATCTCCGAGGGCGACGACCCGACCCGCTTCCAGCGGGAGTACGCCGGCGGCGCCATGTACACCCCGATCGTCGGCGCCTTCCGCAGCTTCGGCGCCTCCGGGATCGAGTCCACCGAGAACTCGCTGCTGGACGGCAGCGACGACCGGCTCGCCGTGCGCAACTTCCGCGACGTCATCACGGGCCGCGAGCCCGAGGGCGCTCGGGTCGAGTTGACCATCGTTCCGGCGGTGCAGGAGGCCGGGTTCAACGCTTTCCAGGAGCAGGGCTTCAAGGGCGCCGCGGTGGCCATCGAACCCAGCACCGGCGCGGTCCTCGGTTCGGTCTCCTATCCGTCCTACGACGCCAACGACGTCGTGAGCATCACCGACGGCGAGCAGGCCAACGCCAACTACGTCGAGCTCGAGAACGACCCGGACCAGCCGCTGCTCAACCGCGCGCTGCGCGAGCGGTACGCGCCGGGTTCGACGTTCAAGATCGTGACCGCCGCGGCCGCCATCGAGCACCTGGACGCCGGTCCGGACAGCACGATGGACGCGCCCGACACCCTGCAGTTCGCCAGCGGCCCGGCGCTGCCCAACGCGACCCCGGGCGGCACCTGCAACGGCGGCGCCCCCGACACCCTGGCCAACTCGATCAAGATCTCCTGCAACACCTCGTTCGCCAACTGGGCGATCGAGATGGGCGGGGAGGCCCTGGCCGAGCAGTCCGAGGCCTTCGGGTTCACCCCGGTGGAAGAGGACACTTCGGATCTCAACATCCCGCTGAACGTGATCCCGAGCCGTTCCCCGGTGGAGGCCGACGACAGCATCCTGGGCCGCGCCGGCATCGGCCAGTCCAACGTGGAGTCGACGCCGCTCCAGATGGCCATGGTCGCCGCCGGCGTGGCCAACTCGGGTGAGGTCATGCACCCCTACCTGGTGGACTCGGTCCGGGACAGCGACCGCTCGGTGGTCACCCAGACCAGCCCCGAGGTGTACAGCCAGGCCACGAGTGCCAGCACCGCGGCCACGCTCACGGACATGATGGTCCTGGTGACCGGCCCGGGCGGGTCCGGCACCAACGCCGCCATCGACGGCGTGGACGTCGCGGGCAAGACCGGTACCGCCGAGACCGGTGGCGGCCTGGGAACCCACAACTGGTTCATCGGTTTCGCCCCCGCCGACGACCCGCAGATCGCGGTCGCGGTGGTGATCGAGCACGGCGGTGGCAGCGGTGGCTCCCTGGCCGCGCCGATCGCCCGCCAGATGATGGAGGCAGTGGTCCTGTAGTGAGCGCCTACGAGCCGTCTTCACAGAACGGCCCCGGTGGACTGGCCGGGGCCGTTCTGAGCAACCGTTACCGCCTCGAGGAGCAGATCGGCTCCGGCGGGATGGGCACCGTGTGGCGGGCGACCGACACACTGCTCAACCGCTCCGTGGCGGTCAAACTGCTCCACCCGGCCCAGATGGCCGAGCCGACGGCACGAGAGCGGTTCCGGACCGAGGGCAGAATCACCGCCGGCCTGTCCCACCCGGGCATCGCCCAGGTCTACGACTACGGCGAGGAGGACGGCCGCGCGTACCTGATCATGGAGCTGGTGGTCAGCGAGCCCCTCTCCCAGGTGCTGCGCGAGCAGGGCCACCTGAGCGCCGACCAGACCCTCGACTTCGTGTGCCAGGCGGCCAAGGCGCTCGCCGCGGCGCACGCCCGCGGTGTGGTGCACCGTGACATCAAGCCCGGCAACCTGCTGGTGACCGAGGACGGCCAGCTCAAGCTGACCGACTTCGGTATCGCGCGGGGCGACACGTCGGTCACCCTGACCCAGACCGGCATGGTCATGGGCACCGCCCAGTACATCTCACCCGAGCAGGCGTCGGGGCGGCCCGCGAGTGGCGCCTCCGACCTGTACGCGCTCGGTGTGGTGGCCTACGAGTGCCTGGCCGGGACACCGCCGTTCACCGGGGACAGCCCTGTGGCGCTGGCGCTGGCGCACACCCGCGACGATCCGCCCGAGCTCCCCGAGCACGTCCCCGCCGAGATCGACAACCTGGTCTTCTCGCTACTGCAGAAGGACCCGGAGGACCGTCCGTCCTCGGCTGGCGAGGTCGCGCACCTGGCGGCGGTCATCCGCTCCAACGCCGGCACCGGCCCACCGACCCCGTCCACCGGATTCAACGGCATGGCGCAGACGATGGTGGTCGGTGCGGTCCCGGACAGCGGTCCGCGCAGCGGAGCGTCCGGAACGGCACGGCGAACCGCCGGTCAGCCCGCTGTCTCCCCTGCTCAGGACGGTGATTCGGCTAGGCTGGCCGAGGATTCGGGGTCCGGGCGCCGAGTGAAGGCACCCGTCGTCCTGGCCGCGGTGGCCGCGACGGTCCTGATCGTCGCCGCGGCCGTGGCCGGGTTCGTCTTCGGCGATTTGGGCAGCGGCGAGACCGTCAACAAGAGCACGGAGCCCCCGGCTTCGGAGGTCTCCCCCTCGCCCACTCCCACCGAGGAGCCGGAGGAGGAAGAGCCCTCCGAGGAGCCGGTCTACATCGAGGACACCCCCCAGTGGACCCCCGAGCCCGACTCATGGGAACCGACGGAGGACCTTGACCACGGCGAGGGTGACGAGGAAGCCACGGATCCGGAGCACGACGAGGGCGACGGCACCGAGGACCCGGATCCCGGTGAAGGGGACCCCGGGGAACCGGACCCCGGTGACAACGGTGGTGACAACGGTGGCGGCGACGGCGGCGGCGACGGCGGGGACGGAAGGAACATTCCGTGGCCGGGCGATGCGTGACCAGTTCATGAGCGAGAGACGATCAGGGTAGGCGGCGGCCCGCGGGCGGCTTCCGGAAGACACGAGGATTAGTGCACGACATGTCCCAACCCCGGCTTCTCGGTGGCCGCTACGAACTCGACACGGTGGTCGGGCGCGGCGGTATGGCCGAGGTATACCGCGCACGCGACCTACGGCTCGATCGGCTCGTCGCGATCAAGACGCTCCGACACGACATGGCCCGCGACCACGTCTTCCAGGCGCGCTTCCGAAGGGAGGCGCAGTCGGCGGCCTCCCTGAACCACCCTGCGATCATCGCGGTCTACGACACCGGCGAGGACATGGTCGACGGGGTGTCCATCCCGTACATCGTCATGGAGTACGTGGACGGGCGCACGCTCAAGGAGCTCCTGGACGACGACCGCAAGCTGCTGCCGGAGCGTTCGGCGGAGCTGGTGGACGGCATCCTCAAGGCTCTCGAGTACAGCCACGACAACGGGATCGTCCACCGGGACATCAAGCCCGCGAACGTCATGCTGACCAAGGCCGCCGACGTCAAGGTGATGGACTTCGGCATCGCGCGGTCCATGGACGACAACCAGGCGACGATGACCCAGGCCTCACAGGTCATCGGTACCGCCCAGTACCTGTCCCCGGAGCAGGCGCGCGGTGAGCGGGTGGACCCGCGCAGCGACATCTACTCCACCGGTTGTGTGCTCTACGAACTGCTCACCAGCCGTCCGCCGTTCACCGGTGACTCCCCCGTCTCGATCGCCTACCAGCACGTCCGTGAGGAGCCGGTACCGCCGACCGAGGTGGACCAGCGGATCCCGGACTGGCTGGAGGACGTCACCCTCCGCGCGATGACCAAGGACCGCGAGGAGCGGTACCAGAACGCCGCGGAGATGCGTGCCGACATCCAGCGCGGCCTGGCCGGAATGCCCACCCAGGCGGGCACGATGGCGATGGCGGCGGCCGGGGCGACCACGGCGCTGCCGCCCGCGGACGGCGGCCGGTACGACGATGACTACGACGACTACGACGACTACGACGACCGGGACCAGAAGAAGGGCGGCGGGGGCAAGGCCGCCCTGTGGGCCCTGCTCGCGCTGGGCGTGATCGGCTCCCTCGTCCTGGTCTTCTTCCTGTTGAACCGCAGCACCGTGACCGAGGCCGAGACGATCGCCGTCCCGGACCTGGCCGGGAGCACGCTGGAGGCGGCGGAGTCCCAGCTCACCGAGGACGGGTTCGAGAACTACCGCTCCGAGGAACGGGCCGACGACGAGGTCGAGGAGGGGACGGTCATCGAGACCGACCCCGAGGCCGGTGCCGAGATCGAGGCCACGGACACGATCGTCATCTACGTCTCCTCCGGCCCGGGCTCCCTGGAGGTCCCGAACGTGGAGAACCAGGCCGAGTCCGATGCGAGGAACACGCTGACCGAGGCCGGGTTCGAGAACGTCACCACAGAACGCAGGGCCAGCGACACCGTCACCGAGGGCAACGCGATCGGCACCGAGCCGTCCGCGGGTACTGACGCCGACCCCTCCGACGAGATCACGCTGCTCATCTCCTCCGGCCCCGAGCAGGTGGCGGTACCGGACCTGCAGGGGATGACCCGTGAGCAGGCGCAGAACGCGCTGAGCCAGGCGGGGCTGAACGCGGAGTTCCAGGAGCAGCAGAACGGCGGGGCGCCGGAGAACACCGTCGTCAGCCAGTCGCCGGGCGCCCAGCAGAACGTGAACGCGGGCACCACGGTGACCGTGACGATCGCGGTGGCCCCGGACGACGAGCCGACCGAGCCCGAGGAGCCGACGGACCCGGAGGAGCCCACGGATCCCGAGGAGCCAGGGGACCCGGAGGAGCCGCCGCCGGGTGAGGACGGTTTCGTCTTCCGACGGGACTAGGCGGCCGCCGGTAGGCAGGCAGTAGGACACGAGGACGGGCGGGCGCTCCGAGGAGCCCCGCCCGTCCTCGTCTGTGCGGGTTCTGTGTGGGGCCTGTGCGCGGCTCCGGAGTCGCGCGGCCGTTGGGGGATTGGAATCTCCCGCCGGTGACTCGCGCGCCGCCCTGCGCGTAGACTGTGTTCCGTTCCGAACCGCCCCACATCCTGGAGCAGCGACCGTGCCCAAGTCCCGCAACGATCGCAAGAAGAAGGCTGTTTACACACCGCCTCCTTCCAAAGAGAAGCCGAAGGTCAGTCCGCGTTGGCTCGTGCCGACGATGCTGGGCTTCTTCATCCTGGGCATTCTCTGGATCGCGGTCTACTACATCGCGGGGTCCCAGGTGCCCTTCATGCAGGACTGGCACAACTGGAACCTGCTGATCGGCTTCAGCGGGATCATCGCGGCCGTCATCCTGTCGACGCGCTGGCACTGACCCGGCCCTCCCGCACGCGGCTACGACGCCCCCTGTCGTAGGCGGGATCCGACAACGGCACCGACGTCCCTCATGGGCGTTCGTTCGGCCTTCACCATGTTTTCCACAGGGTTATCCACAGGCTGTGGGTAGCTCTGTTCGCATGCCCTGAACCAGGTGCCGCGGTTCCGTCGTACCGCCGGTCCGCCGGGTACTCCGCCCGGTTCCGGCACGGTGCGCACTCAGCACGAAGGCCCTGGGAGGACCCGAGCTGCTCGGGTCCTCCCAGGGCCTTCGCCGTGCCCGGGTCACCCCGCCAGAGCCGCTCAGGCGGGCACCAGCGTGAACCAGACCGTCGGGGCCAGGAACACCAGGACCGCCAGCAGCGCCACGTACAGGGCGACCATGAGCGCGTGCACGAGCGTGCGCCGCTTCGCCTGGCCGGTACCGGTACCCGCGCCGCGGCCGGTGCCGGTCGGCAGGTAGGCGAACACCGCGCCGACGGCAAGCCCGGCCACCAGACCGCCGATGTGGGCGGTCCAGGAGATGCCGGGGACCAGGAACGTGATGCCCAGGTTGAGCGCGAGCAGCACCAGGATCATCCGCATGTCCAGTCGCAGCCGCCGGCCGATCACGAACACCGCGCCGAAGAGGGCGAAGATCGCGCCGGATGCGCCGACCGAGAGCTGGTCCGGGGCGAAGAGCAGGCTCATGACGGACCCGGACAGGGCGCCCACCACCCACAGGGCGAGGAAGCGTCCGTGGCCGAGCCAGCGTTCCAGCTGCTGCCCCAGAAGGTACATCGCGTACCCGTTGAACAGCAGGTGCATGATCCCGCCGTGCAGGAAGGCCGCGGTAATCAGCCGGTACCACTCGTCGTTGAAGAACGCGGCCCCGCCGTGCATGCCGAACGCCACGACCAGCGGCGACTGTCCGGCCTGCCCGACGGGGTCCGAGGTACCCGTCTGGACGAGGAAACCCACCACCATCATGACCAGGATCGTCCAGGTCACGTACGGCTTCTCGACGACCTTGCCCCCGAAGGTGGTCCGTGCGGACCGCACCTTCCGGTTTCCCTCCGCCACGCACTCGGGGCACTGGAACCCGACCGACGCCTCGACCATGCAGTCCGGACAGATCGGCCGCGAGCACCGGGTGCAGCTGACCCCGGTCTCGCGGTCGCCGTGCCGGTAGCAGGTGCGGGGCTGGCCCGGCCCGGAGCCGGGCCCGGACGGGGTTCCGGGCGGAGGGGGAGATGCGGTCATGGGTGGGTCGTCACTCCTTCAGGGTCTCACCGCTGGAACTTCCGCTCTATCGGGTGATCTCGATGCTGTTGATCACCACGTCCTCGTGGGGACGGTCCTGAGCGTCGGTCGAGACCTTGGTGATCTCGGTGACGACGTCAGTGCCCTCGACGACCTCGCCGAAGATGGTGTGACGGCCGTTGAGCCAGTTGGGCTCACCGACGGTGATGAAGAACTGCGAGCCGTTGGTGCCCGGGCCCGCGTTGGCCATGGCCAGCAGGAACGGACGGTCGAAACGCAGGTCCGGGTGGATCTCGTCGCCGAACTTGTAGCCGGGGCCGCCGCGGCCGGAACCCAGCGGGTCCCCGCCCTGGATCATGAAGCCGTCGATGACACGGTGGAAGATCGTGCCCTCGTAGAGGCTGTTGTTGGACGGCTTGCCCGTGCTGGGGTCCATCCACTGCTTCGAACCGTCGGCCAGCCCGATGAAGTTGGCGACCGTCTCCGGCGTCTCCTTCTCGAAGAGCTTGACAACGATGGTTCCCTTGGAGGTGTTCAGCCGCGCGGTGGGCTGACCCGTGGAGTCCGACACCTCAGTGCCTTTCGTCGAGTGAGATTGACGTGCTCACGTTACCGTTCCGTCCACCGCGTTTCGTCTCAACCCGACCGGCCGCGGCCGGTGGCAAGACCGTGTCGGGGTCATCCCGGGTCGGGTGGAACCGTCGGCGAAGACATGGAGAGGCGGCCAGTGTCGAAACGTAGATCACAGACGCAGAGGACGTATGTTGAGATAACACCCGGATAACGGGGAAGGACGACGAGAAGCCGCCCAGATCGGGGTCGTGACGCGTCGGCCCCCGGGGTGGTGGGACCGTACGAACCGGTGAACGATCAAAGGAGCTGACGACGTGCCTATCACTGCCAAGCGTCGCAAGGCACGCAAGGAGGCGGAGGCGACCCTCGCCCGCCTGCAGGACCTGGCCAAGGAGCAGGCCGACCGGCTGGGCCCCTACGCCGACCAGGCGCGGGACCAGGCCGCGATCAAGCTCCTCCAGGCGCGTGGCTGGACGGCCCCCCGGCTGGAGACCGCGGCGCTCCGTGTCGAGGACACGGTGGCGCCCCGGGTGGCCGAACTCCTGACCACCGCCGCACAGCGAATCGACCCGAGCCCGGGTCGCCGCGGTCTGCGGCTGTTCCGTCGAGGAAACCGCCGCATCCCCCGCGGTGTCCTGATCGGCGGCGCGGCCGTGGCGGGCGGCGTGATCGTGTACTCGCTGATCCGCATGCGCCAGGCCTCCCAGGACGCCGAGTGGCAGGAACACCTGGACCAGGCCCGCGAGCAGGTCCGTGAGACCCGCGAGAACCTGGAGGAGAAGGCGGAGGACGTCGCTGACAGCGCGGCCGAGACCGCCAAGGCCACCAAGGCCAAGGCGAAGGAGAAGGTGCGTGCGGCGACCGCAGAGAGCCGCGCGCAGGACAACGGCCGCTCCGGAAGCTGACAGCCGACTGAGCCGTGCCGGGAGCCCCTGATCTGATGGGGCGCTCGGTGCGGCTCAGCTGTTTCTCCAGGTGTTCGGGCTCAGCTGCCGTCCCTGATCAGTTGTTGTCCTTGATCAGGCGGTAGACCATCGGGTACCTCCATCTGGCGCCCTGCAGGCTGGCGATGGTCGCGATGATCGGCAGGACGACCCAGCCCAGGCCGATGAGGACCAGGGCGATCAGCGGGACGACCAACCAGAAGAGCAGTACGCTCACAACCCCGCCGATGAGGCAGAAGAGCTGGAAGTTAAGCGCCTCCATCGCCTGCCGCTTCAGGTAGGGCGACAGTTCCCCGCCGATGATCATCAGGACCAGCGGCGCCAGGAAGGGCAGGAACCACGCGGACAGGTGCCCTGCGGCGGCGCCGACCTTCTCCACCGGGTTGTCCGTGGTCGGTCCGCGGTCCTTGGCCTTGTCCTTGGACTGGTTCCCGTTCTGCTGGGTGACGCCGGGGGCGTTCCCCGTCCCGCCGGGGGAGACCTGGACCCCGAGGTCGGTGGTGAGGGGTGCGAGGTCGTTGCTGACCTTGGCCCGCATCGCCTTGTCGAGCCGTTCCTCGAACTCGTCCTCGTCCAACTGCCCCTGCGAGTAGGCCTCGCGAAGCACCTCGGCCACGGCGTCCCGATCCGCGTGGGTGAGCCGAATCTGTGGTGCGTGCGTGGCGGGGCTTCGATCCCACGGGTTCCGCCACTGCGGGTTCTGCGGGTTCTGCACGGCCATCCCCACTCCCAAGCTGCTCTGGTGAGCACGGCCGTACGAGGATGACCGCGCCCTCCTCCATGATGCGGCATAACACGGGGTACCGATATGGGGGGCGTCCCTGATCCTCCCCTGATCCGTCCCTCCCCCGAAAGGAGGAGGACGGCATCGACTTTGGTCGGGACGCGCCACGCACCACCGCGATCGCCGTCACGCCCGTGGGCGTGCCACGCGGACATCCTCGTATCTCCAGAGCGGGTTCGACGAACTCGCCCTCGGCCTCAGCAGCTTGCTCTCATGCCGTCCAGCTCAGCCGCCCGGGCTCCCCTCCCCGGCGGCGGTCCCCGTCACCGGTGTGCGACGGCGGGTACCGCGGGCTCTGCGGGCACCAGGGGCACCGCAGGCGTACCGGTGCGTACCGGCTCCGGCTGGGTCTGCTCCTCCTCATAGCGTTTCTCCGCGCTGGTGAGCAGGTCGTACCAGCTGGTGACGTCCTTGCGCCGACGCAGCAGGGCGCGGCGCTCGCGTTCGGTCATGCCTCCCCAGACACCGAACTCGATCCGGCTGTCCAGTGCCTCGGCGAGGCACTGGGTACGTACCGGGCAGCCCCGGCAGATCAACTTGGCGCGGTTCTGCGCGGCACCCTGAACAAACAGTGCGTCGGGGTCGATTTCGCGGCACTTGGCACGAGCCGCCATCTTCTCATTCCACATGTTGCCCCACTCCCAAGATCAGCATGTGTGGTGATCGGAACCCACCGGGCGGTACGACCGCCGGTGGCACGAGGGACAGTTGGCCGAAGCGAGGACGGTGCACGATGCCGGGCGGGGGGCCGCGCGGCTCGTCTTCGGGGGTCGATCGTTTCGGCGCGCTGTGTTCCTCGTTGTCGTTGGTGTCGAAACTACGGATCGCCGGAGTTCACCAACAGGCCCCAAGAGGCCTATTTCTCATATGGCCCACTAGGACCATTGCCTCTTAAGGAAGTGTCATCATACACACACGGAGAGTCACTGCATGTGATACAAGCACCCCCACGCAACCGCAATGAAAGGTCAGCCTCAGACCATTACCCTGAATCCGCTATGACCTGCGACTTCATGTCATCCCATGAGGGACTCACCCCACTGCGACAGGCCCACCCCAACAGGACACCCCGTCACCGACCCCACCCGAACGGGCTATGCGGACCCCCCGGACAGACACACTGCGCAACCCCACAGGTCACCCATTTCCCACCCGCACGAACAGTTCCAGAACTACTGCTTAGTAACCCCGAAAAATTATCCCTCTTTGAGCAGGAGGTCCCTTATCAATCTGACCAAAAGTCCCAGAATATGGATTTCCGCCCGAATAGTTCATAGGCTGCGATTCGAGGCAACCGTGCCCTCAGGAGCGCGACCGGTAGCAGACGGCCATCGCTAGGGCACGGTCGCGCAGGACCGTACGCAACCATCCGGGGGCCAGGACCTCGCCCGCCGCACCCAGCTGCCACAGCGCCCATTCGGCGTGCCGCGCGTCCTGGAAGGTCACCTCCAGCCGCGGCCAGCCGTCCGTGCCGGTTTCCTCCCCGGTCTCCCCGCTCTCCTCGGCGCGGACAGCCAGAGCGGTGCTCACCAGTTCCTCGCGCCGCGCCGGGTCCACCCGGGCCCGCACGGTGACCCGGTCGACGCCGGACAGGAACTGCGCGCAGCGCTCCCGCCAGACCCGGTCCAGATCGACCCGGTCCGGCCGCCGCGCGGGCTCGGCGAGTTCCTCAGCGGCCAGGACCCGCGACAGCCGGTAGGTGCGGTCCTGCCCGGCTCTCGTGGCCAGCAGGTAGCTCCGGTCCCCCACGGTGACCAGACCGACCGGGTCCACCGTGCGCCATTTCGGGGTCTGGTCCACCGCCGCGTAGCGGATGCGCAACCGGTGCCCGGCGAACACCGCGCGCCGGACCTCGGCCATGGCCGTTTCAGAGGTCCCCTCGGTGACCACCGGGCGGGAGAGCAGGTCGGTCTCCGGGTCGACGAGCAACCGCTGGACCGCGTCGCTCGCGGTGGACCGGTGGCCTTCGGGCAGCGCGTCCACCACCTTGCGCATGGCCGAGGCGAGCGGCGACCCGAGACCGAGCACCTGGTCGCCGCGGGCCGAACCGGCGACCAGCAGAGCGAGGGCCTCGTCGTGGTTGAGTCCGGTGAGCTCGGTCTGGAAACCGGGCAGCAAAGCGAAACCTCCGTGCCGGCCGCGCTCGGCGTAGACCGGCACCCCGGCCGCGGACAGCGCCTCGATATCGCGCAACACGGTGCGGGTGGAGACCTCCAGCTCCCGAGCGAGCGTGTCCGCGGTCAGCTGCCCGCGCTGGCGCAGCAGCAACACCAGTGAGACCAAGCGATCAGCGCGCATGGAAAAAAAACCTACCGAATACCCGACAGGGGATGTCGTGATTTGTGGAGAGGCTGATCAGAGCAACGGCAAACGACACCTTTGGGAGCTGACATGGCCATCGAGCGAACCGCGGTCAACCCGTGGACCTGGTCAACGGAGCTGGGCTACAACCAGGGCGAACTCGTCTCCGGGCACAACCGGACCCTGTACTGCTCCGGACAGACCGCCATGAACGCCGAGGGCAAACCAGAGCACCCCGACGACATGGCGGCGCAGCTGGCGCTGACCCTCGACAACCTGGAAGCGGTGCTCGCCGAGGGCGGCATGTCCCTGGCGAACCTGGTCCGGCTCAACGTCTACACCACCGACGTCGACCGGCTCTTCGAGCACTACGGCGTCCTCGCCGCCAGGCTGGGCGCCGCAGGCGCGGCCCCGTCCACCACGATGCTCGGCGTGACCCGCTTGGCCATCCCGAGCCTGATCGTCGAACTCGAGGGCACGGCCGTGGCGTAATCCGGTCCGTAAAACACCCCAGGGCCCGAATCTCAGTCGAGATTCGGGCCCTGCTGATCGATTCGGGCCCTGCTGATCACAGCGGGGGTCTGGGGGTCGCCCCCCAGGAGAAACAACGAAACGACCCGGCGAGGAGGCCGAAGGCCCCCGAGCAGGGTCGTTCCAGAGCAGAGTGGCGGGGGTCTGGGGGTCGCCCCCCAGGAGAAACAACGAAACGACCCGGCGAGGAGGCCGAAGGCCCCCGAGCAGGGTCGTTCCAGAGTGGAGTGGAGCCAAGGAGATTCGAACTCCTGGCCTCCGGTATGCAAAACCGGCGCTCTGCCAACTGAGCTATGGCCCCTCCAGACCAGGGATGGATTCCTGGTCACCAGGAGAGCATACCCGCATCGGAAAGCTGCCCCGGCCACGAAGCGGGAAAACCCGGGGTCCGGGGGCTGCCAGGGACCCGATGCAGCACAAAGCCGTGGGTCGCACCACGGGATTGTCGGCCCACCCACGTCTTCGTGTCACTCTCAGACGGACGTTCGGTGACACACGCGGGTGTACACCGTCGACCCGTTGGAAACCTCCCGGCCCCCTGACGGTGGCCGTTGGGATTCGCTGATCAGCTCTCGCTGGCCGCGGTGGCTTCCGTCCACAGGTCGAGCTCGGCACGGTCCGCCTGGATCTTGCGGTAGACGGCGAAAGCCCCGAGGGCCACCAGCGCCAGAACGATGATCTTCTTCACTGTCCGGACCCTTTCTCTGTTGGAAAACCGGTCGTACTCACGGACTCCCGCCCGGGGGCGGGGCTCCGAGGGCAACTTTATGAGGTTGTCACCTAGCAGACTAGCAAGCCATGGCGAGCTGTCCCCGCCATGGTGGACCGATTCACACCGGCTTCTGCGCCTGATCCGCCCTGCGGCGGTTCCGTACGGTCATGTCAGCAGCGCCATCCGACGCAGAATCCCGACCGTGGCCTGCTCAGACGCGGCGATTCGGGCCAGATCCTCCCAGACCCGACGACAGGATCGGACTGATTCCTCGGCTTCGATGATTCCGCCGCCCTGGGTGGCCTCGACATAGGCGAGGTCGGCCTCGTCCTCCTCGAACTCCAGGATGGAGAAGGGTCCGGCCAGGCCGGCGTGCGGACCGGCGGACGTCGGCAGCAGCTGGACCGTCACGCGTTCGGACTGGGTGGCCAGCTCGACGATCCGGTTGGCCTGGGCCCGCAGCAGGCCCAGATCGGCGGAGACGCGTTGGAGGGCGTCCTCCTCCACCACCGCGTGGTAGCGGACCAGCGAGCCGGAGTCGAGGATCTCCTGGCGTTTGAGGTGGGCGGCGACCATCCGTTCGGCGGCCCGCCCGTCGCGGCCGAGGGAGCGCGCCAGGGCGGCGGTGTAGTCCGGGGTCTGGAGCAGGTCCGGGACGAGGATGCCCGCGTAGGACTGGATGGACACCGCCCCGGCCTCGTTGCCGACGTAGGCGGAGGAGAGGACATCCTCGTACTCGGTCCACCACGGCCTCAGCCGGGACTCGCGGACGAGCGTCAGAATGGCCTCGCGCTGCCCCCCGGTGACCCCGTAGAGGCGCAGCAGCGCGGAGATCTCCATGACCGAAGGCCATTTACGGATGCCGGTCTCGATGTGCCCGAGTTTGGCGGGCGACCACTCGAGCTCCTCCGCCACGTCGTTGAGGGTCAGGCCCGCCTGCACACGGCGACGGCGGAGCTCGGCGGACAGTCGCCGACGGCGAACCGTGGGGCTGGTCATAACACTGATCCAATGACGCAGAGTGTCGGGATTATCTCACCAGCGAAACACGGCATCTAGCATCTAGCAATGAGTCTCTAGAAAAGAGCGACCGTTTCGATGCATTAGGGGAGGGGCGGGATACGCGACCCTCCGGGAAAATCCGTGACTTTGTTACAATGAGTGACTGGAGTTGCGTACCAGGGAGTCACACGAGAGTGAGCGTCCAACGCCCTTTCCACGGGCCACAGCAGCCCCACCGGCACCCGGGTACGGCCGGGCGGGAACAATGGGCCGGGAGTGGGAGGAGCCGCGCACCCCACCAATGCCCGTGGGGCGCACTTTGTGACCTTGTGTCGTGTTTGCCGTATTCCACTGTTCAGGGAAGGAAAGCGCGTACGATGCTTGAGGTGCCCGTCCCGGCGGGCGTACCCGCACACGTAGAGGAAACCCATGAGCTACCCGCTTGACGACGCCGAGCAGCTGATCGCGAACGCGGAGGCCCAGATGCCTCCGAGCACCCGGTCACGCCTCATCGCGAAACTCCGTATGGGTAAGCACATCGACGACGCGGCGGGAGAGCTGGGCATCAGCCCCAAGCAGGTCTTCTCCACCGCGCGCGTCCTCAAGCCCTTCGGTGAGCAGCTCGACGCCACCCTCACCGACCAGCGCGACCCGTCCCTGCCCCACGGCAGCGTCACCGGGTACAACAAGCGCTGCCGCTGCCCCGAGTGCAGGAGCGCCCTCCAGCAACGCGTCTGAACCGTTTGAACCGTTCGGGGCCTGGCCCGAAACCCGGCCCCGAACACCTCGGCCCATTCCGGCCACTCCCACGACCTGCATAAACGCGCTGTTAACCCAGACTTCTCAAACCAATACGCCCTACGGAGGCTTATGGGGGGAGAGTTCGGGGGAGACCGCTGACATGAACGAGCACGTGGACTGGTCGGCGATGAGCGAGGACGACTTCGTTGCGCTGCTGAGGCAGCTCATCGATATTCCGGAAGCCGACGAGGACTAGCGCGGGCCCCGGCGGTCCCGTACCGCCGTCCGGTCCCGTCGCTACGACGGTTCCCCTACCCCCGGTGCGTGTTCGGCAGACACGCCCCTTGCCCGCCCCGTACCCCTCGGAGACAGGGGCGGTAACTCCCCCGAAGGTTCGGGCGAACGCACAGCTGGTGTTCTCAGCTGTGCCCCGCCGTCACCGTCGGCCGGGTCTCCCAGCCGTGCGCCCTCGCCGCCTCACCGGTGAAGAAGGCGACCTCCCCGGAGACCCGGATCCGCACGCGCGCGCCGATCGCGGGGGCCGGATGACGGTGCGAGCGCGCCCTGACCCGCGTTCCGGAACCGTCCACCGCCAGGTAGACCACGCTGTCGTGCCCGGCGAAGACCACGTCCGCCACCCGGCCGGGCACACCCCCGTCGAAGTCGGCCGGCACCTCGTCCGCCAGGTCGAACTCGATGCGTTCTGGCCTCAGCACGACCGATCCCTCACCCCGCTGGCCCTCGGTGTAGGGGACCAGTGTTCCCAGGGCGCACTCCACCCCCGCGGAACCCAGCTCGCCCGGGATCACCACGGTCTCCCCCAGGTACTTGGCCAGTCCCGCGTCGCCCGGGCGTTCGTACACCTCGCGGGGTGTCCCGCTCTGCATGATCTCCCCCTCGCGCATCAGCGCCACGCTGTCCGCGGTGGACAGCGCCTCCTCGGGGTCGTGGGTCACCAGCAGGGCGGTCACCCCAGCGGTGTGCAGTACCTGCCGCACCTCCTCCCGCAGCCCCGACCGCAGTGCGGGGTCGAGCGCGTTGAAGGGTTCGTCCAGCATGATCAGGGCCGGTTCGGGGGCCAGGGCCCGGGCCAGGGCGACCCGCTGCTGCTGACCGCCGGACAGCTCGTACGGCATCCGAGCGGCGTACCCGGTCAACCCCACCAGCTCCAGGACCTCCTCGATACGGGCCCGGCGACGGGTGCGGCCGCCCACTCGCTCCCGCCACCCCCGGCCCAGACCGAACGCGACGTTGCGGGCCACGGACATGTGCGGGAAGAGAGCGCCCTCCTGGGGCACCACGCCCACGCCCCGGCGCTCGGGGCGCACGTGGGATCCGCGCCCCTGGGCCAGGACGCGTTCACCGATCCGGATCGTTCCGGAATCCAGCCGTTCGAACCCGGCAACCAGCCGGAGCAGGGTGGTCTTCCCGCAGCCCGACGGGCCGAGCAGGGCACCGAGCGAGCCCTCGGGAACCGACATGTCGACCCCGTGCAGCACACCGGTGCGACCGAAGGACTTCTCCGCCCCCTCGACGACGAGACCGCTCACGGGGATCACCTCTCCATTGCCGTGGCCTTGCGGCCGAGTACGAACGCGGGCACCGAGGCCAGGACGATGAGCATCATCGCGTAGGGCGCCGCGGCGGCGAAGCGGCCCACGTTGGTGGCCGACCAGAGCCGCATCGCGATGGTCTCCATCCCGGTGGGGTGCAGCATGAGTGTCACCGGGAGCTCTTTCATGCAGGTCAGGAAGACGAGTGTGGCACCGGCCGCCACTCCGGGGAAGGCCAGGGGCAGCGTGACCCGGGTGAACACCTGCGGGGGAGTGCGGCCCAGCGAACGGCCGATCTCCTCCAGCCCCGGCGGGGACTGGGCGACGGCGCTGCGCACCGAGCCGACCGCCGCGGGCAGGAACAGCAGTGCGTAGGCGAAGATCAGCAGGGGGAGCTGCTGGTACAGCGCGAAGGCGTGGTTCACCGCGAAGTAGACCAGCGCCACGGCGACCACCACACCGGGCATCGAGTAGCCCATCCAGGTGGCCCCCTCCAGCAGGCGGGGGACCCGGCCGCGGTGGCGGGCCGCGAGGATGCCGACGGGCAGCGCGAGGACCAGGGTGACGGCGGCAGCGGCCGCGGAGACGCCGAGCGTGGTCAGCGCGGTCTCCACCATCCGGGGCAGGTCGACCCCGGCCGAGGAGCCCCGGGCGATCCAGTAGCTGAGGCTGACGACAGGGAAGACCAGGGCGGCCGCGGCGACCAGGACGAACGGTAGCACCAGCAGAGCGCCGGTCAGCGCCCGCACGGCGGGGGCCAGACCCGGCGCACGGGTGAGTTTGGGGGGGAGCTGTTCGAGGAGTTCGGCCGACACGTCACGGGGCGGGCGAGTCCGCGTGGCACCCGAGCCGACCCGGCTGAACCGAGCGCGGCCGCGGGCCCGGGCCTCACCCCACAGCACCAGGAGGGTGACGGCGACCAGGACCGCGCTCAGCGAGGCCGCACTGGCCATGTCGAAGCGGTTGGCGTAGTCGTTGTAGATGGCTCTGGTGATGGTGTCGTAACGCATGGTGGCCACGGAACCGAAGTCGGAGAGCACGTACAGCGCGACCAGCAGCGAACCCGCCGCGGCCGAGGGCTGTACGTGCCGGAGCGTCACCCGGGTCAGGACGTACCAGGGGCCGCGGCCCAGGGAACGGGCCACCTCCTCCTGGTCCCGATCGGCCAGGCCCAGGGCGGCGACCACGGGCAGGAAGACATAGGGGTACGTGCACAGGGTGAGGACGATCGCCGAACCGACGAAACCGCGGACCTCGGGGACCGCCTCCATCCACACCATCGCGGCGACGTAGCTCGGGATGGCCAGGGGGAGTGTGGCGACCAGAGCCCAGAACCGGTTTCCGGGCAGACGTACCCGGGACACGAGCAGGGCCAGCCCGACCCCGAGGACCAGGCAGCCCGCGGTGACGGTCGCGGTCAGGGTGAGGCTGTTGACCAGGAGTTCGACGGTCCGGCCCCGGGTGAGCGCCTCGACCAGGGCGGACGGGCCCTCCGAGAAGGCCTGGAAGAGCACGTAGAGCAGCGGCAGGACTGCCAGTACCGCTGTCGTCCCCGCCAGGAGGTACAGGGGCAGAGCGAGCGGCAGGGAGAAGGGCAGGGAGGCAACACGGCCGGAGCCTCCCCTCTTCTGGGAAGGCTCCGGCTTGGTGCGTCCGTGCTGGACGTCGGTCACTCCAGGCCCGCCTCGCGGAGCATCTCGACCGTCTCGTCCAGGGAGTGCAGGTCGCTCAGATCGATGTCGGGCTGCTCGAGGGCGTCGACCTCGGGCAGGCCCTCACCCAGCTCCACGCCGTCCGCCAGCGGGTACTCAGAGGTCTCGTTGGTGAAGTAGCCCTGGGCCTCGTCGCTGAGGAGGTACTCCAGAGCGGTCTGGGCGCCCTCGGGGTTCGAGGCGTTGGCGGTGATGGCCGCACCCGCCACGTTCACCAGGCCGCCGGCGTCGCCCGCGGGCAGGTAGTGCAGCTCGGAGGTGACCTCGTCCGGGGTCTCCTTCATGCGCTCGTACCAGTAGTAGTGGTTGTTCAGGCTGATGTCGATCTCGCCGGTCTCAAGGCCGTCGAGCATCGAGCGGTTGTTCTCGAAGGTCTGGACGTCGTTGGCGACCATGTCCTCCAGCCACTGCTCGGCGGCCTCTTCGCCCTCGATCACGCGCAGGCCGGTGACGAAGGCCTGGAAGCTGGCGTTGGTCGGGGCGATGCCGACCCGGCCCTCCCATTCGGGGTCGGTCAGATCCAGCACGCTGTCCGGGACGTCGTCGACGTTCTCGGGGTTGTAGGCGATGACCCGGGAGCGTCCGGAGATGCCGACCCACTCGCCGTTGGCGGCCCGGTACTCGGCGGGCACCTGGTCGGTGATCTCGGACGGCAGCTCAGCCAGGAGACCCTCCTGGACGAGGAAGCCGAGAGCGCCCGCGTCCTGCCCGATGAACAGGTCGGCGTTGGTGTCCTCGCCCTCGGTCTCGATCTGGTTGGCCATCTGGGCGGTGTCGCCGTAACGGACGTCGATCTCCAGGCCGGTGGACTCGCGCATCATGTCGATGAGCGGGTCGATGAGCTCCTGGTCTCGGCCGGAGTAGATGGTGATGGCCTCGTCGGCGTCACCGTTCTCGCCGGACGCGGAGTCGTCGCCGCCACAGGCGGTGGCCATCAGAGCGAAAACGGGCACCGCGACGAGCGCGAGCCTGAATCGCTGGGGGAGGGTGTTCATCGGGTTCTCCTACCGAGGTTCATGGGTATTAGACTCGGCCGGCCCGAGTACACAACGAAGGCGAGCCTAACTCAGGGAAGGCTGTCCTTACAATGTCCACCCCGATGGTAATCAACGTTTACCCCAGTGACACGCGTTACAAATAAGGCCACAGTCACCATCTGCACATTAGTTCACAGGGGGAACACTAGAAACAAAAAAGGGGTCATCCTATTGTAGGATGACCCCATGAAAAAAATAAGAATAATACAAAAAAGAAGGGGGCCCGTTCCGAAGAACGAACCCCCTCCCCTCAAGAAAAACCGTGGCAGCGACCTACTCTCCCACCCCATCACAGAGCAGTACCATCAGCGCAAGGAGACTTAACGACCGGGTTCGGAATGAGACCGGGTGTGACCCTCCTGCTAAAACCACCACGGAAACCAACAACCACCATGACTCAACCCCAAACCACCAGGGGAATCACGACAGCCAAGCTTTCGTGAACAAGTGTGCGCGAACATCCAATTATCTGCAGCGGACAAGCCCTCGGCCTATTAGTACCGGTCAGCTCCACCCCTCACAGGGCTTCCACATCCAGCCTATCAACCCCGTCGTCTACAGGGAGCCTTACCCTCTCTAGGAGGCAGGAGACCTCATCTCGAAGCAAGCTTCCCGCTTAGATGCTTTCAGCGGTTATCTCTCCCGAACGTAGCCAACCAGCCATGCCCTTGGCAGGACAACTGGCACACCAGAGGTTCGTCCGTCCCGGTCCTCTCGTACTAGGGACAGCCCTTCTCAAGTCTCCAACGCGCACAGCGGATAGGGACCGAACTGTCTCACGACGTTCTAAACCCAGCTCGCGTGCCGCTTTAATGGGCGAACAGCCCAACCCTTGGGACCAACTCCAGCCCCAGGATGCGACGAGCCGACATCGAGGTGCCAAACCATCCCGTCGATATGGACTCTTGGGGAAGATCAGCCTGTTATCCCCGGGGTACCTTTTAGCCGTTGAGCGACACCGCTTCCACACGCCGGTGCCGGATCACTAGTCCCAGCTTTCGCTCCTGCTCGACACGTCCGTCTCACAGTCAAGCTCCCTTGTGCACTTACACTCAACACCTGATTACCAACCAGGCTGAGGGAACCTTTGGGCGCCTCCGTTACTCTTTGGGAGGCAACCGCCCCAGTTAAACTACCCACCAGACACTGTCCCCGAACCGGATCACGGTCCAAAGTTAGATGCCCGAAACAGTCAGAGTGGTATTTCACCAACGCCTCCACCGCCACTAGCGTGACGACTTCACAGGCTCCCACCTATCCTACACAAACCATCCCAAACACCAATGTCAAGCTATAGTGAAGGTCCCGGGGTCTTTCCGTCCTGCTGCGCGAAACGAGCATCTTTACTCGTAGTGCAATTTCACCGGGCCCATGGTTGAGACAGTGGGGAAGTCGTTACGCCATTCGTGCAGGTCGGAACTTACCCGACAAGGAATTTCGCTACCTTAGGATGGTTATAGTTACCACCGCCGTTTACTGGCGCTTAGATTCCTAGCTTCGCCGGGGCGAACCCCAACTAACCAGTCCTCTTAACGTTCCAGCACCGGGCAGGCGTCAGTCCGTATACAGCGTCTTACGACTTCGCACGGACCTGTGTTTTTAATAAACAGTCGCTTCCCCCCGCTATCTGCGACCCCACCCAGCTCAGGATGCAAGATCCGTCACCAGACAGGGCTCCCCTTCTCCCAAAGTTACGGGGACAATTTGCCGAGTTCCTTAACCATGGTTCACCCGAACGCCTCGGTATTCTCTACCTGACCACCTGCGTCGGTTTAGGGTACTGGCCACACACGAACTCGCTAGAGGCTTTTCTCGACAGCATGGGATCACTCACTTCACCGAAAACGGCTCGGCATCACGTCTCAGCCTTATGTGAGAGGCGGATTTGCCTACCTCTCGGCCTACACGCTTACCCCCGGACAACCACCGCCGGGTAGAGCTACCCTCCTGCGTCACCCCATCACTTACCTACTACAAGCTCGGGTCCCAGACCAGATACCAACGATCTCCCGAAGGATTTCGAAGGATCCAGCGTGGTTAGCATCACCTGATTCGGTACTGGACGCTCGTGCACGGGTACGGGAATATCAACCCGTTATCCATCGACTACGCCTGTCGGCCTCGCCTTAGGTCCAGACTCACCCTGGGCGGATTAACCTGCCCCAGGAACCCTTAGTCAATCGGCGGCAACGTTTCTCACGTTGCTTTCGCTACTCATGCCTGCATTCTCACTCGCACACCCTCCACCACTCGATCACTCGGCAGCTTCACTGGATGCACGACGCTCCCCTACCAACCCAGCCCTTACAGGCTGAACTTCACAGCTTCGGCGGTGTACTTAAGCCCCGCTACATTATCGGCGCAGAACCACTTGACCAGTGAGCTATTACGCACTCTTTAAAGGATGGCTGCTTCTAAGCCAACCTCCTGGTTGTCTCAGCAACTCCACAACCTTTCCCACTTAGCACACGCTTAGGGGCCTTAGCTGATGATCTGGGCTGTTTCCCTCTCGACTACGAAGCTTATCCCCCGCAGTCTCACTGCCACGCTTCACTTAACCGGCATTCGGAGTTTGTCTGACGTCAGTAACCTTGTAGGGCCCATCAGCCAAACAGTAGCTCTACCTCCAGCAAGAAACACGTGACGCTGCACCTAAATGCATTTCGGGGAGAACCAGCTATCACGGAGTTTGATTGGCCTTTCACCCCTACCCACACCTCATCCCCCAGATTTTCAACTCTGGTGGGTTCGGGCCTCCACGAGGTCTTACCCCCGCTTCACCCTGGACATGGGTAGATCACTCCGCTTCGGGTCCACAGCATGCGACTCAAACGCCCTATTCAGACTCGGTTTCCCTACGGCTACCCCACCCGGGTTAACCTCGCCACACACCATGACTCGCAGGCTCATTCTTCAAAAGGCACGCCATCACAAGAACCGAAGTCCCAGCTCTGACGGCTTGACAGCACACGGTTTCAGGTACTATTTCACGACCCCTCACCGGGGCACTTTTCACCTTTCCCTCACGGTACTAGTGCACTATCGGTCATCAGGACGTATTTTGGCTTAGCAGGTGGTCCTGCCAGATTCACACGGAATTTCTCGGGCTCCGCGCTACTCGGGAGAACATCAACACCTAGACTCTTCCTTCACCTACGGGACTCTCACCCACTCCGGTACCGCTTCCCAACGGTTTCAGCTAGAAAAATCATCAGCGCTCCAGGCCGACAGACCTGAAAAGATGCATCCCACAACCCCGCACACGCAACGACTGCCGTCTATCACACGCATGCGGTTTAGCCTCTTCCCCGTTCGCTCACCACTACTAGGAGAATCACTGTTGTTTACTCTTCCTACGGGTACTGAGATGTTTCACTTCCCCGCGTCACCACCAACTACCCTATACATTCAGGTAGCGGCAACCCGACACAACTCGGGCTAGGTTTCCCCATTCGGACACCCGCGGATCAAAGCTCGGTTGACAGCTCCCCGCGGCCTATCGTGGCCTCCCACGTCCTTCATCGGCGCCTGATGCCAAGGCATCCACCGTGTGCCACTATCACTTGGCCACTACAGATAATAAGATGCTCGCGCACACTATTCACAAATCAAAACACCAACCACAAACTCCCCTACCTCAAACCACAACCCCGATCCTCACAAGGAGAACCAGAGCCGTAGGAGTTACTGGAGGTGGTAGCGGGATGCAACCCACAAGGGATTGCTTCCTCAGATACCCAACAGCGCGCCCCCTGACGCTTCTAGTCGCCAGAGGTGAAGTTCGATTCTACTTTAGCCACTCCCGAGTCGCACCAGACCATCAAGGCCCAGGCGCTCAGGTCCACTTCCGAGTCCGGCCGGCTGTAGAAAAAGTGCCGACCTGTAAAGACTCCTTAGAAAGGAGGTGATCCAGCCGCACCTTCCGGTACGGCTACCTTGTTACGACTTCGTCCCAATCGCCAGCCCCACCTTCACTCATTCCCTCCCCGAAGGGTTAGGCCACAAGTTTCGGGTGTTGCCGACTTTCATGACGTGACGGGCGGTGTGTACAAGGCCCGGGAACGTATTCACCGCGGCGTTGCTGATCCGCGATTACTAGCGACTCCACCTTCATGGGGTCGAGTTGCAGACCCCAATCCGAACTGAGACCGGCTTTAAGGGATTCGCTCCACCTTACGGTATCGCACGCCCATTGTACCGGCCATTGTAGCATGTTTGCAGCCCAAGACATAAGGGGCATGATGACTTGACGTCGTCCCCACCTTCCTCCGAGTTGACCCCGGCAGTCTCCTATGAGTCCCCACCATTACGTGCTGGCAACATAGAACAAGGGTTGCGCTCGTTGCGGGACTTAACCCAACATCTCACGACACGAGCTGACGACAGCCATGCACCACCTGTCACCCACCAACTAAATGACCCTGTATCTCTACAGGTCCACGGGTGATGTCAAACCTTGGTAAGGTTCTTCGCGTTGCGTCGAATTAAGCAACATGCTCCGCCGCTTGTGCGGGCCCCCGTCAATTCCTTTGAGTTTTAGCCTTGCGGCCGTACTCCCCAGGCGGGGCGCTTAATGCGTTAGCTACGGCGCGGAAACCGTGGAAAGTCCCCACACCTAGCGCCCAACGTTTACGGCATGGACTACCAGGGTATCTAATCCTGTTCGCTCCCCATGCTTTCGCTCCTCAGCGTCAGGTAAGGCCCAGAAACCCGCCTTCGCCACCGGTGTTCCTCCTGATATCTGCGCATTTCACCGCTACACCAGGAATTCCAGTTTCCCCTACCTACCTCTAGCATGCCCGTATCCACTGCAGAACCGGAGTTAAGCCCCGGTCTTTCACAGCAGACGCGACATGCCGCCTACGAGCTCTTTACGCCCAATAATTCCGGACAACGCTCGGACCCTACGTATTACCGCGGCTGCTGGCACGTAGTTAGCCGGTCCTTATTCCCCACCTACCGTCAACCCCGAGAAAACCCGGAGCCTGCGTTGGTGGTAAAAGAGGTTTACAACCCGAAGGCCGTCATCCCCCACGCGGCGTCGCTGCATCAGGCTTTCGCCCATTGTGCAATATTCCCCACTGCTGCCTCCCGCAGGAGTCTGGGCCGTGTCTCAGTCCCAGTGTGGCCGGTCGCCCTCTCAGGCCGGCTACCCGTAATCGCCTTGGTAGGCCGTTACCCCACCAACAAGCTGATAGGCCGCGAGCCCATCCCTGACCGATAAAACTTTCCACCCGCCACCATGAGGTGGCAGGTCATATCCGGTATTAGACGGCGTTTCCACCGCTTATCCCGGAGTCAGGGGCAGGTTGCTCACGTGTTACTCACCCGTTCGCCGCTCGTGTACCCCGAAGGGCCTTACCGCTCGACTTGCATGTGTTAAGCACGCCGCCAGCGTTCGTCCTGAGCCAGGATCAAACTCTCCATAAAGGTCAAACAACCCATCCCGGCGACCGTGAGGTCAGCCTGGGGTGAGTAAACCTAGAAGAAATCCTGACCGATCATCTCGCGATGACCAATCAAAGGAACCCTACGCACCGAAGTGCGTCGGGGCCAAAACAAACATGGCTTAAAGAAAATCAAACACGCGCTGTTGAGTTCTCAAGAAACAATCACTCTTCCCGTACAAGCGCCAGAACCAGCTGGTTCCGTCTGCTCTTCCGTGGAAGGCTTTTTTCTTCTGCTTCCCGGTCGCTTTCGCGTCCGTTCCGCTTCGTTGTGTCTTTACTTTATCAGGTGTTCCGCGCCCCGCCAAATCGGCGGTTTGTGTCAACCAGATCGGGGTAAAGCCCGTTGTGCTTTTCCCAGTCTAGCGTTTCCTCGGCGGTGTTTTCACCGCGTTGTTTTCGCTGGTCTGTTCCAAGCAACTCCCCGAGCTTACATGCCCCGAGTGTGTGCTCGGACCATCTTGCTTCGAAGAGGATGTCTGTGATCGCGACCCGGTTCCGAGTCGACCCTCGCGGGCCGCTCACCGTTCCGCGGCGACCTGGAGAACATTACCCGCCGAGCGCAGCCCAAGCAAACCAGAACTCCTGTGTCACCGGTCACCGCCGCACTCCCCTCCGCGGCGTGCCGGCATCCGTTCCGCGACAAGGTCCCTACGCGCTCACTCTGCCTACGCGCGGGCGTGCGCGCGAGCACGTGCTTCCTTCTCCTGCCTCCCCGCACCCCTCCTGCCGACCACTGCACCCGACCGCCCCTCCCGCTCCACCCCGCCCTCGTTTCCCCACCCTCGTTCCCACCCTTCCGGTCCCAGCCGTCACGACCACTCACCGCGATGATGAATCCGCACTGCCAGAATCCTCACCTCGTTGACAAAAATTCACGCCTTTCCGGATGACACACTTCCGCAACCCGTGACCGATTCGGAACAACCTTCTCCCATCAGCATCACCGCACTTCAGGGGCGCAAAGATCTGCTTCAAGATCATTTAAGGGAAAGGCGGGAAAGTTCTGGAAACACCCTTGAAATCCAGCTGGGCCCGATACATGATGTGCAGCGTTACTGGAACAGGTTCTGCTCCGGTGCCACCCCGTACACGGGGAGGAATCAGACCAGGCCGCGTGCCGGATGTTCGGGGGGACGGCAGGCGCAGCGCGGCCATGCACCCTGGAAGGAAATGCATGGACACCACATCCCCCGACGTGCTCGACGGCTCCACCGACGCCACGGAGACACCGGAGAGCCACACCAGCTGGAAGCGCTTCGCGCTCTTCTCGGTCCCGGCTGGAGTCGCCATCGGCGGCATCCTGGTGGCGATGGCCAGCGGGGCTCTCGCAGCTTCCTTCAGCATCTCCGGTCAGCAGTTCAAGATCTCCGCCGACGAGATGTACGGCGAGGGCTTCACCCAGTTCGGCTGGATCAACGCGACCGTCCGCGATGAGCCGGTTCCTACGGCGACCGCCGGAATCAGCGAGGCCGAGATCCACGGCCTGTGCCAGTCGGTGCTGACCACCGAGTTCCCCCTGGTCGGTCCGGTTTCGCTGATGCTGACCGCCGGTGACGCCGGCACTCCGGTCCAGGCCTCCGACCTGGTCATCGACATGGAGCAGATGGACGGCAACGCCCAGTTCACCAACATGGAGATCGGCCGGGACGCCTCCACCCTGGACAAGGGACCGGACGGGTTCGGCTCGGGGCGCGGCTACACCGATCTGTTCGGCATGCAGTCCGACACCATCTACGTGGAGGACCTGGAGCAGACCGCACGGGCAGCCTCCGCCGGAACCTTCAAACTGCACAACCTGAGCCTCGGTATCTCCCTCGGGGATGACGAGTGCTTCTAAGCGGAACCCGGAACCTGTGGGCCAGGTGGACGCGGTGGCGCAAGCGGCGTCCCTTCCTGGCGGGCCTGCTGATGATCCTCGCGGGGATCGAGATGGTCCTGATCACCCAGATACCGGTGCAGATGATGATCTACCTCGGTGTCGGGGCCGTGTCCACGCTCGTTTTCAGCGGAATGCTGGTCGTCCTCGGGCTGGTCACCTGGTTCACCCCGAACCAGCACATGATCACCGGCAGCTTCGCCGGGTTCATCGCGCTGGGCGCGCTCCTCCTGTCCAACCTCGGCGGTCTCGTGATCGGGACCCTGCTGGCCCTGGCCGGAGGCGGGCTCGCCTTCGCCTGGCGGCCGGTCGCCCGGCCCCCGCGCAAACGGAGGGGCCGGCGCCGCGGGCGAACGCGGGAACAGGAGCGGAGGGCAGAGGAAAGCATGGCGGAAGGCACGGACCAGACGGACAGGACCGAGCCCCTGCCTCCAGTCGCACGGTCCGAGGGCTGACTCGCACATCGGGTCGGTCTCACCGGGCGATCCACTGATCGGCCGGGGCGCGCGGGAGCTCCTACCCCGCCCGCGTGGCCCCGGTTCCCTGTCAGGCAAGTGACGTCTACCTACGTCGGCGCGTACCCACCCCCTAGTGCGCCGGGCGTCCGCTTCGTGTGCCGCCCGGCCGCCACGCACAAGCCGCCAAACCCAAGGAGTACTCATGTCGGTTCCGCGACCGAGATCCCGCAACCGCTCCTTCCTCGCCGTCACCGCGGCCGGAACGCTCGTCCTGGCCTGGGGCGGTACCGCTCTGGCCGCCCAGCAGGGTCCGACCACCGTCGAGCCCGCCGGGGCCGCCTTCTCCGCTGAGCTCGTCGGCTCGGCCGTCTTCACCGCCGGAGACGTCACGATCACCTGCGACGTGTCGACCAGCGCCCCGGGGGACGGCAACAACCTGATCCCCGGAGCCCCCGGAAACCACAACCCCGACGGCGCCGTCGGCGGTCCCATCAACGCCCCGGACTTCACCGACTGCACGACCAATGTCTTCCTCGTGAGCGCGACCGTCACCGTGAACGACCCCGTGTGGCAGATGACGATGCAGCACGGGTCCCCCTCCGTCGCGACCATGGTGGTCCCGGCCGCGGGGATCGTGGTGAACACGTCCGGGTTGGCCACCTGCACCGCGACGGTCAGCCCTGATGCCGACGCGCCGATCGGGGGCGAGTGGACCAACGGCGACCCCGTGTCCTCGCTGGCCTTCGACACCACGACACCGGTCTCGGTGGAGGGCGGTTTCGGCTGCCCCAACACCGATGAGGCCGGGTTCAGCGCCACCTACGAGGTGACCAACGCGGACGACCCCGCGGCCCCGATCACGGTGAGCGGCTGAACCGCTGACCCCTGTTCCTGACCGCTGAGAGGGGGCCGGGTCAGCGCGTCCGACCGTGTTGGCCCGGCCCCCGTCACTCTCCCGGGTGACAACTACGCACGAGTAGTCACTCACCCGGTGAAGAAGAAACTCCGTGTCCACCTCGCCTACGGTCGCAGTACTCCGCGGAGTCACGAGGCGAAGGCTCCCCGGAGGGCGCGGACCGCTTCGCCCGGACCCGTAAACCCCCGGAGACCCCATGGCGTCCCAAGCCGGCAGCCCGCCCCCGCCGTCCGACCCGTCCTCGAACCCACCCGCTCCGTCCAAGCTGCGCCACACCCTCAAGGTGGTGCGGGTCCTGGTGAAGGCCGGGGTGCTCTCTCCCGGCCGCCCGGACAAGATCGTCCGTCAGTTGCGCGCGTTGAAGACCTGGGGCGCGACCATCGCGGGCGGTTACGCCGCCGCCGGTGAGCGTGTGCCCGACCAGGTTTCGGTGATCGACGAGGCCGGGAGCACGACCTTCGGCGAGATGAACCTGCTCGGACGCCGGCTCGCCCGCGAGCTGCACCGCATGGGTGTGCGGCAGGGGTCCCGGGTAGGGCTGTTGTGCCGCAACCACGGCGGAATGGTGCAGGCCGCCGTCGCCTGTGGCCGCCTGGGCGCGGACACGGTGCTGCTGAACACCGGGCTGGCGGCCGGTCCGCTGCTGGACGTGGTGAAGCGGAACGAGGTGTCGCTGCTCATCGCGGACGCCGAGTTCGAGGAGCTGTACAAGGAGCTGCCGCCGGAGATCCCCCGGGTGACGGCGTGGGGCGAGCCGAGTGTGCCGGGGCCCCGGATCCCGGCCGAGGCGAAGGACTCCGCGGAGGCGGATCCGGAGCCGCCGGAGCGGCCGGGAAAACTGATCGTGCTGACCTCGGGGACGACGGGCACACCGAAGGGCGCTCGCCGTCCCACGCCGAAGGGGCCGCAGGACGCGGCCTCGGTGCTGTCCCGGATCCCGTTGAACTCCAAGGACCGGATCCTGGTGTCAGCGCCGGTCTTCCACACCTGGGGGCTGGCCGGGGTGCAGCTGGGGATGTCGATGCGGGCGACCCTGGTCATGCGCAGGCTGTTCGAACCGGAGGACGCGCTGCGGACGATCCAGGAGCAGCGGTGTACGGCGCTGTTCGCGGTGCCGGTGATGCTGCGGCGGATCATGGACCTGCCCCGGGAGACACGGGACCGGTACGACACCTCGTCGCTGCGGATCGTGGCGTGCAGCGGTTCGGCGATGAGCCCACAGCTGATCAGCGACTTCATGGACGCGTTCGGGGACGTGGTCTACAACCTCTACGGGTCGACGGAGGTGTCCTGGGCGACCATCGCGACCCCGCAGGACCTGCGGTTGGCGCCGACCACCGCGGGGCGGCCGCCGTTGGGGACCCGGATCGCGGTGCTCGACGACCGGGGCCGGGAGGTTCCGCAGGGGAGCAAGGGCGCGATCCACGTCGGCAACGAGATGCTCTTCGACGGCTACACGAACGGCAACAGCAAGCGGATGGCCGACGGTCTGATGGAGACCGGCGACCGGGGCCACATCGACGCGCACGGGTTGCTGCACGTGGCCGGGCGGGACGACGACATGATCGTCTCGGGTGGTGAGAACGTCTTCCCGCGTCCGGTGGAGGAGGTGATCGTGACGATGCCCGCGGTGCGCGAGGTAGTGGTGACCGGGGTCCCCGACGAGGAGTTCGGGCAGCGGTTCGCTGCCTACGTGGTGCCGTACGAAGGTTCCTCCGTGGATCCGAACGAGCTCCGTATGCACGTGCGCGAAGAGCTGGGCCGGTTCTCGGTGCCGCGTGACGTGGTGGTGCTGGGGGAGCTGCCGCGCAACGCCACCGGGAAGGTGGTCAAGCGGCGGCTGCCGAGCAGTCTTCCGAAGCAGGATTAGCGGCGCGGCCCGCTTCCGCGGACCGCCGCCACGAACCTCGATGTTCGCGCGACGACGCCGGTGCCGTAGGGCATCGGCGTCGTCGTGTACTCGCTTGCAACCCTCTGCCCCCGTTGTCCCTTTTTCCCTCGCGCGCAAGGTAATTGTGGGCTTTGACATCGGGTGCGCGGTTACTACGATGATGAGTGATGCCCGAACGATCCCCCGCCCCTGTGGGCGACTTCGAACTTCCGGCAGTCGACGAGCAGATGTGCTTCGCGCTGTACGCGGCTTCGCGTGCCGTCACGAACCTCTACCGCCCGCTGCTGGATCCGCTCGGCCTGACCTACCCGCAGTATCTCGTGATGATGCTCCTGTGGGAACGCGGGGAGTGCGCGGTCAAGGAGATCGGTGCGGTGCTGCAGCTCGACTACGGCACGCTCACCCCGCTGCTCAAACGCCTGGAGACCAACGGCCTCCTGCGGCGGGACCGCGACCCCGCCGACGAACGCTCGGTGCTGGTCACCACCACCGAGGAGGGGGCCGCGCTGCGAGCGCGCACCCGGGGCATCCCGGAGGCCATCGGACGGGTCATCGACCTCCCGGAGGAGGAGTTCGAGGCCACCAGACTCGCGCTGCGGCGGCTGACCGCCCACGTGCTGGCGGGCGAGGCCCGTGTCAGCGAGGAGACCTAGACCGACCCCACCACGTGGGCGCCGTTCGGGGAAGGGCACCACGGGGGTCGTGCCCGTCCCGGGACCAGGGGAGGGGAAACCGTGCGGGCGGGCTGGAAAGCCCGCCCGCACCGGCTTTTCCGGGGTTCTTCGGGTTACCGTGGTCACATGTCGATATGGGCGTCAGACAACCGCAACGGCCACGTCCGCGAGGCCCTGACCCTCCTGCTGTCCCAGGGGGTGATCAACGACTTCCGGATCCGTCCGGACGACGAGTTCCCCTTCCGGGTGCAGGTGCCGGCCGGGATCATCCCGATGACCGAGCATCAGGCCGCGCACTTCGCCCTGGGCGCCGCGACCGCGCACTTCGGCGACCTGGCCCGGGACGGAGCACCCTAGCAACCGCCCGGGGTGAGCTCCCAGTAGCCCGGCACGGTCTCGGTCACCGAGGTCGTGACGGCCACGTTCCAGAGTCCGAGCAGGTCGTCGGAGCCCAGCGCGTAGGCGTTTCCGACCCGGTGTGCCGTGGCCCGTTCCGGAGACGGAGAAGTACGCGACCGCCGCGTCGCCCGCGCCGCCCCCGTAGTACTCGGCGGTGGTGGAGCCGGGCAGGCTCTCCGTGCTGTCGGGGGTGGTGGGCAGATCCCACGCGTTCACCCACTGAGCCCTGTCGGCGTCGCTGTTGGCCGGGGCCACCGTGGTGTCCGAGGTGCCGTGCCAGACCGCCAACCGGGGCAGGACGGCGGCCAGGGCGAGAAGTGCGGGCAGGGGCCTCGGGGCTGGGGAGTGCGTGGGGGAGTGCGTGGTGCGGCTCCGGGGTCGGACGGTGAGCGGGGGGAGGTTCGGCCGAACCGGTGCCCCGAAGCCTAGGGCCGAAGTGACCTGGACAATATCCTGAAGAGGCTCCGATCACACACCCCTGGCCCGTGGGAAGTCCACAGTCGCCTTTCCCCGCATGGGCGGGGGCCACATGTCAGCCGCCGGGGGTGTGTTCCCATGCCCTATCCCCCGGGATGCGGGCCCGGCCTAGTTTTCTGGCATGACGACGCACGAGTTCCTGCCGGGCACCGCGCGACAGGCCCCCGGTCCCCCCGCCGACGCCTGCGCACCCTCCGGCCGGGCCGACCCCGACCCGTCCCCGCGCACCACGTGGGTCGACCTGACCGGAAGAACCGCGCTGGTGACCGGCGCGGCCGGCGGAATCGGCCGGGCGTGCGCGCTGCGCCTGTCCGCCGCCGGGGCCGACGTCCGGCTGGCCGACATCGACGGACCCGCCCTCGCCGAACTCGCCGAACAGGGTGTGGGTGAGGCGGTCCAGCTGGACCTGACCGACCTGGACGCGGCCGAGGCTGCGGCCCGGGGCGCGGACATCGTGGTGAACAACGCCGGGGTGCAGACGGTCTCCCCCGTGCAGGACTTCCCTCCGGAGCGTTTCTCCTTCATTCTTCGACTCATGGTCGAATCACCGTTCCGCGTGGTGCGCGGGGCCCTACCGCACATGTACGAGCGGGGATGGGGCCGGGTCGTCAACATCTCCTCGGTGCACGGGCTGCGCGCCTCCGCCTACAAGTCGGCGTACGTGGCGGCCAAGCACGGGCTGGAGGGCTTCTCGAAGGTGGTCGCGCTGGAGGGCGCGCCGCACGGGGTGACCTCCAACTGTGTGAACCCCGGCTACGTGCGGACCGCTCTGGTGGAGAAGCAGATCGCGGACCAGGCCGAGGCGCACGGCATCCCCGAGGAGCAGGTGGTGTCGGAGGTGCTGCTGGCCCGCAGCCCGGTGAAGCGGTTGATCGAGCCGTCCGAGGTGGCCGAGATGGTCGCCTACCTGTGCTCCGACGACGCCTCGTTCGTCAACGGGGCGTCCCTGCCCATCGACGGAGCTTGGAGTTCGAGCTGAACACCACCCCTGACCCCCAGGACACCTCCCCCGGGAGGTCGGGGGCCGAGCAGCAGGCGCTCTTCCTGGAACTGCTGCTGCGCGACGCACCGGCCGTGGAGTACGAGCGGCCGGTGCTCCGCGCGCGCTCCGGCGGGGCGGACGGCACAACGGTCGCGGCCCTGGAGAACGCCAAGCTGGCCGCGCTTCGGGTGCGGACGGTGCTGCGGGACCGGCAGCGGCGCGAGTCGGAGCTGAGCGCGCTGTTCGAGACCGCCAACGACCTGGCCGGGATGCGCAGCCTGGACCAGGTGTTGCGGGCGATCGTGGAGCGGGCGCGGCACCTGCTGGGAACGGACGTCGCCTATCTGACGCTGAGCGACCCGGAGGCGGGCGACACCTACATGCGGGTGACGTCGGGGTCGGTCTCCGCCACCTTCCAGCGGGTGCGGCTGGCGCACGGCAAAGGGCTGGGCGGTCTGGTGGCGAGCACGTCGCTGCCGTACGTGACCGCCAACTACTTCACGGACCCGCGCTTCGAGCACGCCGAGAACATCGACCACGCGGTGCGCGAGGAGGGCCTCGTAGCCATCCTGGGCGTGCCGCTGAAGATGAACGGGCGCGGGGTGGGGGTGCTGTTCGCGGCCAACCGGCGGGAGCGTCCCTTCGCGCACTCGGAGGTGGCGCTGCTGTCGTCGCTGGCCACGCACGCGGCGATCGCGATCGACAACGCCAACCTCATTGACGACACCCGGCGGGCCCTGGACGAGCTGCACACCGTCAACCAGCGCCTGCAACGGCACACCGCCTCGGTGGAGCGGTCGGCGGCCGCGCACGACCGGTTCACCGACCTCGTGCTCGGCGGGGGCGGGGTGCGGGAGGTCGCGGCGGCGGTGGCCGAGGTGCTGGGCGGCGCGGTGCGCATCCATGACCGCACTTCGGACGTGTCGCTGACCGCCGTGCCCGACGGCGGGGCGGGCGAGCCCGCGCCCGGCGGGGACCCCCTGACGGAGGGGGACGTAGAACTCGCCGAGGCGGCGCGCTCCTCCCTGGCCAGCGGCCGGGCGGTGGCCGTGGGCGGTGCCTGGGTGGCCGCGGCCGCGGCGGGCGCCGAGCCGCTGGGCACCCTCGTACTGCGCGGGGTGGAGCTGGACAGCACCGACCAGCGGGTCCTGGAGCGGGCCGCGATGGTGACCGCCCTGCTGCTGCTCATCCGCCGTTCGGTGAGCGAGACCGAGCACCGGGTACGCGGCGACCTGCTCAACGAACTCCTGGAAGTGCCCGCGCGCGATCCGGTATCGCTGCGTCAACGGGCGGCCCTGCTCCACGCCGACCTGGACACCCCGCACGTGCTGGTGGTGGCCGAGGCTCCCGGGGCGGACCCGCAGCGGTTGCGTTCGGCCGCGGCCTTCGCGGCCGAGACCACCGGAGGGCTGGTGGCCACCCGGGGCGGTCGGCTGGTGCTGGCCCTGCCCGGTTCGGACCCCTCGGAGGCGGGGCGCCAGGTGACGGCGGAACTCGCGGCCGCCGCCAACGGGCCGGTGACCGCCGGGCTGGCCGGGCCCACCCGGGGCCCGGGGTCCTTCCGGGACGCGTTCACCGAGGCGGCGCGGTGCCTGCAGACACTGCGGGCCCTGGGCCGGAACGGGGACGCCGCCACCACCGACGACCTCGGTTTCTCCGGGCTGCTGCTGAGCCAGAACCGCGACGTCCCAGGGTTCGTGACCGCCTCCCTGGGGCCGCTGCTGGAGTACGACGCCAAGCGGGGCACCCTGCTGGTGGAGACGCTGCGCGCCTACTTCGCGGCCGGGGGCAACCTGTCCCGTGCCAAGGACGACCTGCACATCCATGTGAACACGGTGGCGCAGCGCCTGGAACGGATCGGTCAGCTGATCGGGACCGACTGGCAGCACCCCGACCGCGCGCTGGAACTACAGCTCGCCCTCCACCTGCACGGTCTGCTCGACAAGGGCGTGGATCTGCTCGGCGACCAGGGCGGCGGTTGAGGAGAACAGCGGGGTGTAGTGGTTGTCGTCGGGGAGTTCGAGGGTGCGCACGCTCTCGGGCAGCCCGGCGAGGCGTTCGGGTGTGTACAGGCCGGGGCTCTCGTCCATGAGCCGGCGCGCGGCCCACAGCAGGCGGGCGGGTCCCCGCCGCCGGTCCAGCGGCCGGGGTCGCGGGAGATGAGGATGGAGCCGGCCTCGGCGAAGGCGAGCGTGACCATGGCCAGCGCGATCCCGTTGACCCGCAGCGACACCGCGCCGAGGATCAGGGCGAGCAGGGTTCCGCCGACCACCGAGACCAGGGCCGCCCACAGCAGGGGCAGTTCCAGCACGGACATCAGGAGCGCCGCCGCGTAGGCGCCGCAGGCGAAGTAGAGGGCGTGCCCGAAGGACAGCAGCCCCACCCGCCCGCGGAGGAGGTCGTAGCTGGTGGCCAGGCCGCCGAAGACCAGGCACAGTGCGAGCAGGCGCAGGGGCGAGGGGCTGTTGAGGGCGTGCTCGAACACCCCGGGGACGTGGAGGGTGGAGAAGGGCAGGGACAGCAGCACCGCGAGGACCGCGGCGAGGACGGCGACCACGGCGATGTCGCCCAGCCCGGCGATCGTGTAGTAGTTGGCGAACTGCTGGATGAGGCCGACCGCCGCCGAAGCGATCGCGCAGCCGGTGAGCGAGGTGGTCCCGCCGATCACGACCACGATGAACGCGAAGATCAGCAGCGACATCCCCTGAGTGGGGGTGCCAACCCGAAGGTAGAACCGGAGTGACCTGATTCACATGTAGCCAGGGCATACATTCAGCCGCGAATCGGTGTCCCGGCGCCCCACAGCCAGCGGCTCGGGGAATTCATCGGAGCCAGGGCTTGACCTCAACATTGGTTGAGGAAGTTGGCTGTCGGGAAAGGAACCGGACCCGACGCAGGAGCGACGATGACGACGACGGCACAACCGATTCTGGTGACCGGAGCCACGGGCAACACCGGGCGACACGTGGTGACGGGGCTGCTCGCGGAGGGGCTCCCCGTGCGGGCCCTGAGCAGGAACCCCGCACAGGCTGATCTACCCGCGGGGACGGAGGTGGTCCGGGGTGACGTCACCGACCCCGCGGACGTGGCCGCGGCCGCGAAGGGAGCGGCCGCCGCGTACCTGGTGTGGCCCGGGACCGACGAGGCCGCCGAGGGGGCGGCCGATGTGGCCGCGGCGCTGGGCGAGCACGTGGGCCGGGTGGTCTACCTGTCCGCCACAGGAGCCGCTGAGGGAAGCGGCGGAGTGTGGGGCGGGGTGGAGCGTGCCGTGCGGGGAGCGGTCCCCGAGTGGACCTTCCTCCGGGTGAGCGGCCTCGCCGTGAACACGCTGGCCTGGGCTGATCAGGTGCACCGGGGTGTGGTGCGCGCACCCTTCGGCGGGGCGGCGCGCTCGCTGGTGCACGAACGGGACGTGGCCGAGATGGCGGTCCGGGCGCTGGTGGACGACGGGCACGCGGGCCGCGCCTACGTGGTCACCGGGCCCGAGGTGATCAGCCAGGCCGACCAGGTGCGGGTGATCGGCGAGGAGATCGGCGTCCCGGCCCGCTGGCAGGAGCAGCCGCTGGACGAGGCCAGGGACGAACTCACCGAGGCGGTCGGCGCGGACTTCGCCGACCAGATCATCACTCACTGGGGCGAGAACATCGACGTCCCCGAAGAGATCTCCGAAGACGTCGCCCGGGTGCTCGGCCGCCCGGCCCTGACCTTCCGAGCGTGGGCCCGCGACCACCGCGCGGCCTTCCGCCCCGAGAAGTAACGACACCCCCGGTGACACCCCCGGTGATCTTGCTACCAGAAGCGAAATCGACGCCGAACTTGCTTCTGGTAGCAAGATCACGGGGAAGAGGGTGGGTCAGCAGGGGCCCTGATCGGACCAGGGGCCCCACTCGCCGCCCGCGTTCGGCGGCATCCCCTGGATCCACCAGCGGGCCTCGTAGACACGGCCCTCGTAGTGGACCTGGTCGCCCTCGTCGTAGACCGTGCGGGGGTTCCAGGCCTGGCCGGAGCAGGCGGAGCCCGGGGCTTCCTCCTGAACTCCGCCGTCTCCAGAGCCCTCGGAGTCCTCGGAGTCGCCGGAGTCCCCGCCTGGTGCGTCCTCCTCCGGTTCCTCCTCGACCTCCTCGGGGCCGGTGGAGACGGTGATCGTGACCGTACCGTCCTCGGGCAGGATCGCGCCGGGTTCGGGGTCCTGGCCGCTGACCTCGCCCTCGGGGGCGGTGTCATGGGCGGCCTCCGCCACGGAGACGGACAGGCCGAGCCCCACGAGGGCCTCGGCGGCCTCCGTCTGCCCCATCCCGACGAGGCCGGGCACGATGACGCCCTCACTGACGTGCAGGGTCACCGCCTCGTCCCGGTCCCCGTCCTCGCCCGCCTCCGGTGCGGAGGAGAGCACGGTGCCCGGGATCTGGTCGGCGGAGTGCTCCTGCACCACCTCGACCACGGTGAACCCGGCCTCCCGCAGGGAGTTGCGGGCGTCGTTCTCGGTACCGCCGACCACGTCCGGGACCTCGGCGTGTTGGGGGCCGACGGACAGCGAGAGCAGGATCGATTCCCCGCCCGCCAGCTCCGTGCCCGCGGCGGGATCGGTCGAGGCCACCTCGCCGGGTTCGATGTCGTCGCTGTAGGTGTCCGCGTAGTTGAAGGAGAGGTCGAGCTCCAGTGCGGCCAGTTCCACCTCCGCCATCTCCGGGGAGAACCCGGTGAGGTCGGGGAGTTCGACCGCCTCCTCGGGGGCCAGGGCCCACCCGGCGGCGAAGAGCGCCAGGACCAGGACACCGGCGGTGACCAGGACGGGGATACGCCGCCACAGGGGCGGGGCCGCCTTGGTGTCCCGGCCGGTGTCGTCAGGGCCGTGCCCGGCACCTTGTGCGGTATGCGCCCCCACCACCGGGATCGGCTGGGTGGCGTCGCCCTCCTCTGCCGGCGTGGGCAGCGACCTCAGGACCTGTTCGACCAGGGTCAGGTACTGGCCGGCGTCGCGCGGGCGGTAGCGCGGATTGGGTTCGGTGGCGTTGGCGACCAGCATGTCCAGGTCCGGCGGCAGGCCGGGCACCACGGACGACGGCCGCAGCGGCTCACCGTCCTCGGCCCGGAGCGAGCCCGTCATCAGGCTGTGCAGGAGCGCCCCGACGGCGTGCACGTCCGTGCGCGGGGTCAGCTCCTCGACCCCGACCAGCCCGAAACCGGTGACCGTCACCCCTCCGTCGTCGTCCATGACCACGTCGTCCGGGGTGAGGCGGCCGTGAACCAGCCCCACCTCGTGCGCCTCCCGCAGAGTCGCCAGGACGTCGGCCACGATCGACAGCGCCAGGCGCGGGCTGTAGCGCAGCCCCTGCTCACCACCGCCGAGCACCTCGCTGAGGGTCTCCCCCGGGATCGGTTCGGTGACCAGGTACACGTGGTCGCCGTCCCGCCCGTCGCCCAGAACCCGCACGAGGTTGGGGGCGTCGAGGGCCGCCAGGGTCTGGGCCCGGCCCAGGAAGGCATGCGCGACGACGGGGTCGGCGGCCAGCTCCGGGTCCAGGAGGGTGACCGTGACCGGTACGTCCGCGACCGTGTCGTGTCCGCGGTACACGGACACCGAGCCGTCGCCGCCGACGCGTTCGCCGAGGCGGACGCGTCCGTGCAGCGTGATGCCGGAGGAAGGGGCGGGACTGGGGGAATCCATGTGTCGGATTGTACGGTGATGAACCCCCACGTAGGCCCCTCTATCAGGCCAGATGCGGACAGTGAGCTCCTCGGTAGAGTCGAACTGCGACAATCCCCGCCCCTGTTCTGTGAGGCCCCATAACCCCCAGCAACACAGACCCCGCCCGAAACACCCGGGAGGACCGGGCCGCCGGAGTCCTTCTCGGAGCGGCTCGCGGGGACGCCCTCGGCGTCCCCTACGAGTTCGCCGCACGCCTGGGCCCGGGCGAGATGCCCGAGATGGTCAGCGATCGTCCATACCCCTGTGCACGAGGGTGATCCGGACCGGTACGCGGCCCCGATGCGGGCGGCAGTGCGCGCGGGGGACGACACCGACACCGTCGCGGCCATCGCCGGGGCGCTGGTCGGGGCCAGGTGGGGGCGTTCGGCCATCCCGGAGCCGTACCTGGCCGCGGTACACGGCTGGCCGGGCTACCTGGCCGACGGGCTCGCCGACCTGGCCGAGGAGATCCTCCGGCGGCGCGGGGACTGACCGGGAGCGGGGAGGGGCGGCTGGGAGGTGATCAGCCCGCGTTCCTCCAGCTGGACCAGCATGATCATGAGGTCTTCGGGGCCAAGCGTGCCGACCGAACCGTGCATGGTGTGCGCGGCGGCCGGACCCAGGCCGGGCGGGCTGCGGTCGGGCGGGACACCTTCAGGTCCCGGATCTCGACGACCCGTTCACGGTCCGGGTACGGCCGTTTCCCCGGCTTGAGGCATCATGGTGGCGCACGGAAGCGGGAACGTGGATATGTACGGGAACGGGGAGCGGGCATGGCGGAGCGGATCGAGTGGGTGGCGGCGCACGACCACCCGGAACTGACGGCCGACCCGGTGCGTGCGGCGATCGCCCCCTTCGACGGCTCGGTGCGGGCCGCCGCGATCGACCCCGAGCTCGCGGACACGGCGGAGTTCTGCGAGGCCTACGGGCTGACGCTGGAAACCAGCGCGAACTGCGTGGTGCTGTCCGCCAAGCGCGGCGGTGAGGTGACGTACGCGGCGTGCATGGTGCTGGCCACCGACCGGGCGGACGTCAACGGGGTGCTGCGCAAGCACCTGGGCGCGCGCAAGACGTCGTTCGCGCCGATGGACGAGGCGACCGGACTGACCGGCATGGAGTACGGCGGCATCACGCCGTTCGGGCTGCCGAAGGGATGGCCGGTCCTGGTGGACAAGCGGGTGTACGACACCCCGTGGGTGGTGGTGGGCAGCGGCCTGCGCCGCTCCAAGCTGCGGGTCCCGGGGCCGCTTCTGGCCGAGCTGCCGGGCGCTGAGGTGCTGTCTCTGACCAGGCCGTTGGCCGGCTAGTTGGCCGGGTAGGACGTGACGGGCTCAGGTTGAGCGGGCGGCGTCTGAGTTGATTTGTCGACAAATCCACGTGTGGATAGGGCGCGGGGGAAGGGCTCCGGCGCACCGCCGAAATGACCGCTTCCCCCGCTTTCCCAGCTTTCACCGCTTATCCGGTGTGGTGCGAGCGGCTCGGATCAGTCCGCGCAGCAGCCGTGCGCGCTCACCGTGGGCGGGACGTCCAGCGTCGGGTTCCGGTCGAAGAAGCCCACCGGGCGCAGCTTGAAGCCCGTGTAGTCCACCGGCATGATCGGCCAGTCCTCGGGGCGGGGCGCGTGGGTCAGGCCGAAGGTGTGCCAGACGGTCACGTCCTGGCCGTCGATCGCCCGGTCCTCGGCGGTGAACGCGGGCAGGCCCGACCCGCCGTGGTGCTGGTTGACCAGGTCACCGGCGGGGTAGCGCTCACTGTCGTCCTGGGCGGTCACCCACAGGTGTTTGGTGGCGAAGGCCGCCCGCGCCGCCACGGAGGACGCGGGATCGGCGAGCAGCACCGGCTTGCCCTCGGGGTGCAGCGCGTAGGCGACCGGCCGGCCGAGGTGGTTGCGCGACTCGGGGTTGGACACGTGCCACACCCGGTCCACGGAGGCGTCCGCCAGGCGTTGGGCCGCGAGTTCGGAGGCGAGCACGGTGCGTTTCTGGGTGAAGGCGTTGCCGCGCGGGTTGTCCGGGCCGATGGGCACGCGCGCCGCGTCGACCTCCTCCACCCGGTGCGTGGTCCCGTCCAGGTTCATGTCCAGGCGGGCGCAGAACAGGTGCTGGTGCAGGGGCGCGCCCAGGCCGGGGGCGACTTCGGAGGCGTACGGGTAATCGCCACCGGGGTGGGCCGAGGTGAAGACGATGCCGGTGGCCTTGGCTTCGAACTCGATGGTTCCGTCCAGGTACAGGTACCAGAAGAACCCGTAGTCGTAGTTGCCCACGGTGGTGAAGAACGAGATCACCATGCGGCGCTGGCGGCGGGTCTCGGCCGAGCCCGCCCAGAGGTCGGTGTGCTTCCAGAGGATGCCGAAGTCCTCCTCGTGCATGCACACGGCGTTGGGCAGGGTCCTGGGCGCGCCGGACTCGTCGGCGATCACGGCGTCCAGGTAGGTGATGTCGCCGAGGCAGTCGCAGCCGAGTTGGAGGGCGTTGGCGTACCGGCCGACCATGTACTCGCCGGTGTCGAAGTAGTTCTGCCAGGAACGCACCGGGGAGGGGTCGCCGTAGGGGACGACCATCTCGGCGATGGACGCCCGGTGGATGAGGGGGCGCTCGCGGTTCTGGTCGCGGTCATGGAAGGAGATCTGGTGCAGGACCAGCCCCTCGCGGGCGTCGAAGCCGATGCGCAGCGACCAGTTCTCCCAGGTGAGGAAGTTGCCGTCGAGGGTGAAGCCGGGGCCTTCGGGCTGGGTGATCTCGATGGGTTTCTGGGTGGTGCGGTGCGGGCCGACCAGCTCGGGGTCGGTGTAGTTCCCGTTGACCGAGGGCACTGGGACCGGGCCGAAGTCCAGGACGCGGTCCACGGTGTGGTTGGCGACGTCGACGTAGCCGACGAGCCCGTCCACCGGGTGCGCCCAGGGGTGGTCGGCCTCGTGCTCCTGGACGAAGGCGAGCCCGCGCAGGATGCGGCGGCCGCGCTCTTCGGGGTACTCGTCGTCGTAGACCCCGGCGGACAGCGGTGCCACCCGGACCCGGGCGGGGTCGAGGTCGCGGTCGCGCAGGGCCTTGAGCCAGCGCTCGTCGGCGGTCAGCACCCGCTCGACCAGCTCGAACTCCTCGTCGAGGACGGGTAGCTGGCCGTCGGTGAGGGGGTCGAGTACACGGTCGGAGTCGATCCGGTCGTGGGTGAGCGAGACGACGAGGTCACGGGAGGGGCCGCCCCCGGTGTCCAGGAGCATGACGCGTACGCGCCGGTCCGGGGCGTTGGCGGGCCCGGGGCCGCGGCCGGGGGCGCGGGCGGCGTGGGCGAGCAGGTCGCGCTTGGCGGGTTCCTCGAGTCCGACGTACACGAACCTGCTCCGGGGCGTGGCGTGCCCGGTGCGGGTGAGGAGGTCGCGGGTGGCGGTGATCTCGTCCGGGGTGAGGGCGTCGAGCGGATGTTTAGGGTGGGCTGGGTTGCCGGCCATCGTGGTCCTTCGCGGAAGGTGGGCGGGGGCGTTGGTAAGCGGTGTCGCCAGATCTCCAAGTCGGTGAGTCGGCTTCCCGACAAGTCGACACGTCGTTAAGGGCACCTGTCGAGAGGGCGACTCAGGCCAGATTGGTCCAGACACTCTTGACCTGGGTGAACGCCTCGATGGCGGACCAGCCCATCTCGCGGCCCAGACCAGAGGCCTTCATCCCGCCCCAGGAGGCGGCGGCGTCCAGGAACGGAGGCATGTTGATCCACACCGTGCCCGCGCGGACCCGGGCGGCCAGGCGGTTGGCCACGCCGATGTCGCGCGACCACACGACGGCGGCCAGGCCGTAGTCGGTGTCGTTGGCCCGGGCGACGAGTTCGTCGGGGTCGTCGTAGGGGAGCACGGACAGCACCGGGCCGAAGATCTCCTCGCGGGCGATGCGCATGTCGTCGGTGACCCCGGAGAAAACGGCGGGCCGGACGAAGTAACCCTCACCCTCAGCGGGGGCGCGGTCGTGCAGGTGGGCGCCATCGGTGTCTCGGCCGATGGCGACGTAGCTTTCGGCCTGGTCGCGCTGTTCGGCGGAGACCACCGGGCCGAGGTCGGTGTTCTCGGACAGGCCGTGGCCCAGGCGCATCGAGGCGGCCCCGGCGGCGAGCTTCTCCGCGAACTCGTCGTGGCGGGCGGCGTCCACGAAGAAGCGGGTGTAGGCGGCGCAGACCTGACCGGAGTTGAGCAGACCGCCCATGAGGTTGCCCTGGACGGCGGCGTCGATGTCGGCGTCGGCTGTGATGATCGACGGTGCCTTTCCGCCGAGTTCGAGGGAGACGTGCTTGAGGTCGTGCCCGGCCCGGGCGGAGATCTCGCGGCCGACCTCGGTGGATCCGGTGAAGGACACCTTGGCGACCTCGGGGTGCGCGACCAGGGCCTTGCCGACCTCGGGGCCGCCGGTGACCACGTTGACGACCCCGTCGGGGATGCCCGCTCGGCGGACCAGCTGGGTGAGGCGGAGCGTGGTGAGCGGGGTCTGCTCGGCGGGCTTGATGACCACGGTGTTGCCGGTGGCCAGTGCGGGGGCGAGCTTCCACATGAGGATCATCAGCGGGAAGTTCCACGGCGTGATGAGCGCGCAGACACCGAGTGGTTCGCGGCGGGTCCGGTAGTCCACGTCGGGGACGGACAGCGGGGCGGTGACCCCGGTGATCTTGGTGACCCAGCCCGCGTAGTAGCGCAGGTGCTCGACGGCGTTGGGGACGGAGACCCCGGAGCTGATGCCGAGCGGCTGGCCCTGGTCGGTGGTCTCCAGGCGGGCGAAGGCGTCGGCCTCCGCCTCCAGCAGGTCGGCCAGGTCGAGCAAGAGCTTGGCGCGGGCGGCGGGAAGCATGCCCGCCCACTCGGCGGACTCGAAAGCCTTCGCGGCGGCGTCCACCGCGGCGTTCACATCGGCTTCGCTGGCCTCGGGGATCTCGGTGATGACTGTTCCCGTGCCCGGGTCGTACGTGGGGATGGTCCCGGTGCCGGTCCCGGTGGTCCACTCGCCGTCGATGAACATGTCGGTGCGCAGGTCCTTGTGGACGTGGTCTGGCATGGGTTCCCCTTCGTCGCTTGGGAGTGACCGTAGTCACACAACCGTCGGAGGAGTCTCCATCGTCCGCACGAACAGTCGCCGTTTCACGCACACCCTGTTCGGTTCGGAGTGGCGCGGCTAACCTTTGGCCAGGTCCATGTCGGCGCCGGGACGTGGGGGAAGGGGACGGACATGACCGTTGTGCACTCCATGGACCGGATCGAGGGTTTCGAGGCCGCGGCGTCCCAGGCCTTCGCCCCCCTGCGCATCCGCGCGGAGGACGGACGTTCCTTCCGCGGCGAGTTCGGCAGCATGCGGGTGGACGAACTGGTGCTCACCCGGATCCAGGCCGACCCGGTGACGGTGAAACGGGAGCGCTCGGTGATGAGTTCCACCGACCCGGACCTGATCAAGGTGGCCTGGCACGTCTCCGGCAGGGCGGGGGTGGACCAGGGCGGGCGGCAGTGCCTGCTCAGCCCCGGCGACCTGGTCATCTACGAGTCCGGACGGCCTTACGAGCTCCCGTTCTGGGAGTCCTACGACACCATGGTCGTGGGGATCCCGGCCTACCTTTTCGGGGCACACGCGGACCAGCTGCGCCAACGCGTGGCCATCCCCGTTCCCGCCGAGCGCGGCACCGGAGCGCTGCTCACCACGATGCTCCAGGGGGTCGCTACCGGACAGGGCTCCGATTCCGCGGCCGGCGCGCAGCACCATCTGGCCACCGCACTGGTGTCCCTGGTCTGCGCGGCCTTCATCGACGCCCTCCCCGAAGCGGGGGAGGACCCCTGGGAACGCATCCAGGCGTTCTGTCTGGCCAATCTGTCGGACCCGGGCCTGTCCGTGGAGTCCGTCGCCTCAGCCCACCACATCTCCCCGCGCTACCTGCACAAGCTGTGCCAGGCCAGGGGGTTCACCCTCGCCCGCTGGATCCGCACCGAAAGACTGTCCCGTATCCGCCGCGATCTCGGTGACCCGCTCCTCGCGGACCGCAGTACCCCGGCCATCGCCGCCCGCTGGGGTGTTCTCGACGCGGGCCACCTGGGCAGGATGCTCAGAGCCGAGTTCGGCGAGACCGCCAGAGAGATCCGCGCCCGCTCCCGGGCCTGAGGGGCACCTACTGCTTCGGCCGGTTCGCGGTGTGGAACCACGCACCCAGCAATAGCGTTGCCCCGACCACGATCAACGCGATCGCCCATGACCTCACCGGCGCCATCACCGTCTCACACGCGGCGATCATCGTGCCGGGTGTTCCCTCGTAGGCGAACCACCCGAAAGAACCGCCCTCAGCATGGAACGGGCCTCCCCAACCCGATCCGCACCGCCCCTGGGGAATCAACCCGAGGGCTATGCCCCCAGCGATCAACGCAATGCCCACCGTACGAACGATCTGAACAAGGGACACGGAGCTCTCCTCAACAAAAGGGGGCGGTTGCGGGGGGCGGTTACCACGGGTTTCGTTGCGAGGAATTTCGTTTCCGGATGCCCCGGAACCTCACGGATACCACCCCGAGGAACGCCCCGTCACCCCGGTGGACCGGCGCGCCGGTGTGCCAGTCCTCGTGCCCGGGGTGGTCTGCCCCCGGCGCTGTGTGGGGTTGAACCCGGGGATGCACACACAACACAGGGAGCCCGGCAGTTACATCTGCGTCCATGGCGGTGTCCGGCTGTTAGCGCGGGGCGCGTTCTCCTCCAGTTCCTCTGGGCTCCTCCAGCCTCCTCTGGGGCGGGCAGGAGGGATGAGAGATGCTCTGAGTCAGCTGGAGATGCGGCGGAACCTGTACCACTTGGGGTTGGTGCGGTTCATGGGGAAACCGAGGCCTTCGGTGGAGGCGGCTTCGACGTCGCGGAGTTCCCACTCTGATGGTTGAAAGGCCGCTTCGACCTCCGTCTGCGAAACCCCCTCGACCATGCGGCGGAAGAGGGAGTCCCCGAAGGCGAGCATCAGGAGGGTGGCGCCCGGGTTGGCGAGGGCCGTGGCTCCTCGGGCCAGGGCGGACTGTTGTGCCTGACCCAGGCCTTGGAAACAGCCGATGTCGAGAAAGAGGTCGAACTTACCGAGGTCGGGGGAGAGGTTGGCGGCGTCACCGACGACGTAGGTGGCCTCGGCGGGGCCCCTTTCCCGAGCGGCCTCGACAGCAGCCGGGACAAGGTCGACGCCGACCGTCTCCCAGCCGTGGTTGACGAGCTCCGGGGTGAACTGGCCGCGGCCGCAGCCGATATCCAGGGCGCGGCCGGGGCCTTCGCGTTCGGTCGACTCGCGTTCGAGCCAGCAGCGGAGCTGGGCCCCCGCGGCGGGGCCGTAGCGCTCCCAGGGGGTGAAACCAAGGCGGTACATCCGCGCGTAGTTGGTCATGGTTCCACGGTAAGTCAGCCTGGGGGGAGGCCCTGGGCGACCTGCGGTTCCCGGGGAAGGCACTGGTCGTGCAGGCACAGGACCACGCACGGGACTATTTACTGACCGATCGGTCTGTAATACTGTTCGCAGAGACCCGAACGAGGAGAGGACCGTCACGTGTCCGAAGTACTGGAGAGCTACGCGCAGGGATCGTGGTTCGCCCCCGCGGACGAGGGTGCGCCGCTGGCTGACGCGAACACCGGCGAGACCGTCGCGCGGATCTCGAAGAACGGGCCCGACGTCGCGGCGATGGTCGGGTACGCGCGTGAGGTCGGCGGGCCGGAGCTGCGCAAGCTGACGTTCCACCAGCGGGCGAACATCCTCAAGGAGGTCGCCAAGCACCTCATGGGATACAAGGACGAGTTCTACGCTCTCTCGTACCGGACCGGCGCGAACAAGCGCGACACCATGGTCGACGTGGACGGCGGCTTCGGCACGCTCTTCAGCTTCTCCAGCAAGGGTCGGCGCGAGCTGCCCAACTCGACGGTCATCCTGGACGGTCCGCTGGAGCCGCTGAGCAAGGGCGGCACCTTCGTCGCACAGCACGTCTACACGTCCCGGCCGGGCGTCGCGGTGCAGATCAACGCCTTCAACTTCCCCGTCTGGGGCATGCTGGAGAAGCTCGCTCCAGCCTTCCTCGCGGGGCTTCCGAGCATCGTCAAGCCCGCCGGGCAGACCTCGTACCTGACGGTCGCCGTCGTCAAGCGGATGGTCGAGTCCGGTCTCATGCCCGAAGGGTCGATCCAGCTGCTGGTGGGCAGCCACCGAGGGCTGCTCGACAACCTGGGCCCACAGGACATCGTTGGCTTCACCGGATCGGCGGCCACGGGCGCGCTGCTGCGCGACCACCCGAACGTGGTCAGCGGCGGGGTCCAGCTGAACGTCGAGGCCGACTCGCTGAACTGCTCGATCCTCGGCCCGGACGTGAAGGCGGAGGACCCCGAGTTCGACCTGTACGTCAAGCAGGTCGTGGCGGAGATGACGGTCAAGGCGGGTCAGAAGTGCACCGCCATCCGCCGGGTCCTCGTGCCCTCGTCGATGGCCGAGGCCGTCACCGAGGCGCTGAAGGACCGGCTGGCGAAGGTGGTCGTGGGTGCCGCCGACAACCCGGACGTCCGGATGGGCGCGCTGGTCTCCCTGGACCAGCGCGAGGAGGTACGCAAGGCGGTCAAGGCCCTGCGCACCTCCAGTGAGCTGGTGTTCGGCGACCCGGAGCAGGTCGAGGTACTCGGCGCGGACGCGGAGACCGGAGCGTTCATGTCGCCGATCCTGCTGCGTGCCGAGCCCGGCGCGAAGGAACCGCACGACATCGAGGCCTTCGGGCCGGTCAGCACGGTCATCACCTACGACACCGTCGCCGAAGCGGTCGAGCTGGCCGCGCGCGGCCAGGGCAGCCTGGTGGGTTCGCTGGTCACCAATGACGAGGACGTCGCGCGCGAGGTCGTCCTGGGCGTGGCCCCCTGGCACGGTCGCGTCCTGGTGCTCAACCGGGACGACGCCAAGGAGTCCACCGGCCACGGTTCCCCGCTGCCGGTGCTGGTGCACGGCGGTCCCGGCCGCGCGGGCGGCGGCGAGGAGATGGGCGGGGTGCGCGGCGTGAAGCACCACATGCAGCGCACCGCGATCCAGGGCTCCCCGGACATGCTCACCGCGATCACCGGCCACTGGACCACGGGTTCGCGCCGGAGTGTGGGGGACGTGCACCCGTTCCGCAAGGACCTGAGCCAGCTGCGGATCGGCGACACCATCGAGTCGGTCGAGCGCGCGGTGACCCGCGCGGACATCGACCACTTCGCGGAGTTCACCGGTGACACGTTCTACGCGCACACCGACGAGGAGGCCGCCGCCGCCAACCCGCTCTTCGGCGGGATCGTGGCGCACGGCTACCTGGTGGTGTCGCTGGCCGCGGGCCTGTTCGTGGACCCGGCCCCGGGCCCGGTGCTGGCCAACTTCGGTGTGGACAACCTGCGCTTCCTCACTCCGGTGAAGGAGGACGCGGTGATCAAGGTGACGCTGACCGCCAAGCAGATCACTCCGCGCACCAACGCCGAGTACGGCGAGGTCCGCTGGGACGCCGTGGTCACCGACCAGGACGGCGAGGCCGTCGCCACCTACGACGTGCTCACCCTGGTGGCCAAGGGCACGGAGCAGCAGGGGTAGGCGGAGCAGACAAGGAATCTGATCGACCTGTCGCCTTGTCGACTCGGCGGCTGAGCGACAGGTCGGTGAGTCGACAAGGGGACAAACGGTGCCCCCGGTCTCCGGACCGGGGGCACCGCCGTGTCCGGTCCGGGACGGCCGCCGGAACCGCTGGCATGCTGGGAACCCGACACCGTGACTGCTCTCCGACACGAGGGAATCCATGCGAGAACGCGACCCCAGGATCCGACCGCGACGCACCACGAAACTGCGGGTCACCGAGGACTTCGCCGCGCCGCCGGACCGGGTTTTCGCACTGATCCAGAGCGAGGCGGGCTTCCTGGACGCCATGCCGCCCGGGGTGGAGGTCCTGCACTGGCCGGAGCGCTTCGGCCAAGGCGAGGTCCTGGACCTGCGCTGGGGCGCGGCCGGGGTCTTCCCGGTCCGCTGGACCGCCGTCATCGACGCCTACGAGGAGGGGCGGTCGTTCAGCGACCTCCAGGTGCGCGGCCCGTTCCGCTACTGGCGGCACACCCACACCGTCGAGCCGCACGGTTCCGGTACCCGGCACACGGACCTGGTGGAGATCAGCACGGGCTTGGGCCCGGCGGGCGACCTCGCCGCCGCCGTCGGCATCCGTGGCGCCTTCGGCCCGAGGCTCGAACGGATGCACACGGCCCTGGCAGACGGCCGGACATGAGGAAGCGCCCCGGAGGTGCCGACTCCTCCGGGGCGCTCGTTATCCCCGAACCCGGCTCACAGGTGAGCGATGGCCCCGGCCGGGTTCTCCATGGCGTCGGCGACGACGCGCATGAAGCCTGCTGCCGCGCCGCCGTCGCAGACGCGGTGGTCGAAGGCGAACGACAGCTGGGTGATCTTGCGGACCGTCAGCTCGCCGTCCACCACCCAGGGGCGGTCGATGATCCGGCCGATGCCCAGGATCGCGACCTGCGGGTGGTTGATGATGGCGGCGCTGCCGTCCACGCGGAGCGAACCGAAGTTGTTCAGCGTGAACGTGCCGCCGGTGAGCTGGGCCGGGGTGGCCTTGCCCTCGCGGGCCAGGCGGGTGAGCCCCTTGATCTCGGTGTCCAGCTCGGCGGTGGTGAGCTTGTGCGCACCCATGACCGCCGGGGCGACGAGGCCGCGGTCGGTCTGGACGGCCAGGCCGAGGTTGACGCCGTCGTACTGGACGAGCTCCCCGCGCTCGGTGTCCACCAGGCCGTTGAGCTCCGGGTAGGCGCGCAGACCGGCGAGCACGAACCGCGCCACGTAGGCGAGCAGGCCCGGCCCCTCGGGGTCGGACTGGCGCAGGCGCACCAGTTCGGTGGCGTCCACGTCCACCCACACGGTGGCCTCGGGGATCTCGGTGCGACTGCGCGTGAGCGAGGCGGACACGGCCTTGCGGAAGGTGCCCATCGGGACCCGCTGGGACTCGGTGAGACCGGTGCGGGTGTCGACCGCGCCCGGCTCGACGGGAGCGCGCTCGGCTGCCGGAGCGGGGGCCGCGATCGGGGCGGACGGGGCCGGAGCGGTGTTGGCACCGGCCGCCTCGATCGCGGAGCGTACGTCGCGGCGGGTGATCAGGCCACCCGGGCCGCTGCCCTCGATGTCGGCCACGCGCAGTCCGGCCTCGCGGGCGAGCTGGCGGACCAGCGGCGAGGTGACCAGCGGGACCCGGCGCACCGGGGTGGTCTGGGCGGGTACCGCCGGGGCGGGCGGCTGGGCGCCGCGCACCGGGGGGCGGTTGCGCGGACGGCGGCGGCGACCGGAGCCCGTGGACTCGGGGGTGCCGTAGCCGATCAGGACGTTGCCCGAACCCGAACCCGCGCGCTCCTCCTCGCGGTAGCGCTCACCCGCGGCGTCGGTCTCGGCCGCCGAGGCCACCGAAGCCTCTTCCGGGGCCTGCGCCTGCGGCGCGGCCTCGGCGGTGTCCACGGTGATCAGCGGCTTTCCGACCGCCAGGACCTCGCCCTCCTCGCCGTGCAGGACGCCGACCGTCCCGGCGAAGGGCGAGGGGACCTCGACGATGGACTTGGCGGTCTCCACCTCGACGATCGGCTGGTCCAGGGTGACGGTGTCGCCGACGGCGACCAGCCACTTGACCACCTCGGCCTCGGTGAGGCCCTCTCCCAGGTCGGGGAGGTCGAAGATGCGGGTCGTCACTGGTCCTCCCACTGCAGGTCGTCGACGGCGTCGAGGATGCGGTCCACGCTCGGCAGCTGGAAGCGCTCCAGCTTGGGCGGGGGGAAGGGGATGTCGAAACCGGTCACCCGGCGGACCGGGGCGGCCAGCGAGTGGAAGCAGCGTTCGGTCACGCGGGCGACGATCTCCGAGGCGACGCTGGCGTAGCCGCTGGCCTCGGCGACCACCACGGCGCGCCCGGTCGAGCGGACGGCGGCGCAGACGGTCTCGTCGTCGAAGGGCACGACCGAGCGCGCGTCCACGACCTGGAGGCTGCGGCCCTCCTGGGCTGCGGCCTCGGCGGCCTCCAGCGCGGTGGGCACGGACGGCCCGTAGGCGATGAGGGTGGCGTCGGTGCCCTCACGGCGGATCACGGCCCTGCCGATCCCGGGGGCGGGGCGGTCGAAGTCGATCTCCTCCTTGGCCCAGTAGAGCTTCTTGGGCTCCATGAAGACCACGGGGTCGGGGGAGGCGATGGCCTCGCGCAGCAGGTAGTAGGCGTCCTCGGGGGTGGCCGGGGTGACGACCTTCAGGCCCGGAGTGTGTGCGTAGTAGGCCTCGGAGGAGTCGCAGTGGTGCTCCACGCCGCCGATGCCGCCCGCGAAGGGGACGCGGATGACCATCGGCAGGCCGACCTTGCCGCGGGTGCGGTTGCGGGTCTTGGCGACGTGGCTGGCGATCTGTTCGAAGGCCGGGTAGGCGAAGGCGTCGAACTGCATCTCGACCACCGGGCGCATGCCGTTCATCGCCATGCCCACGGCCATGCCGACGATGCCGGACTCGGCGAGCGGGGTGTCGAAGCAGCGGTCCTCGCCGAACTCGGCGGTCAGGCCGTCGGTGATGCGGAAGACACCGCCGAGGGGGCCGACGTCCTCGCCGAACACGTAGACGGAGGGGTCCTCCGCGAGGGAGTCGCGCAGCGCCCGGTTGAGCGCCTGCGCCATGGAGAGCTTCTCGGTCGCCATGTTCAGTTGCCCTCTCTGCTCAGTTCGTCGGCCAGGAAGGCGGCCTGCTCGGTCAGCTGCGGGGTGGGTTCGGCGAACACGTGCGCGAACAGCTCGGCGCCGTTCGGCTCGATGTCCTTGTTGACGCCCTCGCGCATGTGGGCGGCGACCTTCTCCGCCCGCTCGGTGATCTCGGCCTGCCGGGCCTTGGTGAGCACGCGCTTCTTCCTGAGGTAGGTCTCCATGCGCAGCAGGGGGTCCCGGGCCACCCACGGGTCGACCTCGTCCTCGCTGCGGTAGCGGGAGGCGTCGTCGGCGTTGGTGTGCGCCTGCATCCGGTAGGTGTGTCCCTCGACCAGCTGCGGGCCCTCGCCGGAGCGGGCGGCCTCGACGGCGCGCTCCAGGACGGCGAGTACGGCGGCGGCGTCGTTGCCGTCCACGCGTTCGCCGTTGACGCCGTAGCCGACGCCCTTGTGGGCGAGGGAGGGGGCCGCGCTCTGCTTGGCCAGGGGCACGGAGATCGCGTACTCGTTGTTCTGCACGAAGAACACGACCGGCGCCTTGAACACGGCGGCGAAGTTCAGGGCCTCGTGGAAGTCGCCCTCGCTGGTGGCGCCGTCGCCGCACAGCGCCATGACCACGGTGTCCTCGCCGCGCAGGCGGGCGGCGTGGGCGACGCCGACGGCGTGCAGCAGCTGGGTGGCCAGCGGGGTGGCCTGGGAGGCGACGTTGTGGGCGTAGGGGTCGTAGCCCGCGTGCCAGTCGCCCTTGAGCAGGGTGAGGACCTCGACGGGGTCGACGCCGCGCGCGATGACGGCGGCGGTGTCGCGGTAGGTCGGGAAGAGCCAGTCGCCGTCGGCCAGCGCGAGCGCGGCGCCGGTCTGGCAGGCCTCCTGGCCATGGGAGGAGGGGTAGACGGCGAGGCGGCCCTGGCGGACGAGGGCACTGGCCTGGTCGTTGACCCGACGGCCGATCACCAGGGAGGTGTAGGCCTCGAGGAGGCGCTGGGAGTCGGGCATCCGCAGATCGGCGTTGCCGACCGGGAGCCCTGCCTCGTCGAGCAGCTGGAGCGGCTGCTCGGAGGGGAGTAGGCCCTGGTGTTCAGCCATGCTGCAACCTCCTGGTTCACGGAAGATCTGTACAGAGACATGGTGCTGTTTCCGACCATCTGTTCGCCACAAACCAGGAGAAATCAAGAAAATGTCGCGAGGGCTCCGGAGATTTCGAGCATTTTGTCCAATTATGTGACCCAAGACACCGCCCTCGGTGGACATGTGGCCCACGACTCAGAGTCGAGTGACCCTCACCGCTCGCACGACCCGGGGGTACTCCTCTCCGCCGACCGGGTGCCTGGGCGTCGTTAGCATGTAGCGGTGCCGCGAGCGGCCTGACCTGCGAGGCGCCGGGCGCACACCACTCCAGCAGGGACTTCAGGGGGAAACCAGACCGTGAGCGACGAGCGCGAGAACCTGACCTACGAGCTCTTCGGCACCGCGATACGTGACATGGCCCGGGCGATCGCCGACGACGGCTACGAGCCGGACATCATCCTGTCCATCGCCCGGGGCGGCCTCTTCGTCGCCGGCGGCCTCGGGTACGCCCTCGACGTCAAGAACCTGCACGTGATGAATGTGGAGTTCTATACAGGTGTGGGCACCACGCTGGACATGCCCGTCATGCTGCCGCCGGTGCCCAACGTGGTCGACCTGAGCAAGAAGAAGGTCCTGGTCGCCGACGACGTCGCCGACACCGGAAAGACACTCAAACTGGTGCACGACTTCTGCGCCGAGCACACCGCCGAGGTGCGCAGCGCGGTCATCTACGAGAAGCCGCAGTCGCTGGTCAAGTGCGAGTACGTGTGGAAGCACACCGACCGCTGGATCAACTTCCCGTGGTCGGTGGAGCCCCCGGTAGTGCACCGCGAGGACCAGGTGCGCGACGCCTGACCCGGGGGCCAAGTCCTAGACGTAGCGCTGCACCTCCACCCCGTCCATCACCTCGTCGAGCTCCTGCGATCTGGCGGTGAAGTCCGCGGACTGGCAGGAGGAGGCCACGATCAGCTCCATGTGCTCGAACCACTGGGCCGACACCCGCATGGTGTAGTCGTGGCCGTCCTGGCCGGTGTACTCCAGCAGTTCCGTCTGGAACTGGGCGGTGGAGCCGCCGAAGTCCCGGAGTTCGACCACGGGCTGGGGGGTCACCGCGAGACCGGTCGCACCGTTGTCCTCCGCGGAGGAGGCGAAGGCGTCCAGAGTGCTCTGCGGATCGCCTTGGACCCCCAGCGACTGGTTCTGGTAGAGGCTGACCTGGCAGCTGCTGGCGTCGTGGCTGAGGATGGTGAGTCCACCGTTGCCGCGGGTCTCGGACTCCCAGTCCAGCAGGAACGGGAACGCCCACGTCGCGCTCCCCAGATGGGACTGGTCCTCGGGCGGTTCGGCCGTGAAGGCACCAGCGGCCTCCGACTCCGGGGACGGTTCGGGGTTCTGCGCGTCCTCCGACACCTCGGTGTCCGTGGTGACCTCGGAGGCGGGTTCGGGGCCGGGGCCGAAGGCCGGCAGGCAGGCGGTCGTCGCCAGGGCGAGGACGACGAGTACGGCGGCGTAAGCGGACACTCGGGGTCTGGGTGTCTCGTGCATGCCTCCATCGTCCGTGTTCCCGGCCTCCCAGGACATGGGTAGGGGTACTCATTCGTTGGCCGCTTCCGGCCGCTGGGCCAACGTCCCCCTGGCCGGTGGAGCCCCCGGCGGCGCACCGCGGGGACCGGGTACGCGACACCACCTGATCCCCGCGGTCGGCCCCTGACGTCTCAGGTAGCGGTGTCGGCCCCGCGCCCGCCCGGCGCCGGGTCCGCGGTCTCGGGACCGTCGCCGTTCCCGGGCACGGCAACCCCCTCAGGGAGCGGCCTGAACAGGATCCGCAGCATGGCGCCGACCATCACCGCGCCCAGCAGGAGCATGCCGAGGGCGGCCGGGAGCTGGAAGGGCGCGGGCAGGTGCAACGGCAGGTGCCAGGAAGGGGACTCCGTGCCCGCGAGGACCCCGATCAGCGAGGCCGCGCCCTGGTAGAGCGGCAGCCAGAAGGTCAGGCCCAGCACCGTCAGTGCGGTGCCGGCCCGGCCCGACAGGGTGTCGAGGTTGCGTTCGAGGCGGGTGAACAGCGCCCATTCCGCTTCATCCTCCGAACCCGCCGGGGCCGCGTCGGAGTCGCTCCCGGAGCGCTCCTCGGCGACCTGCTCCACGCTCTTTCCGGCCGTGGCGTCCCAGCCCCAGCGCAGGGTGTTGAGCAGTTCCGGACCCCGTTTCTCCAGCCGGCGGTAAGCCACCCGGCCCAGCCCCCAGCCCAGCAGCAGCCCTTCGGCGACACCGAAGGCGATCGCGGCCCAGACGAGGTTCTGGTTCCCGGTGAACACCCCGAGAGCGGTCAGGGCGGCGGGCGGGGCGGAGCAGACCAGCAGCAGCGGGAAGAGCACCGTGAACTGGCCCGAGGGGTCCCCGGAGGCCAGCGGACTACCGCCGTGCCGGTGCGGTTCCGGGCCGGGCGCGGGCCACATGACCGCGAACAGCACACTCAGGCCCGCACCCGCGCCGATCAGCGCGGGCAGCACCGCGGCCACCCATGGCCAGGCCCAGTCCTGCCCGGTGAACAGGATGCCGCCCACCGACACCAGTACGGAGACCGGCACGAACACCAGCAGCCAGGTGATCTGACGGCCGCGCACGTCCCGGCGCTCGGCGCCCGGGGACAGCAGGGTCTGCCACAGCGCGCTGCCGTCGAGGGCGTACACGTTCAGGGACATCAGGGCGGCCATCGCGACCATGATCAGCCCGGCCAGCGGGATCATGAAGGTCATCCCGACCAGCAGGCCCATCGCGCAGACCAGCACGCCCGTCCACAGGGCCACGCGTAGTTCCAGGGCGCGTCTGGGGTCCTTGCCCCAGGTCCGGAGTTCGCGGGTGATCACCGCACCCATCGGACCGGTGGGCAGGAAGCGCTGGAGCAGGTGGGTGACACCGCGACCGCTCCGGGCCGGACCGGTGGTCGGGCTGCTCACCCGACGGCGGACGAACACACCCCACACGGTGAGCAGGAGCAGCGCGAGCACCAGCAGACCGAGCAGCGCGCCGAGGGCGAGCAGCGGGGATCCCTCCCCGGCCGCCCGGACCGCGAACACGCCCCAGCCCGAGGGCAGCGCGAGCGCGACGGTCGAATAGGGGGCGGCCACGCCCTCGTTCCACAGCAGCGCGAACACGTCCGTGTACTGGGACACCGCCTGGTAGATCATGAAGATCGAGAAGCCCGCGGCCAGGACCGCAGCGCTCTGGATCGCGCTGATCTCGACCCCGATCCGGGTCCGCATCGCGGCGCCCACCATCGCGGTGAACACACGGGAGCAGAGGACGATCACGATCACCGTGAGCGGGACCGCGACCACCGCCGCCAACGCCGCGAGCGGGCCGAAGCGGATCGCCAGGGTGAACAGGGACAGGGACGCCACCGCCGTGACGGGGACCGTGACCCCCACGAAGGACGAGGCGAGCAGGCCGACCATGACCGTCCGCAGCGGCACGGGTTCCAGGGCGAAGTACTCCGGCCGCAGTGACTCGTCACCGCCGCTGCCGCCCGAGGGGCCGGCAACCCAGCAGACGAGCCACACGCCGAGGACGGTCGCGAGCAGACTGACCACCGCGTCCATCGGGGCGAACACCGAGACCAGCACGGTGAGGACCGCCAGGGCCAGGCCGACCGCCCCGCCGACGAGCCTGCGGGTGCTGGACCCGTTGCGCAGGATCGACAGCTTCATCCGGATCATCACGCCAACCATGCGAACCCCTTCACCGGCTCGGGGGCGCCGACGAGGTCCACGAACGCCTCTTCCAGCCCCGCGTGCCCTCCCCGGACCTCCGCCGTGGTGCCCGAGGCGAGCACCCGGCCCCGGGCGATGACACCGACGTGGTCGCAGATCTGCTCCACGAGCGCCATCACGTGGCTGGAGATGATCACCGACCCGCCGCCCTCGGTGAAGGAGCGCAGGATCCCCTTGATGACCGTGGCCGAGATCGGGTCGACCGCCTCGAAGGGCTCGTCCAGGACCAGCAGCCGAGGAGCGTGGACCAGGGCCCCGGCCAGCCCGATCTTCTTCCGCATGCCCGCCGAGTACTCGATGATCAGGGTGTTCTCGGCCTCGTCCAGGCCGAGCCCGGTCAACAGGTCGTCGACCCGCTCCCCAACCTGTTCGGGGCCCAGGCCGCGCAGCTGGGCCAGGTAGGTGAGCAGTTCACGTCCGGTGAGGCGTTCGGGCATCGCCATGCCGTCCGGCAGGACCCCGATCATCGACTTCGCCCGCAGCGGGTCGGACCACACGTCCGCACCGAAGACCCTCGCTCCTCCGCTGTCCGGTCGCAGCAGCCCCACGGCCATGGTCAGCGAGGTGGTCTTACCCGCCCCGTTGGGTCCGACGAGGCCGTAGAAGGAGCCGCTGGGAACGGTCAGGCTGACGTGGTCGACCGCCTGTTTCGTACCGAATCTCTTACAGAGGCCGTAGAGCTCGAAGGCTGGAGGCTGGGGGGTCATGGACACCTCACGGATCGTGTCTACCTGGTTCACGACTGACATTACTGAGGCGTCACTTCGCCCGGCGTCCTCCGACCGGGCGGCGAAAGCGGACCCGTGTCCTCCGTTCGGAGGACACCGCCGCCACCTGGGGAACCGCCCCGGCCGCACCCTGCCGGGTGACCGGAACCGGCCTCCGGCGACCGCTCGGCCCTGGTCGGCAAGGACGGTGTTTCACGTGAAACACCTGTCGCCGTATCGCCTTGTCGACCAGCCGACACGTGGCCCTGTCGACAAGTCCACGTGTCGGCTGGTCGACGGGGCCACTGACCGACACGGAGACCGGGACGGCGGAACTACTGGCCGACGAGGCGGGAGAGCTCGACTCGGGAGCGGATACCCAGCTTGCTGTAGATGTTGCGCAGGTGGTGGTCGACCGTGCGGGTGCTCAGGAAGAGACGGGCCGCGACCTCCCGGTTGGTGGCCCCGCCAGCCACGTGCCGGGCGATGCGCAGCTGCTGCGGGCTGAGCAGCTCCACCCCGCTGTCCTCGCGTACCGCCGTGCTGCCGCGCGCCGCCCGGAGCTCCTCACGGGCCTGGCGGGCCCACGGCACGGCGCCCAGCCGGTCGAAGACCTCCACGGCGGTGTACAGGTGCTCCCGGGCCAGACCCGGGTGCCGGGAGCGGCGCAGGTGCCCGCCGTACAGCAGCCGGGTGCGGGCCTCCTCGAAGTCGCAGTACCCGGAGGCGTGCAGATCGAGCGCGCTCTCGAAGTACGCGTTCGCCGCCCCGCCCTCGTGCAGCAGCCCGCGGCAGCGCATCACCTGGGCCCGGGCGGTGTCCTGGCCGGTGGCCTCAGCCCAGCTGGCGAACGTCTCCACCGCCCCCTGGACCCGTACCGCCACACCACCGCGCACCGAGGCCTCCACCAGGTGCGGGGTGATCAGCAACCGCACCGCCGCGTGACCGCTGCCCGGGCCGGAGCGGGCCAGGGCGCGCAGGCGCATCGCGGCCTCCGCGCCGCGCCCGGCACCGAGGTCGAGCAGGGCCAGCGCCCAGGCGGCCAGCCCGGCGGGCAGGCCCACGTCGTGCTCCCCGGCCATAGCCAAGGCCGTTCCGGCGTGCTCGCGGCAGGTGTCCTCCTCGCCGCGGATGGCGGCGACGAAGGCGAGCGCTCCCCGGTGGTGGCTCGCGCAGTTGTCCTGCCCGGACTCCAGCGCCGTGCGCAGCCCTTCGGTGGCGCTCTCCTCGGCCAGGGACAGGCGGCCGAACCACATCTCCGCGTAGGTCAGGAACTCCAGGGCCTGGGGGAGCAGGGTGAGCGCTCCGGTCCGGCGGGCCACGGCCGCCGCGCGTCCGGCCAGGGCCCGGGTGCGCACGTGGTCGCCGCGCAGCAGCCCCGCGATCCCGCCGAGCACGAGCGCCTGGGGGTCACCGAGCAGGTCCGCGGTGTCCTCGGCCCGGCCCAACAACACGGCGCCCTCGCGGTGACGGCCCTGGAACATGGCGGCCTTGCCGGTCATGTAGTCCAGGACCAGCCGGTTCCAGGGGTGGTCGACCCCGGTTCCGTCCCCGTTCGCGTCTCCAGCGGCGAGGGTTCCGGCCATGAGGGCTCGGGCGCGTTCGGCGGTGGCGAAGAAGCGTTCGTGGTCGCCGGACAGGCAGCTGGCCTCACCGGCCTGGAGCAGGACCCGCAGCGCTGCCCCGGGGTCGCTGCGGGCCAGGCGGTCCGCGGTGGGGCCCAGGCGCTCGGAGGCGTCGATGGCCACGCTCGACCGCAGGTCGATCTCGGCCCGGAGCAGGTCGGCGTGGTCCGAGCGCACGTGTTCCAGGACGCGCCGGGCCCGGTTCGGGTCTCCGGACAGCCAGGCGGAGCGGGCTGCGTCGGTCAGGCGCAGGCCGCGCAGGACCGGGTCCGGGGTCAGCCGGGCGGCGTGTTCGTGGAGCAGGGAGGCGGGGGAGTGCCCGTCGCGCTCGACGGTGCGGTGCGCCTCCTCCTGCAGGGCGGCGGCGACCCGTTCGTCAGGGGCGCTCCCCGCCAGGGCCCGGTGCCAGGCGGCGCGCCCGGTGTCGTGGTCCGCCTCGTGGGCGCGGGCCAGGGCCGAGTGCGCGGAGCGGCGTTCGGCGGGGGAGGCTCCGTGGTAGCCGGCCGAACGGGCCAGCGGGTGGGTGAAGACCACCCGGTCCCGTTCCTCGACGATCAGTCCGGCCCGCCGGGCGGGTTCGAGGAGGTCGGTGTTCCCCTCGCCCGGCGGGGGAACCGAGGGATCCGGGGGCAGGGGTCCGTGCGGCTCCGCGGCGATCTTCACCAGGCTGAGCCGGGTGGCCTCGGGCAGCCGGGCCAGGGCCTCCGCGAAGCTGTCGGTGAGCTCGCCCCGGGAGCGCGGCGGCCGGTCCAGGGCGAGGGCGCCGGAGCGCTGTTCGGGTCCGGTGCCCTCCAGCAGTTCGAGGGCGGCGCGGGGGTTGCCCTCGGCGGCGGTGGCCAGCGCCGCCGCCACGGGTTCGGCCAGTTCCTCCGCCCCGGCCGCCTCGATGAGCAGGCGCAGGACCGCCTTCTCGGGCAGCGGGCGCAGCCGGAGCACGGGGATCCCGGTGAGCCGGTCCGGGTCACCCTCCCGGGCGCTGAGCAGGACGACGGCCCCGTCGTGGGTGAGCCTTCGGGCAGCGAAGGCCACGGCCTTCTGGGAGGGCGGGTCCAGCAGGTGGAAGTCGTCCACGCAGATCAGCAGCGGGCTTTCGGCCGCGACCTCGGCGAACAGCCCCAGGGCCGCGTTGGCCAGCGGGAAGGCCTCGCCGGGGGTTCCCGTGTCCAGGGCACGGGTGAGGGTCTCGCGCTGGGTGCTCGGCAGACGCGGCAGATAGGGGAGTGCGGGCCGCAGGAGCTGGTGCAACCCGGCCAGGGGGAGGCGTCCTTCGCCGGGGGCGGCGCGGGCGCGCAGCACGGTGAAGTCGCGGGCCTCGTCCCCGGCGTGTTCCAGCAGGGCGGTCCGGCCCGCGCCGGGGGCGCCCGTCACGAGCAGGCCCCCGCTGTGTCCGGAGCGGGCGGCTTCGAGCAGGTGGCGGACGGCTCGGAGTTCGTGGTCGCGCCCGAGCGGGGGAGCTGTGCGTGTGAGCGGGTTCACGCTGATCACCCCTTTAAGTTACTCGCCAGTTAAGGACGAGTAAAGAGACCGGCAATTCAGCCGATGCGCTCAATGTGACCCGACACACACAATCGAGGTCCCCGCTTCCTCCATCCCCCGGAGTTCACATGAGACGCCTGACCTCACTCCTGTGCGGACTCGTCCTCGCCCTCACCACCGTCCTCCACGCTGCCCCCGCCTCCGCCGACTCCCACCCCCCGGTCGTCTTCGTGCACGGCTTCATGGGCAAGGGCGGACAGTGGAACGACATGCGCACCGCCCTGGCCCAATCCGGTTACCCCGAGGACCGGCTGCACGTCTTCTCCTACGACTGGGCCCGCTCCAACACCACCATCGCCAGACAGCTCGCCGACCGCGTCGACAACGTGCGTGCCCAGCACGGCGCCGACCGGGTACACCTGGTGACCCACTCCATGGGCGGCCTGTCCTCGCGCTACTACATCAAGAACCTCGGCGGTACGGAGACCGTCGACCAGTGGATCTCCATCGGCGGCCCCAACAACGGGACCAACATCGCCAGCTTCTGCCCGTCCCTGATGACCCCCTGCAAGGAGATGCGGCACAGGTCCGCCTTCCTCAACGACCTCAACGGCGGCGACCCCACGCCCGGGCCGGTCACCTACACGACCATGCGCTCGTCCTGCGACCTGATCATCTCGCCCACGAGCAGCACGTCCCTGCCCGGCGCCAACAACATTCAGGTCGGCTGCGTCGAACACATCTCGATGATGTGGAACGGCGGGGTCATCGACCACGTCCGCGGCGTCCTCATCTGAACCGCTTCCAGCTGAGGGCCTCCGGGCCGACCTGTCGACAGATCCACAGCTCGACACAGAGACAGGGCGACAGATCGTTTCGACGATCTGTCGCCCTGTCCGGTTCGGTTCAGCTCAGCCGAGCGGACCTACTTGTCGCTGGTGACCGGCTCGGGGCCCTCGATGCCCTCGGCGTGCAGGTCGATGCCCTGGATGTCCTTCCTCACCAGGGAGACCGCGATGAAGGAGACCAGGGAGAGCACGACCACGTACACGCCGATGGTCCACGAGGCGTCGTACCTGGTGAGCAACAGCTCGGCGATCATCGCAGCGAAGGCGCCGCCCAGGATCGCGCCGAGGGCGTAGCCGATGGACACACCCGAGTAGCGGACCTCGGCCGGGAACATCTCCGCGTACAGCGCCGACTGGGGACCGTAACTCAGGCCGAAGGTCAGCGTGAAGACGAAGACCCCCAGGAAGTACATGTAGATGTTCGCGGTGTCGACCATGAACCACATCGGGATCGCCCAGGCGGCGAGCAGGACGTAGCCGATCTGGAACGTGCGCACCCGGCCGATCCGGTCACTGATCCAACCGCCGTACAGCGTGGAGATCAGCCAGCCGAAGGAGGCCAGGGTAGTGGCCAGCAGGACCGGGCCGCGGTCCATGCCGAGGCCGAACTCCTCCACCGGGCGCGAGGCGTAGGTGGCCAGGAAGGCGATCACCAGGTAACCGGCGGCGTTGTTGGCGACGAAGATCAGTGCGGAGAGCACGACCTCCCTGGTGTTCTTGCGGAACAGCCGGCCCAGCGGGGCCGAGGACTTGGCCCGGCGCTGCTGCATGTGCTTGAAGACCGGGGATTCCTCGACCGTCTTGCGGATGAGGTGGCCGACGATGATCAGCACGAAGGAGAGCAGGAACGGGATGCGCCATCCCCACTCCAGGAAGGCCTCGGTGCCGATGGCCGCGGTGATGGCCCAGACCACGAAGGTCGCCAGGATCATGCCGCAGGGAACACCGATCTGCGGGTAGGCGCCGAAGTAGCCGCGCTTGCTCACCGGCGCGTGCTCCACCGACATCAGGGCGGCTCCGCCCCACTCGCCGCCAGCCGAGAAGCCCTGGATGATGCGCATCAGGATCAGCAGGATCGGTGCCGCCAAGCCGATCTGGGCGTAGGTCGGCAGCAGGCCGATCACACAGGTCGCGACACCCATCAGGACGAGGGTGAAGACCAGGATCCTCTTACGCCCGAACCGGTCCCCGAGGTGCCCGGCCACGATCGCGCCCAGCGGACGGAAGAGGAAGGAGATACCGATGGTCGCGAAGGAGAGCACCTGCGCCACACCGGGGTTGGAGTCCGCCAGCGGTGCCAGGAAGAGGGGTGCCAGCACCAGACCCGCGGCCTGGGCGTAAATGAAGAAGTCGTACCACTCGATGGTGGTACCGACCATGGTCCCCGCGAGGACCTTGCGCTTCTCCTTGGGGTCGAGGGTTCCACCGGGTCCTGGGACCGTGGCGTCGGAAGTCGCCATTGCTGCTCCGTAGTTCTCTACCGGCTGGGGGGCCGAGTTCTCGTTCGGGCACAGGTCGACCAGCACCCGCCCCCGAAGGCAGAACGGTGGATACCGGGACAGAACCTGAGCCCCAGCACACAATGCCATGTGATGTAGTCCACTTTCCACATGGGATCGCGCTTTTTCGCAGCTAGAACCATGTGAACTGACCGAACGGTCGGTGAGAAACACCTGTTAACCAGGCAGCCTGGCAGCACGCGACCGACCGGTCACGGCCAGAAGAAAATTTCCGAACCGTCCACACTCCGAGACAGGGCGGGGCCATGGGGCCTGAACAGCGCCGGGGCAGTGACGGAGCGACCTGTCGACATGTCTCCTCACCAGGCCTCTCGGCCTGTCGACAAATCCACGAATCCCCGGCTTCAGCCCTCCGGGTTCAGCCCCCGAAGTCCGGTTGGAGGGCTCGGCGCATCAGAGCAGTTCCTTCAGGTAGGTGCCGGTGCGGCTCTCCGGGGCCGCCGCCACTCGCGCGGGTGGGCCCTGGACGACGATCCGGCCGCCTTCCGAACCACCGTCCGGGCCGAGGTCGATGACGTGGTCGGCGGTGGCCACGACCCGCATGTCGTGCTCGGCCGCCACCACGGTGGCCCCGGCGCCGACCAGCTCCCACAGGCGGCCCATGAGGACGTCGGTGTCATGGGCGTGCAGCCCCGTGGTGGGTTCGTCGAGGAGGTAGACCGTGTCCGCGACCCTGCGGCGCTGGAGTTCGGTGGCGAGCTTGATCCGCTGCGCCTCTCCACCGGACAGCTCGGTGGCGGGCTGCCCCAACCGCAGGTAGCCCAGGCCGACCCCGGCGAGAGTCTCCAGGGCCCTGCTCACCGACGGCTCCTCGGTGAAGAACCCCGCCGCCTCCTCCACGGACATGGCCAGCACGTCCGCGACGGTCAGCCCCCGGTAGCGCACCCGCAGCGTGTCCTCGTTGTAGCGGGAGCCACCGCAGGTCGGGCAGGGGGCGTAGGTGGTGGGCAGGAACAGCAGTTCCACCGAAACGAAACCCTCGCCCTCACAGGTCGGGCAGCGTCCGGCCACGACGTTGAAGGAGAACCGGCCCGGACCGTAGCCGAAAGCGCGGGCGTCGTCGGTGGCGGCGAACAGCTTGCGCACCGTGTCGAAGAGCCCGGTGTAGGTGGCCAGGTTGGAACGCGGGGTGCGGCCGATGGGCTGCTGGCTGACCCACACCACCCGGCCCCGCTCGGCGGCGCGGTCGGCGATCTTCGCGAGCAGCGTGGACTTGCCCGAACCCGACACCCCGGTGACGGCGGTGAACACCCCGAGGGGGACGTCGACGTCCAGGTTTCGGAGGTTGTTTCCGGTGACCCCGCGCAGCTCCAGGGCGCCGCGGGGCGTGTGCGAGGGACGCTCGGCGAGCTCTTCGTGGAACAGGTAGCGGCGGGTCACCGACTCCGGCACGTCGCGCAGTCCGGCGACCGGTCCGCTGTACAGCACCCGCCCGCCGTGCTCACCGGCGTCCGGTCCGACGTCCACGATCCAGTCCGCGCCGCGCACGATGTCCAGGTCGTGCTCGACGAAGCACACCGTGTTGCCGCCGTCCCGCAGCCTCCGCAGGATGCCCGTGAGCGCCTCGCAGTCGGCGGGGTGCAGACCGGCGGAGGGCTCGTCCAGGACGTAGACCACGCCGAACAGCCCCGTGCCGAGTTGGGTGGCCAGCCGGATCCGCTGGAACTCCCCGGTGGACAGGGTCGGCGCCGGACGGTCCACGCTCAGGTAGCCCAGGCCCAGTTCCCGCAGAACCTCGACCCGCGCGGTGATCTCCCCGACCAGCGCCCCGACGGCCCCGGTCGTCCCGACCGCCCCGGTCGCTTCCCGCCAAGGGCGCAGCACCGCGACGAGTTCGGTCAGCGGCATGGCGGCCAGCTCGGTGACGGTGTGCCCGGCGAAGGTGACCCGCAGCGCCTCCTGGCGCAACCGCCGCCCGCCGCACTCCGGGCAGGTCCGGTTGACCATGAACTCGGCCGCTTTGAGCCGCCGGGTCTCACTGGCGGAGGAGGCGTAGGCCTTGAGCACCAGCCGCCGGGCGCTGCTGTACTTGCCCTGGTAGGGGCGGTGGACCCGGCCCGCCTCCCGGATCGGGTGAACGGTCACCACGGGCTGTTCGTCGGTGAACAGGATCCAGTCGCGCTCGCTCTGGGGCAGCTCCCGCCAGGGGCGGTGGATGTCGTACCCGAGGGTGTCGAGGATGTCGCGCAGGTTCTTGCCCTGCCAGGCGCCGGGCCAGGAGGCGACGGCCCCTTCGGCGATGCTCAGCCCGGGGTCGGGCACCAGCGAGCCCTCGGTCACCTCGTGCTCGACCCCCTCCCCGTGACAAGCGGGGCAGGCCCCCGCCACGGTGTTGGGGGAGAAGGAGTCCGAGTCCAGGTGCTCCGCCCCGGGCGGGTAGTCCCCCGCCCGCGAAAGGAGCATGCGCAGCGTGTTGGAGACCGTGGTCAGAGTGCCCACCGTGGACCTGACCGAGGGGGCCGCCCGCGGCTGGGCGAGCGCCACGGCGGGCGGCATCCCGGTGATGTCGTCCACCTCGGGCGCGGGCAGCTGCTGGAGCAGCCGCCGCGCGTAGGGCGCCACCGACTCCAGGTACCGGTGCTGGGACTCGGCGTAGAGCGTCCCGAAGGCCAGCGAGGACTTCCCGGAGCCCGAGACCCCGGTGAAGGCGACCAGGGCGTCCCGGGGAAGCTCCGCGTCCACGTTCTTGAGGTTGTGGATGCGGGCGCCGCGCACCCTGATGCGGTCGTCGAACTCTGTCATGCCCCCAGGCTTACCCTGCCCGGACCCGGTCTTCGCCCGTGGGACCCCTCTGAACTGGGTGAACCGGCACAGGGCAGGGCCCAGCAACGAAGGTGTCCCGCTTCACCCAACGGGTTTCGGTTCCTCGGTCAGCGCAGAAGAGGCACGGCGTTCCCGGTCACCCGTACCCGGGCATCGCCGGGGTCGACCGCGACTGTCAGCTCACTGGGGCGGCCCATGTCCTCTCCCTGGCGGATGGTGAGTTCCACGGCCTCCCGCACCAGACCCAGGTCACGGAGGTAACCGCCGAGAGCGGCCGCGGCCGCGCCCGTGGCGGGGTCCTCCACCACCCCGCCCACGGGGAAGGGGTCCCGGGCGTGGAACAGGTCGGGGCCCTCACGCCACACCAGCTGCACGGTCGTCCAGCCGGCCCGGCGCATGAGGTCGGCGAGGGCGTCGAAGTCGTAGTCCAGGTCCGCGAGCCGGGCGCGGGTGGCGGCCGCCAGGACGAGATGGCGCACGCCACCGAAGGCCACCCGGGGCGGCAGGGCCGGGTCGAGGTCCTCGCGCCGCCAGCCCAAAGCAGTCAGGGCCGCATCCAGTTCACCGGGGCCGGCCGGTTCCGACCCGGTCGGCACACTGGTCAGGGTGGCACGCACCGAACCGTCGGGGGTGACGGAGGTGTCCACCGGGACCTCGCCGACCGGGGTGTCGAACCGCAGGGCTCCGGGGCCGAGGCGTTCGGCGAGGGCGACCGCCGCGGCCACGGTCGCGTGCCCGCAGAAGTCCACCTCGGCCAGGGGGCTGAAGAACCGGATCCGGAAGCGCCGCAGCTCCTCGTCCCGCACGGTGACGAAGGCCGTCTCGGAGTAGCCCAGATCGGCGGCGACGGCGAGCATCTCCTCCTCGCCCAGACCCGCGGCGTCAGGGACCACGCCGGCGGGGTTGCCGCCTGAGGGGTCGGTGGTGAACGCGGTGTAGCGCAGGATCTGCGCGCTGCTGGTGTCCATGGCTCCACCCTGGCACTCAACACACATGATGAGAAACGATGGTTTGGCATCGAATCGATCGAAAAAACCGATGGCTTTGGTTAGGGTCGACGCATGGATACCCGGCTGCTGCGTACCTTCGCCGCCCTCGCCCGCACGGAGAACTTCACCGCGGCAGCCGCGGAGCTGCACCTGGCCCAGTCGACCGTCACCGTGCACATCCGGGACCTGGAGAAGGAGCTGGGTGCCCGGCTCTTCGACCGGCTGCCCCGTGGTGCCCGCCTGACTTCGCAGGGGCGTCGGCTGCTGGCCCCGGCCGAGGAGGTGCTCGGGGCGGAGTCGCGCCTGCGTGCGGCCGCTGCTGAAGGGGAGCAGGCCAGCGGACAGGTGGCGGTCGCTGCCGGGGAGACGCTGTGCTCGTCACTCCTTCCGAAAGTGGTCGCCGGGCTACGGGGCACCGAACCAGGCGTTGACGTGCAGATCCACACCGCCAGCACCGAGGAGGCCGTCGAAGGGCTGCGCGCGGGGCGGGTGAACGTCGCGCTGTTGTTGGGAGAGGACCCCGGTGCAGCCGACGTGGCGACCGAGGCCCTGACCTCGCTGCCCCTGGTGTTCGTCGCCGCCCCCGAACACCCCCTGGCCGGACGCGACCGTCCGCTGGCCTGGACGGAGCTGGGAGCCGCCGACTTCTTCCTGCTGGAGGAGGGCTGCTTCTACAGTGACGGGCTCGCGCGCGAGCTCCACGCGCTCCCGGGCGTCCGGCCCAGGACCACGCGCTTCGGCAGCGTCGAGGCGACCCGAGCCTGCGTGGCGGCGGGGCTCGGTCTGGCCCTGCTGCCCCGTGTGAGCGTCGACCAGGCCCTCTCCGACGGTCGCCTCACCATCGTGGAGGGGCCGCCGGTTCCCGACGTTCCGGTACTGCTCGCGCGCCATCGGGCCAGATGGGCCTCCCCTGCCGAGCGCGCCGTCACCGACGCGCTCACCCGCAGCCTGAGGTGAGACTCCGACGAAGGCGGCCGGTCGCAGGGCGGCCACAACAGAAAGAGCCCCGCTCTCCGAGTGGAGAAGCAAGGCTCTGACCAGGTGAAACTGGGTGGGCGTACCAGGACTTGAACCTGGGGCCTCATCCTTATCAGGGATGCGCTCTAACCGACTGAGCTATACGCCCTCGTTCCGTCAGGAACTCTACCGCATCCCGGGAGCCGGAGCGAACCGGTTTCCGTAGGGCGGGAAGCAAGGCACGCGGCAGGACCGCGCCCCTCTTCACCTCCTACTTTAGCGGGTTTCGGGTAGTGCTCGGGACAGCCCTGGAAAGGTGTAGGGCCCGGCCCCTTGCCAGGAGAGCCGGGCCCGACGGGCGGGTTCGAGGGCTACTCGGCCTCGGAGAGGGTCACGTCGACGCCGCCGACCAGGTCGGAGACCAGGTTGTACAGCATCGCGCCCACCGTGGACAGGGCGGTGATCAGCACGACGTTCAGCGCGCCGATCACGCCCGTGTAGCCCAGCACACGACCGGGGGAGAACCAGGCGGCCGGGTTCAGGCCCAGCTCGTCCTCGCCACCGTCGCCCTCCAGGAGGGCGTTGATCATGCTGGTGAGTTCGTCGAAGACACCCAGCATCGACAGGGTCGCGTAGATCACCGCGACCGCCACGAACAGGATGATGAAGCAGACGAGGGCTACCACGAAGCTGAACTTCATCACCGACCACGGCTCCACGCGGGAGACGGTCAGGTGGGCCTTGCGACTGGCCAGGGTCGCCTTGACGGCGCCCGGTCCCTCCGGGGCGGCCCCCGAGGACATGGGCTCCTCCGGCTCGGGCCTCGATTCGGTCGTCACTGTCGTTCCCCCCGATTCCGTACCCGTTGCCGTCGAGGAGCCCTCAGCGGTCGACTCCGCCGTCTCCACGTCCGTGTCACCGGCGGTCGCAGCCGCGTCGGACTCGTTGCTGGTGGTGTTCCGCTGGTTCTCAGACATAGAAGCGTTACCGCTGGACTTTCGTTGAGACGGGTCGATGCGTGTGTCCCGTGGGGCCGCCGAAACGAACCCCACGGGACGTACTGGGCTTAACGCGCAGTCTAGGCGTCGGGGTTGCCTTCACCCGAGACCTGCTCCTCGACCGTGTCGGCCGCGGCGGCTTCGGCGGCCTCGACGGCGTCGGCGACCTCCTCGGCCTCGGCCTCCTCCGCGGCCTCGGCGTTGGCCGCGACGGCCACGATCTTGTTGCCCTTGTCCAGGTTCATCAGGCGGACGCCCATGGTGGTACGGCCCGACTGCTTCACCTCGGCGGCTCCGGTGCGGATGACCCCGCCGGCGGAGGTGATCGCGAAGATCTCGTCCACCTCCGGGTCCACCATGAGCGCACCGACCAGCTTGCCGCGGGCCTCCACGACCTTCGCCGTCAGCACGCCCTTGCCGCCGCGGTTCTGCACCGGGTACTGCTCCGAGGGGGTCCGCTTGGCGTACCCGTTCTCGGTGGTGACCAGGACGTCGGTGGAGCCGTCGTCGGGGCGGATGACGTCCATGGAGAGCAGGTAGTCGCCCTCCAGGAACCGCATGCCGATCACACCGCTGGTCGCGCGGCCCATGGGGCGCAACGACTCGTCGGAGGCCGGGAAGCGGATCGCCTGGGCGTCACTGGAGATCAGCAGCAGGTCGTCGCCGGGGAAGACCAGACGCGCCGCGATCAGCTCGTCCTCCTCGCGGAGGTTGATCGCGATGATGCCCGCCGCGCGCGCGGAGTCGAAGTCCTCCAGGCGCGACTTCTTGACCAGGCCCTCGCGGGTGGCCAGCACCAGGTACGGCGCCGCCTCGTAGTCGCGCAGCGCCATGATCTGCGCGATCTCCTCGCCCGGCTGGAAGGGCAGCAGGTTGGCGACGTGCTGGCCGCGGGCGTCACGAGCGGCCTCCGGCAGCTCGTAGGCCTTCGTCCGGTACACCCGGCCCTGGTTCGTGAAGCACAGGATCCAGTGGTGGGTGGTGGTGACGAAGAAGTGCTGGACGATGTCGTCCTGCTTGAGCTGGGCACCCCGCACGCCCTTGCCGCCGCGCTTCTGGGCGCGGTAGTTGTCGATACGGGTGCGCTTGGCGTACCCACCGCGGGAGATCGTGACGACCACGTCCTCCTCGGCGATGAAGTCCTCCATCCGCATGTCACCCTCGAACGGGATGATGTGCGTGCGCCGCTCGTCGCCGTACTTCTCGACGATCTCGCCCAGCTCCGCGCGGATGATGCTCCGCTGGCGCACGTCCGAGGAGAGGATGTCGTTGTAGTCGTCGATGAGCGCCATCAGCTCGTCGTACTCGGCCGTCAGGGCGTTGCGCTCCAGGGCGGCGAGCTTGCGAAGCTGCATGTCGAGGATCGCACGGGCCTGGATGTCGTCGATCTCCAGCAGGCCCATCAGGCCGGTGCGCGCCTCGTCGGCGGAGGCACTGCTCCGGATGAGGCTGATGACCTCGTCGATCCGGTCCATGGCCCGCAGGAGGGCGCGCAGGATGTGCGCGCGCTCCTCGGCCTTGCGCAGGAGGTACTGCGTCCGGCGGACGATGACCTCGACCTGGTGCTTGACCCAGTGACGGATCATCTGGTCCAGACGCAGGGTGCGCGGCACCCCGTCGACCAGGGCCAGCATGTTCGCGCCGAAGGTGTCCTGCAGCTGGGTGTGCTTGTACAGGTTGTTCAGCACGACCTTGGCGACGGCGTCGCGCTTGAGCACGATGACCAGGCGCTGGCCGGTACGGCCGCTGCTCTCGTCTCGCACGTCGGCGATGCCGGTCATCTTGCCTTCCTTGACAAGATCGGCGATCTTCAGCGCGAGGTTGTCCGGGTTGACCTGGTAGGGCAGCTCGGTGATGACCAGGGTCTGACGGCCCCGGCTGTCCTCCTCGACCTCGACCACGGCGCGCATGGTGATGGAGCCGCGGCCGGTCCGGTAGGCCTCCTCGATCCCGCGCTTGCCCACGATGAGGCCTCGGGTCGGGAAGTCGGGGCCCTTGACCCGGGCGATGAGCTGGTCGAGCAGCTCCTCGTCCTCGGCCTCGGGGTTGTCCAGGTACCAGTTGACGCCGTCGGCGACCTCGCGCAGGTTGTGCGGCGGAATGTTGGTCGCCATCCCGACCGCGATACCCGAGGAGCCGTTGACCAGCAGGTTCGGGAAGCGGGCGGGCAGTACGACGGGCTCGGAGGAACGGCCGTCGTAGTTGGGCCGGAAGTCGACGGTCTCCTTGTCGATGTCCCGGAGCATCTCCATGGCCAGCGGCGCGAGCTTGCACTCGGTGTAACGCATGGCGGCGGCCGGGTCGTTGCCAGGCGAGCCGAAGTTGCCGTTCGGGTCGACCAGCGGCATCCGCATCGACCACCACTGGGCCAGGCGGACCAGGGTGTCGTAGATGGCGCTGTCACCGTGCGGGTGGTAGTTACCCATCACGTCACCGACGACGCGGGCGCACTTGAAGTACCCGCGGTCGGGGCGGTAGCCGCCGTCGTACATCGCGTAGAGCACGCGCTGGTGGACCGGCTTGAGCCCGTCACGGACGTCGGGGAGGGCGCGGCCGACGATGACCGACATCGCGTAGTCGAGGTAGCTGCGCTGCATCTCGACCTGGATGTCGACCGGTTCGATCCGATCGGTCACGCGCGGCAGGGACTCCACACCGGAGTCACCGCCCTCAGGGGCGTCGGGGCTGTTCGCATCCGTCACGGATGTCGATCCCTTCTACGAAGCTTGTTTGAGCACGGGTGGGAACAGGGGACCTAGATGTCCAGGAAACGGACGTCCTTGGCGTTGCGCTGGATGAAGGCGCGCCGCGACTCGACGTCCTCACCCATGAGCACGCTGAACATCTCGTCGGCCTGGGCCGCGTCCTCCAGACTGACCTGGAGCAGGACACGGCGGTCCGGGTCCATCGTGGTGTCCCACAGCTCGTTGGCGTTCATCTCGCCCAGACCCTTGAAGCGCTGCACCATGTCGCGCGGGCGCGGGTCCCTCTTACCCTCGGCGATCCCGGCCTCGATGAGGCGGTCGCGCTCGGCGTCGGAGAAGGCGTAGCCGGCGTCGCTGCCTTTCTGGTCCCACTTGATCTTGTAGAGCGGCGGGGCGGCCAGGTAGACGTTCCCGGCCTCGACCAGCGGCTTCATGAAGCGGAACAGCAGCGTGAGCAGCAGCGTGCGGATGTGCTGACCGTCGACGTCGGCGTCGGCCATCAGGATGACCTTGTGGTACCGCAGCTTCTCGGCGTCGAACTCCTCGTGGATACCGGTGCCCAGAGCGGTGATGATCGCCTGGACCTCGTTGTTCTTGAGGATGCGGTCGATGCGGGACTTCTCGACGTTCAGGATCTTGCCGCGGATGGGCAGGATGGCCTGGTTGTGCGGGTTGCGACCACCCTTGGCGGAACCACCGGCCGAGTCGCCCTCGACGATGTAGACCTCGCACTCCTCCGGGTTGGTGGACTGGCAGTCCGACAGCTTGCCCGGGAGGGAGGTGGTCTCGAGGAGGGTCTTGCGGCGGGTCAGGTCGCGGGCCTGGCGGGCGGCGACCCGGGCACGGGCGGCCTGGCTGGCCTTGGACACGATGTCCTTGCCCTCACCCGGGTTGCGCTCGAACCAGTCGCGCAGGTGCTCGTTGGTGACCTTCTGGACGAAGGACTTGGCCTCGGTGTTGCCGAGCTTCGTCTTGGTCTGGCCCTCGAACTGCGGGTCGGCGAGCTTGACCGAGATGATCGCGGTCAGACCCTCGCGGATGTCGTCACCGGTGAGGTTGTCCTCCTTGTCGCGCAGCAGCTTCTGGTCCCTGGCGTACCGGTTGACCAGAGTGGTGAGCGCGGAGCGGAAACCCTCTTCGTGCGTACCGCCCTCCGCCGTGTTGATGGTGTTGGCGAAGGTGTGCACCGACGAGGTGTAGGACTGGTTCCACTGCATGGCGACCTCGACCGCGATGCCTTCGCCCTCCTCCTCGAAGGAGATGATCGACGCGTGCGCCGGCTCCTTCTTGGCGTTGATGTGCCGGACGTAGTCCGACAGCCCTTCCTCGTAGTGGAAGGTGTTGACCACCGGGGCGTCGTCGATGTGGTCGGGCCGCTCGTCGCGGATGGTGATGGACAGCCCCTTGTTGAGGAAGGCCATCTCCTGCATCCGGCGGGCCAGCGTCTCGAACGAGAACGTGGTGGTCTCGAAGATGCTGCCGTCGGCCCAGAAGGTGATCTGGGTACCGGTCTCGTCAGTCTCCTCGCCCTTGATGAGCTCGCCGGTGGGGGCGGTCATCTCGTAGTGCTGGCGCCAGACGTGCCCCTGCTGACGAATCTCCACGTCCAGGGCAGTGGACAGCGCGTTGACGACGGAGATGCCGACACCGTGCAGACCGCCGGAGACGGCGTAGGACTTGCCGTCGAACTTGCCGCCCGCGTGCAGCGTGGTGAGGACGACCTCCACGGCCGGACGCTTCTCCACGGGGTGGATGCCGACCGGAATACCTCGACCGTTGTCGGCCACCCTGATGCCGCCGTCGGCGAGCAGGGTCACCTCGATGGCGTCGGCGTGACCCGCCAACGCCTCGTCGACCGAGTTGTCGACCACCTCGTAGACCAGGTGGTGCAGACCCCGCTCCCCGGTGGAGCCGATGTACATGCCTGGGCGCTTGCGTACTGCCTCAAGCCCCTCGAGAACCGTGATTGATCCTGCGTCGTAGGCCAAGTGGGAACACCCTCCTGCTGGGGACGCCTGTCGGCCGCGGCCGAGCGGATACGGGCAACCCACGGCAGGGTGATCGAGGGGCCGACGTACCGCGACACCTGGGGGATCACCGTTCACCGCACGGGCCGTCCGCCCACCCTCTACATGGGGGCGTGGTACCGGCTACAGGCGTCTGAAGAACCGTCCCCATGATACCCCGGACGGTGCGACAAAGTGGCATTGGCGGCGCTGTGCCGCCCGAGAACGAACGTTCGGGGCGGGAGTCGAGTCCCTACACGCGGGGGGACCCTTGCGCAAGTCCCGGCGCGGTTCAGTGGCCTTGGAAGGCCGATCGCCCTCCGCTCTCCGATGCGGTGGCCCGAGTGCGGGGGGTTCGCTCCCGAGATCCGAACCGCCCCGAAGACCTCACGGGACCACCCTGAACACCCAGGTCACAAAGGCTTTCAGCACTTCGGAGGCCACCACCCAAAAGGGTCATCGACGGCGGAAACCGGGCCCCTTGACCTTGATGGCGATAACGGTGCCGTCCCCCAGCTCCTCGTTCAGACGGCGCATCAGATCCCGCACCATCGCTCGCGCGTGGGCCGCCATCGTCGGTGAATCAGCCACCACGACGAGTTCGCCTTCCGAATAACTCTCCGGTCGCAGGTGCTCGGCGTTGAAGTCGCCCACGATGTCCGCCCACCGGCCGAACACCCCGCCGATAGCCACCTGTTCCTGCCAACCGTGCTCGATCAGCCAGGTGCGCACCGCGTCACCGAACAGTTGGGGCTCGTTCCGTGACCGCAATCGGCCACGCTTTCGATTCCGGTTCATCCCCCGGGGCACCGCTCCGCGGTCGCGTGCCTCCGCCTTGGCCCGTGCCAGCGCCTGGCGGGCCAGATCGGCACCGGAGACAGGGGAGGGGTCCGGGGCGGGGGAAGGGGTGGAATCAGAAGCGGACGGGGACCCCGAAGGATTCTTGTCCACAGGCTGTGGACGGGCAGCGTCGGACGGGGACCCCGGGGCGCCATGACCCGCCCTCGGATCCACAGGCTGTGGATAACCCTCACTCACTCTCGACCACCCCCCGGCGCACCCCGAATCTGGCGCCGTCCAGCTCCTTCGGGATGTCCTCACCCACCGCAGCGGTCACCAGCACCTGCTCCGCGTCACGCACCCGCTCGGCCAGCCTGCGGCGGCGCTCGGCGTCCAGCTCGGCGAAGACGTCGTCCAGGATCAGGACCGGGTCGTCACCCTCGGCCCGCAGCAGCTCGAACGCGGCCAGTTTGAAGGACAGCGCGTACGACCAGGACTCCCCCTGACTGGCGTACCCCTTGGCGGGCAGTTCACCGAGCTGGAGGTGGAGTTCGTCGCGGTGCGGGCCGACCAGACTGATACCCCGCTGGAGCTCGCGGTCGCGCGCCTCGGTCATGGCCGCGCGCAGGATGCCCACAAGCTGTGGACGGTCGTGCGGAAGCTCCTGCCCCTCCGGGACGGCCGAACCGCGGTAGGTGGGCACCGCCGGACCACCGGAGTCGGTCAGCCCCGCGTAGGAGTGCGCGATCAGCGGCCGCAGCTCCTCCACCAACCCCAGCCGGGCGGACAGGAGCTCGGCCCCGGTCTCGGCCAAGTGGGAGTCCCAGACCTCCAGCGTGCTCAGGTCCGGGGTGCCGCGCTGGCGCAACCGGGCCGAGGCCGACTTCAGCAGGGCGTTGCGCTGCTTGAGCACCCGCTCGTAGTCCGAGCGCACCCCCGCCATCCGCGGGGCCCGCGCCACCAGGAGGTCGTCGAGGAAGCGGCGCCGCTCACCCGGGTCGCCCTTGACCAGAGCCAGGTCCTCGGGGGCGAAGAGCACAGTGCGCAGGATGCCCAGCACGTCGCGGGGGCGCCCGGCCGCGCCGCGGTTCACCCGGGCCCGGTTGGCCCTGCCCGGGTTGATCTCCAGATCGACCATCATGTCCCGGCCGTCCCGGACGACCTTGGCGCTGACGATTGCTCGGGGCGCGCCCTGGCGGACCAGCGGGGTGTCCGAGGAGACCCGGTGGCTGCCGAGGGTGGCGACGTAACCGATCGCCTCGACCAGGTTGGTCTTGCCCTGGCCGTTGGAGCCGACGAACACGCTCACGCCGGGTTCGAGTCGCAGCAGGGCCGACTCATAGGAGCGGAAGTCGGCCAGTTGCAGGTGGGAGACGTACATCCGGCCTTCCTCCTGAAGCGGGGGAGCGGAAAAGACGGGGAGACAGTGCGAAGCGGTGAAAACAGTGGAACACGCTGGGAAAACGGTGCCGGGGGCGGTCCGGTGAACCCCGGACCGCCCCCGGAGAGAGAACAGGGTGCGGCTAGTCCTCGTCGGCGGCCTGTGCCTCGGCCTCGGTGACGGTCTTCGCCTCGGTCTTGGTGACGGCGTGCCCGCCGAACTGGTTGCGCAGGGCGGCGACGACCTTCATGGCCTGGCTGTCGTCCTGGCGGGAGGCGAACCGCGCGAAGAGCGAGGCGGTGATCGCCGGGGCGGGGACCGCGAGGTCCACGGCGGCCTGGACGGTCCAGCGGCCCTCACCGGAGTCCTGCACGTAACCGCGCAGCTCCGACAGGTCCGGGTCCTCCTCCAGGGCGCGGCCGAGCAGGTCCAGCAGCCAGGAGCGGACGACCGTGCCCTCGCGCCAGCTCTCCAGGGTGCCGGGGACGTCCTTGACGATGCCGGAGGCGACCATGAGCTCGTAGCCCTCGGCGAAGGACTGCATCATGCCGTACTCGATGCCGTTGTGGACCATCTTCACGAAGTGCCCGGCACCGACCGCACCGGCGTGCACGAAGCCGCCGCCGTCGTCGGGGGTGAGGGAGTCGAAGACGGGGCGCAGGCGCTCCACGTCCTCGTCCCGGCCGCCGACCATGATGCCGTAGCCGTTCTGACGTCCCCACACACCGCCGCTGACCCCGGCGTCGACGTAGCCGATGCCCTTGGCGGCCAGTTCTTCGGAGCGCGGGACGTCGTCGACGTAGTGGGTGTTGCCGCCCTCGACGATGATGTCGCCCTCGGAGAGCAGATCGCCGAGCTCGGCGATGATCGTCGCGGTCGGGTCGCCGGCCGGGACCATCACCCACACGGCGCGCGGCGCCTGGAGTCGGTCGACCAGCTCGGGCAGCGTCTCGACGTCCCGCTCACCGGGGGAGACGTCGTAGCCGACGACCTCGTGGCCCTTCTCGCGCAGGCGGGCGGCCATGTTGCCGCCCATCTTGCCGAGACCGATTATTCCGAGTTGCATCTGTGGACTCCCCCTTGGGCACCTGTGGACATGTGGAAGCCGCACGCCCGTGGCGCTGTGCGCGGGCGGCGGCCCCCGAACGACCGAATGGCCGGATGGTCGAACGGGTGTTCCGGTCAGCCGGAGAGGCGGACCGGCATGATCAGGTAGCGGTACTCGGGGGACGAGCCCTCCTCGGCCGGCTTGCCGGTGAGGATGGCGGGCTTGGTCGAGGTGGTGAAGTGCAGGCGGGCCACGTCGGTGCCGATGGCGCCGAGCCCGTCCAGCAGGAACCCGGAGTTGAAGGCGATCTGGATGTCTTCGCCGTCCAGTTCCGCCTCGAGGGTTTCCACAGCCTGTGCGTCCTCGCCGGTGCCCGCCTCGAGCACCAGGGCGCCCTGGGAGAAGGCCAGCCGCAGCGGGGTGTTGCGCTCGGCGACCAGCGAGACGCGCTTGACGGCCTCGATGAACTCGGAGCGGCTGACCTCGGCCACGGTGTTGAAGGTGTCCGGCAGCAGGGCGCGGTACTTGGGGAACTCGCCGTCCAGCAGACGCGTGGTGGTCCGGCGTCCGCCGCCCTCGAAGCCGAGCATTCCCTCGCCGGAGTCGCTTCCCGACAGGGCGATGGAGACCTCGGCCCCCGATGTGAGCGTCTTGGCGGTGTCGTGGAGCGTCTTGGCCGGAACCAGCGCGACGGCGGACAGCTCGGGGTTCTCCGGCTTCCAGCTCAGCTCGCGGACGGCCAGGCGGTAGCGGTCGGTGGAGGCGAGCGTGATGGTCTCGCCCTCGATCTCGACCCGGACGCCGGTGAGCATCGGGAGCGTGTCGTCACGCCCCGCGGCCACGGCGACCTGGCTGACCGCGGCGGCGAAGACGTCGCTGCCGATGGTCCCGCTGACACCGGGCATCTCCGGCAGGGACGGGTAGTCCTCGACCGGCATGGTGTTCAGGGTGAACTTGGCGCTGCCACAGCTGACGACGACCTTGGGGCCGTCCGTGGAGATCTCCACGGTCTGTGGAGGAAGGTTGCGGGTGATCTCGGCGAGGAGACGACCGGAGACCAGGGTCTGCCCGGCCTCCTCGGTCTCGATGTCCACCGCGACCTGCGCCGAGACCTCGTAGTCGAAGCCGGACAGGCGCAGCCGCTGGCGGCCGTCGGTCTCGCCGGCGTCCAGCAGGATCCCGGCCAGGACGGGGACAGAGGGGCGCGTCGGCAGTGTTCGCGCTGTCCAGGCGACAGCGTCGGCCAGTACGTCGCGTTCGACCCGGAACTTCACTTTCCGACTCACTTTCCGCAGGACCGGGGGACCGGTCGCAGCCTCAACGTTGCAGCTCGTGGGTGTCTCTTGGATCGGCCGGAGGGCTCCGTCCCCAGGGTGTGGACGGTGTCCGCGCCGGAGGCGGACCGAGCCACGGAAGCGGCCTCGGATCCCGTAGGGGCCACCGCTCAGATCTGGAGCGGCGGAGGACAGGGGCGAGACCACACGTTACCCGGATTCACCGGCTGCCGCTGCCAGCTCAGGACCGGACCGCCGTCGCCTCGATCTCGGGGCTTTGTCCACAGATTTTCCGCGAAGCTGTTTTGACGCCACATCTTGGTTAATGAAGGTGCGTCGTAGTAGTAGGGCCTGTGGATAATGTGGATAACCCTTGTTCTCGCAGGTCAGGCCGCGAATTTTTGTCCACAGGCCCTGTGGATGACCCTGTGTGTAACTCGGCCCGCCTGTGGACAGAAACAGGGGCCCACAGGTTGTCCACAGCTCGTCCACAGGTTCATCCACAGGTTTTCCCCAAGTTGTCCACAACAGGCGGTGGTGCGGTGATCCGATGACGGGTGGCTGTGTCCACAGGGCGACGGTGAGTTACCCACAGGGTTCGGGGGGTTGTCCACAGGTTATCCACAGTGTTGTCCACAGATTTGGCGCCCTTCCTGTGGATAACTTCGCCGAGAAACCTCAAAACTTTTTTCCGGAGCGCCGCACAGAGCTCGCGAAGCTGGACAAAGAGTCTGTGCACAGGGTTTTCCACAGGCTCCTCCCAAACTACGAACCCTGATCGTTGTCACGGTCCCTCGTCGCGGCCTTTTCCCGCTGGTGTGGGCAGGGCAACAGGCTCTGGAGACCCTGGAAACCAGGGGAAACAGTGTGTGTCCGGCACGGACGGTACGCCTCGGCCATGACACGGGCTTACCTCTCCACAGGGGAGAAACCCTCACACAAGCCTGTGGATAACTCTGTGCGGGCGGTTCCGGGGGAGCCCCGGAGACTGTGGACAGAGCGCAGGGGCGGGAGACGGCGCTCAGGCTGTGGACAGAGCCAGGGGCGGCAGGAGGCGGCCTCGGGCCGGAGGAAGGTGCTCCCGGGAGAAGAAGTGGGCACGGCGACACGGAGACAGCGACCCGCGGGCGCGTCGAGGGGCGGTCGACGGCCGGGACCGGGGGAGCGATGGCTCGGGAGAGAAGTCGACAGGGCGACAGGGGGACTTGTGGCCGGAAGAGAGGGGGAGGCCCCGCCTGATATGGCGGGGCCTCCCCCTCTATGTCTCTGTGTCCCCTGTGCCCTGTGCCCGGCTGAGGGGCACAGAGCCGACGGTCAGGTCAGCGAGGGCTGGTCCTTGATCCGGCTGGTGAGCTCGTGCACCTGGTTGTAGATGGAGCGCCGCTCGGCCATCAGTGCGCGGACCTTGCGGTCGGCGTGCATGACGGTGGTGTGGTCGCGGCCGAACTGCTGCCCGATCTTGGGCAGGGACAGGTCGGTCAGCTCACGGCACAGGTACATGGCGATCTGCCGCGCCGTCACCAGGACCCGGGAGCGGGAGGTTCCGCACAGGTCCTCCAGGCTGAGTCCGAAGTAGGCCGCCGTCTGGGACATGATCGCGCTGGCCGTGACCTCCGGAACCTCGGCGTTGGGGACCAGGTCCCGCAGCACCTGGCCGGTCAGGTCCAGGTCCACCGACTGCCGGTTGAGGCTTGCGAAGGCCGTCACCCGGATGAGTGCGCCCTCCAGCTCCCGGATGTTGGTGGAGATCTTGCTGGCGATGAACTCCAGCACTTCGGGCGGGGCGGCCAGGCCCTCCTGGGCCGCCTTCTTGCGGAGGATGGCGATCCGGGTCTCCAGCTCGGGCGGCTGGACGTCCGTCAGCAGGCCCCACTCGAACCGGCTGCGCATCCGGTCCTCCAGCGTGGTCAGCTGCTTGGGCGGCCGGTCGCTGGAGATGACGATCTGCTTGTCGGAGTTGTGGAGCGTGTTGAAGGTGTGGAAGAACTCCTCCTGCGTCTGCTCCTTGTTCTCCAGGAACTGGATGTCGTCCACCAGCAGTACGTCGATGTCCCGGTAGCGGCGGCGGAACCCGTCCGCCTTGCCGTCTCGGATCGAGTTGATGAACTCGTTGGTGAACTCCTCCGAGCTCACGTACCGCACCCTCGAACCCTCGTAGAGCCGGTGCGTGTAGTGGCCGATGGCGTGCAGCAGGTGGGTCTTGCCCAGCCCGGAGCCCCCGTGGATGAACAGCGGGTTGTATGCCTTGGCCGGGGCCTCGGCGGCCGCGACCGAGGCCGCGTGCGCGAACCGGTTGCTGGAGCCGATGACGAACGTGTCGAAGGTGTACTTCGGGTTCAGCCGCGCGTGCTCACCCGGCGGGATCTCCGGAGAGCGCCCGGGAGGAGAGGAAGGTGAGGGGGAGACCGGAGCGCTGTTCCGCGCGCCCTCCTCCTTGACGGGAGCGGGGGCCGGGGCGTCCTCGACCGGCTCGGCGACCTGCGGTTCCTCGGGCCCGCCCGGCGCAGCGGCTTCAGCCGGAGCGGGCTCCGGTGCGGGGGCCTGCGCGGCCGGGGTCTCCCAGCGGTTGGGCTGGTCCCAGGACGGATCCCCCCAGCTCTGCTGCTGCCACAGCTGTTCCTGGGTGGACTGTTCCCAACCCGGGGAGGCCGACCAGGAGGGCTGTCCCTCCTGCCCGCCCTGCGGCTGGGCCGCGGGCGCGGGCGCGGCGGTGTGCTGCGTGACCGGTGCCCGCGGTGCGGGGGAGTGGCTCTGGGGAAGCTGCTCCTGGTCGGCGGGGGCCCAACCGCCGGGCTCCGCGTACCGCGGCTCCTGGTGTTGCCGGGACGCCGCCTGCCGGGGGGCGGGCTGCTGTACTTCCTGCGGTGCCGGCGCCGAAGACCGTGCCGCCGCCGACTGCGGTTCCGGCTGCTGGGACGCGGGGCCGAGCAGGTCGGCTTGGGCCTCCTGCGCCCGGGCGTGCCCGGGGTGGGCGCCGAGCGCCTCGGAGGGGTGCGGGGCCTGCGCGGGGTACGGGGTCTCGGCGTGGGGCGGATCGGCCGGGCGCGCGTGCTGGCCGCGCGGCTCGTGCGCCGGGGTCTCCCGGGGCGCGGGCTCGTGGCCGGCGGGCTGCTCGGGTCGCGGGGCACCGGGGGTCGAGAGAGAGGTGTTCGTGCCCGTGTCTCTGCTCACGCCGTACGGCGCGGGGGTCGGCGGCGGGGTGGGCACGGCGGTGGGGTCCACGGTCACCGCGACCCGGATCTCCCGTCCCAGGTGCGCGGAGAGGGCCTTGCTGATCGCCGGGTAGAGGCGTGTCTCCAGGACCTTCTTGGTGAACTCGTTGGGCGCTGCGATCAGCGCCGTGTCCTCGATCAGACCCAGTGGCCGGGTCTGCGGCAGCCATGCGCGCTGGTGTGCGGGCAGGGAGTCGTTGTCGATCCCGTCCAACACGCTTGACCAGACCATTGCGAGGTTGACCTGTGCGTCAGCCAAGGTGACCTGCCATGGTTGCTGTCCCTTCGGTGCGGATCTGTTCGGAGCGGATTGGAAGCGGTGAGGGGACGGGGGAGGTTGTACGGCGTGTATCGGGCGCGTGGGAACCCGGGGGTCCACAGATCCCATTGTCCTCCCCTGCGGGGGGTGCCGGGGCAGGGGAGCCGGTACGGGAGCGGTCGGTTCGGACGTTCGGAGCCTGTGGACAACCGAACCGGCCCGCGGCGGCCAAGGGTTTGACTACCCCTGGGTATCCACAGGTTCGCGAGGTTGTCCACAAGTTGTGCACAGGTTTATCCACAGGATGGCAGTCCCCTGTGTGTTCTGTGAAGTTATCCACAATGCGCAGGCCAGGGCGTGTGTAGGCAAGTTATCCACAGCTTTGGGGCGGCTGCGGACGGCCGCAGGGGAGAGTTATCCACAGGTTGAGGTTATCCACAGCCCTCGCCTCCTGTGGAAGTCTCGCGCGCTGTGGACAACCGGTTGTCCACAGGCGGCGGGGTAGACTGTGCACAGTGGCGTCCGCCACCGGTTACGGCCCACCCGCCAGCAGCCGCGGGCGGGTCCGTCGGCAGGTCTGATTTGACCACGACCCGACCAGGTCGTATGTTCTTTATGCTTATGCCGATGATTCTGCCTGCGCTCGTGTTTTCTCGCGAAGCGCGGCCACGGCACACGCACTGTAAGGCCCCGCATATCCTGGGGGTCTGTCGTAGTACTTTCCTGACACGCCCCTGGAGCCAGTAGTGAGCAAGCGTACGTTTCAGCCGAACAACCGGCGTCGCGCGAAGGTCCACGGCTTCCGGCTGCGCATGCGTACGCGCGCCGGTCGCGCCATCATCGCCTCGCGACGTCGTAAGGGACGCGCCGCGCTGACCGTGAGCCACTAGGCCACGTCTAGCCTCAAGTCTTCACTGGGACCGGTCCGGCCTTCTCGCCGGCCGGTCCCTTTGTCGTGGGGCACGGAACCGGTAGCCGAGGGCCGTGCCGCACCCCTCTCCCGGAGGAACGCCGATGTTGTCGCCGGAGAACCGGATGCGCCGCAGCGCCGAGTTCGGAACGGTCATGCGTTCGGGGCGGCGCGCCTCGCGTGACGCCCTGGGCGTGGTCTACCTCGCCCCCCGGCAACCCGCTGACAGCAGTACTGACACCGACGCCCCGGCACCGCCGCGCGTCGGTTTCGTCGTGAGCAAGGCCGTTGGCGGGGCCGTGGTGCGCAAGCGCGTACAGCGGCGCCTGCGCCACGTGGTACGGGCACGGTTGGCTGATCTGCCAAACGGTAGCCTTCTGGTAGTGCGTGCCAAGCCCTCGGCCGCGTCCCTGCGGCAGGAGGAGCTGGCGGTACAACTCGACAGCGCGATCGCCGCGGCTCAGCGTCCCCGAGGGGCCGCCAAACGCCGACGCGGCCGCGGGGGCCCGCGCCCCGAACCGGTCGAGTCGGCGAAGAGTGAAGCAGACGGCGACCGCCGCCCTCAGGAGGGCGGAGAACGGTGGACGCAGCAATGACCGAGCACAGACCGACGGCCTTCGCACGGTTGTTGATCCTGCCCATCCGCGGTTACCAGCGTTTTATCAGCCCGCTCTTTCCTCCGGTCTGTCGTTTCTACCCTTCGTGCAGCGCGTACGGCGTCGAGGCGCTCCGCGTGCACGGAGGTCCCCGCGGGTTGTGGCTGACGGTCAGGCGGATCGCCCGCTGTCACCCCTTCCACCCCGGGGGTCTTGATCCGGTTCCGCCGCCCAAGGGGCGCCGGAACGAGGAGTCCGAGGAGTCTGCGGACGGAACCGGGCACACCGGCGCCGCATCCGGGGACCAGTAGCTGAACCGAATCACCGAGGAGTTGGCCGGTGCTGGACTGGCTTTACAACATCATCGGCCACGTATTGGTCTGGATCCACTCGGGTCTGACCTTCGTCGGCCTGAACCCCGACAGCGGCTGGGCCTGGGGCCTGTCCATCGTGCTGCTCACCTGTCTGATGCGACTCCTGATGGTGCCGCTGTTCGTCAAGCAGATGAACACGCAGCGCAAGATGCAGGAAGTGCAGCCGAAGATCATGAAGCTTCGGGAGCGCTACAAGCACGACAAGGAGCGACTCCAGAAGGAGTCGATGAAGCTCTACCAGGAGAGCGGCACCAACCCCATCATGGGCTGCCTCCCGCTGTTGCTCCAGATGCCGGTCTTCTTCGCGCTGTTCAGCGTGCTGCGCAGCGTCGCCGAGGGCCACGCCCGCTACGGCTTCACCGAGGAGCTCGCCAACAACGCCCGTGAGGCGATGATCTTCGCGGCCCCGATCGCCGCCCAGTTCAACACCTCGGAAGAGGACCTGCTGGCGCTCGGCGCGACCGACCCCATCATGGCGAAGATCGTCATCGCGATCGCCTGTGTGGTCATGGGTGCCACGACGTTCCTGACCATGCGTCAGAGCATCAAGCGCAGCATCGCGCAGCAGCCCGACAACCCGATGATGCAGACCCAGAAGATCATGATGTACATGGCGCCCGCGTTCGGGCTCTTCGGTCTCATGATGCCGATCGGTGTGCTCGTCTACTGGGTCACGTCCAACGTCTGGACGATGGTGCAGCAGCACTACCTCTACCGGAACCAGCCGCTTCCCGGTGAGGCCGCCGACTCCGACAAGGGCAGCGCCAAGGGCTCCAACAAAGGCATGCTCGGCCGGAAGAAGGCGCCCGAACCCGCGCCGGAACCGAAGGAACAGCCTAAGATCGAACGCAAGCAGCCGAAGAAGCAGACGCGTTCCAAACGCAGCGGTGGGTCCAAGTAGGGCCTCCCTGTTTCGTGTCGGCCGCGGTGACTTTCGAGTGCGCAGGCGACAATGCCCCTGAGGCGTACGACGGCCAGGGACTGACGGATTGAGGAGACGGGATCGCTGTGGGAAGTAGCGAGGAAGAGAGCGGTGGAGTAGCGGTGGCTGAGGCACCTGAGGCCGGAATCGATGTCGACGCCCTGGAGAACGAGGGTGACATCGCCGCGGACTACATCGAGGGTCTCCTCGACATCGCGGACTTCGACGGCGACATCGACATGGACGTCGAGGGCGACCGCGCGATGGTCTCCGTCGTCGGCGCCACCCTGGACGAGCTGATCGGTGACGACGGTGAGGTTCTGGAGGCCCTCCAGGAGTTGACCCGTCTGGCCGTGCACCGGGCCACCGGTGAGCGCAGCCGCCTGATGCTGGACATCGGCGGTTACCGCGAGGGTCGCCGCAAGGTGCTCTTCCAGATCGGTGCCGAGGCCGCGAACAGGGTCAAGGAGACCGGCGACATCCACCCGCTGGAGCCGATGACCCCGTTCGAGCGCAAGGTCGTGCACGACGCCGTGGCCGCGGCCGGTCTGCGCAGCGAGTCAGAGGGCGAGGAGCCCAACCGCTACGTGGTGGTCCACCCCGCCGACTAGCGGAACAAGGTCAGACTCAAGGGGCGGTGTTTCACGTGAAACGCCGCCCCTTCGTCATGGTGTGCCCAGCATGGGCAGTTGCTTGGAGGTGGAAGTCCTCTAGAGGAAGCGGCAGTGCTAACTCTGAGCCGGAGGCAACGGCGTCACCGCGAGGTGGGGTCGGGAGGAAGCCCGAGGCGAAACCCTGCACTGAGGAACACGAACCGCATACAAGGCAGTCCGGTCGGGGTGAGCCAGCCATGGATGGCGAAGCCCGTCACTGCCAAGACGGCCGGGGTGTAGATGCGGCAGGCGTAGGGGGAAAGTAGCTGTTCTTACCTGGGGAGGTCTGTCCGGGTGTCGGTTGTGCTGAGTATGTCGCCGCGCCGACGGCCGCGACCGCAAGGGAGCGGCTGACCGGGCAGAAGTCAGCAGAGGTCGTAGTACCAGCCGGGATCGCTCGTGGGCTGGGAAGGGCCGAACGTCAAATGGGACAGAGGAACCGGTGCCGCTCGTGCTGGTCACACAGATCGCAGCCACCCCGCCGAAGGCGGGCCTGCGGTGGGAGGGGACGGTGCATTTCCGTTGAGTACCGCCGTAGAGCGTAGTGACCTGTCGGCGCGGCCTGGAGACGATGTCCACCACGGCCAGGGGGATCTGTGGCAGCGAATGCTGTCCAGCGCGAACCTGGCCGCGGCGCTCGAACGGGTCGAGACCAACCGGGGTGCCCCGGGTGTGGATGGAGTCACTACCGCTGATCTGCGGGGATGGCTGCGCGAGCACTGGGAGGGCGTTCGGGAAGAACTCGACGCGGGGAGATACCGGCCCTCGCCGGTCCGCCGGGTGATGATCCCCAAGCCCGGGGGCGGCGAGCGGATGCTGGGTGTTCCCACGGTGCTGGACCGTTTGATCCAGCAGGCCATCGCGCAGGTCCTCACCCCGATCTTCGACCCGGAGTTCTCCGGGTCTTCGTTCGGGTTCCGTCCCGGCCGGTCCGCCCATCAGGCGGTGCGGGTCGCGCGGCGGGCTATTGAGGACGGCCACCGATGGGTCGTGGACATCGACCTGGACCGGTTCTTCGACCGGGTCCAGCACGATGTGTTGATGGCCCGGGTGGCGCGCAGGGTTGACGACCGCAGGGTGCTGCGACTGATCCGGTCCTTTCTGGAAGCCGGGATCATGGCGGACGGGGTCAAGATGCCGAGCGCGCAGGGGACCCCGCAGGGGTCTCCGCTTTCGCCGGTCCTGTCCAACATCATGCTCGACGACCTGGATCGGGAGCTGTGGCGTCGCGGTCACCGGTTCGTGCGCTACGCCGATGACATCCGTGTCTTCACGCGTAGCAGGCGGGCCGCTCACAGGGTGCTCGACTCGATCACGGTCGTGGTCGAGCAGCGGTTGAAGCTGAAGGTGAACCGGGAGAAGTCGAAGGTGGTTCCGGCATCCGTCGCGACGTTGCTGGGGTTCGGTTTCTACTTCACCCGGGCCGGGGTGCGTATCCGGGTCGATCCCAAGGCGCTCAGGCGCTGGAAGGTGCGGATCCGGGAGCTGACCTCGCGCCGGTGGTCGGTTGCGATGGAGTATCGCATCGGCCGGTTGAACCGGTTCATCGTCGGGTGGATGGGTTACTTCCGGCTCGCGGACACCCCCAGGGTGTTCCAGGGGTTGGATGAATGGCTCCGCCGCAGGATGCGGCAGGTCCGTTGGAAGGAATGGAAGCGGGCCAGGACCCGCCGCCGGATGTTGCGCTCGCTCGGTATCTCGGATCGTGTGGCCCGGGACTGGGCGATCAGCAGCAAGGGGTACTGGCGGATCGGTGGCTCGGTCGTCCTTCAGCAGGCGCTGCCCAACTCCTACTGGGAGGGCTTTGGTCTGCGGATGCTCAAGCCGACCTGGCAGCGGTTGAGATCAGTTTGACGAACCGCCGGATGCGGGCCCGCATGTCCGGTGGTGTGGGGGGAGGGCCGGGCGACCCGGCCCTCCTACCCGATCCCGGGGGAGAAGCAGGCCCGCTGGGCCAGGGGCGATCCGACGGGAACGGAGCGAGGGCGCTGCCTGAGGGAAGGCCTGCCGGTGCCGACATGGCCCGGATACGCGGGGCGCACCACGGGCGCGGGAGGTGTTTCACGTGAAACCCGGGGGCGGCCCCCGCGTAGGATCATCTCCGGGGCCTTCCCGACACGAGTCGTGCCGCCCTCGGGACTCCCGGGGTGACGCCGCGAGTGGAGCCGCGCGCCATGCGATCCGTGCGGGGAAGGAACCAAACCCCATGCGCGCGACGACCGCGATCCGCCGCGCGCTTCCCGTGTCGGTCGGCCGATGTCCCCTTGTGGACAGGTCGACATGGCGACCCAACGGTTCATGGAAGTGACGATGGACGAGTTCCGACAGGTGGTGACCGATGACCTCGGGCACTGAGGAGCCCGGCGCTACGCTCCCCGCGCCGCCCCCGCAGGCGGCGGCGGTCTTCGGAGACACCCTGCCCGTGGCGACGCGCTATGCCGAACTCCTCGCTGACGACGGGGTGCGTCGCGGGCTGATCGGCCCGCGCGAGGTGCCCCGCCTCTGGGAGCGGCACCTCATCAACTGCGCTGTCGTCGAGGAGCTGATCCCCGAGGGTGCGGAGGTGGTGGACGTCGGATCGGGCGCGGGACTGCCGGGGCTGGTGCTCGGCCTGCTGCGTCCGGATATCAAGATGACTCTCCTGGAGCCCCTGCTGCGGCGGACGGTCTTCCTCGACGAGGCGGTCGATACCCTTGGTCTGACCAACGTGGAGGTTCGGCGGGGCCGCGCGGAGGAAGCGCACGGAGAGCTGTACACCGACTTCGTCACCGCCCGGGCGGTCGCACCGCTCTCCCGGTTGGCGGGGTGGTCGCTGCCTCTGCTGCGTAAGGGCGGCAGTCTGTTGGCCCTCAAGGGAGAGCAGGCGGAGGCCGAACTGGCCGAGGCAGAGAAAGACGTTTCGAAACTGCGCCCTGGCGTCTGCGATGTGATCAGGGTGGGGCGGGGTAAAGTCGATCCCGCTACCACGGTCGTTCGCGTCACGGTGACATCCGACGGTGGTCCGTCCGCGTCGGGAGGTTCCCAGAAGAAGGCGCGGAACGGCAAAAAGAAGCGCGGACGGAAGAGGTGAACTCATTCGTGCCCCAGAACCCAGCCGACAACGCTGGTGTTTCACGTGAAACACCAGCGGGCGCCTATGGAGATCTGCTCGATGTTTCACGTGAAACATCAGCGGGACCCGCGGTGAGCCAGTCCCCTGTTTCACGTGAAACATGGCATGGCGACACGACCCGCGAAGGCGTCCCCGACACCCCCATTGCCCGCGCGGCGCATGCCGCGATGGAGGTTCGTGGGCACGAGGACCCTTGGCCTCGCCCCAAGTCCTGCCGGGTGATCAGCGTCGCCAACCAGAAGGGCGGGGTGGGCAAGACCACCACGACGGTGAACATCGCCGCCGCCCTGGCCATGCACGGTCAGCGTGTCCTCGTGGTCGATCTCGATCCGCAGGGGAACGCGTCCACCGCTCTTGGTATGGAACGCGACAACCAGACCCGGTCCATCTACCACTGCCTGGTCGAGGACGAGGAGATCCGGAAGCTGGCTCAGCCGGTCCCGGACATCCCCAACCTGTGGTGCGCCCCGGCCACCATCGACCTGGCGGGCGCGGAGATCGAACTGGTCTCCCTGGTCGCCCGTGAGGCCCGGCTCAAGCGGGCCTTCGCGGCCTACGACACGTCGGACCTCGACTACATCCTCATCGACTGCCCGCCCTCGCTCGGCCTGTTGACGGTCAACGCGATGGTGGCGTGCGACGAGGTCATGATCCCGATCCAGTGCGAGTACTACGCGCTGGAGGGGCTCGGTCAGCTGCTGCGCAACGTGGAGCTGGTCAAGTCGCACCTGAACACGGGACTGTCGATCACCACGATTCTGCTGACGATGTACGACGGCCGGACCCGGCTCGCCCAGCAGGTGGCCGACGAGGTGCGCTCGCATTTCGGCGAGCTCGTTCTGGACACGCTGGTACCGCGGAGTGTTCGTGTCTCCGAGGCGCCCAGTTACGCGCAGTCGGTCATGACCTACGACCCCACGTCCACCGGCGCGGTGGCCTATCTGGAGGCGGCTCGCGAAATCGCCTTCCGGGCCGAGGGGCTCAACGCCGGCTGACGGTGGTTGTTTCACGTGAAACACTCCGCTCGACCGGCGAGGCCGGTCGAGCGGAAACACGCAAGGAGTGTGGAGGGAGTTGCCGGTGAGCCAGCAGCGGCGCGGACTGGGCAAGGGACTGGGGGCGCTCATTCCGCAAGGGCCGACCGCCCCCGCGCCGGTGGAGAGCGTTCGTGAGACGACGGTGCCCGCCGTCCCCGAACCCCCCGAGGTTCAGCAGGGCCCGGTGGAGATGCCGGACGGGACCTACATGGAGGAGCTCGAGCTCGCCTCGATCACCCCCAACCCCCGTCAGCCCAGGACGCACTTCGACGAGGAGGCCCTGGAGGAGCTGAGGGACTCGATCATCGAGGTCGGTCTGCTTCAGCCCGTCGTGGTCCGCAAGCTTGAGGGCGGGGACCGCCCCCGCTACGAGCTGATCATGGGGGAGCGCCGGTTCCGGGCGAGCAAGCTCGCGGAGCTCGAGCGGATCCCCGCGATCGTTCGGAAGACGGACGACGACGAGCTGCTCCGGGAGGCTCTCCTGGAGAACCTGCACCGGCAGCAGCTCAACCCGCTGGAGGAGGCGGCCGCGTACCAGCAGATGCTGGACGACTTCGGCACCACCCAGGGGGAGCTGGCCCAGCAGGTCGGTAAGTCGCGTTCACACATCGCCAACACACTGCGTCTGCTCAACCTCCCCGGGAAGGTGCAGACGCGGGTGGCGGCCGGGGTGCTCAGCGCGGGCCACGCGCGTGCGCTGCTGACGATCGACGATCCCGAGGCCCAGGAGCGCCTGGCCAAGCGGGTCAACGACGAAGGTCTGTCGGTCCGCTCGCTGGAGGAGATCGTCGCGCTCCGGGAGATCCCGGAGGAGGAGAAGCCCCGCCGGTCCGCCGCCGGTCGGATCAGCAACCCCCCGCAGGTCGAGGAGTGGGCGACGCGGCTGGGCGACCGGCTCGACACCACCGTCAAGGTGGACATCGGCCGGAAGAAGGGCAAGATCGTCGTGGAGTTCGCGACGATGGAGGACCTGGAGCGGATCATCAGCCAGATGGGCCAGGACAACTGACGGACCGCGAGAACTGAGCTTCCACCCTCGCGTGCGATGGCGGTGTTTCACGTGAAACGCCGCCATCGTCGTGTCCGGGCCAGGACGTCCGGGCAGAGGGTCCGGGAATGGCCGCCGGGGCTGGTGTGCGGGGCCTGTTTCACGTGAAACAGGCCCCCTCGAAACGCCAGGAGCGACGTGGGGGAGGGTGGGGGCGGCTGCCCTTGGGCGGACTGGCAGGAACGGCGAGAGGCCCCCAGGTTCGACCTGGGGGCCTCTCGGCTCGCGTGTGCTCGGTTCCCGGACCTACAGGAACTCGGCGAGCTCCTGCTCCAGGAGACGCTTCGGCTTGGCGCCGATGATCTGCTTGACGACCTCGCCGTCCTTGTACACGTTCATGGTCGGCAGCGACATGACGTTGTACGCGCGGGGGGTGTCGGGGTTCTGGTCGGTGTTGATCTTGACGACATCGATCTTGTCGCCGTGCTCCTCGGCGAGCTTGTCCAGGACCGGGGCCATCTGCTTGCAGGGGCCGCACCAGTCGGCCCAGAAGTCCACCAGGACCGGCTTGCTGTTCTCGAGGACGTCCGCCTTGAAAGTGGCGTCGGTGGCGTTCTTGACGGTGGACACTGCTTGGTTCTCCTTGGTTCGACGAAACCGGATGGAAGGTGCGGGGAGGTTGGTTCGCTGCCCGACGGGCGCTAGTTGCCCATCTCGGCGAGGAAGCGCTCGGCGTCCAACGCGGCGGAGCAGCCGGTGCCCGCGGCGGTGATCGCTTGGCGGTACTGGTGGTCGACCACGTCGCCCGCGGCGAAGACGCCCTCGAGGTTGGTCCGCGTGGACGGTGCGTCCACCTTCACGTAACCCTCCTCGTCGAGCTCGATCTGCTTCTGGAAGAGCTCCACGCGCGGGTCGTGGCCGATCGCGACGAACAGACCGGTCACGTCCAGGGTGCTGGTCTCGTTGGTCTTGTTGTTGATCAGCTTGAGCCCGCTGACGCGGTCCTCTCCGATGACCTCGGTGATCTCGGTGTCCCAGAGGAAGGTGATCTTGTCGTTGGCGAAGGCGCGCTCGGCCATGATCTTGCTGGCGCGCAGCTCGTCACGGCGGTGGATGACCGTCACCGACTTGGCGAAGCGGGTGAGGAAGAGGGCCTCCTCCATGGCGGTGTCGCCGCCGCCCGCCACCGCGATGTCCTGGTCGCGGAAGAAGAAGCCGTCGCAGGTGGCGCACCAGGAGGTACCCCGGCCGGACAGTTCCTTCTCGCCGGGGATGCCCAGCTCGCGGTAGCCGGAGCCGGTGGCCAGGATGACGGTGTGCGCGAGGAAGGTCTCACCGCCCGCGGTGACCTCCTTGACCGGCTTGGTCAGGTCCACGTCGGTGACGTCCTCGGGGACCAGCTCGGCGCCGAAGCGCTCCGCCTGCTTGCGCAGGTTGTCCATGAGGTCCGGGCCCATGATCCCGTCCGGGAACCCGGGGAAGTTCTCGACGTCGGTGGTGTTCATGAGCGCACCACCGGCCGTGATGGACCCTTCGAACACCAGCGGGCGCAGTTCCGCGCGCGCGGCGTACACGGCAGCGGTGTAACCCGCCGGTCCGGAACCGATGATGATGACATTGCGGACGTCACTCACGCTCTAGGCCCTTCACACAGTCGCTGCCCGGCCACGGTGGCGTGACAGGGGAAGATGGTTAGCACAACCGATGGTAGGCGCACCCCATTCCCGCCCTGACATCCGCCCAGCGTACGGGGGCGGGGTATAGATCTCAGCCCCGTTGCGGGCCTCGGCCCAGGGCCGCTCGGACCGCCAGGGCCAGGCCTCCGGAGACGGCTCCCCAGAGCGCGTTGGTGAGGAGTACCGACACCACCGCGAACGGGTTGGTGATCGGCCCCTGGAGCTCTCCTAGGAGGAACGGGGACAGCACCGCGCTCACCACGATCGCGAGCACCCCGTAGGTCACCCCGGCGCAGACGAGGGTGAGGAACGGGCGGGGGGCCCGGGCCACGACCACGGCCGCGACCCAGGCCGCGGTGATGAGTACGGTCGCCCCCAGCTGGGCCCAGGGCGAGCCGATCGCCTCGGAGACTCCGGTGGCGCTCATCAGGGGCCGCAACAGGGCGAGAGCGCCGAGTGCGAGCACCAGCGACCACGGGATGCCGCTCAGGGTGTTCTGCTGTCGGTCCATGACTGGTTCCCCTCCTGTTTCGCTGCTGTCCCTTCGGACGTTACGGAGGACACCGCCCCCGGGGCGTCCGCCACCGCTCCCTTTCCGGTACGTCGAAACGCGTAGCCGGGCGCGCGCGCAAGAGCGGGTGCCCGCGGGGCGCGCTCCGTAGAATCGCCGCATGCCCGACCACTCCGGCTCCCCCGATCGTTCTGGCCGCCAGGCCGTCATCATCGACGTGCTGCTGGGGTTCGCCGTCTTCGCCGTGGTGGCGATCGCGATCGGCGCGGATATCGGCGGCGGTGACCCCCACCCGGCGGTGGCGTACGGGTTCGCGGCGGCCCTCGGCCTGCTCATGCTGGTTCGGCGCAGGTGGCCCATGAGCGTTCTCCTGGCCACTTCGCTGCTCCTGATCACCTACTACGTCGTGGACCTCCCCGTCATCGGCCTGGCAGTCCCCATGGCGGCCGCCCTGTACTCCGCGGCCTCCTTCGGCCGCACTTCGTGGACGGTGGGAGCGGCAGTTGCACTGGTGATCGTCTCCACATCGAGCAGGGCGCTGGAGGGTCAGGACCTCGCCTTCCTCCTCGGATACGAACTGGCGTCGACAGCAGCGATCATGGGGGCGGCGATCGCCCTCGGGGACGGGGCGAAGCAGCGCCGGGAGGGTGCCCGCCAACGCGAGCGCATCGCGGAACTGGACCGTCAGGCCCGGGAAGCGGAGTCGGCCGAACGCCTGGCCCGTGAGCGCGCCCGGATCGCCCGGGACCTGCACGACGCGGTCGGCCACCACCTGTCGGTCGTGTCCCTGCACACCGCGGTGGCCGGGGAAGCCCTGGAGCAGGGCGCGGTGGACCTGCCCGCGGCCCGCACGGAGCTGGAGCACGTCGCCCAAGCCGCCCGGGAAGGGCTGCGCGATCTGCGCTCGACGGTGCGCGCGCTGCGCGGCCCCGGGAGCGGGGGAGGGGCCGGTGGAGGACTGGAACAGGTCGCGGGCCTGGCCCACCTGGCGGAGCTGGTGGCCTCGGTTCGGGCCGCCGGCCTGGCCGTCGAGGTGAGGGGGAACGCTGTCGGGGAGGGTTCCCAGGTGCTGTCGGGGCTGCCGGGGCTGGTCGACGCGACCGCCTACCGCGTGGTCCAGGAGGCTCTCACCAACACCATCCGGCATGCGCGGGCCCGCGGCGCCGTGGTGCTGATCGAACGTGCGGAGGACGCGCTCGAGGTGACGGTCACCGATGACGGGACGGCCGCCCCCACCGATGAACACGGCAAGGGCACGGGACTGGCCGGGATGCGCGAGAGGGTACGGATGGTGGAGGGAACACTGGAGACGGGAGCCGCCCCCGGCGGCGGGTTCCGCGTGCGCGCCCGGATCCCCCTCGGAGGTGACGCGTGACCAGGGTCCTGCTCGTGGACGACCAGGAGCTCGTGCGCGCCGGGGTCCGTTCGCTGCTGGAACGGGACGGCGACATCGAGGTGGTGGCCGAGGCCGCCGACGGCCGCCAGGCGTTGGCGGAAATCGACCGCTTCCGACCGGAGGTGGTCCTGCTCGACCTCCAGATGCCCGCCGTGGACGGTCTCGACGTCCTGCAAGAACTGGAACGTCGACGTGTCGACACGTCGGGGCGCCGACATGTCGACATCCGGGTCGTCGTCCTCACCACCTTCGGCGAGGACGACAACGTGTTCGCCGCGCTGCGACTGGGCGCGGCCGGGTTCCTGCTCAAGGACGCCAAACCCCGCGAGCTCAGGGAAGCGGTCCGCACGGTCGCGGCCGGGGACGCCCTGCTCTCACCCGGGGTGACCCGGAGCGTGATCGAACGCCTGGCCGCCACCGCGCTCCCGCCCGGGGCCGCCGCCCGCCTGGACGTCCTCACCGATCGTGAACGCGAGGTCCTCGCCCTGGTCGGCCGCGGGATGTCCAACCAGGAGATCGGCGGGCACCTTCACCTGAGCCCGGCCACCGCCCGCACCCATGTGGGCCGCCTGCTCGCCAAACTCGGCGTCCGCGACCGCGTGGGGCTGGTGGTGCTGGCTTATGAGACAGGGTTGGTCCGCCCGGGAAACGGTTGAGAGCAGACCCGTTACAGCGGTTGCTCGGCGAGGATCCCGGAGTCGAAGCTGCCGCCCCGGGCGCACTGGCCGGGGTCGAGCACGACAGCGGATGCGCCTTCGGTGTCCCGGGTGAACAGGACCCACGCGCGCTCGGCGCCGTCGCCGGAGTCGAAGTACGCCTCGTCGACCAGGGTGATCCGGACGCCGTTGGCCTCCTCGAAGCGGGTGACGCACTCCTGTGCGCCGGCAGGCAGGCCCTCCACGGCCTGGGCGCCCATGTCCTCCTCGGCCCCCTCACCCTCCGCGGGCCCGGCTTCTGCCGCGGACAGGACGGCAGCCGCCTGGGCGCCGAGACCGTCCTCGGTGTAGACCGTGCCGCTGGCCACCGACTCGGCGGAGTAGGACTGCGCGGTGTCGGGCGCGGCTTCCTCGGCGTCCTCGTCCATCAGCGGTGAGGCGACGCCGCTCTCCTGCTGGCCGCCCATCACCCCGTTGATGATCGCGGCACCGCCGCCGACCACGAACACGGACGCGGCGGCGACCGCCATCAGGTGCGGCAGGCCGAAGCGACGGCGTCGGGCGGCGATGGGAACGACCGGGGCGAGCGCGTCGTCCGCGGGTGTTCCGGGTGCGGTGCTCTCCGGGCCGTAGGGTCCGGGCACGGGTGTCTCAGGCGCAGGTGTCTCAGGCGCAGGTGTCTCAGCTGACGAGGCGGCCGCCGAGCGTTCGTTCACGGCTTCGGCGATGCGGCCGTCGAGGAGGTCGGCGACGTCCTGCGGCAACGCGGGTGCGGGTGCCTCGGCGAGGACACGGGTGACTCCTGAGAGCTCGTCGAGAGTGGTGGCGCAGTTCGCGCAGGTCTCGATGTGGGCGGCCACGGAGCGTTCTTCGTCAGGGGCCAGAAGGTCCTCAGCGAAGAAGGCGAGTGCCTCCACGTCTGGATGGGACGTCACGATGGGTTGGCACCTCCTCTCCCAGATGTGACGTCTCGGGGCGGCCCAGGGTTCCTTAGATGGGCCAGCGAGGGAAGAAGTTTGGCGCGACCTCGAGCACATCTGCTCTTGACCGTGCCCGAGGCGACCTCGAGGATTTCGGCGGCCTCGTCCACCCGGTAGCCGAGCATGTCCACGAGGGTCAACGCCATGCGCTGTTCCAACGGTAGGAGCTCCAGGGCGGCGTGCACGTCCAGGCGGGCCTCGGTCTGCGCCGCGTGGTCGTGGCCGCCCCCTGAACGGCTCAGGCGTTCGTTGGAGATGACGTCGAGGGTCTCGTCCTCGGTCGGGGTGGCCGGGCGCACCTTGCGCCGTCTGAGGCGGTCGTGGCAGGCGTTGACCACGATGCGATGCAGCCATGTCGTGACCTGGGCGTCGCCCCGGAAGCGGTCGGCTGCGCGGAACGCGGACAGGAACGCGTCCTGGAGGGCGTCCGAAGCTTCCTCCGGCTCGCCCATCATCCGGATGGCGACAGCCCACAGGCGCTCACGGTGGCGGCGAACCAGTACCGCGAACGCCTGCTCGTCACCCTGAGCGTGTCTTGACAACAGCTCCTTGTCAGGAAGCTCCTGGGACGCGTCCATCAGCGCTGATCACATACCCCACAACTAGAACTAGGTCCCGCGTACCTCGACCTCGTTAATGGTCCCACGCCATTCTCCGTCGTTCTCCGGGAGCTCGGTGAACCAGACCAGGACGTACCGTCCGGTCGCGCTCTCCTCGAGGGTGAGGGTCTCTTCACCGCTGACGCTGCCCGACCACGCGGTCGGGAGGTTGGCGTCCAGGCTTTCCTGATCGCTGACCTCGTCGCTGTCCCCGACCCGGATATCCACGCTGTGAGTTCCACCGGAGAGCAGCAGGTCCACCTCGTGGACCTGCCGGCTGGACTCCAGGTCCAGCAGAAGGCCGACGCCCTCCTTCTGCATCTCCAGGGGGTCCCAGTAGCCCTGGGTCCTCCAGCTGCTGTTCGGGTCGTCGTCGAAGGCGAGGTGGGCGTTCTGGGAGTGCTCGTCACCGTCGCCGTTCGGCATCGGGTCGAAGCCCCGGGCCCCGTTGATGTCGAAGACCGTCAACTCCGCGCCGTCCGGCTCGTCCTCGGTCGTGCTGGCACTCGGGTCGACGGCCTCGTCCGAGCCGGGGTTGAACGACGATCCGACCTGCCAGGCCCCGACGACGACGGCGGCGAACAGTGCCACCGCCACCGCACCGATCAGGATCCGTTTGGCCGAACCGCCCTTGTCGCGGGTGGCCCGCTGGTCCATGCGGGAGGGCGCCGGTCGGGCGCCGTTGCTCCGGGCCGGAGCCGAACCGTTGCGGCTGCTGCGCCGCTGGCTGTTGGTGGCGTCGAACTCGCCCGTGCGCCGGGAGGTGCCGGGCTCGGGCTGCTGCGCGGTCTCCGCGGGGGAGACCGGCAGCGGGATGAGTCGCGGCACCGCGGCCATGGCCGAGCAGAACTCGGCGGGGCTGGAGATGGGCGGTCCGGGCACCATCTGACCGACCAGCTGCGGCAGTGCCGCGCGGGTGGTGATGGAGGCCAGGGGCTCGCTCACGCCCTGCCGGAGCTGGCCGGGCGGGTAGGGGCCCATGGGCCCCTGCGGGGCGCCGGGCAGACCGCTCTGCGGACCGCCGGGCCAGTAGCCGGTGAGCGCCGCGTAGAGCAGGTTGCCCAGGCCCTGGGCGTCGATCGCGCCGGGCTGGGGGACGTTGTTCCCCAGCAGCGCGGCGTCCACGCCGATACCGGTGACCTTGACCGCTCCGCCGCTGCTCCACATGAGCTTGCTGGGGGACAGGCACAGGTGGTGGAGTCCCTGGGCGTGCGCGGCGGAGATGGCCTCGGCCGCCTCGGCGACCAGGCCCGCCGCGCGCTCGGGCTCCATCGGTCCCTGTGCCAGGAGGTCGGCGAGGGAGGAGCCGATGACCCATTCCTCGACGACGTAGGGGACGGGTGAGGTGTCGTCGGCGTCGAAGACCTGGGTGACGCGGGCGTCCGGGATACGGCTCGTGGCCCGGGCCGCGCGGACCACCTCTGACGTGCGCGGGAATCCTTCGGCGAAGGTCCATACCGCGACCGGACGCGCGAGCGTCTCGTCGGTGGCCTTCCACCGGGTCGCACCACCGGTCTCGCTCACCACGTGGTCGAGTCGGTAGCGGTTGGCCAGCTTCGCCCCGGGTTCGATCAGGAAGGTGCTCATGATGGGAGTGACGGGCGCCAGTGCCGCTGGGTCGCGTGATGCCGCAGTGGGCGCACGCGAGGGGGTCGGCCCTGTCTGCTGTCCCCAGCCTCCCTTCGGGCAGCTCGGATAAACGGTGCTCTGGCGGTAAAGCGGTGTCTGTCCATGCTAGGACGCCTGAACAGCCTCTTTGGAGGACATCGGGTACTCAGTCACCTTCTGGGACGTACCAGGGTGCGACTACCCAACGTCATCCATTCCAGGTGATCAGCGGCGTCGCAGCCGGGTTCTGACCAAATCCAGGAACGATGTGACTTCGGTCACATTAAGGAACTTGGCGGCAACCACGAACAGTACGGCACCGACCAGTCCTCCGGCCACCATCGACGCGAGGGCGGGCCACAGATCCCCCGGCAGACCGTTGAAGACGACGATCATCAGCACGCTGAACGCGGCCGCCGGGATGGTGGCCACGTGCAGCTTGAACAGGGTTGACGCGGTCTTGCGGCCGTCCAGCCCGTTCAGCCTCTTGTGCAGCATGTACCACATGATCACCGAGCCCACGATGTAGTAGAGCCCGTACGGCACCGGCAGCCACACCACGATGTGCTGCGGGCTGTCGGCCATGAAGTACAGCAGGCTGATCGCGGTCACCGCGTGGGCGATCTCGGAGGGGATCGAGACCAGGGCCGGGGTACGCGTGTCGCCCAGCGCGTAGAACACGCGCATCTGCAGCTGGAACAGCGTGAAGGGGATCAACATCACGCAGAAGACCATCAGGATGCGACCGATCGCGGCCGCGTCCTCGGCGCTGGTGCTGCCCTGCGCGTAGATCATCACGCAGAAGGGGACCGCGAAGACGATCATCGCCACCGCGATCGGCACGATCAGCACCGACGACAGGCGGAAGCCGCGGGAGAAGTCGCTGCGCACCTGGTCCTTGCGCCCGGCCGCGACGTGTTCGCTCATCCGGGGCAGCAGGGCAGTGATCACCGAGACGGCGATGATCGCGTACGGCAGCTGGAAGAGCATCGAGGCGAACTTGTACGCCGCGATACCCGAACCCGTGTCGTAGCCGAGCTCGGCGGACATCGAACCCGCGCGCGTGGCGACGTTGGTGGAGACGAGCGCGCCCACCTGGGCGACGACGATGTAGAGCATCATCCACGAGGCCGCACCGGCTGCCTCGCCCAGCCCGGAACCGCGCAGGTCCAGGCGGGGGCGCCAGCGGAAGCCCGCGGCCCACAGCGCCCACAGCAGCACGGCCGCCTGGACGACCTGGCCGAGCGCGGTACCCAGGCCCAACAGGGCCAGCTCGCTCTGGGTCACGGTCTCCGGCGTGCGTCCCGGCCCGGCGATGGACAGGAACCACAGGCAGATGCCGATGATGACGATGTTGTTCACGACCGGCGCCCACATGGGAGCGCCGAACTTGTTGCGCGCGTTCAGCATCGCGCTGGCCAGACCGCTGGCACCGATGAAGAAGATCTGGAGCACCAGGTACCGGGCCAGGACGACGGAGACGTCGTACTGCGCCCCGCTGAACCCGCCCGCGTAGATCCGGATGAACCACTCGGCGATCAGCACCGACACCAGGGTCAGCACGAACAGCGCCAGCAGCATCAGGGTCACCAGGCGCTGCTCGGTCTTGTTCCCGCCGTCGGCGTCCAGCTTGCGCCGCTTGACCAGGAACGGCACGAACACACTGGCCAGCAACCCGCCGATGAGCAGGTCGTAGATCATGTACGGGACCATGCCGGCGGTCTGGTAGGCGTCACCCAGCAGCTGGGTGCCGATCGCCGCCGCCAGCACGATGGTGCGGACGAAGCCCGTGACACGGGAGGCGATCGTGCCCACCGCCATGATCGCGGTCGACTTCGCGATGTTGCCCGGACCGGTGTGGGACGAACCACCGATCTCGTCGCCGTCCTCCAGGCCCGCGCGGTCCGCGGTACCCACGTCACCGATCTCGCTCGGGTCCCGGACCGTCTTCAGGCCGGTCTCCGGTTCGCTCCGGGGCTCGGAACGCTCGTAGGCGTCGAGGACGTCCCCGGGCATCACCAGGTGACGTCTGGAGGAATCCTCAGGGGGTTGCTCCGGTCCGGGCTCCGGACCGTCGGCGTGCTGACGGGGGTGATCGCTGGACACCGTCGGGTGGTCCTTTTCTGGCAGGGACGACTACGGAACTCCGACGGGGCAGGGCCGGAGGGGGTCACGGCATCTAACGACGCAGGCGGCCGCGGATGAGTTCCACGGCGGCGCTCAGCTCGGGCACGCGCAGCAGACGGGCGGACACGAGGAAGAGCAGCGCGCCGGCGACGCATCCGACGACGGGAGCACCGATGTAGGTGATGAGGCCGGGCCCGACCTGGGTGTCGAAGAACCAGAGCACACCGAAGCCAGCCGCGATGCTGGGAACGACGGCCAGGTGCAGGCGCAACAATGTGCCAATCACGTGCTTTCCGTCAAGTCCCCCGATGCGCCGGCTGAGGATCTGACCAGCGATGGTCAGGCCCGACAGGAACGACACCATGAAGCCCGAAGCCACGCCGACCACGACCAGGTTCGGCGGCAGGAGCAGGTAGGCGACCAGGGCCAGACCGCTGTGAACAGCGAGGTTGGCCGCGCCGATGAGGGCGGGGGTCCTGGTGTCACCCATGGCGAAGAACACGCGCAGCATCAGCTGGAACACGGTGAACGGCAGCATGCCGAGCGACATCACGGCGAGGATCTGGCCGATGGCGGCCGCGTCGGCGATCGAGACCGATCCGCGGGCGAACGCCAGGATCGACAGCGGCTCGGCGAACATCGCGACCGCGAAGGCGATCGGAACCAGCACGAACGCGGAGATCCGCAGGGTGCGGGAGAAGTCCGAGCGGACGGCCTCCCAGTCGCGGTCGTCGGCGTGCGCGCTCATCCGGGGCAGCAGCACGGTGATCAGGGAGACCGCGATGATCGCGTAGGGCAGCTGGAAGAGCTGGTACGCCAGGTTGTAGGCGCTGATACCGGCACCGACGTCCAGGCCCTGCTCGATGCTGGCCACGTTCGCCGCGTTGGCGATGTTGGTGGTGATCCACAGGCCCGCCTGGGTCAGCAGGGTGTAGAGCATCATCCACCCGGCGGTGCGCATCGCCTCGCCCAGCCCGGATCCGCGCAGGTCCAGGCGGGGGCGCCAGCGGTAGCCGGTGCGGGTGAGCGCGACGAACAGCACCAGCGCCTGCAGGGCCATGCCCGCCGCGGTGCCCGCGCCCAGCAGGGTGAGCTCGGCGGTGGTGACGGTCTCCGGGGTGCGGCCCGGGCCCGCCACGACCAGGAACATCGCGGCCACGCCCATGATGACGACGTTGTTGAGCACCGGTGCCCAGACCGCGGCGCCGAACTTGCCGCGCGTGTTGAGCATGGCGCTCAGCAGACCGCTCAGACCCACGAAGAAGATCTGGGAGAGCAGGAAACGGGCCAGATAGACCGAGGCCTCGAACTGCAACGGGGTGAACCGGGATCCGTACAGCCAGATGAGGACCTCGGCGGCCGCGATCGCGGCCCCGGTCACCAGCAGCAGCGCCAGCACCATCGAGGTGAACAGGCGGTCCTCGGTGGCCTTGCCGCCGTCCGCGTCCCGCTTGCGCCGCTTGACCAGGAACGGGATGACCACGGAGGCCATCAGGCCGCCGATGAGCAGGTCGTTCAGGATGAAGGGGATCGTGTGCGCCGTGTGGTAGGCGTCACCGAGCAGGTGGGTGCCGATGGCGGCGGCCAGCACGATGGTGCGGGCGAAGCCGGTGATGCGGGAGGCCATGGTGCCCACGGCCATGATCATGCTGGAGCGCATCATCCCGCCGGACCCGGAGTCGGACCCGGGGGCTGAGTCGGAGTCGGAGCCCGGTTCGGGTCCGGATCCGCTGCCTGACGCGGGGGCGGGGAGCTCGCCCTCCTCGAAGGAGGGGGCGGGTCCGCCGGAGGGGCGGAGAGGGCTCTCACCCGGCATGGCGCCCTCGTAGGGGGACCTGCGGTGCTTGGGCGCGTAACGAGGGGGCTGCTCGTCGCCGTTCGGGGAGTCGGTGACCACCGTGGATCAGGGTTCCTTTCGTCCGACTGGGAAGGTTCGTGCCGCGGCGCCGCGGGGGCGGCGCCGCGGATCAAGAGGTGGCGGTCACTTACCGGCGCCGCTGCCGTCCGGTCGGCTCCCGCTGTCCGGCTCCGTACCGGCGGGGGTGTCCGGCTCGGCTCCCCGGGGAGTGTCCGTGTCCTCGTCGGAGCCGGCCCCGGCGGAGGTCTCCTCCGCCCCGGGGGCCTCGGATCCTCTTCCCCCGGGCTCCGCAGGCTCCGCGGTTCCGGTGCTTTCGGCCTTGGTCTCGGCGTCCTCGGCGGCTTCGGATTCCTCGGTGTCCTTGGCGTCGCCGTCGCCGTCGCCGTCGCCGTCGCCGTCCTTGGCCGTAGCCGTAGCCGCAGCCGCGGTGGCGTTGGCCTTGGCCGCCTGCTTGCGGGCCCACTTGCGCAGCGCGCGGGGCGCCAGGGCCGCGATCAGGATCAACAGGCCGATCCCGCTGATCAGCAGCGCCTGGGTACCCAGGCCGGTGGCGTTCACCTGGATCACGGTGTCCTGCGAGCTGATCGGCTCGCCCGCTGCGTTCTGCAGACTGACCTGCACGTTCGTGCTGCCGTTGATCCGGGCCGACAGCGGTACGTAGACCGTGGTCCTGGCCCCGGGCGCGATCTCGAAGTGGTGCGTGTACTCGCCGATGCTCAGCCGCTCGGAGTTCTCCGAGTACAGGGACAGATAGACGTAGACGGCCTCGTCCTCGAGGTCGTTGGCCACGAGCACACCCGTGGTTCCGGTGCTGCTGGCCAGGGTGACCGGGTCGCCCGGGATGACGCGCACGTCCTCCCGCCGGCTCTGCACGCTCCGGCCCACCAGGGCGCGGGTGGCCCCGGCCATCGCCTCGCGATCGCGCCAGTACACCGACTCCAGGCGCACGAGCGCCGGGCGGAAGGGATCGCTGTCGCCGACCAGGATGCTGTTGAACAGGCGCACGTCCCGGCCGACGTCCTCGATCTGGCCGAGGTAGGTGGAGCTGAGCTCGTCGCCGTAGGCGTGGTCCGGGTAGGTCAGCCCCTTGCGGGTCTCCTCGCGGTCCTCGGCGTCGGACAGCTCCACCCGGTCCAGGCGCTCGGGGGAGAGCCAGGGGAGGCTGGCGGTGGCGTCCAGGACGCCCGCGGCGAATTCGGGGCTGGGGTCCCAGCCGGGCGCGGGCGCGGCGATGACCACGCGGTCGTCGCCGGTGCTCTCCCCGGCGATCATCGCGGTCTCGGCGGCGAAGCGCTGGAGGGCCAGGGTGGACTCGCCGGGCTCCCACGAGGGCATGGAGAGCACGTCGGTCAGGCCGGAGTCGGAGACCAGGGCGTAGGGCTCCTCGCCCTCGGCCTCGTCGCCGCTCGCGGGGAGCGGGGCCTGTGCGGTGGGGGTGGTGGAGATCCAGGAGGCGGGCGGGACGGCCTCTTCGTTCAGCAGGAAGCGGTGGGCGCCGTTCTCGGTGAACAGCTCCTGGACGTTCTCCTCCATGATCCCCTCGGCCGGAACCGCGAACCGGTCGTCGGCCGAGAGCCCGAGCGAACGCGCCAGGGCCTCCTGCCCGAGCCGCAGCGAGGCCTGGGCGTCGGAGTTCATGTCGTTGCGCAGCAGAGCGGCCAGGTCGGTGTTGGCGTAGGGGGAGGCCACCACGGTGTCCGCGGCCAGGACCTCGCGGGCCTCGCGCAGCCATACCTGGGCGGCCGTGTGCGGGTCCTGCGTGTGTCGGACCGGCTCCTCGGCCGGGTCCGTGAGGAGGTCCTCGATCACCTCGTGCTCCGCCGTGGCCATCCGGAGGATGTCGTCCAGTGTGCTGGGGTCGACCGCCCAGGTCACCGGGATGCCCTCGGTCCGGGCCGGCGGGGCCTCGCCCTCCTCGTCCGAAGCCTCGGCGTCCTCGCCGTTCTCGTCCTCGTCCCCCTCGTCTTCCTCGGGGGTGAGCGAGTCGGCGTCCTCCTCGGCGGTGGCGTTCTCGGCCGGGACCTCCTCCGGGGCCTGCGCCTCCTCCAGGCCCAGCTCCTCGATCAGGTCCTCGTCCCCGGCCTCGAAGGACAGGGGGACCTGCGCGCCGGACTCGAGTAGGCGTCCCAGCCGTCCCCCGGCGCCGACGGAGCCGTGGAGGTCGTCGCTGAGGAAGGTGTCGTCGTCGGCCCGCTGGGGGTCGTCCATCAGCGGCCAGACCCACGCCAGGTCCACCGACGGGACGTCGTCCTCGTCGGAGTCGGCGGTGTAGGGGAGGAAGGTGTACTGCGCGCCGAGGGCGTCGCCGTCGCCGTCGACCGCCTCGATGATCATGGGGTACACCCCGTAGGAGCTCAGGCCGAGGTCCTCGACCGGGGTGCTCAGCGAGTACTCCAGGGTGCCGTCCGGCACCAGCTCGCCGTCGAACTCCTCATCCGGCCCGGAGGCGTTGGGCTGCCAGTCCTCACCGGTGGCGAACTTGTCCAGCTCGTCGCGGGAGGTGAAGGGGTGTCTGGAGTACCGCATGCGGACGGTGACGTCCTCGACGGTCTCTCCGGTGGTGTTGGTCACCTCGCCCGCCACCCGCAGGGTGCTGTCCTCACCGATGGTGTCCGGGGTGATCCGTTCCACGACGAGCGGGGCCGCCGACCCCTCCTCCTCGGGCTCCGCCGATGCGGACGAGAGGGTGGCCGGTATCGGAAGCAGAGCGGCGGTCATGGCCATGACCGCGGCCGCGGAAGCAGTTCGACGCAACGCTTGGTTTCCTGATTCGGGTCCAGGTGTCCGTCCCGCCAGGGATACGGAAGGTGGGGCGGGGTCGGTCGGGGTGCCCGCGCGGCGCGCTTGGCGGAAGCGGGGCTGGTGGCCTCGGACTGACCGTGACGTGCCACCACTCCACCCGAAGATACCGCGTTCCCCGAACCCCGGTTCTGGTCCGACCCGTTGTTCGCGGGACGTGGTCGGCCCACCCTTTCATCCACCGGGGGTTCCGCACCAGAGCCGCCACGGCCCCGCGGGCGTATCGAAAGGGTCTCCGTCGCACCGAATTGATTCGCGGTCACCCCGTGGGGCCGCCTAACCTGCGTGGTGTGCCGAACACAGAGTTTTCGCGTGAGAACGACGCTGCCCAGGACCCGTCCGCCCAGGTGAACACGTCCGCGGGCGCACTCAGCGGTGCGCAGCGGGCGGCGGTCACCGCATTGGTCGACTCGATCCAACCCGTCGCGGAGGAACTGGGCGACCGCTTCGACTCACACGACCAGCAGCTCGCCGTCGTGGGCGGGCCGGTCCGCGACGCGCTGCTCGGACGCGCCTCCAACGACGTGGACCTCACCACGGACGCGGTGCCCCAGCGCATCCTGGAACTGATCGACGGCTGGGCGGACTCCGTGTGGACCGTCGGCATCGAGTTCGGCACCGTGGGTCTGCGCAAGCGCGGACTCCAGCTGGAGATCACCACCTACCGCAGCGAGGACTACTCGCCCAAGTCCCGCAAGCCCGAGGTGTCCTACGGCACGAACATCCACGACGACCTGCTGCGCCGTGACTTCACCGTCAACGCGATGGCGGTGCGCCTGCCCAGCCAGGAGTTCGTGGACCCCTTCGGCGGCCTCGAGGACCTGCGGGCCAAGGTGCTGCGGACCCCGGGCCGCCCCGAGGACTCCTTCAGCGACGACCCGCTGCGCATCATGCGCGCGGTCCGCTTCGCCGCCCAGCTCGGCTTCTCCCTGGCACCCGAGGTGGCCGAGGCCGCCCGGAACATGGCGGACCGGCTCGCCATCGTCTCGGCCGAGCGCGTGCGCGACGAGTTCATCAAGCTCATGCTCAGCCCTGACCCCCGCCGAGGTATCGAGCTCATGGTGGACCTGGGCATCGCCGAGCACGTCATGCCCGAGATCCCCAAGATGCGGCTGGAGATCGACGAGCACCACCGGCACAAGGACGTCTACGAGCACTCGCTCACCGTCCTGGACCAGGCCATGGACCTGGAGCGCAAGCGCGGCCACGAGCCCGACCTCGTCCTGCGCCTGGCCGCCCTGCTGCACGACATCGGCAAGCCCAGGACCCGCGCCTTCGAGGGCGGCAACCGGGTGACCTTCCACCACCACGAGGTCGTCGGCGCGTCGATGAGCCGCAAGCGGATGAACGCGCTGCGCTTCCCCAAGGACGTGACCGCCAACGTGAGCACGCTGGTCGCGCTGCACCTGCGGTTCCACGGCTACGGCAAGGGCGAGTGGACGGATTCGGCGGTGCGCCGCTACGCCCGCGACGCCGGGGACCAGCTGGAGCGGCTGCACATCCTGACCCGCGCCGACTGCACCACCCGCAACCGGCGCAAGGCCGCCGCGCTGGCCCGGTCCTACGACGACATGGAGCGCCGTATCTCCGAGCTCGCCGAGCAGGAGGAGCTGGACCGGATCCGGCCCGACCTAGACGGCAACGAGATCCAGGAGATCCTGGGCGTCAAACCCGGTCCGCTGGTGGGCAAGGCCTACCGGTACCTCCTGGAGCTGCGTCTGGAGAACGGCCCCATGGAGAAGGAGAAGGTCGTCGCCGAGCTGCGCTCCTGGGCGGCCGAGCACCTGGAGCAGGAAGGCCGCCAGGAGAAGTAACCGGCGGAGCGGGCCGGAGCGGTTCGGATACCGGGCCCGGCTCAGAGACCGGGTTTGACCGCGGTGACCGCCATCGCCGCGCCGAAGACCCGTAGCGGTGTGCCCTCCAGAGCCCCCGAAGCGCCCTGGAGGGCCTCAGGGACAGAGGGCATGAGGTAGTCGATCGCGCGCACCCGCAGGCCGTGACCGCGCAACAGGCGGCCGAGCTCCTGGCTGCTGAAGGACCGCGCGTGCGACATACGCTCGTGCAGCGGCCGAACCCAGGGCAGGAACGGCGCCGTCAGCCCGGAACGCTGCCGCTCTCCCCACCGGACCCCGTTCCGCTCGAACGGGAACCACCGGTTGGAGGTGGTCAGCGAGAACGCGCCGCCGGGCCTGAGTACCCGGTGGACCTCGGCCAGCGCGCCCTCCAGGTCGTCGAGGTGCTCCACCACGTCGAAGGCGGTGACCCGGTCGAAGGTGTTGGCGTCGAAGGCCAGCGCCTCGGCGGACATCTTGTGCACGCCGACGTGGTCCTCCAGCGGGGTCCCGGCGATGCGCGCGCCCAGGGCGTTGAGTCGCTCGGGGTCGACGTCGACGGCGTCCACCCGCACATACCCTCCGGCGAGCGCGAGGGCGTGGTCGCCGTCCCGGCAACCGACGTCGAGCAGCCGGTCCCCGCGTACGGGCAACTGGCGACGCACCGCCCCGACCCGCCTGGCGACCGCCCGGACCCCGAAGGCGTCCGAGGGTTCACCGAGTCCGCAACCTTCGCCCATGGCCACCATCCCCCGCTCTATGAATACCTGCGGGGGACACTACATCAGGTGACGCTTTAATTACGGATCGATGCGGCGACATGTCGATACGTCGCCTGTCCCGGCTCCGTCCACCTGACCATGGAGCGCCCCGCAGCCGGTGGGAGGATGGCGCGATGAACACCACCTGGTACCTGGAGATGACCGACCCCGCCGAGCTGAAGCCCGGGCGCGAGCCCGAGGGCGACGTGCGCTTCGTCCGGGCGGAGGTGCCCAGCCCGGAGCTCCTCCGGTTCCTCTACGAGACGGTCGGCCGCGACTACCGGTGGATCGACCGGAACCCCTGGACCGACCAGGAGTGGCGCGACCGGATGGAGCGCCCCGAGGTCGAGATCTGGGTCCTCCACGACCGCGGCACCCCGGCGGGCTACGCCGAACTGGAGGCCCAGCCCGAGGGTGCGGTCGAGGTCGTCTACTTCGGTCTCCTACCGGGCTTCCTCGGCCGGGGCCTGGGCGGTCACATGCTCACCGAGGCCCTTCGCCACGCCTGGGACCTCGCCTCCCGCAGGACCGACCGCGAGCCCACCCGCAGGGTGTGGCTGCACACCTGCTCCCTGGACGGCGAGCACGCTCTGGCCAACTACGAGTCCCGCGGCCTGCGCGTCTACCGGAAGACCACCGCTGACGAGGCCGTCGCGGGAGGAAGCGCCGCAGACGCGGCAGGCGACAAGGACACAAGGGGATAGACGGACAAGTCGACAGATCCCCCGGGGTCTGGTGAGTGGGCTCTTCCCTTGCTAGACCGGCTCGTGTTCGGTGGGGCGACTGGACAGGCGGCGGGCGCGGACGGTCCAGGCGGCGCTCAACAGCAGGTAGGCGAGGATCATGCCGCCCACCACCGGCACGCTCACGCCGGACTGCGGTACCAGGCCGGCGGTCAGCCCCGCTCCCAGGACGAACGTGGCGTTGAACAGCACGTCGTAGACCGAGAACACCCGGCCGCGGAAAGCATCGTCGACATGTCGCTGAACCAACGTGTCGACAGTGACCTTCACCGCCTGGGAGACGAAGCCCAGCACGAACGCGGCCACCGGGAACAGGGCAGCGGAGAAGGGCAGACCGAAGAGCAGCAGCGCCACGGCGGCCGAGGCGAGCAGGGACGCGATCCACGCGCTCTCGCTGATCCGCGCGGTCGCCGCCGGGGTGGCCACCGCACCGAGGAAGAAGCCGAGGGCGAGCAGGCCCGCCGCCACCGAGAAACCGGCGATCCCGGCGACACCGCCGCCGGTGAACGTGTTGTTGTACAGCAGCATCGTCAGCAGCGTGGAGATGCCGAAGAGCACCCGGTGGCCGCCGATGGTGAGCAGGCCGTCCCGGGCGGGCACCCGATCCCAGATGTGGCGGACCCCGGTGGCCATGCCCTTGACCACGTTGCGCAGCGCGGCCCGGACCTCCTCGGTCTCCTCCTCCAGGTGCGGGCCCAGCTCCCGGTACCGCAGGGTGAGTGACACCAGCGCGGCGGCGGCGAAGCCCAGCGCGGCCACGAACAGGATCGTCCCGGTGCCCAGCGCCGCCTCGCCGCCGATCATGCCGATGGCCAGGCCCACGCCGGTACCGAGCGAACTCGCCACTGTTCCGCAGGTGGGAGTCACCGCGTTGGCCATCATCAGCTTGTCCCGGGGCACCACGTAGGGCAGGCCCGCGGAGAGCCCGGACAGGAAGAAGCGGTTGACGCTCAGCACGAGCAGGGCCGCGACGAAGAACGCGGGCCCCTCGCCGTTGGCGACCAGGAGCGCCGTCACCGTGGCCAGAACGGCCTTGAACAGGGACGACAGCAGAAGGACCTGGCGGCGGGGCCACCGGTCGATGAGCACACCCGCGAACGGGGCGACCACGGAGAAGGGGAGGAGTAGGACGGCGAAGGCCGCGGCGACCTCCCCGGCCCCCGTGTGCTGTTCGGGGTTGAAGAAGACGAAACCGGCCAGTCCGGCCTGGTAGATCCCGTCGGAGAACTGGGAGACCAACCGGGTACCGAACAGCCGGCGGAACCGGGCCCCCTGGAGGACCACGCGCAGATCACCGAAGAAGGACACGCCCTCAGATTAGGCCGTCCGGGGCAACGCGGACCGCCCGGGGCCGTGGCGGCCCCGGGCGGACGCACCGCTGTAGCGCTCTTCGCGCCAACGCTCGCTGGGCGAGCCGCTGCTTACTGCTCGCCCGCGATGAACCTCTCGACCTTGTCGTGCGCCTCGGCGTCGCTGTACTGCTCCGGCGGCGACTTCATGAAGTAGGAGGAGGGCTCCAGGATCGGGCCGCCGATGCCGCGGTCCTTGGCGATCTTCGCGGCGCGCACGGCGTCGATGATGATGCCCGCGGAGTTCGGGGAGTCCCACACCTCGAGCTTGTACTCCAGGTTCAGCGGGACGTCACCGAAGGCGCGGCCCTCAAGGCGGATGTAGGCCCACTTGCGGTCGTCCAGCCACGGCACGTGGTCCGACGGGCCGATGTGCACCGAACCGGCCTTGAGCTCGTGCGGGATCTGCGAGGTGACCGACTGGGTCTTGGAGACCTTCTTTGACTCCAGGCGCTCGCGCTCCAACATGTTCTTGAAGTCCATGTTGCCGCCGAAGTTCAGCTGGTAGGTGCGGTCCACGACCACGCCCCGGTCCTCGAACAGCTTGGACAGCACCCGGTGGGTGATGGTGGCGCCGATCTGCGACTTGATGTCGTCGCCGATGATCGGCACGCCCGCCCTGGTGAACTTCTCGGCCCACTCGGGGTCGGAGGCGATGAACACCGGGAGCGCGTTGACGAAGGCCACACCGGCGTCGATGGCGCACTGGGCGTAGAACTTGTCCGCCTCCTCGGAACCCACCGGGAGGTAGGAGACGAGGACGTCGGCCTCGGTGGCCTTCAGAGCGGCGACGACGTCCACGGCGTCCTCGGGGGACTCCTGGATCATCTCGCGGTAGTACTTGCCCAGGCCGTCGTAGGTCGGGCCGCGCATGACGGTCACGCCGGTCGGCGGGACGTCGCAGATCTTGACGGTGTTGTTCTCGCTCGCGACGATGGCCTCGGCCAGGTCGTGGCCGACCTTCTTGGCGTCCACGTCGAAGGCGGCGACGAACTCGATGTCGCTCACGTGGTACGGGCCGAACTGGACATGCATCAGGCCGGGAACCCGGGACTCCGGGTCGGCGTCCTTGTAGTACTGCACACCCTGGACGAGCGACGCCGCACAGTTGCCGACGCCCACGACGGCTACACGTACCGAACCCATTGGTCCTTGCTCCTTCTTCTCCGCGAACGTGGATTCCACAGCGCACGGCGACGGGCCCGCGCCGACGGCGGTCCGGGTCTCGTCATCCTGCGTTCGTATTCCGTATGTGGTCAGCAGCGCGCACCGCGGTTCTGTTCCCCCTCGCGGCCGTCGGCTACGGGGGAGAACTGTGCATGTCTGGCTGGTTTGTTCTGCTGTGACTCTATCTTTGCTTCGTGGTGGGAACGCATGTGGCCGGTGGAGCCAGGGTGTCTGGGATGACCGGTAGTGACCACGGAGCCGCTCGTGCGCCGGGAGGTTCGCGCGCAATGTCACACGGACACCGCCGAACAGGGACGACGCGCCCCCGCACATATCGAGTGAGCGCGATCACATGTCCGTCTCCCGCCGGTCGCGTAGTCGCTGAACTGCGGGGACCGGAGGTTCCTGGCAGAGGGTGACGAGGACTTCCAAAGTGCGCGATACCCTCGCGCGTGGGTTGTGCTATACCGTTCGCTCGCCCTAACGTGACCCTTGATTTGCGTGCGCGGCCGGTACAGGCCCCCAACGAAGCCACTGCCGCGGCGACGTTCCCGTCGACCCAGAACACCGACGGGACAGGGGCGGCGCTCCCGCAGGCCAACGATCAGGAGGAAGTAGCGGCTAACGTCTTCGCGACCTGTTGAAAACCTTCGCCCCCGGCTGGGCGTCTCTTTATCAAGCCTTGAACGACAGGCAACAGCGGTGGAAGCAGGCCGAACCGGCCTCTGAGCCGCGCCGGTTCACCACCACAGGTCGCGAATCACCGATCCCCCAGGGGGACCGACCCCCGTTTCCACCAAGGAATCGTCAGGCCGATCGGCCGTGAGAGGCAATCGAGGACCACGTGAGTACCGAACGACGACGGAATGCCGAAGGCGGCCGTCGCCGGGCTGAGGGCCCGGACGACGGTTCGCGCGGCGACGGCGGAAGGCGCAGGGCTACGGGCCCGCCCCGGGAAGAGCGTGCGGGCGGCCGACGCCGACCTGATTCCGAGGACGGTTTCTGGGGAGACGACCAGCCCGCCCCGCGCTCCCGCAGAACCCGCCCCCCTGAGGACGGAGCCCGTTCCGAAGGGCGCCCCCGCCCCGAGGGCGGACGCCGCCGCGCCGAGGGAGAGCGGCCCCGCCGCCCCGACGGCGAGCGCCGGCGCCGCCCCGAAGACGGTGACCGGCCGCGCCGCCGCCCCGACGGCCAGCGCCCCCGCCGCCCGGAGGACGGCGAACGCCCCCGTCGCCGCCCGGACGACCCCCGCGCCGGCGGACGCCGCCGCTCGTCCGGCCCCCGCGACCCCCGGGACCGTGAACACGGAGCCCGCTCCGAGGGCCGCCGCCAGGGCGGCCGTGCCGCCGCTGGCTCCGGCGGCCGCGGCGGTGGCGGCGGACGCCGTCGCCCCCGCCAGGGCGAGCCGGACGACCGTCCCTGGTGGAAGCGCTTCCTGTCCAAGGCCTGGAAGCCCGCGCTGGCCGTCTTCGGCCTGATGATCATCGGCGGCGTGGCCGCCTTCGCGGTGCTGTACGCCATGGCTCCCGACGAGAAGGAGCTCGCGCGCAACGCGGAGAAGGACGCTTCGGCCACCCAGATCATGTGGGCGGCCCAGGGCGACGAGGAGACCGGCGAGGTCGCGCTCACCACCGGTGAGGTCAAGCGTGTGGCGATCACGCGCGAGGACATCCCGGAGGAGGTCATCGACGGCGTGCTCGCCGCCGAGCAGGCCACCTTCTACGAGGACCCGGGCATCAACCTCAAGGGCATCGGCCGCGCGGTCCTGTCCCGGGGCGAGGCGGGCGGTGGTTCGACCATCACCCAGCAGATGGCGCGTAATTACTACTCCGAGCTCGACGGTGAGCCGCCGCTGACCCGTAAGATCCGCGAGATCTTCATCGCGATCAAGTTGAGCCAGCAACTCGAACCCGACGAGATCCTCACCACCTACCTCAACACGATCTACTTCGGCCGCGGCGCCTCCGGCATCGAGATGGCCGCCCAGGAGTACTTCGGTAAGAGCGTGAGTGAACTGGACCGGGCCGAGGGCGCCTACCTCGGCATCATCATCCAGATGCCCAGCAACTTCGAGAACCCCGAACCGGACTCCTGGACCGCCAACTACCTGGAGAAGGAGCGCTGGCCCTACGTCCAGCGCCAGCTGGCCGCGATGTACGAGAACACCGGCGGCGAGCGCGGCCTGCCCGAGGCCGAGGCGAACAAGCTGGATATCCCGGACAGCATCATCGACTACGAGCCCGCCAGTCTGGACGACCCCAAGCTGGGCTACGTCCGCCAGGCCGTGATCAACGAGGTCGAGCGCCGTTACGAGGGCTCACAGGTCACCGGTGCCGACATCGCCACCAAGGGCCTGGTCATCCAGACCTCCCTGGAACCCGACCTGATGGACGCCGCGGAGGAGGCCTTCAACGTCCTGCCCGAGAGCGCGGCCGAGGACACCATGCACGGTCTGACCGCGGTCGACCCGGAAACGGGGCAGATCGTGGCCTTCAACGGCGGTCCCGACGTCGCCACGGTGATCAACAACTCCCTGGTGCACCAGGCACAGGCGGGATCGGCCTACAAGCCCTACGTGCTGGCCCGGGCCCTTTCGGACGGGATCGGCCTGCGCAGTCAGTTCGACGGCGACAGCGGCCAGGAATACCAGGGTCTGGCCAATCCGGTGATCAACTCGGGCGACCGGGACTACGGCGAGGTCGACCTGATCCAGTCCACGGCCGATTCGGTGAACACCAGCTTCGTGGAGCTGGCGATCGAGGTCGGCGAGTCCCGCGTGGACGAGCTCGCGGTCCAGATGGGCGTGCACCCGGATCGGCAGACCACCTCAACGGTCGGTCCGCTCATCGCCCTGGGCACCCACCAGGTGAACGCGCTCGACATGGCCAGCGGCTACGCGACCTTCGCCGCCGAGGGCAGGCACTTCCCGGCGCACATGGTCACCGAGGTGAAGCGCGCCGACGGAAGCGTCATCACCCCGGATGACGCGGACGAGCTCGAGAGAGGTGAGGAGGTCCTCTCGCAGGGGGTCGCCGCCGACGCCACGTACGCCATGCAGCAGGCGGTGCTCGAAGGCGGTGCGGGTAACGCCGCCCTCGACGACGGACGCCCGGTGGCTGGTAAGACCGGAACCTCCTCTGACGCCGTGTCGGCCTGGTTCGTGGGATACACACCGCAGCTGTCCACCGCGGTCGGGCTGAGCCGGGCCAACGCCACTGATTCGTTGGACTTCGGCCCCGAGTTCGGCGACGTCTTCGGCGGTACCACCTCCGCGAAGGTCTGGAAGGCCTTCATGGAGGTCGCCATGGAGGGTCAGGAGCAGCGCCAGTTCCCGGCCCCGCAGTGGGTGGGCGAGGACAGGAGGTTCCTCCCGACCCCGTCCCCGAGCGAGGAGCCCAGCGAGGAGCCCAGCGAGGAGCCCGCCGAGGAGCCCAGCGAGGAGCCCAGCGAGGAGCCGACGGAGCTGCCCGAGGAGGAGTGCGAGTGGTGGGACCGCGAGTGCCAGGGCGAGGACGAAACCGAGCAGCCGGACGAGTGCGACGGCTGGATCCGTCCGGACCACTGCGACGAGGACGACGGTCAGCCGGGCATCCCCGGTCCCCCGGACGGCGGTGACCAGAACAACTCCGGCAACAACAACAGCCTGATCAGGCCGAGGGACTGACCTACAGGCAGCAGGCAGCAGGTAGCAGGCAGCACGGACGAGGGCCGGTGGCCGGCGGGGGAGACCCGCCGACACCGGCCCTCGGTCGTTGTCCACAACCCCGCACCGGTGGTATTCCGCTGCTGGTAACCTTGGTTCCCGTATGGCTCAGAGCCCGTGCGGTGCTTCCCGGTCCTGCCGGGGCGGCGCCCGCGCCGGGCTCCTGCCCTCCTGCCATGGAGATTCCATGGCCGCAACAGTCCAGAGGAGGAACGTACGCTTATGCGTCGTTACGAAATCATGGTCATCCTCGACCCGAACCTCGACGAGCGCACCGTCGCCCCGTCGCTGGAGAACTTCCTGGCCGTCGTGCGCAACGACGGTGGCTCGGTCGAGAAGACGGAGATCTGGGGCAAGCGTCGTCTCGCCTACGACATCAACAAGAACTCCGAGGGCATCTACGCGGTCATCGACCTGACCGCCAAGCCCGAGACGGTCAAGGAGCTCGACCGTCAGCTCGGCATCGCCGAGGCCGTGCTCCGTACCAAGGTTCTGCGTCCCGAGGTTCACTAGGCACCCCGGTGCCCCGACCCCCTGACCCCGCACGTCCGATTCTTTCCTCGGGACTGTTCTGTCTCTAGGGACGTGGATGATGCGTGGAGCAGGCGAAACCGCCTGATCCCGAACTATCTCGAACCGGAGCCGATCCATGGCAGGCGAAACCCAGATCACGCTCGTCGGCAACCTGGTCGACGACCCTGAACTGCGCTTCACGCCCAGTGGAGCCGCGGTCGCCAACTTCCGTGTGGCCTCGACGCCCCGCACCTTCGACAAGCAGTCGGGGGAGTGGAAGGACGGAGAGTCCATGTTCCTCTCCTGCACCGTCTGGCGTCAGTACGCGGAGAACGTGGCCGAGAGCCTTCAGCGCGGCATGCGCGTCATCGTGCAGGGTCGTCTGAAGCAGCGGTCCTTCGAGACCCGCGAGGGTGAGAAGCGGACCGTCTACGAGATCGACGTCGAAGAGGTCGGCCCGGCCCTGCGTAGCGCCACCGCCAAGGTGACGAAGACGCAGCGCCAGGGTGGCGGCGGATTCGGCGGCAATCAGGGCGGCGGCGGATTCGGTGGCGGCCAGCCCCAGGGCGGACAGCCCCAGGGCGGCGGCTACGGGAACCAGGGCGGCGGATTCGGTGGCAACCAGGGCGGCCAGGGCGGCCGCGGTGGTGCCCCGGCCGACGACCCGTGGGCGACCAACGGCGGTGGCGGCGGCGGATTCGGTGGCGGTAACGGCGGAGGATTCTCCGACGAGCCCCCGTTCTAGACGGCGTCCACCCCACGTAACACCCGACCCGGTTCCACCCGGGACCGAGTCACCTTTCATTTGTCCCAGCCCATCCCCGGGAAGACCCCGGGGCTCTTGCGAAGGAGCACCACGATGGCTAAGCCGGCAGCGCGCAAGCCCAAGAAGAAGGTTTGCCTCTTCTGCCAGGAGAAGCAGTCCTACATCGACTTCAAGGACACCACGCTTCTCCGTAAGTTCATCTCCGAGCGCGGCAAGATCCGTGCCCGTCGGGTGACCGGCAACTGCACGCAGCACCAGCGCGACGTCGCCACGGCGATCAAGAACGCGCGCGAGGTGGCCCTGCTGCCCTACACCAGCACCGCTCGCTAGCGGCGATATCCGAGGGAGGTTTTTGTCGTGAAGCTGATTTTGACCCACGAGGTCAACGGTCTCGGAGCCCCCGGCGATGTCGTCGAGGTGAAGAACGGTTACGGTCGCAACTACCTGCTGCCCCGAGGGTTCGCCATTCGGTGGACCCGCGGCGGTCAGAAGCAGATCGACCTGATCCAGCGTGCCCGCAAGGCGCGTGACATCCGCACCCTGGACGAGGCCCAGCAGGTCGCCGGCCAGGTCGGTGCGCTGAACGTGCGCCTCAAGCAGCGCGCCGGTCAGGGTGGTCGTCTGTTCGGTTCGGTCACGCCCGGGGACATCGTCGAGGCCGTCAAGGCCACCGGCGGTCCCGAGCTGGACAAGCGCCGGATCGAGATCAAGACCCCGATCAAGTCCGTCGGTGCCCACAAGGTCCAGGTCCGCCTGCACCCCGAGGTCGCCGCGACGATCAAGCTGGACATCGTCGGCGCCTAGGGTTTGTCTCCCTAGCCTCGCGCTGACCGTTCCGGTCGCTTGGCCCCGTCCCTCTTCGGAGGGGCGGGGCTTTTCGTTTGCCCGGAGCGGGCCTTTTCGGAACACGCCGAAGTACTGAAAACCACCCTTTGATTACTCTTTGTAATCTAGCGTGTTCCCTGTGTTGCGTCGCGTCCCGCGATGCTCCGCACGGAGAGGACAGCATACCGATGGCCGTTGAGAGACGACCCACAACCGACCACCCCCTGGGGGTGGACCGCAGGACGATGCTTCGAGGTGCCGCTCTGGCCGCCGGGGGAGCGCTTTTGGGCGGGGCGTTCGGTGTGTCGGTGGCGAGCCAGGCCTCCGCCGCGGCGATACCCAAGGTGTACACCCGGGCTGACTGGGGGGCCCGCGCTCCCAAGACGAACATCGCGCTACGGGCGCAGGGGCCGACCCACATCGTCGTGCACCACACCGCGACCGGGAACGTGTCCGACATGTCGACCAGTCACGCCGCCGCGCTGTCCAGGGCCATCCAGCGCTATCACATGGACAGCAACGGGTGGAGCGACACCGGGCAGCAGCTCACGATCAGTCGCGGCGGACACATCATGGAGGGCCGCGACAAGTCGCTCCAGGCGATCCGTGAAGGCGGGCACGTGATCGGCGCGCACACCGCCAACCACAACTCGCACACGATCGGGATCGAGAACGAGGGGACCTACTCCTCGGCGACCCCGCCCGGGGCGCTCATGTCCTCCCTGGTCAGTACCTGCGCCTGGCTGTGCCTCGTGTACCGCCTGGACCCGCAGGAGGCGATCGTGGGGCACCGCGACTACAACGCCACCAACTGCCCGGGCGACAAGCTCTACTCGATGCTGCCCAAGCTGCGCGACGACGTGGGGAACAGGCTGCGCGAACAGCTCAGCCACCTGAGCAGGCACGTCGGCCGGGAACTGACCCTGGAGGAGCTGCCGACCTATCCGGCCGTCCCGACCTCCGAGCGGGTCGCGACCTTCTACCACGGCCCCGCCATCGGAGACCTGGACACGTCTTACTAGCAGTAGAAGCTGATCCGACGAAGCCGAGAACCGTCCCTGCTCCCCGCCGCAGGGGCGGTTTGCTGTTTCTCCGGCGCCCGAACGCCTCAGTGCCTGGTCGCGCCGGTGACCAGCCAGACCTCGCCGCGGGCGCGCAGGCCCAGGGTGAGGGCGCGGGCCAGGATCCACACGGCGAAGGCGATCCACAGCCCCACCAGGCCCCCCACCTCGGAGGTCGCGAGCCGGGGGATGACCAGGGCGAACGGCAGGTAGGCGAGCATCGTCCACAGGGACGCCCAGGCCAGGTAGCGCTGGTCACCGGCGCCCATGAGGACGCCGTCCAGCACCATCGTCACCCCGCTGAGCGGCTGCATCAGCGCCACCACCACGAGGGAGGCCATGATCAGCGAGGCCACCCGCGGATCCGAGGTGAAGGGGATGTGAGCCCAGGGCAGGACGAGGAACACCACAGCGGTGAACACGAGCCCGGACATCACACCCCACTCGACCATACGGCGGGTGGAGTCCTTGGTCCCGCGCACGTCACCGGCGCCGAGGTAGCGGCCCACGATCGACTGCCCGGCGATGGCGATGGCGTCCATCGCGAACACCAGCAGGGCCCAGATATTGTAGCTGACCTGGTGCGCGGCGATCGACTCGTCACCGAGCCGGGCCGCGACGGCGGTGGTCACCAGCGCTACCACGCGCATCGACACACTGCGCAGGAACAGCGCGAAACCGGCCGAGGCCGAGGCGCGCAGCCCGGTCAGGGTCGGCAGGAGGGAGACGCCCTCACGCCGGGCCGACCGGGCGATCACGGCCACGTACCAGAACGCGCCCGCCCCCTGGGCGAGTACCGTCGACCAGGCCGAACCGGCGATGCCCCAGTCGAACACGAACACGAAGAGCGCGCACAGCACGGCGTTGCCGATGTAGGTGGCGACCGCCACCAGCAGCGGGGTCCGGGCGTCCTGAAGACCGCGCAGCACCCCGGTCCCGGCCATGACGATCAGCAGGAACGGTGTGCTCAGCAGGCTGATCCGCAGGTAGGTGAGCGCGTAGGGGGTGACCTCTGGCGAGGCACCCAGGAGATCGATCATCCACGGGCCCAGCGGCCAGCCGATCCCGATCGCGGCGATCCCGAGCAGGATCGCGAGCCAGAGCCCGTGTACCCCGTCCCGGACACCGCCGGGGATGTCACCGGCGCCGAACCTGCGCGCCACCGCGGCGGTGGTTCCGTAGGCGAGGAAGACGCACACCGCGGCCAGGGTCAGCAGGACCTGCCCGGCGATTCCGAGTCCGGCCAAGGCCTGGGTGCCCAGGCTGCCGACGATCGCGGAGTCGGTGAGCAGGAAGAGGGGTTCGGCGATGAGCGCGAAGAACGTGGGGACGGCGAGAGCGAAGATCTCACGGTCGTGACGGTGCCGGAAGGGGGCCGCCGAGAGCAGAGTTGCCATGACGGAGCCACAGTACCGGACAGGCGTTCGAGTCCCGCTGTGGCTTTGTCCACAGGGCCGCCGAAGCCTGTGGATAACCTGTGGAAAGCCGCTCTGTGAGACATCTTGCACGTCTTGGCCGCAGCTGCGTTTTCCCAGTTCAAATGGGCTATGAGCGACTCGCGGCAAAGTTATCCACAGGTGATGTGCATAACCTCTGTGCACAATGCCCCACAGGGCTTCGGATGTGGTGGTAAGGACTTGTCCACAGGTGCCCCGCACGGCACCTTCGGCACCGGGGATGGGGCATCCTGGAAGGGTCGGCTCGATCTGGGTCGGCGCACGCGGCCGGTGTGGGGAGAAGTTCGTGAGTGTCGCTGAGCAACCACCTGGAGAAGGCGGATACGAGCGCACCCCACCCCATGACATCCAGGCCGAACAGAGCGTCCTGGGCGGCATGCTGCTGTCCAAGGACGCCATCACCCAGGTCGTCGAGATCATCCGTTCCGCCGACTTCTACCGCCCGGCGCACCAGATCATCTACGAGAGCGTCGTCGACCTCTTCTCCCGGGGCGAGCCGGTCGACGCCATCTCCGTCAACGCGGAGCTGACCAAGCGCGGCGAGGCCACCCGGGTCGGCGGGGCGCCGTACCTGCACACCCTCACCGAGGCGATCCCCACCGCGGCCAACGCGGGCTACTACGCCAAGATCGTCTCGGACCGCGCCGTCCTGCGCCGCCTGGTCGAGGTCGGCACCCGCATCGCGCAGATCGGCTACGCGGGCGACGGTGAGGTGGACGACCTCGTCGACCACGCCCAGGCCGAGATCTACAAGGTCGCGGAGAAGCGCACCGGCGAGGACTACGTGGTCCTGGGCGACATCATGCCCGGCGCCCTGGACGAGATCGAGGCGATCGGCGCCAACGACGGCAGCATGACCGGTGTCCCCACCGGCTTCGCCGACTTCGACGCCCTCACCAACGGCCTCCACCCCGGCCAGATGGTCATCATCGCCGCCCGCCCGGCCGTCGGTAAGGCCCTGGCGCTGGACACACCCCTGCCGACCCCGGACGGCTGGACCACCATGGGTGAGGTCCGGGTCGGTGACGAACTCGTCGCGGCGGACGGCAGCCCCACCCGAGTCGTGGCCGCTACGGACGTGATGCGGGATCGTCCCTGCTACGAGATCACCTTCGACGACGGCACCGCGGTGGTGGCGGACGCCGAGCACCAGTGGTTGACCGACACCCGGGCTTCCCGTCGAGCGGTGCAGGAGGCGCGGGCCAAGGGAACCGTCCCCAAGGTCCTGCCGGGTATTCGGACCACGGCGGAGATCGCTCGCACCGTGCGCCTGGAGACGGCTGACCGCAGGCTGAACCACTCGGTGAACAACACCGAACCCCTGGACCTGCCCGAACGGGATCTGCCCCTGCCGCCCTACTTCCTGGGCATCTGGCTGGGTGACGGCGCCTCTCAAGCAGCTCACATCACCACCGACGACCAGGAAGTCCTGACCAACATCGAGGCGGAAGGACTGGTGACCAAACCGGTCGGCCGGGCCACGATGGCCCACGGGGTCTTCCTTCCGACCGAGGAAGTCGAGACCGCAGAGAAGACCTGTGTCGTCTGCGGGATCGGATTCATCCCGAAACTGCCGCATGTGCGTACCTGCGGGCAGTCCTGCGGGGGCACGGCCCGCTTCATCTCCGAGCCGGTTGAGCACACCAGCTGCCCCGACCGCGGTCGCCCCTGCTTCTCCAGCTCCCGGTGCCGCCAGTGCATCGCTGACCACGGGAGCGTCCAGGCTCTGCTGCGGACCCTGGGAGTTCTGGGGAACAAGCACATCCCCACCGAGTACCTGCGTTCCTCGATCGCTCAGCGGCGGGCGCTCTTCGCCGGGCTTGTGGACAGCAACGGAACCGTCAACGCCAGCGGGTCGGTGCAGTTCGCCGTCACCAGCGAGCGCCTGGCGATGGACTTCCGGGAGCTGGCGCACAGCCTGGGGTACCGCACCGGTCTGTCGACCAAGAGGGTCAAGGGGCGGACTGAGGAAAGCTCGGTCTGTTACACCGTGACCTTCGGCTCCGATTGCGAGGTCTTCGGGACCGAACGCAAGAAGGCCGCGCACCGTGAGCGATCTGCGGGCCGCTCCTACTCGCGCATCGGGTCGAGGTTCATCACCGATGTGCGTCTGATCGACAGTGTGCCGGTGCGGTGTGTCCAGGTCGATCACCCGGACCACCTCTTCCTCGCCACGCGGTCGATGGTACCCACCCACAACTCCACGCTGGCCTTGGATTTCGCGCGTGCTGCGTCTATCAAGCACGAAATGGCGTCCGTTTTCTTCAGTCTGGAGATGGGGCGCAACGAGATCGTCATGCGTCTGCTCTCCGCTGAGGCGCGGGTGCCGCTGCACACCATGCGGTCCGGTCTGATGACCGATGACGACTGGGCCCGACTGGCCAGACGCATGGGCGAGGTGGCCAGCGCTCCGCTGTTCATCGACGACTCGCCGAACATGTCGATGATGGAGATCCGGGCCAAGTGCCGCCGCCTCAAGCAGCAGCACGACCTCAAACTCGTGATCGTCGACTACCTCCAGCTGATGAGCTCACCCGGCCGGGTGGAGAGCCGTCAGCAGGAGGTCTCCGAGATGTCGCGTTCGCTCAAGCTCCTGGCCAAGGAGCTGGAGGTCCCGGTGATCGCGTTGTCCCAGCTCAACCGTGGACCGGAACAACGTACCGATAAGCGCCCACAGGTGTCTGACCTTCGCGAATCGGGCAGCATCGAGCAGGACGCGGACATGGTGATCCTGCTCTACCGCGAGGACGTGCACGACAAGGAGTCGCCGCGGGCGGGCGAGGCGGACATCATCGTGGCCAAGCACCGTAACGGCCCCACCGCCGACGTGACCGTCGCCTTCCAGGGCCACTACAGCCGATTCGTCGACATGGCTCCGGGTTGATGCGTCGACTTGTCGACGGATCGGTTTCGGTGGAGGAGACCGGCGAGCGGTGTGTGTTCGCCGGTGGCCTCCTCCAGAGTGCCGACCAGGGTCTTCGAGGCCTCGGTGTAGACGCGGCTGCCCTCGGGGGGTGAGGTGGATCTGGAAGGCGCGGGTATTGGCCAGTACATAAGTCGACTTATGTACTGGCCAAAATGTCGACAAAGAGATTCGTCGACATGGCGCCCGGTCGACATCACCCCTCTTCGGAGTCGGCGACCACGGCTCCCTCGTGTAGTTCCAGGTGGCGGCCGACGAAGCGTTCGCGCATCATCCGGTCGTGTGTCACCAGCACCAGGGCGCCCGTGTAGTGGGTCAGTGCCTCCTCCAACTCCTCCACCAGGCCGGGGGAGAGGTGGTTGGTGGGCTCGTCCAGGAGCAGCAGGTCGTGGGCGCCCGACGTCAGCCGGGCCACCTCGATCCTGCGGCGCTGCCCCACGGACAGTGAAGCCACCGTCCGGTCGAGGTCGCCGACCCGGAAGAATCCGAGTGCGGCGAGCTCGTCCCGGTACCCCTCCGGCCGACCCGGGCGCCCGGCCGCGTAGGCCTGGAGCACGGTCTGCCCCGCGGGTACCGGGGCGTTCTCCTGCCGGAGCAGGCCGATCCGCTCGGGCAGGGCCACCCGACCGGTATCGGGGAGCAGCTCCCCGGACATGACCCGGACCAGGGTGGTCTTGCCCGCCCCGTTCGGGCCGGTGACCAGGACCCGCTCACCGGGGGCCAGGGACAACGCACCGACGTCCAGCCGGTGTTCCACCCGGACCCGTTCCAGTTCGGCGACCGGGGTCGGGTCCGCCTCCGCCTCCTCGTCGGGGAGGCGGCCGGTGAACTCGGCGCTGATCCGGAGCGGAACCGGGGGCGGTGCCACCGGTTGCTCGGTCAGTCGGGCCATCCTCTCCTTGGCGTTGCGGATCCGACCCATGGAACCGTGTGCCGCGCCGCGCATCTTGAACGCGCCGTGGCCGAACGCCGCCTTCTCCATCTTGCGCGGGATCGCCTGTAGCGCGGCGATGTGGTTGTCGGCCAGCCGCCGCTGCCTGGCCAGGTCCTGTTTCCAGTCCTCGTACTCGCGGAGCCAGCGGGCCCGGGACGCCGCCTTCGCGGCGAGGAACCCCTCGTACCCGTTGCCGTACCGGCTGACCTGGTGGGTGTCCGCGTCCACTTCGAGGACCGTGTCGGTCACCCCGGACAGGAAGGCCCGGTCGTGGGTGACGGCGACGACGGTGCCCCGGTGCTTGCGGAGCCGCTCCTCCAGCCAGGAGACCGCGCGGTCGTCCAGGTCGTTGGTGGGCTCGTCCAGCAGGAGGAGCTCGGGTGAGGCGGCCAGCATCGCGGCCAGGGCCAGCCTCGAACGCTCGCCGCCGGACAGTGTCCGCAGCGGACGGTCCCGGTCCAGGCCGGGCAGGCCCAGGCCGTGCAGGCCTGCGTCGACACGGGCGTCGGCGTCGTAGCCGTCGCGTGCCTCGAACTCCGTCAGGAGGTCGCCGTAGGCGTCGAGTTCCTCCGGTGTCGCGTCGCCGAGGGTCGCCTCGGTCCGGTGGATGCGGGTTTCAAGGTCCCGCAGGTCCTGGAGCGCGGCGTCGATCGCGTCGCCGACGGTGCCGTTCGGTATCCCGCCGGAGACTCCTTCGAGCGTCTGGGGCAGGTAGCCAACACCGCCCGCGGCCCGGACGGTGAGCTCCCCGTTGTCGGGTTCCTCCTCGCCCGCGAGGAGGCGTAGGAGGGTGCTCTTGCCGGAACCGTTGTCGCCGATCACGCCGACGCGTTCACCGGGGCTGATCGTGAGGCTGACGCGGTCGAGGACGGTGTGGTCGCCGTAGCGCTTGCTGATCTGGTTCAGGGCGAGCTGGGAGCGGCGTCGGAGTCGGGCGTCGAGCATGGGGTCTCCTGGTCTGCGTGGTGGGCCGGTGGTGGTCGGGGCCACGGGTCGCCGAGGAGAGCCAGAGGTTTCGGGCACGAACACACAGGTGTGCTGGTGGTCCGAAAAAGGGTGCATGAGGCTGTCCGTACGCGACCGCGGCAGGGTGGCGCCGACGGAGCGGGCACGACACCGCGGTGGCGGTGGGCACCAGCTCGGAACGTGGGCGTCCGGCGCGGGTCACAGGAAGATGTAAAGCCTCATGGGTGAGACGATACGTCTCGTTTTAGGAAGCGTCAAGGCGTCCGGATGAGACGGGCATCACTCTCAGTTGTCGTCGTGCGCCTCGTATAAGGACATCCGAATCAGGGTTTATTGCCTTACCGATTTATCGACATAGCGATGAAGCGGTTTCGGAAAGTGAGCTTCGAGGGCATGACGAAGGGCCGCCCGCGCGGTTGGCGGGCGACCCTTCGGGGTTGTGCTGAATAGCCCTTCGGGCTGCGTCGGGGGCTGCTTAGAGCCAGCGCGCCTCGGGCCGGGTGCGGCCGTTGTCGTCGGTGACCAGGACCCAGTGCATGATCGGGTGCTCCGAAGTGGTCGTGTCGGCGTTCTCGTGGTCCGCGCGCGGCTTGGGTACCAGCGCGGGCTCGGGGGTCAGACCGGAGAGCCGGCGGCTCGCAGCGGCGGACCTGGTGCGCCTGGAGGTGGTCACGGAGCGAGTGAGGCGCGGCCCGTTTTCGGTCCTGCGTGCCATGTAGCCCTCCTCGTTTCCTTATCAGATGACCCAAGTTAACCCTATGTTCACCTTGAAGTCAATCGGGCCCCGTGTCAGGTCGGCCACTGGGCAGGCTTGTCAGGGGTTCTGGGTTTCCGAGGTGAACGGAAGGTGAACAGAACGGGAACCGGACTCTTCCCGGGAGCCGGGGCCGTGCCCAGGGCCGGCCCCCGGACACGAGAAAGCACCCGCCACCTGGACGGGTGCCTCGCGAACGACTGTGGTCGGGTGTGCGGCCCGGCTACTCCTTGAAGATCAGTCCCACGACCTCGAGGTAGAGCTGCTCGGGGTAGGGAATGAAAGCGATCCTGCTGAGCGCCTGGTCCTGACCGGCGGACTCCATCACGAAGGTGCCGTACCCGAGGAAGCGGCCGAGCAGTGTTCTCTCGAACCGCATGTCGGTGACCTTGCCCAGCGGCATCATGTTCACCTGCCGGGTGATCAGCCCCGTGGTCAGCAGTAGTCGCGCCGACGTGATCACGAAGTAGTCGACCGACCACTCGGCGACCCGCCAGACGAACCACACCAGCACCAGCAGCCAGAGCCACCAGACCAGGGCCAGCGTCGCGTTGCTGTTGGCACCGATCGTCCTGCTCAGGATGGCCGCGAAGACCAGGGCCGCCAGAACCGCACCCACCGGTCCGATGAGGACCGCGGGGTGCCGACGGATGGTCACGACGTCCTGCTCATGGGGCAGGAGGTAGCGGTTCACCGATGCTGGAGCCGCATTGCTCGAGGCTACGAGCTTCATGACACCCGACCCATTCCCCGCCTACGACAGCAGCGTGTTGACGAACCGGGACATCGACTCTGCGCCACCCACCAGGAGATCCAGTCCGCTCTGAATCACTCCGGCCGCGCTTTCTGGCTGCGTGAGCAGATAAAACGCCACGAAAGCGATGAGCGCGTAACCGCCCCATTTCTTCAACTTCGCCACGACTGACTCCCCTTGGAATCCACCTGACCCACCAACCCAGCAGTGATTGTTCCATCGACCATCATGCCCGTAAAGCCTGGGGCACACCCTCGGCGTGGCGTTATGTCGGACGTTCGACGCTTGCGGGTTGTGTCCGGTTCCGGTGGTGTTGGTAACTCAGTGAAAGACGGGCCGGAAAGAGTTTTCGTTCTTGGCCAGGTCAGGGCGGTGAAAAGTGCGGCCTGAGTCGGCCGCTGGCGGGCGGGGGAGCGCGTGGGAACGGTGCCGGGTTCCGAGGAGGGGTCCGCCGATGCGGGGAGTGAGACGACAGGGAACCCGGTTCTTCACGTTCCGAAGAGGGAGGTACTGCGGGGCCGAAACCGGCGCGGGGGGAGCGCCAGGGATGTGGGGCCGCAGGAGGGTCTAGCGCTGCTCCGCGAAGGCCAGGGCGAGCACCTGGAGGTGCTGGCGGGCGATCCGCTCCACGAGGTCCGGGGTGGCCCGGCCGGTCACGTCCTGGGCGCCGTGCCTGGCCGCGTCCACGCACCGGGAGACGGTGGAGGAGTGGTGCACCTCGGAGAACTCGGAGGACAGGCGACTGATGACAGGTCTGAAGTGGTGGTCGCGGGCGGCCGGGGTTGTCGAGGGGGAGGGGTTCTCGGGCATCTCACTCCTTAGGGCTGCGAGGGCGGAACAGCACGGCGCGTATGCGCTTGGGGGCTTTGCGTAGCCACTGGAGGGTGGCCGGAGCTCCGCGCCGTAAACAGGCGGCGGGGTTCGGATATCAGTGGGCTAGGCCCCTTGTGGGGTGGTTTCGGTCTGGCGTCTACCCAGTTACGGGTGGTCAGGAACCATGATCACTCTAATCTGTTACGTTCCAATCTCGAAATGAATTCGGCTAATGCAACACCGTGTCGCTCGGTCCCCGACCCAGCGGGCTCGACCTGGGGCGACGTCCCGGGAGTGTGGGCACGATGGGACCAATGCCCGATTTTCGGGCGTTCATTCACCCCGGTCCAAAAAGAACCGAAAAAGCGCCCAACCGGTGATCCGGTTGGGCGCTTGTGCCCCTGTGGCGGGGCCTGGGATCAGGAGCAGCCGTACAGGCGGTCGCCCGCGTCGCCCAGCCCCGGGAGGATGAAGCCGTTCTCGTTCAGCCGCTCGTCCACCGCCGCGGTCACCACGCGCAGCGTCGCGCCGTGGTCGTCGGGCAGGGTTTCGGCCAGCTTCTGCTCCACGGCCACCAGGCCCTCGGGTGCCACCAGGAGGCAGATCGCGGTGATGTGGTCGGCGCCGCGCTCCACGAGCAGCTTGAGCGCCGCGGCCAGGGTGCCGCCGGTGGCCAGCATCGGGTCCAGCACGTAGCACTGGCGGCCCGACAGGTCCTGCGGGAGCCGGTCGGCGTAGGTGGCGGGCTGGAGGGTTTCCTCGTCGCGCGCCATGCCCAGGAAGCCGACCTCGGCGGTGGGCAGCAGGCGGGTCATGCCGTCGAGCATGCCCAGTCCGGCGCGCAGGATCGGGACCACCAGCGGGGTGGGGCGCGTCAGCTGGGTGCCGGTGGTCTCCACGAGCGGGGTCTCGATGGTGACCTCTGTCACGCGCACGTCCCGCGTCGCCTCGTAGGCGAGCAGGGTGACCAGCTCGTCCGTCAGCCGTCGGAAGGTCGGTGAGTCGGTCCGCACGTCGCGCAGGGTGGTCAGTTTGTGCGCGACCAAGGGGTGGTCGACGACCAGGGTTTCCAAAACGTTCTCCGGGTGAGCTGGGATAACGGGACGGTTGACGGGGAGAGGGGGCTGCCCGAGTCTAACCGCGCGTATCACCCTGATCAGGGCGCAACAGGGCCACCACACCCCCGGATTCGCTGTCTCGGTGGTCTCCGGTGGGGAACGGGTGTGCATGGGATCGCTCACGGGGGCGCGGGAGAGGCGCCTCTCGTGAGAGCGTTAGGGCGTTCTACGGCGGACGAGCGGCTACGGCGAGGTGAGGGTGATCGTTACCATGGCACTCGCACGGGCGAGCCGGACTCCACTCGTCCGCACCGAAACACCGTCCGGGTTGGGGTGACGATGACAGTGCTCGATCATGGTGACGACGACTCGGGTGACTTCGCGGCCGTCGCGTACAGGGAAGAGGAGTACTGGGATGTCGATCTTCTCCCCGTAGCGCTGACGCACGATCTCAAGGGGCTCATCCACGCCCTGCGCCAACAGCCGAGTATCAGCGGATCCCTCGGGCTGGTGTCGGTCGGCGACGACTTCTTCATCATCGTCCGGGTGTACGGCGGGGAGGTCTCCCTCTTCCTGTCCGATGTCACCGCTTCGGTCGACTGGCAGGTCGCCCGGGACGTCCTGGACTACCTGGACATCGACCTCCCGGACGACGACGACCTCGACCAGGTCCTGCCCGCGGGCGACCTGTCCGTGGTCGCGGACCTGGGCCTGGACGAGATGGAGCTGGGCGCTCTCGCCGGCGACCTCGACCTGTATCCGGACGAGGTGCTCGCGAGCGTGTCCGAGCGGCTGGGATTCGCCCAGTCCTTCCAGCGTGTCCTGGACGGCATGGGGTAGGGATCGCCTGGAAAACGACCAGGAGAGACAGGAGGGCACGCGGTGTCGACCTTCGCAGCCGTCTTCGCTCCGAACGGGAAGACGTGGCGGGGAAGTGAGGTCGATCTCGGTGACGTGGAGGTCATCGACGACATCACCGACCTCATGATGGACCTCGCCACGGACTGGGGCAGTGAGCTGGCCCTGCTCCTGATGGAGGCGGACGACGAGTGGTTCGCCGTCGTCCGGGTGGACGAGTCCGATCCGGATCCGAGGGTCTACCTCTCCGACGGCCGGGTGGTGCACGACCATCCGCTGGCCGGGGTGCTCTCCGAAGCGGGCGGACTCGGTGCCCCGGTGCCCGCTGAGAGCGCGGGCGCGCGCCCCGATCCCAGGCCGGACGGCGAAGGGGACCTGCTCACCGACCTCGGCGTGACCGAGGACGAGCTCTCCGACCTGTCCGTGGGCGGCGGTGTACTGCCCAGCGACGTGCTCGCCGTGGTCGCCGAGCGTGCCGGTTTCGCCGAGCTCCTCGACTCGATGAGGCTGTGACCGGGTGAGCGACCGGGGGTACGGCCTGCCCGAACTCGATCGCGGCACGGTCGACGGCGCGGTGCTCGAGGCCCTGGCCGAGGCCGAGCTGGCCCTGGCCACCGACGACGTCCCGGTGGGTGCGGTGGTGCTCGGGCCCGACGGAGCGGTCCTGGGCCGCGGGCACAACACGCGCGAGGCCGACGGGGACCCGACCGGGCACGCCGAGGTGCTGGCGCTGCGTGCGGCGGCTCGGGCGCACGGCGAGTGGCGGCTGTCCGGATGCACCCTGGTGGTCACCCTGGAGCCCTGTGTGATGTGCGCGGGGGCCACGGTGCTCTCCCGGGTGGACCGCCTGGTCTACGGGGCGCGCGACGCCAAGGCGGGCGCGGCTGGTTCGGTGTGGGACCTGGTCCGGGACCCCCGGCAGAACCACCGTCCGGAAGTAGTTCCACCCGACCTGATCAGCAAAGACATCGCCGAAAGGTGCTCGGATCTGCTGATTCGATTTTTCGCACGGCGCCGAGTCCGGTAGAGTACCTCTCGGTGGATTCGCCTAGTGGCCGATGGCGCCCGCCTCGAAAGCGGGTAAGGGGCAACCCTTCGAGGGTTCAAATCCCTCATCCACCGCCACCAGCCGCCCCCGGCACAGCCGGGGGCGGTTTTTTGTGCGCTCAGCCGCCCTGCGAAGCGGGCGTGTGCTCGGGGCCGGCCAGGTCGTCGATGGCCTTGTCCAGCCAGTTCACCCAGAACAGTTCCAGGTCGATACCGCCCTGGAGCACCAGCCCCTGGACCCGATCGCGCTCGGTCCCGTGGTCGCGGGCGGCGTCGCGCCGCTGGAACTCCCGGTACTCCGCCAGCCGGGCGGCGTGCAGCGCACGGTGGCGGCGCAGTTCCGCCAACAGGTCCTCGCCCACTCCCACGACCCCCGTCGCGCGCAGGCGCAGCATCAGGGGGTCGCGCAGGGCACGCGGCTCCTCCTGCTGCCCGACCCAGCGCTCCAGCTCCTCCCGGCCCGGGGCCAGTACCTCGTACTCCTTCTTCTGGCCCCGGGTGGGCGAGTCCGCGGGCAGCGCCCGGATGTGCCCGGCCTTCTCCAGCTTGCCCAGCTCGCGATAGATCTGCTGGTGGGTGGCGGACCAGAAGTACCCGATGGAGCGGTCGAAGCGCCGGGTGAGTTCCAGTCCGGAGGAGGGCTTCTCCAGCAGGGCGGTCAGGATCGCGTGGGGCAGGGACATGAGCGCATTCTAGGTAGGGCCGGGCGGGGTGGGCCGACCGATCGGTCCACCCCGCCCGGAGGGCTTACAGGGCGGCGGCCAGCTCGGTGCCCTGCTTGATGGCGCGCTTGGCGTCCAGCTCCGCGGCGACGTCGGCACCGCCGATCAGGTGCACGGTGCGCCCGGCGGCGGTGAGCTCCTCGGCCAGGTCCCGGCGCGGGTCCTGCCCGGCGCACACCACCACGGTGTCGACGTCGAGCACCCGCTCCTCGCCGTCCACGGTCAGGTGCAGGCCCTCGTCGTCGATCCGGCGGTAGTCGGCGCCCGCGACCATCTCCACGCCGCGGTGGCGCAGCTCCAGGCGGTGGATCCACCCGGTGGTCTTGCCCAGGTTCTTGCCGACCTTGCTGGTCTTGCGCTGGAGCAGGTGGACCCGGCGGGGCGGAGCGGGCCGCTCGGGGGTGCCCAGGCCGCCGCGCTCCCTGTAGTCGGTGTCCACGCCCCAGAGGCGGAAGAAGGTGTCCGGGTCCTGGCTGGCGTCGTCCCCGCCGTCGGTGAGGAACTCGGCGACGTCGAAGCCGATGCCGCCCGCGCCGATGATCGCGACCCTCTCGCCGACCTCGGCGCCGCCGCGCAGCACGTCCACGTAGCTGACCACGCTGGCGTGGTCCACGCCCGGGATCGGCGGGGTGCGCGGGGTGACGCCGGTGGCGAGGACGACCTCGTCGTAGCCGTCGAGGTCACCGGCGGTGACGGTGGTGTTCAGGCGCAGGTCCACGCCGTGCTTGTCGAGCTGGACGCGGAAGTAGCGGAGGGTCTCGTTGAACTCCTCCTTGCCGGGTACGCGGCGGGCCATGTTGAGCTGGCCGCCGATCTCGGCCGCGGAGTCGAAGAGGGTGACGCTGTGGCCGACCTCGGCGGCGGACACGGAGAAGGCGAGCCCGGCGGGGCCCGCGCCCACCACGGCCACGTTCTTGCGGGTCCGGGTGGGGGACAGGACCAGCTCGGTCTCGTGGCAGGCGCGCGGGTTCACCAGGCAGGAGGTGATCTTGAGGCTGAACGTGTGGTCCAGGCAGGCCTGGTTGCAGCCGATGCAGGTGTTGATCTCCTCCGCCCTGCCGGCCTCGGCCTTGGCGACGAAGGCGGCGTCGGCGAGCATCGGGCGGGCGAGGGAGACCATGTCGGCCTGGCCCTCGGCGATGATCCGCTCGGCGACCTCGGGGGTGTTGATGCGGTTGACCGCCACCACCGGGACCGTCAGCTCCTTCTTGAGGCGCTGGGTGATCCAGGTGTAGGCGCCGCGCGGCACGGAGGTGGCGATGGTGGGCACGCGGGCCTCGTGCCAGCCGATGCCGGTGTTGATGATGTCGGCGCCGGCGGTCTCGATGCGCCTGCCGAGCTCGACGACCTCGTCGTAGGTGGAGCCGTCGGGCACGAGGTCGAGCATGGACAGGCGGTAGATGAGGATGAAGTCGGCGCCCACGCGCTCGCGGACGCGGCGGACGATCTCCAGGGGGAGGCGGACGCGGTTGTCGAAGGAACCGCCCCAGCGGTCCTCGCGCTTGTTGGTGGCGGGCGCGATGAACTGGTTGATGAGGTAGCCCTCGGAGCCCATGACCTCGACGCCGTCGTACCCGGCGCGCTGGGCGAGCTCGGCGCAGCGGACGAAGTCCTCGATGGTGCGCTCGATCTCCTCATCGGTGAGCTCGTGCGGCACGAAGGGGCTGATCGGCGCCTGCAGGGCGCTGGCGGAGACGGACTGCTCGCTGAAGGCGTAGCGGCCGGTGTGCAGGATCTGCATGGCGATCCTGCCGCCGTCGCGGTGCACGGCCTCGGTGATGACCCGGTGCTCGGCGACCTCGTCGTCGTTGGTGAGCTTGGCGCTGCCGGTGAAGGTGGCGCCCTCGGGGTTGGGGGCGATGCCGCCGGTGACGATGAGGCCGACCCCGCCGCGGGCGCGTTCGGCGTAGAAGGCGGCCATCCTCTCGAAACCGCCGGGGACCTCCTCCAGGCCGACGTGCATGGAGCCCATGATCACGCGGTTCCTGAGGGTGGTGAAGCCCAGGTCCAGGGGTTCCAGAAGGTGGGGGTACTCGCTCATGACGTCTCCTCGCGCGGGGTGCCTCCGGGCCGGTGTCCTGCCGGCCCGTCTTCATTATGCAACAAGTTGCACAATGAATCGCGAGGGGGCTCGGGTTGGATTGAGACTCCTGGGGTCGGGTCCTCAGGGCTCCACCGGTAGGGGCGTTGGCCGCTTGGCAGGGCGCCCGCCACCGGAGGGGTGCCCCGAATCCGGTGCGCGAGGGTCATGGTGCCGTCTCGCTCTCGATTCGGAGCTCTGGGTCTGTTTCCTCGAAATAGAACCTTTGCATCATAGAACCTCTGTAGCATAATGGTCGTGTCATGGAACGTAATCCTGCTTGACGAGGTACACGACTGGCTCCTGGTTCTTGCCAAGGAGGACCCGAGATCGGCTGACACGGTCGTTGCCGCGATCGACATGCTGGCGGAGGTCGGTCCGATACTCGGCCGCCCTTTCGTCGATGTCATCAGCCACTCACGAATCCACAACCTGAAGGAGCTGCGTCCCCGTACGACAGGAGACACGGCGATCCGGGTGTTGTTCGTCTTCGACCCGGACAGACAGGCCGTCCTCCTGGTCGCCGGAGACAAGGCAGGTCGCTGGAAGCAGTGGTACGACAGGAACATCCCGCTGGCCGAGCTGCGTTACCAGCGGTGGTTGGACGGTGGCTACACGGAGGAGAGGGGATGAGCGCCTTGGCCAGAACCTGGGGTGAGAGCCGGGAGGAGATCATCGCGGCCGGCGGGCTCGATGAGGGACGCATCGCCGAGATCGGTCAGGGGATGCGGGCGGAAGAGCGCGCCTACCGGTTGGCCGAGGTCAGGCGTCGGCACGGCATCGATCAGACGACGCTGGCCGAGCAGCTGGGGATCTCGCAGTCGAGGGTGTCACGCATCGAGCGCGGCGAACTCGACCGGTCCGAACTGGCCACGATCAGGAGCTACGTCGAAGCCCTCGGCGGGACAGTGGAGATCGTGGCCAGGTTCGGGGACGAGGCGTTGCGTGTGGGTTGACCGTCGCGGTGTGGCGGTGCGGGCGATCGGGGCCGGGCGCTCCTAGCGTTGACCGGGGGTGGCAGGTCCGGCCCCCGGTCGCGCCTTGCCCGGGAGGGTCTGTCATGAGCAGGAACACCGTCGCCGAACAACTCGTACGCACGCTGCTCGCCGCGGGGGTCACCCGCGTCTACGGGGTCGTGGGCGACAGCCTCAACCCGGTCGTGGACGCCGTGCACAGCACCGACGGCATCGAGTGGGTGCACGTGCGCAACGAGGAGGCCGCCGCCTTCGCCGCCGCCGCGCAGGCCCAGATCGACGGCAAGCTCGCCGTCTGCGCGGGGTCCTGCGGCCCCGGGAACACCCACCTCGTCCAGGGGCTCTACGACGCCCAGCGCAGCGGAGCCCCCGTGCTCGCGCTGGCCTCGCACATCCCCTCGCACCAGATCGGGACCGGCTTCTTCCAGGAGACCCACCCCGAACGGCTCTTCGGAGACGTCACCGAGTTCCGCGAGCTGGTCGCCCACCCCGACCAGATGCCCCGGCTGGCACGGATCGCGATCCAGCACGCCCTCGGCACCCCCGGGGTCGCCGTGCTCGTCCTGCCCGGCGACGTCGCCGGGCAGAAGGCCGCGGGGCCCGCCGACACCACCCCCGTCACCGCCGGGCGTGCCACCGCCTGGCCCGCCGAGGACGACGTCCGCGAGCTCGCCCGGAGGATCAACGAGGCGGACACGGTCGCCCTGTTCTGCGGCGCCGGGGTCCGCCACGCGCACGAGGAGGTCATGACCCTGGCCGAGCGGGTCAACGCCCCCGTCGGGCACACCCTGCGCGGTAAGGAGTGGATCCAGTACGACAACCCGTTCGACGTGGGCATGATCGGCCTGCTCGGCTACGGCGCCTGTTACGAGGCGCTCAAGGAGGCCGACCTCACCGTCCTGCTCGGCTGCGACTTCCCCTACGACGACTTCCTGCCCAAACACAACGTCGTGCAGGTCGACCACGATCCGCGCCGTCTGGGCCGCCGCGTCCCCCTCCAGCTCGGCGTGCACGGCGACGTCGCCGCGACCCTGCGCGCCCTGCGCCCGTCGGTCCGCCGCAAGGACGACGACACCTTCCTCAAGGACGTGCTCCGCCGCCACGAACGCGCCCTGACCAGGGTCGTGGACGCCTACACGAAGAACATCGAGCACCACACCCCGATCCACCCCGAGTACGTGGCGAGCATCCTCGACTCCCTGGCGCCCGACGACACCGTGTTCACCGTCGACACCGGCATGAACAACGTGTGGGCCGCCCGCTACCTCACCCCGAACGGCCGCCGCCGCGTGATCGGCTCCTTCACCCACGGCACCATGGCCAACGCCCTGCCGCACGCCATCGGGGCCGCCTACGCCGCCCCGGACCGCAAGGTCGTGTCCATGTCCGGCGACGGCGGCCTGAGCATGCTCCTGGGCGAGCTGATCACCGTCCAGCAGCACGACCTGCCCATCATGACGGTGGTGTTCAACAACTCCTCGCTCGGCATGGTCCGGCTGGAGATGATGGTGGACGGCATGCCCGCCTTCGAGACCGACCACGCCCCGGTGGACTATTCCAAGGTCGCCGAGGCCGTGGGCATGCGGGCCATCCGGGTGGAGGACCCGCAGGACGTGCGGGAGGCTCTGCACCAGGCGCTGACCGCGAACGAGCCGGTACTGGTGGACGTGGTCACCGACCCCAACGCGCTGTCGGTGCCCTCCAAGGTCACCGCCGACCAGGTCACCGGCTTCGCCCTGTCCGCGGGCCGCACGGTGCTCAGGGGCGGTGTCGGCTCGATGATCGACCTCGCCCGCTCCAACCTCCGCAACATCCCCAGGCCGTAGAGGGCTGGCCCACAGGCCGCCGTGCGACCAGGCCGACACGTCCACGGGTCCGGGGCGCCTCGCCGTTCGGTGCTCAGGGGCTGGTCCGGAACGCCTCCATGCCCGCCCCGGACAGGGAGCCCAGTGCAGTGGTGCGGCCGGTGAGGAACAGCAGCAGGGCCTGGATCGGGCCGCGTACCTCCGCGCCCGACCCCACCTGCCAGTCGGCGTCGGTGGCCGTCAGCCGGAGGCCGTCCAGCCGTCGCCGCGCGTGGAAGGGGAAACCGATCGACCAGACCTGCGTCGCGCCCGCGCAAGCGGCCTCGACAGGCATCACCCGTGTGATGCCGAGGGGGGCGGAGATGTCCTGGCCGTGGACAAGGACGTCGAAGAGGGTGTTGCGGTAGTTGGTGACCGCGGGCAGCCGTCGTGAGGCCGCCAGCGCACGCAGTTCATCCGCCAGTCGTGGGCCGAGCCGATCGGCGTTGCGTATCGCCGAGTCGCGGTTCAGCCGGTGGAAGCTGCCTCCGGCGCGCACGACGTCCAGGAGCATCCGGCCGGGGGAGGGTGGATCGGCCACCCCGGCCAGGTGCCCGGCCACGTCGCGGACCCGCCATCCCTCGCACAGCGAGGCGGTGTTCAGTTGGGACTCGTCCAGTTCGCCAAGGAGGTCGGCCAGTTCGAGCCGCTCCTTCTCGATGATGCGCCAGCACTCCTCGGGACCCACCGGGTACCTCCTCGTGGAACGGCAAGATTCCCGTACAAAGGACCATTCAGCTCACTCGGCGTCAATAGAATCACCGTGAATGAGCAGGATCGCGACAGCGGTGGGCCCGACCGGGTGCTGTCCGGTGGCCGGGGAGAGGGCGGCGACGTGGGCTGGGGGCTTCGTCCGCCTGGCCGGAGGGTCGTCCCGGCGGCACTCCGGCACACCTCGGGGCCGTCCCGGATCCACCGCTGCGTCGCCGGGCGGCTCCACGATGGCCGACCGGGCCCGAAACCGAGACCACCAAAGACGAAGGCCCCGACCGCTGTGCGATCGGGGCCTTGACGTCTGCCCTGGTGGGCTGTGGCGGAGGATAGGGGATTCGAACCCCTGAGGGATTGCTCCCAACACGCTTTCCAAGCGTGCGCCCTAGGCCACTAGGCGAATCCTCCGTGGATCACTCTACAGGCTTTCCGGGAGTGCTTCGAACGGGTTTCAACTGGCCGGGGAGGGGCGCCCGGCTCGGGTTGCGAGGGTCTCCGGTTCGGATACACTCGGGGCAGACCCCTCGTGCGGCGTCACCCTATGAACCTCCCCAGGGCCGGAAGGCAGCAAGGATAAGTGGGCTCTGGCGGGTGCGCGGGGGGTCCTTTCTTGTTTCTGGGGGTACCTCGCCCCAGCGCCGCCCCCTTCCGGTTTCCCCGACCAGGCGCGAGTTGTCACCGCCAAGGGGTTGAATGGGACCGAGGCAGGGACACAGGGGAGTGATCACACCGTGAGCATCGCGCTGTACCGCAAGTACCGTCCCGCGACGTTCGGTGAGGTGCGCGGTCAGGAACACGTGACCGACCCGCTGCGCCAGGCGTTGCGCAGCGGACGCATCAACCACGCCTATCTCTTCAGCGGCCCGCGCGGCTGCGGCAAGACGACCAGCGCGCGCATCCTCGCGCGCTCCCTCAACTGTGAGCAGGGCCCCACCCCCGACCCCTGCGGGACCTGCGACTCCTGTGTGGCGCTCGCCCCCGACGGCGGCGGCAGCATCGACGTGATCGAGATCGACGCCGCCTCCCACGGTGGTGTCGACGACGCCCGCGACCTGCGCGAACGCGCGTTCTTCTCGCCGGTCAACTCGCGCTACAAGATCTACATCATCGACGAGGCGCACATGGTGACCCGGGAGGGTTTCAACGCGCTCCTCAAGCTGGTGGAGGAACCCCCGCCGCACCTGAAGTTCGTGTTCGCCACCACCGAACCCGAGAAGGTCATCGGCACGATCCGTTCGCGGACCCACCACTACCCCTTCCGGCTCATTCCGCCGAGCACCCTCAAGGAGCTCATGGAGGACCTCCTCAAGCAGGAGGACGTCTCCTACGACCCCGCCGCGCTGCCGCTGGTCGTGCGCGCCGGCGCCGGTTCGGCCCGTGACACCCTCTCCGTCCTGGACCAGCTCATCGCCGGTTCGGACGAGGGCGGTATCACCCGGGAGGGCGCGGTATCCCTGCTCGGCTACACCGACTCCAGCCTGCTCGGCGAGATGGTCGACGCCCTGGGCGCCCGAGACGGCGCCGCCGCGTTCAGCCTGGTCGACCGGATCGTCGAGGGCGGGCACGACCCGCGCCGCTTCACCACGGACCTGCTGGAGCGCTTCCGCGACCTCGTGGTGCTCGCCGCCGTCCCGGACGCCCTGGACAAGGGGCTGGTGAACGTCTCTCCGGAGTCCGCGGAGCAGATGAGGGAACAGGCCGCCCGGCTCGGCCCGGCCGAGCTGTCCAGAGGCGCCGAGATCCTCAACCAGGGACTGACCGAGATGCGCGGCGCGACCGCGCCCAGGCTGCTCCTGGAACTCATGTGCTCGCGCATCCTGCTGCCCGCCACCGACGGCGCCCAGGGCGCCGCGCTGCTGGCCCGGCTGGAGCAGATGGAGCGCCGCGTCGCCTCCGGCGCCATCGCCCCGGCCGCGTCAGCTCCGGCACCCGCCGCCGCCCCGGTGGCTCCCGCACCCGCGGCGCCTGCTCCCGCGGCCCCGGCTCCTCAGGCTCCTGCGCCTGCCGCGCCCGCGCCGCAGGCGCCAGCACGGCCCAGCGCACCCGAACCCCCTCCTCGTCCGGCGCCCCCAGCGGCCGCCGGTGAGCCCGCGGGCTGGGACGCCCCGCCGCGCAACGTCCCCGAACCCGCGCAGGGTGCCGCGGTGTCCGCACCCCCGGGCGGTGGCGGCCCGCTCGACCTGGGCCGGGTCCAGGGCGCCTGGCACCAGATCCTGGAAGCGGTCAAGGGCCGCCGCCGGTTCACCTGGATGGTGCTGACCGGCAGCGACGTCCAGCCGGTCGGGGTCGAGGGCAATACCGTGCTGCTCGGCTTCAGCAAGCCCAACGAGGCCAAGGGCTTCAGTAACAGCGGCAGCGACAAGGTCGTCGCCGGCGCGATTCAGCAGGTCCTCGGGGCCGAGGTCCGGGTGGCCCCCGCCAGCGGCGGCAACCAGGCGCCCCCGCGCCGCGCCGAACCCGCTCCGCGCCCGGCTCCGCAGCAGCAGGCGCCGCGGCCTGCCGAGCCCGCGGGTTGGGACGCCCCGGCCCCCGCCCCACAGGCGGAACAGCCCGGGCCCGGTGCTCCCGAAGCCGCACCGGCCCCGCAGGCCGCCCCCGCGCAGCCCGCGGGCCCGCCGCCGGACCGGATCGTCACCGGGCTCCAGGAGCCGCCGCCCGACCCGTACGAGGACGGTGCCGCGGCCCCGCCGCCCGACGACGGCGGTTTCGGTCGTCCCGTTCAGCGCGGACCGGCCCCGAAGGCGGCCGAGCCCAGCGCTCCGGTACCCAGCGCTCCGGTACCCAGCGCTCCGGTACCCAGCGCTCCGGCGCCCAGTGCACCCGCGCCGAGTGTTCCCGTGTCCAGCGCTCCAGCCCCGAACAGCCAGCCCCAGGGCGGGTCGGGCTCGAACACCTCCGGTGGTTCCGGCGGCGGTTCGGGCACGCGCCCCGCGGGCGGCGGCGCCGCGCTCATCGAGACCGAGCTCGGGGGCAAGCTGCTTGAGGAGATCGAACACGGGGCCGCCCCCGAGGCCTGACCGTCCTACTGTCCTGGACACGGACCTGGACCCGGACCCGGACCGAGCGTCGGGATCAGGGCCGCAGTCCGCGCAGGACCGTGTCCACGAGCCGGTCCACGTACTCGTGCGTCAGCGGTCCGGTGCGCAGCAGCCACCGGTGGTTGATCGGACCGTTGAGCATCTCCACGGCGAGGTCGAGGTCGGCGTCCGGGGCGAGCTGACCGGCGTCCTGCCCGGAGCGCAGCCGGGCCCGGACCGCCTCGCTGTTGGGCTGGATGAGGCGTTCGGTGACGGCTCGGGCGAACTCCTCGTCGTGCTGGACCTCCGCGGTGAAGGCCCGCGTGGTGCGGTCCATGGCCGGGTCGGCGAACTCGTCGGCGGTGGCGCGGAACACGGTCTTGAGGTCGGCGGCCAGGTCGCCGGTGTCGGGCAGGGGCAGCCCGGCCTCGGCCCCGGTCAGCCTGGTGAAGACCTCGAAGACCACGGCGGCCTTGGAGGGCCACCAGCGGTAGATGGTCTGCTTGCCGACCTTCGCGCGGGCGGCGATGGCCTCCACGGTGAGCTTGGCGTAACCGACCTCACCCAGCAGTTCGGCGGCGGCGTCGATGACGGCGTTCCGCGCGCGTTGGCTGCGACGGCGGGGATCCGGGGCCCGTCGGTTCTGTTCAGCGGTGTTGTCGGCCATGGCTCCACGGTATCCGCTGAGAAATGACGAGACGTCTCGTATTAAAGCCGGTATTATCAGGTGCGACGATCTAAACGAGACGCTATGTCTCGTTGGTCGGTGCAGGGAAGGACAACAGACATGTCCAAGAACAGCGACAACCTTCTCGGGATGGGTGGGCAGCGCACCACCGTCTCCCGGTCCGCGATGCGCGGCAACAGCGCCGAGGCCAAGGGCGGTCCCAGCGACGACGCGCGCGAGCGCAAGCAGGAGCTGCTGCGCAAGCTTCGGGAGAAGCACTCCACCCAGGAGAGCAAGGACACCGCGGGTCAGTCATGACCGCTCGGCGGCGGCCCCCACCGGCAGGACCGGTCGGGGGCCGTCGGCGTTCCCGGGCCCCGGCGGCTCCGACCGAGCCCCGGCCCTGTACGAACCCCGACCTCGTGCGGGCAGCGACCCCGCTCAGACCGGGCAGCCGACCGGCCAGGACCGTCCGTCCGGCGCGTCCAGCCACACCCGCTGCTCCCCGTCGTCCGCCACCAGCAGGCCGAACCGGCTCGGGTCGGGCTTTCCCAGGGCGGACCACTCCAGCAGGGCCTCCTCGACCTCGTCCCAGATGCTTCTGGGCCCACCCTGCTCGATCATCCACGAGGTGCCGTAGGGGTAGATCCGCACCCACGACTCCCCCCACCGGTCGCACAGCCACATCCCCGAACCCGTGCCGATCCACCGGCGCCGCATCCGCCAGTCCGGGACCATGACCGAGACGGCGAAGGCCGAGGCGAAGGCCAGCATCGGGGCGACCGGGTCGACCTGGGTGAGCCGGTACTCGTCCGGCTGCTGTCCGGCGTCTCGTACCGGGGGCAGGGCCGAACCGGGCGTGCGCAACGGGACGAACCCGACCCCGCCGTGGAAGCGGCCCAGCGCCGCGAGGCCCTGAACGCCTGAACCCCCAGGGGCCCCGGCACCCCCGGCGCCGAGTTCGAGCCGCATGAGTACGCCCGCGCTCTCCAACATCCCCCAGGGGCACACCACGAGTCCGTCGTCGGTGAGCTGTTCGAGCCAGGCCGCGGGCACCCGGCGCACCCCGCAGGCGCTGATGATCCGGTCGAAGGGCGCCGCTTCCGGGTAGCCGCCGTGGCCGTCGGTCAGATGGGTGCCGGGGGAGAACCCCGCGTCCCGGAGCGCCTCCCGGGCAGCATCCAGCAACCGCTCGTCGATCTCCACCGAGGTGACGGATCCGTCGCCGAGGCGGTGGGCGAGCAGCGCGGTGTTCCATCCCGTGCCGGTGCCGACCTCCAGCACCTTCTGCCCGTCGGCGAGGTCGGCGAGTTCCAGCATCCGCGCCAGCACGGTCGGCGCGGAGCTGCACGAGGTGGCGGCTCCTCTGCCGCGCTGTCTGGGAACTTCGGGCCCTTCGATCCTGGTGACGATGGCGTTGTCCGTGTACACGGCGGTCAGCCAGCGGTCGGGGTTGCCCATGGCGTTCAGGGTGCCGCCGTTGGCGGTCAGCGCGCCGTTCTCCGGGATGAACAGGTGACGGGGCACGGAACGGAAGGCGTCGACGAGTGCGGCGTCGGTCAGCGTGCCGTCCGCGATTATCGCCTCGATCAGAGCCGAGTTACGCTCTCTGGCGGTCAACACGTCCTCAGTCCCCTGTTGTTCTCGCTGTTCAAGGATGGGTTCCCCGGATACCAGTGGTACCCGGGAACCCCGCGGGACATCCTTTCAACCGACCGTGATTTTTTCGCTACTCCTCGATCTCGCGCCTGGTGAAATCAGGTCAACGGTGCCACCAAGTACTCGTTGCCGCCCACGAAACCATGGCCGCTGGTTCCGCCGGCCTCGTCGTGCCCGGGGTAGTCCACGTAGCCGCGTGCGCCGGACGTGTAGTGGAAGTCCTTCTCCCGGATCCCGGCCCAGGGCACCCCGGCCGCCAGCCGTTCGACCACGTCCGGGTTGGCGATGTAGGGCCGCCCCACGGAGACGAGGTCGGCCCGTCCCTCGTCGAGCAGCGCGGCCGCGCTCTGCGGGGTGGTCGCCTCGTGTTCGCCGGTGTTGCCCACGAGCGTGCCCGACCAGTCCCGGCGCGCCTCGGCCAGTGCGGGGTGGCGGGGATCTTCGGTGACGTGCAGGTAGGCCAGGCCCAGCGGCGCGATCAGGCGCAGCAGCTCCCGGTAGACCGGGGCCGGGTCGTGCTCCACCATCTCGAACTGCCGGTTTCCGGGGGAGAGCCGCAGCCCCACCCGGTCCGCCCCGACGGCGTCCGCGACCGCCTCGGTGACCTCCACGGGGAACCGGACCCGGCCGGAGGTCCCGCCACCGTAGGCGTCCGTGCGCAGGTTGGTGTTGTCGGCGAGGAACTGGTGCGGCAGGTAGCCGTTGGCCCCGTGGATCTCGACCCCGTCGAACCCGGCCCGCAGCGCCGCCCGGGCCGCCTCCGCGTACTCGGTGACGGTCCGCGCGATCTCCCCGGTGGTCAGCGCGCGCGGGGTGACCGGGGCGACCTTGCCGTCCAGGGTGTGTACGAGGTCGGTCCGCGGCACCGCCGAGGGCGCCACCGGGGTACCGCCGTCGGGGCGGTTGGCCGGGTGTCCGCCGCGTCCGGCATGCATGAGCTGGGCGAAGATCCGGCCGCCCGCCGCGTGCACGGCGTCGGTCACGCGCCGCCACCCCTGGACCTGCTCGGCCGAGTACAGGCCCGGCTCGGTCAGGTACTGCTGTCCGGCCACGCTGGGCGTGATCCCCTCGGAGACGATCAGGCCCGCGCCGGCCCGCTGGGTGTAGTAGGTGGTCATGAGCTCGGTGGGGACTCCGTCGCGGTCGGCGCGCAGCCGGGTCATCGGGGCCATGACGACCCGGTTGGGCAGGTGTAGCGGGCCGAGGTCGTAGGTGCTGAGCAGAGGGTTCGGGGTCTGGTTCGGGTTTTCGTTCGGGTGCTTCGTCGAGGTGTCCATGACGCGAGCGTAGAATCTGACATCCGTGTGAGGTTCAAGCGTTCGTGACCAGGGTCACGCGTCGCGCCGGAGGTGCCTGTGCGTATCGGTGAACTGTCCGCGCGCAGCGGGGTGAGCCCCCGCTCGCTGCGCTACTACGAGGAGCGGGGGCTGCTCACGTCCCGGCGCACGTCCGGCGGCCACCGCGAGTACGGCGAGGACGCGGTGGAGCGGGTGGACCGCGTCCAGTGCCTGCTCGGGGCCGGGCTCAACACCGAGACCATCCGTGAACTGCTGCCCTGCGTGTACGCGCGGGAGCGCGGGGAACCCGCGCCGGACCTGCTCGACTGGCTGTGCGCCGAACGCGACCGGGTGAGTGGCGCGATCCGCGGTCTGGAACGCACCCGGGAGGCCTTGGACGAGGTCATCGAGAACGCCAGGAACTCCCCGACCGAAGGCCGGGTGAACGCCGACCGAGCTGTCGGCGCAGGCGGCGGGGGAGCCTTGGCCGGACCGGTTACCCTCACAGGCAAGTGACACGCAGCTACGAACAGCACCATGTGTGCGGCGAGGAGATGGCCGTGAACCCTGGCGGAATGGACATGCAGGCCCTGCTTCAGCAGGCCCAGCAGATGCAGCAGCAGCTGGCGCAGGCCCAGCAGGCCCTGGAGGAGGCCGAGGTCGAGGGCACCTCCGGCGGTGGCCTGGTCAAGGTCAAGCTGAGCGGGCGCGGACAGGTCGAGGACATCACCGTCGACCCCAAGGCCGTGGACCCCACCGACGCGGAGGAGACCGCGCAGACCGTGGCGGACCTGGTCCTGGCGGCCATCCGTGACGCCGAGGCGCAGGTCGAGCGCCTTCAGCAGGAGAAGATGGGCCCGCTGGCCGAGGGTCTGGGCGGCGGCGGGATGCCCGGCGGCATGCCCGGTCTCCCCGGCTTCTAGGACTGCCTTCGGACCCGTCTTCGAGGCACACCTCGAATCCTCGCGGTCGCCGCCCCGGTGCCCACCGGCACCGGGGCGGCGACCTTTCCCGGGCTCTTTCCGGCGGCTTCCCGCCTTCCGGTGCTTCGGCCGGGACACGGCCGGGCCGCCGTCACAAGAGGTCACCGTCCCCCGATACGGTGGGGTGAGGGGCAGGAGCAGCCCCGCCGGGCCCCGGCCCGGTTCCGACCGAGTGGGTAGGCATGTACGAAGGCGCGGTTCAGAATCTGATCGACGAGCTCGGGCGGCTGCCCGGCGTCGGTCCGAAAAGCGCGCAACGCATCGCCTTCCACCTGCTGTCCGCGGAACACGCGGATGTCAAACGCCTGGTCAACGCACTCGTCGAGGTCAAGGAGCGGGTTCGCTTCTGCTCGATCTGCGGCAACGTCGCCGAGGAAACCGAGTGCCGTATCTGCCGTGACGCCCGCCGCGACGCCGCCGTCATCTGCGTCGTCGAGGAATCCAAGGACGTCGTCGCCATCGAACGCACCCGCGAGTTCCGCGGGCGCTACCACGTGCTCGGGGGCGCCATCAGCCCCATCGAGGGTGTGGGCCCCGACGACCTCCGGGTCAAGGAGCTCATGACCCGCCTGGCCGACGGCCAGATCACCGAGCTCATCCTGGCGACCGACCCGAACCTGGAAGGGGAGGCCACCGCGACCTACCTGGCGCGGCTGGTCAAACCCATGGGCCTGAAAGTCACCCGTCTGGCCAGCGGGCTGCCCGTCGGCGGCGACCTCGAGTACGCCGACGAGGTCACGCTCGGACGTGCCTTCGAGGGCCGCCGCAGCCTGGAGTTCTAGCTCACACTTCGCCGTAATCTGGTCGAAATATGAGTAACCTCCGTTCGAACGGGTAGGCCCGAGCGCTGGTGTGTCAAGACGCCACGCCCTCCCTCCGCAGGTCGGAGCGGGTGTTGTTGGCGTCGCTGGCTACACTCCGATTGTTAATTGTCTTGATCCCAACTCCTCAGGAGCATCGATCGTGGCCCTAATCGTGCAGAAGTACGGTGGGTCTTCCGTGGCTGACGCGGAAGCCATCAAGCGAGTAGCCCAAAGGATCGTGGCTCAGAAAAAGGCGGGACATGACGTCGTGGTCGTGGTCTCGGCCATGGGCGACACGACCGACGAACTGCTGGACCTGGCGGAACAGGTCTCCCCGATGCCTCCGGCGCGCGAGCTCGACATGCTCGTCACCGCCGGTGAGCGCATGTCGATGGCCCTCGTGGCGATGGCCATCGAGAACCTCGGGTACGAGGCCCGTTCCTTCACCGGATCCCAGGCCGGGGTCATCACCACGTCGTTGCACGGCAACGCCAAGATCATCGACGTGACCCCCGGGCGCATCCAGGAGGCCATCGGCGAGGGTGCGATCTGCATCGTCGCGGGCTTCCAGGGCGTCTCCCAGGACACCAAGGACATCACGTCCCTGGGTCGTGGCGGTTCCGACACCACTGCCGTCGCTCTCGCGGGCGCGCTCAACGCCGACGCCTGCGAGATCTACAGCGACGTGGACGGCGTGTTCACCGCCGACCCGCGCGTCGTTCCCACCGCGCAGCGCATCCCGCAGATCTCCTATGAGGAGATGCTGGAGATGGCTGCCAGCGGCACGAAGATCCTGCACCTGCGCTGCGTCGAGTACGCGCGCCAGTACAACATTCCCCTGCACGTCCGCTCGTCGTTCAGCCAGAAGCCTGGAACGTGGATCGTTTCGGAAGTCGAGGAAAGCGAAGGCATGGAACAGCCGATCATCTCCGGGGTCTCCCACGACCGGAGCGAAGCCAAGATCACCGTCGTCGGCGTCCCCGACAAGGTCGGTGAGGCCGCGACGATCTTCAAGGCGCTCGCGGACGCCGAGATCAACATCGACATGATCGTGCAGAACGTGTCGGCGGTCTCCACCTCCCGCACGGACATCTCGTTCACCGCGCCGAAGGAGTTCGGCAAGGTGGCGGTGTCCGCCCTGAAGAAGGTCCAGGAGAAGGTCGGTTACGACTCCCTGCGCTACGACGACAAGATCGGCAAGGTCTCGCTGATCGGCGCTGGCATGCGCTCCTACCCGGGCGTCACCGCGCGCTTCTTCGACGCGATCGCCTCCTCCGGCACCAACGTCGAGATGATCTCCACCTCGGAGATCCGCATCTCGGTCATCGTCGAGGAGGACCAGGTCGACGCCGCGGTCCAGGCCGCGCACAGTGAGTTCCAGCTCGACGCCGACCAGGTCGAGGCTGTCGTCTACGGAGGTACCGGCCGATGAGCAACCGTCTTCCCACCCTGGCCATCGTCGGCGCGACCGGCGCCGTCGGCACCGTCATGCTCGACATCCTCACCCAGCGTGAGAACGTGTGGGGCGAGATCCGCCTGATCGCCTCCCCGCGCAGCGCGGGCAAGGTCCTGAGCGTGCGCGGCGAGGACGTCGTCGTGCAGGCGCTGGCCCCCGAGGTCTTCGACGGCGTCGACGTCGCCATGTTCGACGTACCGGACGAGGTGTCCAAGGAGTGGGCACCGATCGCCGCCGCCCGCGGTGCGGTCGCCGTCGACAACTCCGGCGCGTTCCGCCTGGACTCCGACGTTCCGCTGGTGGTTCCCGAGGTCAACGCGGACCAGGTGCGCAACCGTCCGCGCGGCATCATCTCGAACCCGAACTGCACCACCCTGTCGATGATCGTGGCGATCGGTGCCCTGCACCGGACCTACGGCGTCAAGGAGCTCGTGGTCTCCTCCTACCAGGCCGCCTCCGGCGCCGGCCAGGAGGGCATCGACGTCCTGCGCGACCAGATGGCCAAGGCCGCCTCGGACCGCACCCTCGGCGACAACACGGGCGACATGCGCTCGGCCGTCGACGAGCTCGGCCCGTTCCCGGCGCCGCTGGCCTACAACGTCGTGCCGTGGGCGGGTTCGCTCAAGGACGACGGCTGGTCCTCGGAGGAGCTGAAGGTCCGCAACGAGTCCCGCAAGATCCTGGGCCTGCCGGACCTGAAGGTCTCCGCCACCTGCGTGCGCGTCCCGGTGATCACCACGCACTCGCTGGTCGTGCACGCGACCTTCGACAGCGAGATCGCCGCCGACGACGCCCGCAAGCTGCTGGGTGCCGCCGAGGGCGTCGAGGTCCTGGACGACCCCGCCAAGGGCGAGTTCCCGACCCCGAACGACGTCGTGGGCACCGACCCGACCTGGGTCGGCCGGATCCGCCAGTCCATCGACGACCCCAAGTCGCTCGACCTGTTCCTGTGCGGGGACAACCTGCGCAAGGGCGCCGCGCTGAACACCGCGCAGATCGCTGAGGTCGTCGCCAAGGAGTTCACCCAGGCCTGAGCCTGACCGTGTCCGGGGTTGATCTGATCAGCTCTGCCCCGGCCGGAGAGTAACTGAGGGCGGTGGTTCGCCCCTTCCGCGGAGCAGTCGCGCGGAGGAGACGGGCCACCGCCCTTCGCCATGCCCCGCGCTCCCTGCGCTCCCAGTCCTCCGTGATCTTGCTACCAGAGGCGAAATCGGCGCCGAACTCGCCTCTGGTAGCAAGATCACCGGGGTCCAGGGGTGTCGGAAGCAGCGGGCACGCCGGGGCGGGCACAGAGGGCGCAGGGCCCGGAGCGCCGGGAACGTGATCAGGATCAGAGTACGCCCGAGCTAGCGCCTCGGGCGCGGGCGGGCGAGGGACAGTTTGTAGAGGAGCCGGCACTGCTCGGCCGAGCCGATGAGGTCGGAGGTCTCGACCGGACGGTCACCGCTGTAGTGGGTCCGTTCGACGACCAGGACGGTCATCCCGGGTGCGGAGTCCAGGAGTACGGCCTCGGAGTCGCGCAGGGCGCGGACCCCGACCTCCTCCACGACCCGGTCCACTGGGAACCCGGCCGCGCTGAGCCGCTCCAGGGGGCCGGTCTCGGCGGCGTCGAAGGGGGTGCGCACGGTGCCAGCGGTCAGTGCCGCGGGTTCCCAGGATCGGTGCAGGGTGACCGGTCGGTTCGCGGAGAACCCCCGCGAGGTGGTCAGGTACACGGGTTCGCCGTCGCGGAGCCGGAGCCTTGAGCTGAGCGGGGCCGAGCAGAGCTCCTGTTCGGTGCTGATCAGTTCGCGGGAGAGCCGGCCCAGGCCGGAGCCTGAGGTGGCGTCGGTTCGGGAGAGCCGGTAGACCTCGGGGGCGGTCCGCACGTAGTACCCGGAGCCGGGCCGGGCCTCGACCAGGCCCTCCGTGACCAGGAGCCGGAGGGCGGTCCGGGAGATCTGCTCGCTGACCCGGTAGGTGCGGGCCAGCCGGGTACGGGAGGGGAGCCGAGTTCCGGGGGGCAGTTCGCCGTTGAGGATCGGCTCACGGAGCTGGTCGGCCAGCCAGAGGTACTGGGGTTGCCTGGACACCGCTCACCCGGCCTCTGCCGAGCCCCCGGTATGCGGGGTGGTTCTGGCCGTACGCACGAGTCGGTGGTCGCGGGTGCCCGTGCCGCCACTGTTTCCGGTGCCGGTCCGGGGGAGGAGGGAGGGGGTGGACCTGCCAGATCGCCGAAGCTTGCCCATGCTTCCAGTAAAGCAGTGGAAAAGCCTGGTGGGGGGCGCTACCCGAAAGTAGTCGGCCCCGGCCGGTTGGGGGCCACGGATTCGGAAGTGCGCCGTCCAGGTCAGGGAAACGCCCGAAAACGTCGGAATGTGCGTGCCTGGCCACCCTGGGTTATTACCCTGTGTATCGAGGCAACTACGTCTTGCTTGGGGGAGTCATGATCACGAACCTTTCGGAGCAGGTGAACCGGGCCGACCTGCCGCGGAACGTGGACGACGTCAGTCCCGCTCTCGCCTGGCTGACCGGTATCACCGGCATCATCATCGGGCTGATTTTCCTCGCCGTCATCGTGCTGGTGATCGCGGCGGTCATCTCGGCGCTGATCGACGGCGACACCTCCGGGGGCGGCAAGCTCCTGTGGGTCATCTTCATCCTCTGGGCCCCGCTGTTCGGCGCGGTCGCCTGGTTCGTGGTCGGCAAGAAGGGGCACTTCAACCGCCTCCTCGGCATCGACAAGGGTCGAGCCCGCCACACGGTGCCGACCAGCGTCGGGCAGCACAGCAACGTCGCGTCCGACCAGACCGGCCTCGGCCACGCCTGAGCGGTCGCACCCGAGCAGGGCCGAGCGGGCCCCGGGCCGTAGAGAGGTTTCTCTGCGGCCCGGGGCCCTCGTCATGCGGGTGCGGCTCTCCGCCGTACCGTGCAAAATGCACGGTGAAGTCATGAGGAGTGCCCTTGCCTCCGTGATCGGGTGAATTCTAAAGTCACAAGAGACCGAGGAAATCACTCGAACATAGGCGGAGAGGCTGGAATGTCAGCGGAGTACGATCTCTACTGCGCGGCTGACCCGTATCACTACGATCGCCCTGAAAACGCGCCCGCCCACGGTGGTGACTTATTCGCCGTGTTGCTTCGGAATCCCTGCCCGAAAGGGTGGATCCGTGTTGACACCGAGGAGTGGGTGAACTTCTCTCCCGAGGTCTTCGACTTTCCCCTCCAGGGGTGGAAGATCCATGTCTCCGCGCACCTCGGTAACGCGGAAAGCGTCACCACCCGGGTGTGGGAATACTGCCTGCGGGAGCGGATCGCCTTTAAGCTGGTGCCCGGGCCAGGGCGTTTTCGGAACAAGAACGTGAAATACGCGCCCCGGGTCGCCAGCGGGAAACTTTTCACGCTCTACCCCGCCGACGAGACCGTGCTGCACCGCGTTCTGACCGAACTGGGCGAGGAGTTGCGCGGCGAGGAGGGCCCCTACATCCTCAGCGACGTCCGCTGGGAGGACGGTCCCCTCTACACACGTTATGGCGCTTTCGCCAAGCGTTTGGTCGACGACGGGAACGGCCGAGGGCAGATCTGTATCGAGACTCCCGAAGGGGCCCTGGAGCCCGATCCGCGCGGCGTCGTCTTCACGGTTCCGGAGTGGGTTGCTCTTCCGGAGTTTCTCCGACCGCACGTCGACCGGTACCGCAGCCCGGTGCTCGATGACTTCCCCTACGAGGTCAAGGACGCGATCCACTTCTCCAACAGCGGCGGAGTGTACAAGGCGGTCGAGCGGGCGACCGGCCGGACGGTGGTCCTGAAGGAAGGGCGCCCCTTCGCCGGGCTGGACGGACACGACCAGGACGCGGTGACCCGGCTGCGCCGGGAACGGGACATGCTCCGACACCTGGAGGACGTACCGCAGGTCCCGGCCCTCATCGACTACCTGACAGTCGGCGGACACGAGTTCCTCGTTCAGGAGTACGTCGACGGCATACCCCTGTACTCCGCGCTCGCCAAGCGCAACCCCTTGACGCACGGCCCTCGGGTCCCCCGTGAGACGGGGGACTACAGGTACTGGGCCCTCGGCGTCTGGGAGCGTGTTCGGGATGCCTTACGCGGGGTACACGAGCGGGGAGTGGTCTTCGGAGATCTCCACCCGAACAACGTGATGGTCCGAGAGGACGGCCGGATCACGCTCATCGACTGGGAGGCGGCCGCTTTCGAACGGGAGCGTCGCCGCCCTCCGATGGGCAATCCGGGTTTCATGGCCCCGCCGGACCTGCGCGGCTCCGACATCGACATCTACGCACTGGCCCTGCTCAAGATCGCGCTCTTCGCCCCGGTCACGTCGTTGATGCAACTGGCCCCGGACAAGATGCGCCACGTCGCACAGCGGGCCTGCGAGGTCTACCGGTTGGAGGCGGACACTTTTACGTCCGAGCTCGGCATCCTGGCCGGGAAGACCTCTGCTGAGCCGCCCGCGGTACCTGCCGAGGCGGCCGAGGCGGGACGGGTCAGCGCCCCCGCCGACATCGATGACCTGGCACCGGTGGCGGACTCGTGGTCCCACGTGTGCGCCGATATCGCCCAGGGCATCCTGACGAGCGCCACCCCGCACCGGGCCGACCGGCTCTTCCCCGGAGACATCGCGCAGTTCGGACTCCCCTACGCGGGGTTGGGTTTCGCGCACGGTGCCGCCGGTGTGCTCTGGGCGCTCCACCGTACCCAGGGCATCCGGTTCCCTGAAGGGGAGCAGTGGCTCCGGGAACGGGCCCTGGCCGAGCGCGCGGACGCCACCACCGGGTTCTACGGCGGTGACCACGGCATCGCCTACGCATTGTGGGACCTGGGGTACCGGGAGGAGGCGGTCGCCCTGCTCGACCGGACGTTCGCCCGAGGCGAGGAGAGACTGCCGGTCGACCTGGAAAGCGGGCTGGCCGGGATCGGTCTCAACTGGCTCCACTTCCACGCCGAGTGCGGCGACGACGCCTTTCTCCAGCGTGCCCTGCGGATCGCGGAGCAGTTGCGGGCCCGTACGCCGGACCGCTCAGATGCCTGGAGTTCGTTCCGATCACCCGGCGGAGCCCTGCGCGGCCCCTCTGGGCCGGCGCTCCTGTTCATCCGCCTGTACGAGGCCACCAGAGAGCACGCCTTCCTCGACGTGGCGGCGGAGGCGATCCGCCGGGATCTCGCCAAGTGCGAGACCGATGAGTACGGCGCGCTCCTGCTCAAGGACGAGTACCGGCTCCTGCCCTACTTCGGCATCGGCAGCGCGGGGACCGGCATGGTCATCAACCGCTATCTGGACCACGTCGAGGACACTGAGCTCCAGGCCGATCGCGCGGCCGCCGCGAGTGCTGTGAACAGCCGGTTCAGCGTGTTCCCCGGGCTCTTCGAGGGGCACGCGGGGCTCATCATGGCGTCGGCCGCCATGTACGGGGCGGCGTCCGAGACCCGTGCGTCCGAGCTCGTGGCGGCGGTGGACGCCCTCAACTGGCACGTGCTCCGTGACGGAGACCACCGGGTCTTCCCCGGGAACCAGCTCCTACGGCTTTCCACCGATCTCGCTACGGGATCGGCCGGGGTCCTCCTCGCCCTGCACAGCGCCGAACGGGTGCTCACCTCGTCAGGCCCCGGAATCAGTCTTCCCTTCTTCTCGGCTGAGGAATTCAGCAAAATCTGAGCGCCTCGTGTCGAGAATCCCAGAGAAACACATCACAGAAGAGGGCAAGCATGTCGCTGTACGAACTCCAGGGCCTCGGTCCGAGCGCTGACAACCAGGTTAATCACAGTGGTGCGTCCACCGGTGGGTGCTACTACTACTCGCACAAGAACGGATGGTGCGCCAGCGCCTTCTCCACCGGCGGTTGTCGTCCGCTGAACTAGAGGATTCTTCTCCTTGTGACCGTGGCCCGCTCCGGTTCGGGGCGGGCTGCGGTTTTCTGCATTATTCGTCGAAATTCTGAGGACGTCGCATGAGTTTGACCTCGGCGTGGTTGGGGTGGCGGTCGGTTCGGCACAGGCCGGGTGCCTTTATCGGTGCGACCATCGTTCTCGTCATCTCCACCGTCATGGTGAGCGGATTCTCCCTTGTCTACTTCTCGGCCGGTCTGCAGGAGGAGACAGTCGAACGCTATGCGGGAGTCCCCATGGTCGTCGTTCCGGAGGGGAGGGAGGGTCGGGCGCCCCAGTCCCTGGCCGACGACCTCGAAGCGCTCGACGAGGTCCGCGAAGCCGTGCCGGAAGTGACGTTCGAGGCCGCTCTGCTGGACCCCGACGGCACAGTGCTCACCGACCCGGACACGGTGTGGGGTTTCGGGCACGCGTGGACCAGTGCCCGGCTGACCCCGCTGGAGGTGACCGCGGGGGAGCCCCCGCGCGCCGAGGACGAGATCGTGATCGACCAGGGTCTCGCAGACGCGGGCGGGTTCACCGTGGGTCAGTCAGTCGATGTGCTCGTTCTCGGCGAGGTCTCCGACTTCACGATCTCCGGTGTCGCCGGTCCGGCAAACGGAACCGACTGGCTCCACCAGTCCGCGCTCTTCTTCTCCGAGGCCTATGTCGGCAGGATGGAGGACTACGCCCTCGGATACGTCGACGCCGTCGGCGTCTATCCGGCGGGCGGAACGGGCGAGGCAGACCTCCTGGCCGCTGTCCGGTCCCTGATCGCGGAGCAGGGAGGGGGCCGGTACGAGGCGCTCACCGGGGACGCCCGCGGTCCGGCCGAGGGGAACCTGTCCGCGGACGAGGACGAGCGGATCGCCCTGTCGATGCTGATGCTCGTTCAGCTCGCCGTCGTCTGCACCATCGGTGCCGTGGCCTCGGCGATCGGCCTGTCCGTGCGTGGCAGGAGCCGGGAGATCGCCATGCTGAGGGCGATCGGCGCCACCCCCGGTCAGGTCCGTCTCATGGTCACGGGGGAGGCGGTCCTGCTGTCCGTGGCCGCTCTGATCATCGGTATCCCTTTGGGTGCGACCCTGGCGAACCTGGGACTTGACGGTGTGAGTCTGTTCCGCGGCGGGCTGAGCCCTGCTTTCCAGGTCCACTTCACCCTTGCCGGGATTCTTGTCTCGGTAGCGGCGGTTCTCTTCGCGGCACTGGCGGCCGGGCTCATCGCGGCCAGGAGCGCACTACGGATCCGGCCTTCGGAGGCCATCGCGGAGGCCACCACCGAGGGGCCGGAACTCAAGAGGGGACGCATCGCCCTGGGGCTGCTCGCGGTCGCCGCCATGCTGTTGGGCGCCGCGGCTCTGGCCGTACCCGGAGTACCGAGGGAAACCGTCGGGCAGTACGTCTCGACCCTCCTCATCGCTCTGGCGGTGATCGCCTCGGGCTTGCTCGGACCCAGGTTGGTGGGCCAGGCGGCCATCGTGCTGAGGGCGGCCGTGAACCGGGTCTCGCGGGACGGGCCCGCACTGTCCGTCGCCAACGTCGCCTTCTACCACCGGAGGTTCGCCGGGATCGCCGGGCCCCTGCTCCTCGGAATCACACTCGTCGGTGCCGCCTCGGCGTCCCAGATGTACAACAACTGGCACTACGGCATGTCTGAGAGCCAGCGCGTCACCGCGGACTTCGTGCTCTCGTCCGGGTACGGGTTCGCTGAGCGGACCCGAGAGGAGGTCGACGCCCTCCCCTTCGTCGAGTCAACGGTGACGGCGCGGCTCATCCCCATCGAACCGCAGGTCAAGGCGCCCTCGCCCTACGGAGACGCCGCGATGGTGTTGCGCGGCGACGCCGAGAACACGCTTGATCTCGACATCGTCGAGGGCGAGTACATCCCGGAGGCCACGGGGGCGTTGATCATGCTCGGGTCCTACGCGGAGAGGAACGGGATCGAGGTCGGCGACGACCTCACCTTCGTCATCCCCGGACATGACCAGGAGCACGCGTTCACCGTTTCCGGGGTCGTCGGAGACGCGAGTTTCCTCAACAGGAGCGTGGCGTTCGGCCCGGCCGCGGCGGACGGGATCGGGCTCCGGCACGGCGCTCCGGACGGGGTGTTCCTCGACATCGTGCCCGGGACCGACGAGGACACCGCGCGTGCCGGCCTCGAAGAAGTCTTCCCGCCGGGGCAGGACGGATCGGCTTTCGCGCTCCACGACCGCGAGAGCATGCGACAGGTCCTCACCGAGGAGTGGGCCGAGAACAACCGGAACGGCACGTCCGCGTTCCTTCTCATGGGCATGTTCATGATGTTCGCCGCGGTCAACGCGATCAGCACGGCCCAGTTCGACCGCCGACGGGAGTTCGCCAGTGGTCGGATGCTGGGCATCACGTGGCGGAGCACGTATCGGATGGTGTCCGCAGAGGTGTTCATGACCATCGCCCTGGTGTTCGCCGTGGCCGTACTGGCCACCCTGTGGATGGCCGTCCTGATCACCCTGCCCACCGGCACGGACATGTTGTCCGTCATCCCCGAGGTGATTCCGGTCGCTCCGGTAGCCGCTCTCGGGGGCGCGGCCCTGCTCCTGTCGGTGCTGGGGGCGCTGTCCGCGGTACGCGGTGTGCGGAGGACCCGTGACTGACCGATCAGCCCGGTACCGCTCGCTCCCCGGTTTCCTGCGGGGTTTCTCGGCTGGCGTCCTCCTCCAGATGCTGCTGGTACTCGTCAACTCGGTGCTCGTCGTTCTGCCCGTCCTGGTAGGACAGCGCCTCATCGACGACGGCGTGCTGAGAGGGGACATCGGACTCGTCTTCGCTCTGGGCGGTCTGCTGGTAGCGCTCACACTCGTGCAGGCGGGGATCTCCTACGCCGAGAACGTGTACTCCTCCCGGCTGGGAGAGCGGCTGACCCTGCGCATCCGCGGGGACCTCTTCGCTCACCTGCACACACAGAGGCCCGGCTTCTTCGCCTACGCCCGTCCCGGGGCCGTGGTCTCGCGTATCCACGGGGACGTCCGAGGGGTCCAGCAGCTGGTCTCGTCGACCGTCCCGGCACTCACCGGCGCCGTTTCGACCCTGGTGGTCGCCGGTCTGGGGCTGCTCCTCCTGGAATGGCGGGCCTCACTGGTCCTGTTGGTCCTGGCTCCGGTGATGTACGGGCTCGCGGTCTACTTCGCGCCCAGGGTCCGTGACGCCACCCAACGTGAGATGGGCGCCTACGCTGACCTGGACACCTGTGTCACCGAGCAGTTCAGCGCGGAGGGCGCCGAAGTGGTTCGGCTCCACGGTGCGCACGACACGATGGCCGAGCGTTTCGTGGCGACGGCCGCCCGCGTCCGCGCACACGCCCTGCGCCAGGTCAGGCTGGGCGCCGGGTTCGGGGCCGCTGTCTCCGTGACGACGGGGCTGATCGGCGCGGCGATCTACGTCGTCGGTGGCCTCTGGGTGGTGTCGGAGACGATGACCATGGGGACTCTCGTGGCCGTGGTCGCGCTGCTCGGACGTCTCTACGGTCCCATCGCGATGCTGAGCGGTATCAAGATGGAGCTGGTGGCGGGACTGGTGAGTTTCGGCCGGGTCGCCGAGATCATGCGCTTCCGCCCCACGGGAAGCGGCGCCCCCGTCGAGGCGCGCCCGACACGGGCGATGGCTGAGCCGCGACCGTCGGTGGTCCTGAACGGTGTCTCCTTCACCTATCCGTCCCCCGAGCGGCTGGTGGTCCCCTCCCTGGCCGCCGAACACGACCTGGTCGAGGTGACGCGCGGTCCGACGCTGCGGGACATCGACCTCACCATCGAACCGGGGACGACCGTAGGGCTGGTGGGGCGTTCCGGAGCCGGGAAGAGCACACTTGCCCGGCTGCTCACCCGGACCTGGGAGACCGCGCATGGGCGGGTCGAGATCGCTGGAACGGATATCCGGGACCTGTCCGCTGACGACCTTCAACGGACCGTCGGCGCCGTGACCCAGGAGACGTTCCTGTTCAACGACACCATCCGGGCCAATCTCCTCTTCGCGCGGGCTGCGGCGGAGGAGAAGGATCTGGTTCGGGTCTGCCGGGCGGCCCAGATCTGGGAGATGGTGCGGAACCTGCCCGACGGCCTCGACACGGTCGTGGGTGACCGCGGTGTTCGGCTCTCCGGCGGGGAACGTCAGCGCCTGGCCCTGGCACGCCTGTTCCTCAAGGCCCCGCCCGTCGTGGTTCTGGACGAGGCAACCTCCCACCTCGACAACGAGACGGAGCGGGCGGTGCAGCAGGCCATGCGGACGGAACTGGCGGACCGGGCCCGACTGGTCATCGCTCACCGGCTGGCGACGGTTCGGGAGGCCGACCTCATCGTGGTCATGGCCGACGGGCGGATCGAGGAGCGCGGAACACACGAGCAGCTCATGGACCTTGGGGGTCTGTACAGCCGTTTGGTCGACGCCCAGGGCCGAGGGCTGGAGAAGGCGGGGTTGAAGTGACCGGATTCCAGAGAGAGAAGGGAAGCGGCCGGATGCGGACGGAACAGGGAGACATGGAACGGCGAGAGCTCAGGGAGCCGGCGGGAGAGCGGCACGGTCCCGTGGTGAGGCTGGAGCAGGTCTGGAAGACCTACGGGGCGGGGGAGTCCGAGGTCAGGGCGTTGGCGGGGGTGAGTGTGGACTTTCCCGCGGCTTCGTTCACCGCGATCATGGGGCCCTCGGGGTCGGGTAAGACCACTCTCCTGCAGTGCGCGGCCGGGCTGGCCGAACCCACCCGGGGCAGGGTAGTTCTCGGTGACACCGACATCGGGGGCATGCGTGAGCGGGAACTGGCGCTGATCCGGCGTGAGCGCATGGGTTTCGTCTTCCAGTCGTTCAACCTGCTCCCCGCACTGAGCGGCCGCGAGAACGTCGTGCTCCCGCTCCGGTTGGCCGGTCGGAAGGCCGATGCGCGGTGGCTGGACACGATCATCCGGCGTACCGGTATGAGCGACCACATCGACCGCTTCCCACACCAGCTCTCGGGAGGCCAGCAGCAGCGGGTCGCGATCTGCCGGGCGCTGATGGCCCGTCCGGAGGTGGTCTTCGCCGATGAGCCGACCGGGGCCCTGGACAGTGCGACCGGCGAGGAGATACTCGGGCTGTTGCGCCGCTCGGTGGACGAGCTTGAGCAGACGGTGGTCATGGTGACGCACGAGCCGACCGCCGCGGCCCACGCCGACCAGGTCCTTTTCCTGCGGGACGGCGCGATCGTCGGCTCCCTGCGGCTACCCACCGTCGCGACCATCACCCATCGCCTCGCCGAGCTGAGCGGGGCGCGATGACCGGGGTGGGTCAGAGCCATCCGTTCTCAGTGGCGATCCGGAACGCGTCCGCCCGGTTGCGTGCGCCGAGCTTGGTGGTGCACGCTGCCAGGTGGTTGCGCACGGTTCCGGCCGCGAGCGACAGACTCCGTGCGATGGCACCGGGCGGTTCCCCCCGAGCGGCCAGGCGGAGAACCTCGACCTCCCGAGGGGTGAGCGGACTGGCCGTGTGCGTCAACGCGTCCGCTACGACATCGGGGTCGAACACCTTGCGGCCCGCGTGTACGCTTCGGACCGCCTCGGCCAGGGCGTCGGCGGAACGGTCCTTGGCGATGAACCCGTAGGCCCCGACCTCCGCGGCCTGGCGGAGGTTGGCCGGGGTGGCGTAGCTGGTCATGAACAGGGTCCGGCAGCGGGGGAGGGGGCTCTGGAGCCGCCGCGCCACCTCGAACCCGTTGATGTCCGGCAGCCGCACGTCGAGCACCGCGACGTCGGGTCGGTGACGCGGTGCGTCGGCCACCGCGTGCTCCCCCCTCTCGAATTCAGCCACGACGGTGATGTCCGAGGTGAACGAGAGAAGTCGGACCAGGGAATCGCGGAGAAGGCGCATGTCCTCCGCGATGATCACACGAATCATAGGGATATTCCTACCAGCGTGCGCTGTTTCCACTGGTGTGGGAGTTGCCTTCCTGTGGGTCGTTCGGGCGAGGTGGGGTCTCGTTGGGAGGGGGAGATCTCGCAGGTCAAAGTGGACAATCAGAGAAAGGGGCGGCCGAAAATAAGATATTGTACGATTCAATAATCGTGGTTGTCATCGAATCCGAGACTGTCCGATCCTGGCCAAATGGACCCTTCGGTGGGCGGGCTGCCGGAAGCGGTGACGATAAAGTGGCGCGAGTGATTTCCAGAGGGAGAAAAGAAAAGGCGCCGCCCCGCGTGGACGCGGCGGCACGCCGACGCTGGGCGATCCCGCTGTACGTCGGCCCCGTCGCCGTCTTCGGAACGCTTCTGGTCCTTGTGACGACCTTCAGCGCCCCCGTGCTCCTCGGGAACGCCAGCGGGCTTCGACTTCTGTACCATCTCGGGTTCGTCAGCCTCTGGTACGCGGTGCCCGTGGGGATCCACCTCGCACAGGTGCGCAGCATGTCCCGCTCTCCTCAGGGCGCTGCCCAGTACTCTCTGCTTCTTGTCCAGGCCCTGGTGGCGGTGCCGCTGCTGCTCTTCGGAGGGTGGTCCTGGCACTCCGCGACGGGGTTGCTGGCGGCCTCTGCCCTGGTCTTGGCCCGTTCTTCCTCGGGGATGACCAGAACGCTTCTGCTGCTGGCCGCCGGGGTCGTCCTGACACTCCTGCCACTGACCCTTCTCCTCTTCTTCCGGGTGGGAACCCTCTGGGTTCTGTTCTGGGCGGCCGGCCACCTGACCGTTGCGGGAGCGGCCCTCGTGTTGTCGTACCTCCTATTACCGATCCGGCGGGGCCCTGAGAGAAAGCGTCCCCGGAGCGCGGACGAGCCCCGTCGGCTCGCGATCGACCTGCACGACATCCTCGGTGGAACGCTGACGGCGATCACGCTCAAGGGCGAGATCATCCGGAAGATGGGGTCGGGCCACCCCGACCTGGAGAAAGAGACCCGCAGCCTGGTGGACTTGGCGCGCAATGCCCGTTCCGAGGTTCGGGCGGCCGCCGCGTCGACGTGGAACAGCACTTTCGCCGCAGAGGTGGAGCGAGCCACCGCGCTCCTTGCCGACGCCTCGGTCGACCTGTCCACCGACATCGCTCGGTGCTCGCTGCCGGAGCGGATCGACCGGGAACTCGCCCTCGTCCTGCGCGAGTCGGTGACCAACGTGCTCGTACACAGTGAGGCCACCGGAGTCGATCTCTCCTTGGAAGAGGAGGAGGGCTGGGTCACCCTGGTGGTGGGCAACGACGGTGCTCCAGGTCAGGAGGAGGTCGTAACGGGGACAGGGCTCCGAAGTATCGCGGACCGTTGCGCTGCCCTGGGTGGGTCCGCGCACACGGGTGCGACCCCTGAAGGCCGCTTCACCTTGGTCTGTCAGCTTCCCGCCTGAGTGCCACCAGAGATACCCACAGCCTCCGGAAGAGCTCTTTGCCGACGAACGGCCGAACTCGCGGCACCGGGCCCGGCCCGCACAGCACTGAGAACCACTCCGTCCAGATGAAGGACGCCCGCCAGGGAGACTGGCAAGGCGACGTGTCCGCAGGTCGACTCATCGGCGTGTCTCCGTGTCTCCGTGTCTCCGTGTCTCCGTGTCTCCGTGTCGACCTAGAGACAGGGGCCGGGCTCCATCACTGTTTCCAGGGCCGTGTAGCGGCCCCACGGGTCCCGGACCAGGCGACGCAGAGCGCAAACGGCCGGTCGCGGGATCGTCCCGTAGACGTGCGGGAAGAGCACGTCCGGCCCGACCCCAGGTGGGGGAGTGGGGTCAGCCGCCTCCCAGCGCACCTCGGCGGGCACCTTCTCGGTGTCCACCACCAGCACGATCATCGGCTCTGCGGGATCGGAGTAGAACGCATTGGCCACCGCCAGCATGGTGGCCTCGTCCGGAGAGGCGTGCAGGAACCCCTGAGAGGAAAGTGAATCAGCTTCGACGTCGCCACCGGCCCGCCAATGCGAGAGCTCCGTGAGATGAAGGATGTGAGCCATGCCCCGGACGCTACACGTTCACTGGGTGACCCTGAGAGCGAACCCGTAGTCCTTGATTCGACCGGGCCCGAAGCTGTGGTCGACCCAGGGGAGCCACGCGAGGTCCTCGGCGGCCAGTAGGCCCTCCGGTGAATCCAGACCTGCCTGTTCGGCCACCTCGAGCAGCATCAGGGCCAGGCGCACACCGTTGACCTCGTCGTACTGCTGGACCGGGGCGAGGTGGACGATGTCGTCCTCGTAACGACGTTCCTCGGGTGCCTGGACCCACCCCATCGAGGGCAGGTCCATCGACTCCAGGTCGGCGTCCTCCTCCAGGATCGTCGTGATGCCCACCTCCACCTGCTCGCCGAAGCTGAGTGAGAATGCCAGACCCGTGCCCGTGCCCGGGATGGCGGTGTACAACCCCTGTGACTGGGTCAGACCGAGCGCCGTCACCTCCGCGGCCCTGGTCCGGAGCGCCTTGGCGAGGTGCGCGCCGTAGTCGCGCCATTCCGAGTGGAGGGTGACCCCTGGGAGCTGGAGGCCCACGTTCTCCGAGGCCAGAACGCTGATGACAAAGCCGCCGACCCGCCCGGCGGAGTGTTCCACGGTCTTGCAGTACCAGCCTTCGGCCGGCCCCTTGGGCCGGAGCGTCAGGACCGTTCCGTGCACGGTGGCCCGCAGCTCGATCAGGTTCGGCCCGGCCAGGTCCCGCCACCGGACGTAGGGGGCGCCCCAATCCGGAGCGTCCCAGTGGAAGGAGACGTCGGTGTCGTCCGCGCCCAGCAGGTAGCTCGGGCCGAGGACGTCCCGCAGCTCCTCGTGCGCCTCTCGGAAGGCCTGGATCTCCTCCTGTGCCCGAGTGCCCTTTTCGGCGATCACGAAGTGCAGTCCGACGAACTCCTCCGTGGTGACGTAGTCCTCCAGGGTGGAGTCGACCACGGACAGCCAGGCCTCGCCGAACGGCGATCCGGTCCGCAGGCGGGGAACGCCGGTACCCTCGCACCACTCCCAGCCCTGGTCGTCCGCTACGCGGCGCAACTCCACGGCGGTCCACTTCGCTACCTCGAGCTGTCGGAGAGTGAGGGCGAGCCCTCGGAGGTCCCCGGTGCGCTGGTCCGTCTTCGTCACGTTTTCTCCTGCTTTCCACGGCGGTCGCACCGATCTTGGCAGAGACCGGTGACCGAACGACATCTCCGCCCACAGGCTGTGCGCAACACCTGGAAGCAGAGAGCGCCCCGGCCGGAAGGGCTTCCGGCCGGGGCGTCACGCTTGGGTATCGCACTCGATCACGCTCATGCCGTCGGGTTCCAAGGGGAAGGCGGTCAGGGGCGGGCAGCCCGGCGGGGATGAAATTCCGCCGGGCTATCCGATCCTGACCCCTGGCCATATTTGGCCAAGCGAAACTGGACTTTTCATCCAGCTCGCTTACCTGCGGGGAAGGCGATTCCATTTTCCCAATGTAATTTCCTTGCCTTGGGTAATTTTCGTCCCAGGGGTTTTGTCTGATATCTTCACCCGATGTGTGATATGAGTCGGTTTTTCACGCGGGCGGTGGTTGCGTGCTGGTCGATGCCCCCGCCACGCATGATCGAATCTGCATTCTTGCCCGAGGGGATAAAATATGGCTGTCCGTGCGTTATCTAGAGTATTTGACGGAGCTTTTATCGGGATCTTCGTCACTGTGGTCGCGGCCGTTGCAACCGTTGCGATGTCGTTCTTCATGTGATCCGATACAAGGATCCCCTGCGTAATCGAGTCCTCTGTCGAGGAGGTCGGGGGCTTCCTGAGTTGTACTTCACGCCCAACTTCTCGGGGATGCCGGGAGTGGCCGTCTTCTTCGGGCTGGCTGCCATGGTCTACTCAATTGCCATGAACCTACGGGGCCAGAAGAGCGGCATCGGCCAGTGAATTCGCTCTGGAGGCCCTGGCCACCGGGGTGGCGGTCGGCCATGGCACCGCATTACTCATGTGGGAGCGGGGGGCTCTGTCCACAGGGTGTGGATAACTTCTGGCAATGCATAACGCCCGGCCAGGCCAGGGTGCCGGCCCCGAGCTCCGGTGTCCTTGTCGGCTTTTCAGAGGTCCCTGCTCACACGCAGGAAGGTCACTCCTTGCCCGACGACGAGTCCGACGGTGGTCAGGGCGTAGAACAGCCACACTCCGGCGAGTCCGGCCAGGGCGTTGGCGGGCTGCGACGCCGGTTCTCTTGAAGTTCTGGCCTGCGGCTGGGTGTCCCCGTGTCCTGAATTCACCAGAGCCCTTGCGTGGAGTTATCGTAAATTGCGAGAAGGTGTCAATGCCTGTTCGTGGCCGAATGCGGTCATTCGTCAAATGAACTGCAACGACCAGTGCTTTGGTGTTTTGAGGAAGTTCTGTTGGCTGGGGAGGGTGGGATTCTGGTTGCGCGCACCATCGGGTGGATGATTTTGTAAATTTAAATAACCCGCAGCGGCGGCAGCTGGGTCAGCCACGGATCGTGCGCCGAGAACTGCTGATCGGCCGGGGCTGTGTAGATCTGACCGAGGGGCACGAAGCCGACCAGCGGAGTCCCTGGAGATCGGGCCTGTGCCCGCCCTCATCGAGCACAGCCGCGCGCGAATGCACGATACCGCTGAGAGGGGCGATAGTGCAGCACACCATCTCGGTGCGAAAGCTCAGCAAGTCCTACGGCACGCACAGGGTCATCAACGGGCTGGACTTCGACCTGGCCATGGGGGTGACCGGGGTGCTGGGGCCGAACGGGGCGGGTAAGACCACGCTTCTGAGGTGCCTGGCCACCGTTCTCAGGGCCGACGCGGGGCAGTTGAACCTGCTCGGCCTGAACCCCGACATCAAATCCGAGCGGACAAGAATCCGACGGAACCTCGGGTATCTTCCGCAGGACCCCGGAATGTATCCGAACTTCACCTGCCGGGAGATGCTCGATTACATCGCGGTGCTGCGGGAGATCTCCGAAAAGGAGGAGCGCGAAGAGGCGGTGGCGCGTGCTCTGGCAGAGGTCGACCTGTCCGCGTCCGCGGGGGTCAGGATCAGGAAGCTCTCAGGTGGTATGCGACAGCGCCTCGCCATTGCGCAGGCATTTCTGGCCGACCCCGGGTTCGTGATCCTGGACGAGCCGACTGTCGGTTTGGACCCGGAGCAGCGCATGCGGTTTCGCACGTTGATCTCGCGCAAGAGCGAGCAGCGCACGGTGGTGCTGTCGACTCACCAGACCGATGACGTCGCCGCCCTGTGCAGCCGGGTCCTGGTCTACCGGGACGGTCGGGTCCTCTTCGCCGGGACGCCTCAGGAACTGGCGGAACACGCCCGTGGCCGGGTGTGGGTGTCCGAGCGGCCGCCGGGGCGGCAGCACGCGATGTGGCGCACGGCCTCGGGGGACTACCGGAGCATCGGAGAGCGGCCTCCGGGTGCGCGGGCAGCCGAACCCGCGGTGGAGGACGGCTACCTCCTCCTGCTCGAATCCGCGCCGAAGGCGGCCGACACGGAGAACAGCATCGGGAGACTCCGTTGACTTCCCCTGCAATGGCGCTCACGTGGGCCGAGATTCACCGGTTCGCGAGAAGCCCTCTCGTCCTGCCCCTGGTGTTGGTGCTGCTCGTCTCCAGAACCCTGTCGACGTGGCGGGACATGACGGACTGGACGATCCAGAGCGTGGACGCCGCCACCACTCTTGTCCTGGTCGGAGCGGGTGTCATGCTCGCGGCGAATCTGGCGGTGCTCAGAGAACGGCGTGGAGGTACGGCTGACCTGCTGGAATCCCTGCCGCTTCCGGCCGCGAACCGAACCTGGTCCGTCCTGTGCGCGTCCCTGTTCTGCGGCGCTGCCGCTGCGCTCCTCGTGTTGTCCCTGCATGTGCCGACCCTGCTCGTGGGTGCGGCCCCCGCCGGTGTCTTCCGGCCCCAGGAGCTCGCGGCCGGGGTGCTGGCCGTCATGCTGATGGGCGCACTCGGAGTGGCGCTGGGGCGCTGGGTACCCTCTCCCGTCGCGGCTCCCGTGGTCCTCATGCTCATCGTGTGGTCGCTGTTCCAGTTCCGTGACAGTTGGCTGCTGCCGCTCGTCCCCACCCAGGCGCTGCCCTTCGAAGCCGCCCGGCCGCCGCTATGGCACCTGCTCTACCTGGCGGCCCTGGTGACCGCGGTTTCCCTGGCAGCTGTGATGCGCCACCGGCGCACCACCGGTACGGTAGCCGCCGCGGTCGCGGCCTCCGCCGCCGTGGTGGGTGCCGCGACCCTGACCGCCGTCCCATCCGCCTTCGAAGGGGCCGAGCCGGTCGAACTCGCCGGGACGCACGAGGGACGGGTGACGGTCACCGCTCAGGCGAGTGCCTGCGAGGAGCACGACGGAGTCGACTACTGCGCGCTGCCGGGCTTCGAGCCCTGGGTACCGCTGTGGCGGGACGCGATCGGCCCGGTGCTCGAAGCGGCTCCGCCGCAGGCGCCCCAGCTCGAAGCCGTCTACCAGTACACCGGATACGCCTTCAACGACCTGGAAGGCGGAGGGTACGCCCTGGTCGGTACCACCTGGGGCAGAAACGGGGGAGAGGTCGAGTACCGGCGTGCGGTCGCCGGGTCGGTGGCCGCGTTCATGGCGGGCTTCCCTCCCCCGGACGTACTGCAGTCGGACGGTCAGGGGGGCTTCGGCTGTGACGCCGCGGGTCAGGCCCGGACGGTCATCGCGCTGTGGCTGCTCGGTCAGACCGAAGCCCCCGTCGCCGCGGGTACCGAACGTGAGCACATGGCGGAGGTCGGCTCGGATGAGGTCGTGGCGGTGGAGCTTCCGGCTTCGGTGTTCGGGGCGGTCTCCTATGGCCAGGCCGAACTCGACATGGCCGAGGAGCTCCTGGCGGACCCGAACACCCAGACGCTGGTGCACCAGGAGTGGGAGCGGCTGGTGGACGTGGAGACAACCCTGGAAGAGGCCGCGGACGTTCTCGGCGTGGCAGTTCCGCCCGGGGAGCCGAGCGGTGCCGAACAGGGGACCGCATGCGCGTGATGCCGCGGATCGTGTTTGCGACCGCCCGGGCGATGGACTGGGTTCCCCTGGGCGTGGCCGCCCTCGTGTCGGTGCTGATCACCGCCTGGGGGTTCACCGGACCGTACGTCGACACCGACCTGCTGGCGGTGTCGCTTCGCTCGGCGGCGGTCCTTCTGGGCGCGGCCGCCGGATTCGGACTGACTGACGCCGCGGAGAACACGACCGCGGCCTCACCCGTGCCCCGATGGATGCGTCAGTGGACGCGCACACTGCTGGCCGGGGCGGCCGCGGCGGCAGCCTGGGGTGTCGCTTACCTGTCGGTGGAGCTGCGACTGCCCGAGGAGCACCGGGGGGTGTTCGCGGGGTTGCCGGTGGAAGCGGCCGTGGTCATTCTGACGGGTCTGGCCTGCACGTCTGTTGTACGGCGCTGGATGAACGGATACCCGGCGGCGCTTATCGGAAGCACGGTGCTGCTGGTGCTCGTGGCCGTCTCCCTGATGTACCGGAGCGAGTTCTGGCTCTGGTATCCGCCGTCCGCGCCTGAATGGGAGGGGCTCCACCGTGTTTGGGCTGTGCTCATCCCCCTGCCGCTTCTGATGCTGGTTATCGGAAACCGGGAGAACCCCAGGTAGGGGGTTGTACTGACAATACGGAGCAGTGTCCTTAACTCCACACGCTTGCCAGAGATCAGTGCCAGACACACGTACGCGGATCGTACGGCGTGTTCCTCACCTGGGCTAGCAGCGGTTGTGCCGGTTCGTGGCCTGGATTGATCTGCCGGGCCAGTACAAGGACGGACACCTGCTCAGCGCCCGCGTTTTTCAGACTGTGGGTGGCCGACTGTGCCCGCGCGCCACTCACCCACGTGTCGTCGATCAACAACACTGCGGCAGGCCGCCCCTCCGCAGGAACCAGCGGGGCAGCGGTGAACCATTCGGTGTGAAGCACACGCTGGGAGGGATCTATCCCAGCGTTGAGAGTCAGCGCGGGCCGGGGTATCGGGATCATCGGTGAGAGCATTGCTTCGAGAGGGTGTCAGGCCTGAACTCTCTTGGTGCTGGGAACGAAAGCCACGTGGGTGAACCCGGTGATCCCCAAACGATCCTTCATGCATCCCAGATGTAGGAGGCAGAAGTACCAGAACAGGCACGTCAGACGTAGCTGTGCTTCACGGCGCGGCGGATCGGCCTTGTAAGCCCGCAGATCGTGTGCCGCCTGGTTGTGGTGTTGGTAGCCGACCCGATAGGTCAGGGGTGTAACCAGGTCAGCCACTTTTCCTCTGCCCCGATGCGAAGCACCGGGATCGAAGGCACGGCACCGAAGCATTTGGGGCAGACCCCGGATGAACCGGCGAGAACCGGGGTGAGGAACTTGCTCTGCTCTGCGACCGAGCGCTCCACCACCTCACGAGCGGGGCTACCAGGCAAACGCCTCTTCCTTCGTGAGAGAGACGTGCGCGGTGATGTCGGCTGCGGTCGTTGCCGCGTCGTGGATGCGCTCCTCCACGGTCGTCATCATCTGTTCCATGTTCTCGACTACATGGACACCGGGTCGCTCCGCGAACTCGCGTGCCCACTGGTTGCTGAGGAGCTCCTGGGGGAAGATCAGCGGTCGACCGTGCTGCAGAGCGTACCGGGCCTGGATTCGGGCTCCGCTGTGCTCGCCAGCCTCAACCACGATGGTCGCGGCCGCGTAACCGCTCATCACGGCGTTGCGCATGGGGAAGGAAGCCTTGGTCGGTGGGGCATCGGGCAGGAACTGCGACAGGAGCAGACCGCGATGGGCGACCTCGTCCTGAAGCTCCTTGTGCTGGCGTGGGTAGTGCCGGTTGATTCCCGTACCGATGACCGCGACGGTGCGTCCGCCGCAGTCCAGCGCGGCCCGGTGCGCGGCAGCGTCCACTCCCTCAGCGAGCCCGCTGACCACCGTCACCTTCATTGACCCCAGGCGCGAAGCGATGCTGTAGGCCATGCGCAATCCGTGCTCCGAAGCTTTGCGCGAGCCCACCACAGCGATGGCTCGCGTGTCCGGTTGAAGCTGTCCCCGGGCGAAAACCAACGGCGGCATTTCGTGGATGTCGCGCAACTGGCTGGGATAGTCGGGATCCAGGAAGGAAAGCACCTGCGTTCCTTCACTGCGGCAGGAAGCGATCATCTTCTGGGCTTGGATGACTTCAGGTGCCTCATCGACCAGGTCCGGAAACAGGGTGTCGTGACCGAGCCGGTTCTGAAGTACAGAGATCGCGCTTCCGGACTCCATCGCTTCGTCGGCGATCACCGACCACCGCGCGTCCTGGCGCAGCAGCAGAGCGAGCATCGCGGTTCGCTCGTCGATGGAGTGCATGTCATCGATCTTAGAAGCTGGCCTGTTGCCGCCCAACTCTGGCATGGTCACGAACTTCCTCGGGTCGTGTCGGGACTCCGCATCATTGGTGCGTACGGTGTTCGCTTTTCATTGCATGCGCGGCTGCGACATTAGGGAGTGCGTTTGTGCGCATGGGAGGTGTTGTCACGTCCCCGACGCGCCGTCGGCTCGCGGTTCACGATCGTGATCGGGCGAACCAGCTCAGGAGCGAGCGCGTGCAGTCTTCCGCCATCGGCAGACAGGGGGCCTGGCCATGCGCGCACTCCAGGTTCAGAGGAAAACGTGCCGAATCCCTGGCCAGCTACGGTCACCAGAGCTTGTTTCTCGCCGAGTCAGCACCGGAGGTGCGTGCGCGTGGGAAAGCCATCAGGACAGTATGGCCCCGGTTGCCTGCCGGGGCCATACAGGCGAGCCCGCCCGAGGCAGGGCTGCCGATCCCGGAGCACGTCCTGTGCCCGTTGCTCTACAAACAGTGGAACCTGACCATCGAGGGCGTCGCTCCCCACGAGATCTACGTGGCCCGGCGCCCTTTCGACTGGACGGGTGACGGTGACCGTTGGGAGCGGATCACCGCGCCTACGCGACGCGGACTCCTCCGGTTGCTCGGGCACCGCCTCCAGGGGACCGACCCGACCGACGCCTCATCAGCCAGGGATGCCTGTGTTCTGCTGCGAATCCTGTAGTGAAGGCAGGGGTATCCGTGATTGAAGGTCCCCGCAGAAGTCAGGGGATTCCTTGCGGGACGGGAACGTTCGCGGTCAGGTCTGCGATGTAGGACCGACTCGCGCTCCAGGGGGTCAGTTCCACACCGAAGGAGCTTTTCCCACCGTCGAGCAGGTGGACGAGCTTTCCGGACACGTGGACCACGTCACCGGAGCGGAACGCCCCGGTGTAAGCGCCCAGGTAGGAGCGCAGATAGCGAACCCTACTGGCGAAGGTCTGCGGGTCGTCCACGGTCGCGCTGAGGACCCTTTCCACGTTGATCTCGTAGAGAGCGGGGGTGGAAACCCCCTCGGAGTGATCGGTGACCGTCGCCAAGAGCGTGATCTCACCGATCTCCTTTGCCTGAAGCCCGTGCAGGGGTCCGGCGTCATCCTCTCGAAGAGGCTCACAGTTGATATGCGCGCCGGATCCGGTAGTGAGGCCCTGGAGCTTGCGTTGCTCTTGTTTGAGGAGTGTGTCGAAGCCGCTGCCTTCCATGTACTTCGCCCTGCGCAGGTAGAGAAGAGTTTGGTTCTCTCCCGCATAGGGTTGGATCAGATTTGAGGAGCCGAAGAGTTTCCGTGCCGCTCGGTATCCCTCTTTCCCGTAGCAGACGAGGTCGATGTCCGATCGTTTATTCGCGCATCCCACCAGGAAGGATCCGGTGATGCCGAACAGGTCGAGCTGTTGCCGTTGGTCGAGGTGTCGGGCGATCGTGAGGAGATCCCTTCCCACGGAAAGATTCTCGTAGTCTCTTGGTTCGACCAGCAGTGCGCGTAAGGTCTCGCGTGCCGAGTAGTGGTGGGCCACGTGGCTACGTGGTACCCCTGTGATGACACATCCCAACATCTCGGAGTACACGTAGCACTCGGGTCGGTCAGCCAGGATGCCGAACGACTTGGAGACCACGCTGTTCTGGCGGTAGCTACGGCCGAAGAGGCTCCGATCGCCGCGCGCGTCAGGGTAGTACTTCACGTAGCCGAGGTGGTGGGATTCGGGGTGGGAGTCTCCGATGACCTTGAAGATCATCCCGTCCTTGTCGAGAAGGTAGTCACGGTCGCGGATGGGGTTTTCCCGACGTGTCTTCGAACTCACTGAGCTTTGGGAAAAGTCCGGTGTCAATCGTTCGGGACTTCGCATACTCATCGACTCCCAACGTGAAAAGCTTCCTTCGGTAGAGCCATTTCCTCTGCTTGTCCGGGCGGGTGCCCTGTCCCGGTTTCGGTCGCATAAGAGCGAGGAAGAAGAAGCATTTGACCAGCAGGAAGTCACCCAGATAGAGGCTCAGCGCCTGCCCGGAAAGGCTCTTGGCCACCTCGTCCAGAGCGCTGACGTAGCGGAGACGTTGCTCGGGGCTGAAGGCGTAACCTCTGCCGCCGCCTTTGAACGCCGCGATGTCGAGCATCGGGTAGACGTCGTACCCCAGGGGTGCTGGTGCGTGGTGCTGCCAGTCGATGACCGTGTCGTCGAAGACGTTGGGCAGTCCGTAGTCCAGGTGGCTGTGGCACATGGGCACTTCCGACAGCCGGTCCACGGCCTGGTCGATGAGGGAGTGCACGACAGGTGTGTCCAGGTCCGGGTTCTCAGTGAAAACGACGGCGGTGAACCCCGCGTCCGAGAACCAACGACGAAGAGAGACCTCATCAGTGGGGAGCGGGTTTCGGGCCTGGGCTTGGAGCAGTTTCGCGGAGATCTCGGCAGACCGGTCGACCAGAGCATCGCCCACCCTGCCGTTGCTCGCCCGCCCTTGTTCCAGGGCGAGTTCATGTAGCGTGCGTTGGCCAGCACTGGGCTCGATGAAGTAGTTCAGCGTGCCGTCTGTGCCGCTCTGGGTTGGTTGAGGGACCGGAAAGCCGAGTTCTGAGAGCAGGCTCTGGTGCCCTGACTCCTCTGTGACCTCGGAGCCGCCGGTTCGTTTGAAGTACTGCCCGTCAGCTGAGCGCCAGACCGCACCGGCTGAGGCGGTCCGATCCTTCACCAGCTCCCATTCAGACACGCGACATCAGCCTCTCGTGCCTGTTCAGCGCGGCAGCCAGAAGGTGTTTGTCCATCACCCAGTCAGGGTCTCCCATCGTGATCTTCTCCCGAAGGCGCTCTGCGGTTTCATCCTGGTCGATCCGGGGTTCGGCGCGCCTGACCTTGAGGAAGTACTTCACCAAAGCGGGTAGCTGTCCGGGGTGGGTTCGGTTCTTGTTCCGTAGCGCGAGTAGGGGGAGGAACCAGGACTCGAAGACACGGCGGTCGCTGTCATCGGCGCGGTGGAAGTCGTAGACGCGCTGGAGCGCTGGCACCGCGTCGTAGGGAACGCGCCCATGAAGCGCGTACCGCAATCTGTGTCCGTGATGATCGACGAATCCGCTTGCGTAGGCCGCGATGTGAACGAGGGCGTTCGGGGTCACGGTCATGGCAGCCAGTTCCGCACCTTGCCGCTGCGTAGCAAAGAGAGCGGTCACGTGGAGACCGGTCCGTGGATCGAGGACGTGACCGCGCAGGCCGAGAGCGTCCAGGTGGACGCCATGCGACCGAGGCCGGGAGAGCAATAGGCGGTGGGGGACGTGGCGGCTGATCTCATCCAGGTGGTGCTGACGCCGCCGGTTGCGCATGTGCAGAAGCTCAGAAGCTGACGTGGCTTGCCCAGCACCGTTGTCCTTGATGAGGTGACGGGTTGACCGAACCCGCAGACATTCATTCGTGCATGAGGTGCATCGTCTGGCGCCGAGCCCGACCGTGTGCCCGCATCCCGCGCACTCTTGAACATTCGCTGCGCCGATGCGCAGCACCCCGTTGGCCAGGTGCTCGTCGACGATGGTCAACGCCAGCTCAGCGACACCGGGGTCGGCGTCGGTGATAACTGATGTGGGCTGGGGCATGCCGGGCCCGTACTTGTCGGTCAGGCGCGCGTGCTCGAACGCGGCTCGCGGAGGAGCATGGGGACGATCCTGGGTGCGGTAGCGAATGTCGCCGGAGAGTGTGGCGGTGTTCCACAGGTGCGGAACCTCGGGTCGGCCGAGAACGCTGTTCAGGGCTGAGGCGAGCCTGATCCCCACAGCTTTGCCAGGGGCGTTGCGGAACGTGAAGTCACCGTTCTGGACGGGGCCGTTGAGGAACAGGACCACGTGCACCCCTCCCGACATAAGATTTGACTAAAGTAAGACTAATCTTGGACTTGATCGAAAGTCAATGGAGCGCGTGCGTCGGGTATCGAGCGGTCAGGTGGACGTGGCGAGATCGCGGATGTAGCTGCGCGAATCGTCCTCGGAGAGGGCGTGGTCAGTCAGGCGGGTGTGGATGTCGTGGTACTGGGCGACTTCCTGTGGGTCGGTGATGCGGAGTTCCCTGGTGAACGTCTCCACGATGACGGTGGGGTCGTCCTGGGTTTCGAACAGCAGGAAGCCGTTGCTTTGCAGGTGGCCGAAGGACGCCCCGAGGGGCAGGACGCGCAGGGAGACGTTGGTCAGGGTGGCGATCGAGAGCAGGCGGTCCAGCTGTGCGGGCAGGATGTCCCTGCCGTGCGGGTGCCAGCGCAGTGCGGCGTCGGTGAGCGTGAACTCGAATCGCCGATCGCTGTCGTAGAGCACGTCCTGACGGCTGATGCGTGCTGAGACGGCCTCGGGGATGTCGCTCTGGCCGGAGACGTTGACAGCGGTCAACACCTGGCGGGCGTACTCGGCCGTCTGGAGCAGCCCTGGAATCAGGGAGGGCTGGAAGGAGCGGACTGTGTCCGAGCGTCCTTCCAGGGCCTTCACCCCGCCTTGGCCGGAGCTCAACCCGTCAGCGTGAACCACTCTCCAGTGGCGCGATTCCACGAGAGCACCCTCAGCCAGCTCGGAGCCGTGGTGGAGCGCTTCGGTGGATGCCCGGCAGGCCTCGAGCCAAGTCTGGACGTCATCGCCGGAAGGGCGGGTGCGTCCGTTCTCGATCTTGGAGACCTTCGACTGCGACCAGCCCAGGGCGTTCGCCAGCTCTTGCCCTGACATCCCGCGATCGAGGCGAGCCGTTCGCAGCAGGGAGGCGAGCTCTTGTCTGGCGGTGTCGGATCTCTTGCCCTCCGGCACGACTTCTCCCATACTAGTCCTGATTGAGTCTTAAAAGTCTTCGGATGATTCGAATCTGAAGACGCTGTTCAGACTAACGTGTCCACGACCACCCCCACATCGGAGCGTCGCAGTGACCGTGATGACGATGGCCGACTTCTTCCGTACCTTCGACGACTTCCGACATCAGGTCTTCCGGCTGGAGACCCTGGACCTCTACGACTCCAAGAGCGAGCGCGTGCCCCTGGAGAGGTTCCGCGCCGGTCTGCCCCAGGATCCGTCATGGCTGGGGCCCTGGGCGGACCGGGTGCGCGCCATCAACCGCAGGGGTGCCTCGATCGGACGCGTGCACGTGGTGAGCGAACCGCTCACCGAGTACGTCATTTTCGAGATGACCTGTGCCTACCCGTCAAACATCGACGCGGGTGAGGAGATCGCCATCCTGCCGCGACCCACAGCGGAGAAACTGGGAGTGCCCGATGGGGACTACTGGCTCTTCGACGATGAGCGCGTGGGGCGCATGGTCTACGACGACGATGGCGCTCTGACGCACGTGGACGTCACCAGCGACCCGGTGGTCGTTGATGAGTACGTGCACTGGCGCCAGGTGTGCCGGGCCAACGCTGTTCCACTACGCCGGTACCTGCCCCAGGCCGGATTACGCTCCCTGATCGGATTCGAGCATCACTTCCAGGAAGGCTGACAGATGAACCCCCTGTTCAAGGACGCGGACTTCCGCAAAGCCAGCGGAAGCGGCACCGGCGACTGCGTCGAGGTCGCCATCACCGAACACACGACTGACGTGGTCGGCCTGCGTGACTCGAAGAACCCCCGCAGCACTGTTCTGGTCATCGCCCCTGGTGAGTGGCTCGCGCTCACCGGCGGCGCTCTCTAGGTATCAGGGGCGCTTCCGTCCCGGGTGCTGTCGCACGCGAACAGATTCGGGATTGGTCGCTCCACGAACTCCGATGCCCCAGCCAGTTTGGATGGTCGGGGCATCGTTGGTTCGGGTGGTTCAGGCCTGGTCGGTGCGGATGTACTGCCCTGAACTCTCCCCGGCCAATTACGGTCACAGGAGCCTGCTTCTCGCCTCCGCAGCACCGGGGTGCATTGTTCGCGGGATGAATACACGGAAGCCCTCACCCTCACAGGTGGGGGCTTCCGCGTTTTTGTCTAAGCCTCGTGCTGGGCGGCATCGAGCAGCGCCCGCCACTCGGCGGACGGGAACACCAAGGTGCCTTTCTCGCGATTCTCGGTGTCGCGCATCGCAGTGGTTGCCCCCTCCGCAACCTCGACGCACGCGGACTCGTTCGGGCTGTAGCTGGACTTGTGGAACTCGCGGGATGAATACACGGGTGCCTCTTCTAGTCGGTGATCAGGTTCTTGAGCAAGTCGATACTGGCGCTCTTTGACAAGGCGTCTGCGGTCACGTCATCCAGAGCAAGGCGGTAGTCCGCCACCTGGGCTGGGCCGGTCACGTAGGTGCCCCGGCTCCGTGTTTCGAGGTACACGATCGGAGGGTCCCGCTCGTCGTCGTACTCAAGCAGCACTGTCGAGCCATGGAGACAGCCGTGCAGGCCAACGCTTATGGGCAGCACCAACAGACTTACGGTATTCACAGTGGTGGCTGTGTCCAGCAGGTGGCGAAGCTGTCCCTGGGCCAGTTCAGTTGGCAGCGCGGCCAAGCGCAGCAGGACGGCTTCGTCGAGAACGCATCGGAACTCGGGCGCATCCGAACGTCCGAGCACTTGTTCCTGCCGCTTCATGCGAGCGGCGACAATACGTCCGATCTCCTCCTCGGTGCGGGCCAGAGATGCTCGTGCGGATGCGGCTGCGTACTCCGGTGTCTGTAGCAGGCCGGGAACCACGATCGGGTGGTAGGCGAAGATGCGTCGTGCGCGGGCTTCCCACCCGAGGAAGCCATCGGTGAGGACGTCCTCGTAGTCTCGCCACCACGGCCGGGCTTTGGCCTCCTTGCGGAGTGCTTCCAGCGCCTCTCTTCGGCTGGCATCGGTGACCTTGTAGAGGTCCAGTAGAGCGCGCAGTCCCGACGCGTCTGGAATGGAATGACGCCCGCCCTCCATGTGGTTGAGGCGTCCTGACGACCATCCGAGTGCAGTCCTGGCCTCCTCGGTGGTCATCCCTGTGCCCTCGCGCAGACTGCGCAGTTCGACGGCCAAACGGCGGCGCTCGATGCTGGGCTGGTTCGGTGGTGCCACGGGGGCTTCTGCCTTCTCTGGTTCGGGGTGCTCCGCTTTCTGGATCATAAAGCTCCTACTCAGAAGTGGGCATTTGGGTCAGTCTGACAGTGTCCTATTGACGTGTCAGTCTGACGGAGTCAGTATGGGGCATGTATTCGTTCCCGCTGGACTTCCCACCCGGCATCCGAACACCAGGAGCCGCGCTATGCCGCGTTGCTTGAACCTGTCTGAGCTGACCTATGTGCGCTATCGCACGGCCGAGCTGATGTGTCGCCGTCGCCCCCGCAGGGCTGGGCGTGTGCGTGCTTTCGCCGCGAACCTGCCCTTCCACTCCGAAGCGCGGCCCGCTCGCTCGGCTCGGCCTCCGCTGATCCCGGCACCTCGGCGGCCATTGGACACCGCGCCCCTGGAGATCCTTCAGGTTGTCCTGTCCTGGCTACGTCGGCTGGGGGCGGCGCTCTGATGCACGACATCTACACCAGGGACCTGCTCACCGTCCTCGACGAAGCCCTGCATCCGCCCGCGCACCTGACCGCCTCACAGCTGGCGGAGTGGCATGCCCACACTCTGCGCAACCGGCTCCCCCTGATCCGGGAAGCACTGCGGATCGCCCGCGAGGAAGCCGACGCAGAGCTGGCCACCCTCATCGTTGACCAGGCCATCTCCGAGCACCCCGACCCGACTCACGCGCTCAGGCCGGTCGGGGGTGATGGGGCAAGCCTGCCGACATCCTCCGAGGCGAACCTGTCCTGTGAAGACGAGCTGCCCGTCCCCGAGCGCATCCTGTGTCCGTTGCTCTACAAGCAGTGGAACCTGACTATCGAGGGCGCCGCACCCCACGAGATCTACGTGGCCCGGCGCCCTTTCGACTGGACGGGCGAGGGCGACCGCTGGGAGCGCATCACCGCACCTACCCGCCGCGAACTCCTCCGACTGCTCGGGCACCGCATCCAGGGGACGAACCCGACCGGTAACTAGAGCCCGGACCACCCTCAAAGCCCCGCGTGCCCGCTGCGGCACCGGTTCCTCAAGTCCGGCGGGCGCGCGGACCATCAGCAGTACTCAAGACAAAGCTCTGGCGGGTGCGGCAAACACCCCCAGAGCAGGCCGACAAGCAGATCTGTAAAGAAAGCGAGTTGTCGACATGTCCATTGTGCCTCACCTGAGCCCTGCCCGCTGGCGGGCGCGGATTTACCCGGGACAGCTGCCCCGGATGAGCACGGTGCGCGCGGACCTGCGCGCCGACCTGGCCGGGTTCGGGGAAGACCTGGTCGAAACGCTCACGCTGTGCGCGAGCGAGCTCGTGGCCAACGCGATCGAGCACACGCTCTCGGGCGATTCCGGCGGCCGGGTCCTGCGTGCGCTGTTCGAGTCCGAGCCCGGTGTGCTGCGCCTGGTGGTCGTGGACGACGGAGCCCGGGAATCCGCCCCGCAGATCCCGACCGACCGCACCGAACAGGAGTGGCTGAGCGCCGAGCGTGGCCGGGGTCTGTTGATGGTGGAGATGCTGGCGGTGAGGTGGGGCGCTTACCCGGTGGTGCCGTTCCCCTTCTGTGCCGACCTGGGTACGGCGGTGTGGGCCGAGTTCCTCCTGGGCGGTGGTGAGCGGTGACCAGCACCCAGATGAGGGTTCGGTCGGTGTTGGAGGCGCCTCGAGGCCAGAGGTTCACCCGGACCCCCGCACCGTCACCCCGCCGGGTGACGATGGCCCCGGAGACCTTCGCCGAGCGCGAGCAGCGCCTGCTCCGGCAGATGGTGGGCAACCCCAAAGTCGCCCACCGGCTCAAGAACGGCGCCGTCCCCGAATGGATGGCCGTCGACAAGGACCGCCGCGAACACGCCGAACGCAAGGCCAGGCAGGCCAGGCGCTGGGAGACCGAACCCGACGACCCGTTCCCGCCCCGCAGGCCCCGCGGCCGCCACCGGGCCCCGCGCTGGTGGCGCAGTGACTGGGCGGCCTCGACCCTGACCTTCGGCATGGCCCTGGCCGCCGGAATGGTGGTCAGCCACGTCACCGCACTGCTCATGTAGGGATCGTGGAGATTTGTCCACAGGGTGTGGATAACTTCTGGTAATGCAGAACGCCCCGGCCGGAAAGTGCTTCCGGCCGGGGCGTCAGGCAAGGGGCGTCGTACAGCAGGTGTTACAGGATGATCCGCATGGGCTCTTCGAGGATCTCGGCGAGCTCCTTGAGGAAGGCCGCACCGACGGCACCGTCGACCGCGCGGTGGTCGACCGACAGCTCCAGGGCGATGCGGTTGCGCACGGCGACCTCACCGTCCACGACCACGGCCTCCGGGCGCATGGCACCGACGGCGAGGATGGCGGCCTCCGGCGGGTTGATCACCGCGGAGAAGCTGTCCATGCCGAACATGCCCAGGTTGGACACGCTGAACGTGCCGCCGCTCATCTCCTGCGGCTTGAGCTTGTTGTCCCGGGCCTTGCCCGCGAGCTCGCGCGTGCGGGTGGAGATCTCCGACAGGGTCGCCTTGTCGGTGTCGTGCAGCACCGGCACGACCAGACCGGCGTCCACGGCGACCGCGACACCGACGTTGATCCGGTGGTGCTGGACCAGGGTGTCGTTGATCCAGGAGGTGTTGACCTCCGGGTGCAGCTTGAGCGCGGTGGCGCAGGCCTTGACGATCAGGTCGTTGAAGCTGATCTTCACGCCCGTGCTGGACAGCTGCTCGTTGATCTGGGCGCGGAAGGCCTTGAGGCCCTCGGCGTCGATCGCGCGGCGCAGGTAGAAGTGCGGAACCGTCTGCTTGCTCTCGGTCAGACGGCGCGCGATCACCTTGCGCACGTTGCTGGTCTTGACCTCCTCGGAGCCCCGGACGTCGTCCTGGGTCGAGGCGGACTGGGCGGCGGGAGCCGGAACGGCCGAAGTCGAGGGAGCGCTCTTCTCGGCGGCCGGAGCGTCGTGCGCGGCGGAGCCGTCCTTGGCGGCGGCCTCGATGTCGGCGCGCACGATCCGGCCCTTGGGGCCGGAGCCCTTGATCTTGGTGATGTCCAGGCCGTACTCCTTGGCCAGCCTGCGGGCCAGCGGAGAGGTACGGGGGCGCTCGCCGGAGGAGTCGCCCTCGGCGGCGGAGGCGGCGGGAGCGGCCTCGGCGGGCTTGCTCTCCTCCTTCTCCTCGCCCTTGGGCTCCTCGTCCTTGGGCTCCTCCTTCTCCTGCGCGGCCGGAGCGTCGGAGGACCCCGAGTCCTCGGGCACCGCGTCCGGGGAGTCGCCGATGAGACCGATGACCTCACCGATCGGCACGGTGTCGCCCTCGGAGACGTTCTGCTTGACGAGGTAACCGTCCTCGTAGGCCTCGTACTCCATGACGGCCTTGTCGGTCTCGATCTCGACCAGCACGTCACCGGAGGCGACCTTGTCCCCCACCTTCTTCACCCAGGTGGAGATGACGCCCTCCTCCATGGTGTCGGAGAGGCGCGGCATGTGGATCTCGCTCATTGACTACTCCCTCTACCCGACCCGTTTGCCGACGGCGCTCAGGGTTTCCTTGATCACGGTGCTGATCGACTCGACCGACGGCAGGGCGGCGGTCTCCAGCGGCTTGGCGTAGGGCATCGGCACCTCCGCCATGGCCACCCGGCGCACCGGGGCGTCCAGGTAGTCGAAGGCCCCCTCCTGGATCGAGGCGGCGATCTCCGCGCCGATCCCGTAGGTGAGCCAGTCGTCCTCGCAGATCACCGCGGCACCGGTCTTCTTGACCGAGTCCACGAAGGTCTGCCGGTCGAGGGGGCGCAGGCTGCGCAGGTCCACGACCTCGACGCTGATGTCCTCTTCGGCCAGCTTCTCGGCGACCTGGGTGGCGACCATGGCCATCCGGGAGTAGCCGATCAGCGTGATGTCGCTGCCCTCGCGGGTCACGGCGGCACGGCCGATCGTGGCGACGTTGCTGTTCTCCGGCTCGGCGTAGTCCTCGGGGACCTCGCCCTTGGAGTTGTACAGACCCAGGTTCTCCAGGAACAGCACCGGGTCGTCGTCGCGGATGGCCGCGCGCAGCATCGAGGAGGCCTCGGCCGGGGTGCTGGGCGCCATCACCTTGAGGCCGGGGATGAAGGAGTAGAACAGCTCGATGTTCTGCGAGTGCGTCGCGCCGAGCTGCTGGCCGCCGCCACCGGGGGTGCGGATGACCATGGGAACGCTGGTCTGACCGCCGAACATCCCGTAGATCTTAGCGGCGTGGTTGATGATCTGGTCGATGGCGATCAGCGAGAAGTTGATCGTCATCAGCTCCACGACCGGGCGCAGGCCCAGCATGGCGGCACCGACGGCGGCACCGACGAAGCCCTCCTCGGCGATCGGGGTGTCCTTGACCCGCCGGGGGCCGAACTCCTTGAGGAGCCCCTCGGTGATCTTGTAGGAGCCCTCGAAGACGCCGATCTCCTCGCCGATCACGAGGACGTTCTCGTCGCGCACCATCTCGGCCCGGAGGGTGTCCCGCAGGGCCTGGCGATAGGTGATCACGGACATGTGAGTGGTTCCTTCCCTATTCCGCGAACACCGGGTCGGCGGGCATACGCCGCGACTCGTTCGGCACCGGGGTGGCGTAGGTGTAGTCGAAGAGCGTGGACACGTCCGGCTTCGGGCTGTTCTCCGCGAAGTCGGCGGCCTCGGTCACCTCGGCCTTGACCGAGGCGGCGATCTCCTCGCGCAGGTCGTCGGTGAGGATCCCGGCCTTGGCCAGCTTGGCGTCGAAGAGCGCGATCGGGTCGTTCTCCTCGGAGCGGGCCTCGTCGCGCTGCTCGTCGGTGCGGTACTTGGCCGGGTCCACGACGGAGTGGCCCTTCTGCCGGTAGCTCCAGGCCTCCAGCAGGAACGGCGTCTGCTCCTCGCGGGCGCGCTCGACCAGCCGGGTGGCGGTGTCGCGGACGGCGAGGACGTCACGGCCGTCGACGCGCTCGCCCTCGATGCGGAAGGCGGCGCCGCGCTTGTACAGCTCGGGCTCGGCGGAGGACATCTCCACGGTGGTGCCCATGCCGGTGAAGTTGTTGATCACCACGAAGACGACCGGCAGGTTCCACAGCTTGGCGATGTTGAGGGACTCGTGCCAGGCGCCGATGTTGGTGGTGCCGTCGCCCATCTGACACATGACGACCTCGTCGCCGCCGCGGTAGGTGACGGCCAGCGCCGCACCGGTGGCCAGCGGGAGCTGACCGCCGACGATGCCGTAGCCGCCGAGCATGCGGGTCTGGGTGTCGTACATGTGCATGGAGCCGCCCCAGCCCTTGGACACGCCGTCGACGCGCCCGTAGAGCTCGGCCATGACCCGCTTGGGGTCCATGCCCTTGCCGATCGCGTACCCGTGGTCACGGTAGTTCGTGAACAGGTAGTCGCGCTCCTGCAGGGCGTCCATCAGACCGACGACGGTGGCTTCCTCGCCGAGGTTGAGGTGGCAGTAACCGCCGATGCGGGCCTGGGTGTAGGCCTGTCCGGTGCGCTCCTCGAAGCGTCGGATGAAGAGCATCTGGCGGTAGTAGTCGAGGAGGGTCTCCGGCTTCTCGTTGCCCAGAGCCGTGTCCTTACGGCTCCGGCGCCGGGACGCGGAGCCCCGGGCGGTGCCGCCCTTCGGCTTGGCCGTGTCAGCCATGGTGTGCCTTTCTACGTGCGCGGAGTCCCGTCGCTCCGGCCTGTGGGCCGGATGACGGGGCCCGCCCTGGCCCCGCTGTCGGGCGCGGCCTGGGCGTGTGCCGCCGCCGGGCTCATCGGCGGCGGCACGTGTGGCTGTTTCGGGGCGCGTCCGCTGGGGCCGTGGCGGGGCCCGGTTGCGGACGCGAAGCGAGTCGGGTCACGTGTGCAGTTGTCACGCCGAAACCCTTGACGGCATTGCTTCCCGGTCTGGGGTGCCGTAAGCATCCGCCGGGAGGTCGCCCGAGTTCGTTCACCGGCCGGCTGAACGACCCCGTGCCACCAGGGGGTACACGCGTGTTGATGTGACGTGTGTCGCGCACACTCTACGGTCTGATCGATGATCGATCAATACAACTTTACGGGAGATACCCGAACTTTGGTGCAAAGCACCAGGTGATAACGCGGCTGGCCCGGGTCGGGGGTGCGAAAAGACCTCCCGCGGTGCGCGGGAGGCCGGTGAAGGTGTGCGAGATGCACGTGGTGGATGCGGAGTCCGGCAGGGGCCCGGTCGGCGTGTCCGGGAGGCGGTTACCGACTGCCCTCGTGCGTCTTCAGCGCGGCCTCGACGTAGTTCAGGACGTGGTCGCTGAGCATCTGGCCCGCGGCCGGATCGCCCTCGCGGAAAGCCCGTGTGATCTGCGCGTGGTCGGCGGCCTTGGCGTGCAGCTCCATGTTGAGCCAGCGCACGGACAGCGCCGTCCACACCTCGACGCCCAGGGACTCCCAGGTGTGCAGCAGCACGCTGTTGTCCGCCGCCCGCACGACCTCGCGGTGGAACTCCACGCTGTGCTTGATCTGCTCGGTGACGTCACCCTGCGCGGTGGCGCGTTGCAGCGCCTCCACCTCGCGTTCGAGCGAGGAGGCGTCCTCGGCCAGGCGCGGAGCGGCCAACTGGGCGGCGACCAGCTCTAGACCGGCGCGGACGGGGTAGATCTCCGCCATGTCCTGGACCCCGAAGGCCCTGACCCTGGCCCCCTTGTTCGGCACGGTCTCGATGAGGCGCAGCGTCTCCAGCTCGCGGAGCGCTTCGCGGACCGGAGCCTGGCTGACCCGCAGCTCCGTCGCGATCCTGCGTTCCACGATGCGTTCGCCGGGCTGCCACCGCCCGGACAGCAGACCCTCTACCAGTACCTGCCGGATCTGCTCCCTCAGTGGCTCACGGGCCAGCTTCGAGGGGTCGTCCGGCAACTGTGGGAGGTCGACCATCCAGGGCCCTTCCGTTTCCCGACCCGTGCGCGACCAGCACACGAGTCGACACACTCCAGCGTCTGACAAGCTCCTTGAAGAGTGCCACACGCGAGCGGGTCGGCCGGACGGTCGGCCTCGAAGCGCTAACGGAACCCTCACGAACCGGTCGCGTCCCGGTGAAAGGCACGGGTCTCCGGCGTGGGCTTCGGGCAAAGTCCGAGGTAGAAGAGTCACACTTGACCCGCGAAACCACCAATGAGGGCAAGTGTCCGGGTAGGCTCGCATGTTGGCGATAACCACCCAAAGCCGTACGGAGAGTTACCCACGTCACGGTGATGGCCCAACGAAAGCGCCCTGACCTGCGCTGACAGCACTTGAATGGTAGCGAGCGCCAACGCAGACGCCACTGCCGACCAGTTCCGAACCTCGGATACCGAACCTGTCCGGCGGCCGGCCACGACCACCGTGAACCAGCCCGAAGGTTCGACCGTCGAAGGGGTGTGGGGAGATCCCCCTCGGTACGTTGCCAACGCCCGTATCACCAACACCCGTGTCGGCCCCGATGACGTCAGGACCAGTCCCAACAACCGCGGCTAGCCCGTCCCCCACGCCTCAGCAGTGCCACAGGCAAGCCCACGACGTGTGAGACAGCACTGAGCACATGACGCATTCTTCGCGGACCCGGCATGCGCGGTCCAGACAGACGACAACGCCCCACGTGACAGCGTCACGGGGGGCGGAGAGGTCGCACGTGCCAGAGGAACGGCGCACGCCCGAGCCCGGCCCGTACAGCGGCCCCATCCCCGTGGTTCGGGTCAAGGAAATCGACCCGGGGCCGCCCGTCGTGCGCGCGGTCAGATGGCCGAGTGTGAGCGAGATCGCGTGGGGGCTCGCCTCGGACCGGATCGCGATCATGCTCTTCGTGGCGCTGATCGTCATGACGATGCTGGCCGCGGGGCCGCTGCACCCGGTCGACAACTTCCTGAACGAGCTGCACCGGCCCTACTGGGACGTGCTGCGCGAGCCGCTCATCTTCTGGCCGGACAACGTGGCCTCCCGTTACGTGGCCCTGCCGGTCCTGGGGGTGACCACGCTCCAACTCGCCTACTGGCACCGCAGCTGGAGACCGATCATCCTGGGGGCGGGCGGCGTCTTCGGGATGATGTCGATGGTCTCCGTGATGAAGCTGCTGTTCAACCGGGGCCACGCCAAGCACTACGACCCCGACTTCTTCGCCGGGGCGGGCAACGTCGCCTTCCCCTCCGGGCACGGGGCCAACGCGATCCTCATCTACGGCCTGGTGCTGTTCCTCATCATCAGGTTCGGCGCGGCCCGGCCGCACATCATCAAACGACTGGCCTACTGCATCGTGTGCATCGCGCTCCTGCAGTCGACCGTCTCGATCTACCTGCACTTCCACTGGTTCACGGACCTGGTGGCCGGGATGATCGCGGGCGGGTTCGCACTCAGGCTCACGATTCGCCTGGACCGGATGATCCCGCACGGGCACACCGTCCAGTGGTGGCCCTGGTACGGCAGGGAGTCCGAGGACTCCGCCCAGGTCAGAGGCTAGTCGAAAATCCACAGAAGTACGCCCGCCGGGGAATCCCGGCGGGCGTTCCTTGTGGTACGCCCGGCATGGGCAGTTGCTTGAGGGTGAAAGTCCCTTGCGGGAGGAGATGGTGCCAACCGCGAGCCGGAGGCAACGGCGTCATCGCGAGGTGGGGTCGGAAGGAAGCCCGAGGCGAAACCCTGCACTGAGGAACACGAACCGTGTATGAGGCAGTCCGACCGGGGTGAGCCAGCCACGGATGGCGAAGCCCGTCACCGTCAAGACGGTCGGGGTGTAAACACGGCAGGCGTAGGGGGAAAGTGGCTGTTCTTATCCGGGGAGGTCTGTCTGGGTGTCGGTTTGCTGAGTTGTCGCTGCGCCGACGGGTCCGCTCGCAAGGGTGGGTCTGACCAGGCAGAAGTCAGCAGAGGCCATAGTACTGACCGGCAGGTCAGGAAGGGCTGAACGTCGAGTGGAGCAGAAGGAGGGGGCTTGCTCGGTTGGGTCGTAATGATCGCTGTAAGCCGGTCTGAGAGCCGGTCCACCGTGGGGCGGAGAGGGTGCATTCCCTCAGAGCTGCTTCATGCTGGTGCGTAGGCGGCCACGGCGCAGTTCCCAAGAGCTGGATCCATGGGTCCGGGCCTTGATGGCCGGGCCGGTCGTCGTCTGAGACGGCTTGACGAACCGCCAGGTGCGGGCCCGCATGCCTGGTGGTGTGGGAGGCGGGTCGGGTGACCCGACCCGCCTACCCGATTCCGGGGCAGGCCTCTGGGGTTGTCAGATATACCCCTAGGGGGTATATCTGTTGAAGAGGGCGCGCGGACAGGGGCGGCGTCCACGTGTCAGATACCCCATACGGGTATTTTCGGATGTGGAGGGGAGTACGACATGAGCGCAGGACAGCACGGGGACCACGGCACCACGACAGAGGGAGGAAACGAGGATCACGGGGAGCATCAGGGTCACGGAAGCCACCAAGACCACGGCGGACACAGTGGCCACGGCGGACACGGGGACCACGCCGCCATGTTCCGCAACCGGTTCTGGTGGAGTCTGCTGCTCAGCGTGCCCGTGGTCTTCACCAGCCACATGATCGCCGGTTGGCTCGGCTACCACGTCCCCGAAGGCCTCACCTGGGTGCCGCCGGTCCTGGGCACCGTCGTCTTCCTCTACGGCGGCTGGCCCTTCCTCGCCGGGGTCCCCGGTGAGCTGCGCGCCCGCAGGCCCGGGATGATGACCCTGGTCGCGATGGCGATCACCGTCGCCTTCGGGTCGAGCATGCTCGCCACCTTCGGGGTGGTCGGCACGGAACTCGACTTCTGGTGGGAGCTGGTCCTGCTGGTCGTGGTGATGCTCCTCGGGCACTGGCTGGAGATGCGCGCCCTCGGTCAGGCCTCCGGCGCCCTGGAAGCCCTCGCCGCCCTGCTGCCGGACCGTGCCGAACGCGTCGGCCCCGACGGCGGGATCGAGGAGGTCCCCGTCGCCGAACTCCGTACCGGGGACACCGTCCTGGTCCGCTCCGGGGGCCGGGTCCCCGCCGACGGCACCGTGGTCCGGGGCAGCGCGGCCGTGGACGAGTCCATGATCACCGGCGAGTCCCGCACCGTCAGTCGTGCCGAGGGCGACCGGGTGGTCGCCGGGACCGTGGCCACCGACTCCTCCGTCCGGGTCCGGGTGGACGCGGTCGGCGACGACACCGCCCTCGCCGGGATCCAGCGCCTCGTCAGCGAGGCCCAGGAGTCCAAGTCGCGTTCACAGGCGCTGGCCGACCGGGCCGCCGCCCTGCTCTTCTGGTTCGCGCTGACCGCCGCCGTGATCACCGCCGTGGTCTGGGGCCTGCTGCTCGGCGACGGCAGCCAGGCGGTCGAGCGGACCGTCACCGTGCTGGTCATCGCCTGCCCCCACGCGCTGGGGCTGGCCATCCCGCTGGTCATCGCGATCTCCACTGCGCTGTCCGCGCGCAACGGCATCCTGGTCAAGGACCGGCTGGCCCTGGAGCGCACCCGCCTCGTGGACACGGTGCTCTTCGACAAGACCGGCACCCTGACCAAGGGCGCCCCGGCCGTCACCGGCACCGCCGCGGCCGAAGGCCGCTCCGTCGAGAGCGTCCTCGCCCTGGCCGGGGCTGTGGAGTCCGACTCCGAGCACCCGCTGGCCAAGGCGATCGTCCGGGCCGCCGCCGAGGCGGGCCCGGTGCCCGAGGCCGCCGGCTTCCGCTCCCTGACCGGGCACGGGGTCCAGGCCACCGTCGACGGGACCGCGGTGTACGTGGGCGGTCCCGCGCTCCTGGACTCCCTCGGCGTCACCGAACCCGCCGACCTGGCCCGGAGCACCGGACCCTGGCGGGACCAGGGAGCCACCGTCCTGCACGTGGTCGCCGACGGTGCCGTGGCAGGGGCGCTGGCCCTGGCCGACGAGGTCCGGCCCGAGTCGGCCTCGGCCGTCCGCCAGCTCCAGGCCCAGGGCGTGCGCGTGGCGATGGTGACCGGCGACGCCCGCAACGTCGCCGACACCGTGGCCGCCGAGCTCGGCCTGGACGAGGTGTTCGCCCAGGTCCTGCCGGACCAGAAGGACGCCGTGGTCCGCGACCTCCAGGACCGGGGGCACCGGGTCGCCATGGTCGGCGACGGGGTCAACGACGCCCCCGCCCTGGCCCGTGCGGACGTCGGCATCGCCATCGGCGCCGGAACCGACGTGGCCATCGAGTCCGCCGGGGTGGTCCTGGCCTCGGACGACCCGCGCGGAGTCGTCTCCGTCCGCAAGCTCTCCCGAGCGGGCTACCGGAAGATGATCCAGAACCTCGTGTGGGCCGCCGGGTACAACATCGCCGCCGTCCCGCTGGCCGCCGGTGTACTGGCCCCGATCGGTATCGTGCTCGCCCCCGCGGTGGGTGCGGTGCTGATGAGCCTGTCCACCATCATCGTCGCCCTCAACGCCCAGCTCCTGCGGAGCCTGGACCTGCGCCCCGCCGACTGACGGGACCGCGGGCCTCAGCCGTGGTCCGGGACGGTGTCCGGCCCGGCCTGCGGGTCGAGCCAGGCGGCCCCCAGGACATGGGGGCGGCTCTGCCGGTCTGGACCTGGGGGGTACGGGGTGCAACCATTGTGGTGCCGTGGTCTCCCTCTTGTAGCGGGAGAGGGCTCACGGCGAAAGGCCGCCGCCTCGACCGGTTACGAGGCGGCGGCCGCTTGCTTTCTCCGGTCAGGGCCGGGTGCGAAACCGGTACCGGATGTTTCACGTGAAACTTCCGGCGTGCCGCTAACCGGCGTGAACTGCGCTTTCGTAGCCGAAAGAGGGGACCGGAGGGTTCATGCAGCGGCCCATCGCCCGGTGCCAGCGGTTACCGCGCAGCCGCGGTTCGAGGGCGGCCAGCGCTGCCGCGTACTTGCTGAACCGCGCCTCGCGAACCCCGAGCTCGTGCAGCCGCCGCTCCGTCGTGGTCAGCCCGCCCCGGGTCTTGACCTCCAGCAGCACCGTGTCCGGGCGCATCCGCACCTCCCAGCCGCCCCGGTAGCCGACCAGGTCGTGGTCCACGGTCACCCGCTCCTCGCCGGACAGGGCCACCACCGTGGTCCGGCGGTAGTCGGTCACGGCGGCGGGCAGCAGGACGTCCGGCGGGTCCAGGCGGCAGCGGCTCAGGGAGCGGTCCAGGAAGTCCCGGGTCCGCCAGGTCAACCGGTCCACGGGGGCGTCCATCGGGAGTTCGGTCCGCACCTTGTCGGTGATCCCGCGCGCACCCTTCAGCTTCACCTCGAACATCCTCGTCCCGGTGTCCACGTAGGTGCGGGTGCGCACCTTGTAGCGCAGCCGCCGCCCCTGCCGGTGGTCGTGGAAGGTCCGCAGGTCCGGGGTGTCCAGGTAGGTGGAGGAGTACAGGAAGGAGGTACGGCCGCCGATCTCCAGTACCCCGAACCCGCCCTCCGCCCCCGCGAAGAGGGCGGGCACCAGCTCGGCGGGGAGCAGGTACTTGCGGCAGGTGCGGGTGACCAGGGCGGCGCGCTCGTTGATCTCGGCCAGGGACACGGGCCGCAGTCGTTCCAGGCCGGGCGGTCCCTCAGCCGGGCGGCCCACAGCGCTTACCGGCACGGCCTCCGGCGCGGTCCTCGGACCCGGGCCGGTGGCGGCGCCGGTGAGTCCGGGGGAGAGGTCGAGGCTCAACGGGCACCCCACCAGGCGGGCATGGGCTGACGGCGCTCGGCCGCCGTGCCCGGCACCTCGGCCAGCTTCGGCTCCTGGAAGCGCACGTCCACCACCATCAGGTCACGCACGTAGTCCACCTCCGTGACGTCCACGTGCCGCACCCGTCCGCGCAGCCGCCCCTCCAGGTCCTGCCGGAGTGCCACCGGGTCCTCGTGCACGACGTCCAGCGTCATGATCCGCCGCTGCGTGCGGGCCAACAGTTTCGGGTGCCCGGCCAGGTACAGGGCGGACAGCAGCAGGGCGTTCAGCCCCACCACGAGCCACGGCATCGGAGCGGCCACCGCGTTCACCAGACCGAGGGCGATCGCCACGAAGTAATAGCCGATCTCGCCCTGACTGATCAGGTCCGAGCGCAGCCGCAGGATCGACAGCACCCCGAACAGCCCGAAGCCGACCGCCAGGCCCACCTCCTGCTGGGCCAGCATGGAGACCACGGCGAAGATGCCGACGTTGAGCGCCACGTAGGCGAGCACCAGGTCCCGCCGGCCGTGCCTGCGGAAGTAGAGGGCGTAGGACAACACCGTGATAGCGGTCAGGTCGACCGCCAACGCGAAGAAGAACATGTGACCATCGTGGAAGGCCGGGGTGAGGCCTTCATGAGCCTTCCATGAGGGAACGTTCATCTTCGGATGGCGGGGCTGTCACCCGGACGCCCGGTCACTCAGCCCCGGCCAGCTCACCCGGTCAGCCGGTACCCCATGCCCCGCACCGTCACGATGCGCTCCGAACCCACCTTGCGGCGCAGCGCGCGCACGAACACGTCCACCACGTTGGAGCCCGGGTCGTAGTCGTAGCCCCACACGTGCGAGAGCATCTGCTGCCGGGTCATCACCTGCCCCTGGTGCCGTATGAGCAGCTCCAGCAGGGCGAACTCCCGGGCGGTGAGGTCGATGGAGTCCCCGCCCACCGCCACCCGGCGGGTGCGCAGGTCCAGGGACAGCCCGCCCGCGCGCAGTACCGTGGGGTCGGCGGTGCGCTCGGTGCGTATCCGCAGCCGCACCCGGGCCAGCAGCTCCTCGAACCGGAACGGCTTGGTGACGTAGTCGTCGGCGCCGATCTCCAGCCCGGTCACGGTGTCGCGCACCCCGTCCCGGGCGGTCAGGATCACCACGGGGACGTCCACGCCCAGGGAGCGCACCCGGCGCAGCACGTCGAAGCCGTCGGTGTCCGGCAGGCCCAGGTCCAGCAGCATCAGGTCGAACCCGCCGGTGACCGCGTAGTCCACGGCCTCCGCTCCGGTGCCCACCACCGTGGTGGTGAACCCGCTGGCGGTCAGGCCCTTGCGCACGAACGAGGCGATCCGCTCCTCGTCCTCGACGATGAGTACCCGGCTCACAGGTGTTCCCTTCCAACGCGTCCGTCAACGGGGGACAGGGGGAGGACCAGGGTGAAGGTGGAGCCCGCCCCGGGGGCCGAGCGCAGGTCCACCCGGCCGTGGTGGGCCTCGGCGATCGCCCGGACGATGGCCAGGCCCAGCCCGGCGCCGCGGTCACCGCGCGCGGTGCGCCCGCCCCGGGAGAAGCGTTCGAAGACGCGTCCGTGCTCCTCGGCGGGGATGCCGGGGCCCTGGTCGGACACCCACAGCCGCACCTCGGCACCGCTGACCCGCGAACCCGTGCGCAGGGTCGACCCGGGCGCGGTGTGCCGCACGGCGTTGGCCGCGAGCTGCACCATGGCCTGGGTGACGCGCTGCGGGTCCAGCCGCACGGTCTCCTCGGCCAGGCCCTCCAGCCGCCAGTCCCGGTCGCCCAGCTGGCGGACCTTGGCATCGATGTCGCTGGTGAGCTCGGCCAGGGAGACGGGTTCGGGGCGGACGAAGTCGGGCTGCTGGGCCTTGGCGAGCAGCAGCAGGTCCTCGACGATGCGGCCCATCCGGTCCAGTTCGTCGGTGACCAGCCGGACCACCTCCCGGCGCTCCCCGGGGTCGTCGCCCATGAGCTCCAGCTGGCCGCGCACGATGGTGATGGGGGTGCGCAGTTCGTGTCCGGCGTCGTCGACGAAGCGGCGCTGCTCGGTGAACGCGCCCTCCAGCCGGTCCAGCATGCTGTTGAACTGCTCGGCCAGGGCCGCGATGTCGTCCCGGCCGGACACCTCGATGCGCTGGGTGAGGTCCTCCTCGGAGATCTCCGCGGCGGTCTGCCGGACCAGCCGGACCGGGGCGAGGATGCGGCCGGCCACCCACCAGGCGGCGGTGCCGGCGGCGAGCAGCCCCAGGCCGCTGACCAGGGCCAGGGTGCTCATGGTCCCGGACGTGGTTTGGTCGTCCTGAGCGGTGAAGTAGCCGATCACGAACCACCCCGCCGTGCCTTCTCCACCCGGTGGGAGTACGCGGACCTTCTCCCACTCGACCGGCCCGGCGGGGGTGTCCAGTGCGCCCCGGGCGTCGTCGGCGCCCAGGACCGCCTCGACCGTCTCCGGATCGGCGGACAGGTCGTAGGGCGGTTCCTGCCCCTGCCGGATACGCCCGGTGTCGGTTTGGGCCATGCCCCGCCCGCCACGCGAGGCGGTCTGTTCCTGAGCGCTCTCGTCGGGCTCGTCCACCCAGCCAAAGAGGATCTCGGAGTCATCGGGGTACTGGCGCTCCAGGTGGACCCGGATGAGGGAGGCGACGTCGGTGAAGGCCTGCCCGGTGCCCGGGTCCACCCCGACCGCCGCGAACTCCTGGAATTCGGCGGTCTCCTGGGCCAGGGCGCGATCGACCCGCTCGTCGGTCCGGGCGGTCAGGGCGCTCCAGGTGACGACGTTGACCAGCACGAGGACGGCGGTCATGAGCAGTACGACCCACACCATGATGAGCAGCCGTGCGGGCACCCGTCGGCGCTGGGGGAGCTCGGGCTGCGGCCCGCGGATGACCATCGTGGGAAAGAGCGAGGTACGCCCCGAGGGGCCCTCGGGGCCGGAAGCCGCGCCTGCGGGTCTGGAACGGCCGGGCGGAACGGGCACGGTGGTGGCGTCGGGATCGGCGCCGTCAGCACCCTCGGCACCGCCTCCGCCCCGGGGGCGGTCAGTCGTCATCGTCGTCCCCGTTCTCGTACCGCGCGTCCAAACAGTCGTCCCACCAGTCGTCCCACTCGTCCTCACCCCAGGCCTCGTGGTTCACGTTCTCGTCGAGGCAGTCGAAGGGGAACCCCGTCGGTGCGGGCTCGGGTTCGGGCGAGGGCTCCGCGGACGGGCTCCCGGCACCGCCCCGGTCGGTAACGGGCGGCGGCGGTTCGACCAGGCCGTCATCGGTGGGCCCGGCGGTGGCGTCATCGGTGGACTCACCGACCACCACCTCCGAGGCGGGGACCGGGTCGGGAGCGCGCAGGAACACCGCCCAGACCAGGGCGGCGGCCGCGACCAGCACGACCGTCAGCGCCCCGAGAACCGGCGGCACCAGAGGTGATCTCATAACTGACGAGCTTGTCCGAGGAAGACGGCGTCCGGATGAAGCGGACATGAGGAAGTCTTCATTCTCGCAGGTGGACCCCGTCATCGAGGGGAGCGGCCCGACGGAGCCTCACGGCGTCTGCGCGTCTGGACGATCCCGATGGACGCGCTGGTCACCCGCCCCCTCCTGAAGATGACCTTGCTACCAGGAGCGAAATCGGCGTCGAACTTGCTTCTGGTAGCAAGATCATCGGGGATGAGATCAGCAGAAACCAGAACGGGTCTCAGTAGCGGCGGCCGCGGAGTTCGGCGACCAGGACGGCGGCCTGGGTGCGGCGCTTGAGGTCCAGCTTGGCCAGCAGCGCCGACACGTAGTTCTTCACGGTCTTCTCCGCCAGGTACAGCCGCTCGCCGATCTGCCGGTTGGTCATGCCCTCGCCGATGAGGTCGAGGATCTGCCGTTCCTGCGGGGTCAGCTCGGCCAGCGGGTCCGGCTCGGCCTGGGCGCCGCGCAGCCGCTCCAGCATCGCCCCGGTGCTGCCCGAGTCCAGCAGGGAACCGCCCGCGGCGACCGTGCGGACCGCGCCGACCAGGTCGGCGCCGTGGATCTGCTTGAGCACGTACCCGGCGGCCCCGGCCATGACGGCGTCGTAGAGGGCGTCCTCGTCGGCGAAGGACGTGAGCATCAGGCAGGCGATCTCGGGGTGGTCGGACCGGATCTCCCGGCACACCTGCACGCCCGAACCGCCCGGCAGCCGCACGTCCAGTACGGCGACGTCGGGCAGGACGACGGGGATCCGCGACAGCGCCTGTTCTGCGGTTCCGGCCTCACCGACGACGGTCATGTCGTCCTCGGTCTCCAGCAGCGCGGCCACACCGCGCCGGACGACCTCGTGGTCGTCGACGAGGAAGACCCTGATCTGTTTCCGAGCACCCTCGGCCCCACCACCGGTCATCGGTCCTCCCTCATCCCACATCGCGCGCGTGACACCACTCCGATGAAGACGTTAACGCCTGTGCGGGGCCCCGCGGGGGTCTTAAGGCACTGAACTCCCCGGGCAAAAGTCCTGGAAACGGACAAAATTCCTGCCCGGGGAGCAAAGTGCCTGTTCACGGCTGGTGGGGATGTGACTACTGTCGCCGCATCGTCACCATCCCGTCACCGAGAAATCGCGTTGTGTGAAGCCCTCAGGGCCGCCGAGACGCCCAGGGCCGGGCGAGTTCGAAGGCCCGGCAGGCCCGCAGCACGCGCTCGTCGGAGTGGCGGGGGCCCACCACCTGAAGGCCGATCGGCAGCCCCGAGCCGCTGAACCCGCACGGAATGCTCGCCGCGGGCTGCTGGGTCATGTTGAAGGGGTAGCTGAACCCGGCCCAGGACGTCCACCGCCGCCCGGCCAGCTCCGGCGGCGACTCCAGTCCGGCCTCGAAGGCCACCATCGGCATGGTCGGGGTGAGCAGCAGGTCGTAGGTCTCGTGGAAGCGTCCCATCTGGGCGCCCATCGCCATCCGCAGTGCCATCGCGGTCAGGTAGTCCTGCGCCGAGTAGGTCAGCCCCTCCTCGATGATCGCCCGCAGCCCCGGGTCCTGCAGGTCCCGGTCCCGCGCGGTGAGCTTCTCGGTGGCCTTGGCCGCGCCCGAGTACCAGAGCACGTGGAACTCGTCCACGGACTCCGGCAGCCCCGGATCGGCCTCCTCCACCTTGGCGCCCAGCGACTCGAACACGCGCACCGCCTCGGCGACCGCGCGGGCCACCTCCGGGTCCACGTGCTGCCCGCCCAGTGTGGGGCTGTAGGCGATCCGCAGCCCGCGGACCAGCTCCGCGGGGTCGGCACCGCGGCCCGCCTCGGCCAGGCCGGGGCCCGGGGTGGGCAGCGCCATCCAGTCCCGGGCGTCGAAGCCGCTGATCACGTCCAGCATCAGCGCCATGTCGCCCACGGTCCGGGCTATCGGCCCGGTGTGCGCCAGCGACCCGAACGGGCTCGCGGGGTAGTGCGGGACCAGCCCCCAGGTGGGCTTGATCCCGCAGACCCCGGTGAAACTCGCCGGGATGCGGATGGACCCGCCCCCGTCGGTGCCGGTGGACAGCGGGCCCATCCCGGCCGCCACCGCCGCCGCCGAACCCCCGCTGGAGCCGCCGGGCGTGGTGGACAGGTCCCACGGGTTGCGCGTGATCCCGGTGAGCGGGTTGTCGGTGACACCCTTCCAGGCCAGCTCGGGGGTGGTGGTCTTGCCGACGAACACCGCCCCGTGCTCGCGCATCCGGGCCACCACCGGGGAGTCCTCGTCCCACGGGCCCTCCTGGGAGGCGGCCACCGACCCCTTGAGGGTGGGCCACCCCTTCGTCAGGTGGATGTCCTTGACGGAGGCGGGCACCCCGTCCAGCTTTCCGACCGGTTCGCCGCGCCGCCACCGTTCGGCGGAGGCCCGGGCCGCCTCGCGCGCCTCCTCGGGGCGCACCAGGCAGAAGGCGTTCAACGCGGGGTTGTCCTGCTCGATGCGGTCGAGCACCGCCTCCACCGCCTCCACCGGGGAGAGCTCCCCGGTGGAGTAGGCGTGCAGGAGTTCTTCGGCGGACAGGTCGGCCGGGGTCACGGGGTCTCCCGTGCGCGCCGACGGGGCGCCGCGCGCGGCACCCCCGTCGGCTCCGGTGGAGCCTTCGGCCGTACCGACGGCCGCACCAGCGTTGTCGGTCTCGGCCCGGTCGGAACGGATCGTCACTTCAGCCTCCCAAGTCACGCGAGGGGTCAGCCGGGTACGTAGCCCCGGCTCTTGTCCACGACATTGCGCAGTTCACGCCCGTCCAGGTAGCGGGCGAGGTTGTCCAGGAACAGCTCCACCAGGTCCTCCCGCCAACCGACCACGTCACCGGACATGTGCGGAGAGACGACGGAGCCCGGCAGGCCCCACAGGGGGTTGACGGCCTTGAGCGGTTCCCTTTCGAAGACGTCCAGTGCCGCACCGGCGATCGAGCCCCGGTCCAGGGCGGCGACCAGGTCGGACTGGACGACAATCGGGCCGCGGGCGATGTTGATCAGCCGCGCGGTGGGCTTCATGAGGTCGAGGAAGTGCCGGTCGACCAGGCCGTGGGTGGCCTCGGTGAGCGGGGCCGCGATGACCACGTAGTCGGCCTCGGGGACCTCGGTGTGCAGGGTGTTCCCGCCGCCCCGGGCTCGCTCGGCCAGGGTGGACTCGGCGACGGAGCCGAAGTCGGGGTCGCCGTCGCGGGCGCGGCTGCCCGAGCCGCGCACCTGCACGCCGACGGCCTGGAGCTTGCGGGTGATCGCGCGGCCGATGGGGCCGGTACCGACGACGAGGGCGCGTTTGCCCGTCACCCGTTCGGTCTCGCGGTGCTTCCACAGCCGGTCGTGCTGGTACTCCCAGGTGCGGTGGAAGTCCTTGGCGAAGGAGATCACCAGCCCCAGGACGTACTCGGCGATGTGCTCGTCGAAGACGCCGCGCGAGTTGGTGACGACCGCGTCACTGTCCACCAGCCCGGGGAACATCAGGTTGTCGACGCCCGTGGTGGCGGCGTGCACCCAGCGCAGGGAGTCGGCCTTGGCCCAGGAGTCGGAGAGGGCCTCGGTGAACAGGTCCCACACCAGCAGGGCGTCCGTGCCCGGAAGCTTGGCGGAGAGTTCGTCGGCGGTGGCGTAGACGACCTCTCCGAGCCCGGGGTGGTCGTCGATGCGTTCGTGCCCCGGCGGGAGGTCGTCCCCTCGGAGAACGAGGAGACGGGGACGGTCGGGCGCGGACGGGGTGGCGGTGGAACTGTTCACGGGCGCGCTTTCCGGTTGCGGCGGTGCTCTGATCTCGGCGCTCTGGCCTTGTTCTTCATCCTGCCGTCGAGGGGTGGTTCCGCCCTGCACGGGAAACGCTAGGGAGCCGACATGGGATTGTCAACAATCCACAAAACGACTGTTTCCGGCTAAAGGTGCATGTGGGGCTGCCCCGACACTGGCGGGATACCCGTACCCCCCGAGGTCTATTGCCGCCCCTGGCGGGTTAATCGTAAGATTGTCGACAATCAACATTCCCGTGACCCAGAAGCCCACGGGGACCCGGGAGCCTCAGCGGAACCCGTGGAAATCCCGTCGATGGACCAGCACTCGAAGGGAGGGCACTTGCCCCGCTACATGACCGTCACACTCGCCAAACGCGGGGTCTCCTGCGTGGCGGAGCTGCTCGACAAGGACGCGCCCCGCACCTGCGAGGCGGTGTGGAAAGCCCTCCCGCAAGGTGACGCCGTCCAGCACGCCAAGTACGCGCGCAACGAGGTCTACACGATGGTCCCGAGGTTCGCCGACCCCGAACCCGGCCAGGAGAACCCCACCGTCACCCCGATCCCCGGCGACATCGTCTACTTCTCCTTCGACGGGGGCATGCTCGACCGCTCCTTCAAGGAGGACAAGGGCATCGACCACCTGCCCGGCGTCATCGACCTCGCCCTCTTCTACGGCCGCAACAACCTCCTGCTCAACGGCGACGTGGGCTGGGTGCCCGGCAACGTGTTCGCCACCGTCGTCGAGAACCTCCCCGCCATGGCCGAGGCCTGCAACGACGTCTGGCGCTCCGGCAGTGTCGGTGAGCGCCTCCTGTACGAGCGGCTCGAGCGCTGACCGGGCGCGCCCGCCCCCAAGCCCGTAAGCCCCGAAGCCCGCGAGTCCGAAGCCCGAAAGCACAGCACTGTCAACAGCACTGGGAGGTGAGTGACCGATGCGGAACGAGGGAAACCGGCCGGCCCACGAGCACGGCCTGGAAGCCGCACTCCACGCGGCGGGTGCGCCCGTACCCGAACAGGCCGCCGCACACGAGGTCGTCGAACTGGCGGCGGCCACACGGACCCCGTGGCAGGCGGGTATCGGCGTGATCGCGCCCTACGACTTCGCGCTCGACCGCGAACTGTGGCGCTGGGCGCCCGACGACGTTTCGCTGCACGTCACTCGCCTGCCGTACGTGCACGTTCCGGTGACGGTCGACCAGGCCGCCGCCCTCAGCAAGGGCAAGAGCGTGACCAGGGCGGTCCGCGCGCTCCTGGCCCCCGAACCCCGTGCTGTCGGCTACGCCTGCGCCTCGGGCAGCTTCGTCCACGGCGCGGCGGGCGAACGCGAACTCCACCGGACCATGCTGGCCGCGGGCGCACCGGCCGCCGTCACCACCTCCGGAGCGCTGATCCGCGCCCTGGAGACCCTGGGGGCGGACCGGATCGCGGTGGTGACCCCGTACGTGGACAGCGTCACCGACCGCTTGCTCGACTACCTTGCCGAACACGAAGTGGCGGTCACCTCCAGCGTCGGCCTCGGCCTGCTCAGTCACATCTGGAAGGTCACCTACGCCGACGTCGCCCGCGCGGTGCACGAAGCCGACCGCCCGGACGCGCAGGCCGTGTACATCAGCTGCACCAACGTCCTCACCTACGACATCATCGCGCCGCTGGAACGGGAACTGGGTAAACCGGTGATAGCGGCCAACCAGGTCACCATGTGGGGCCTGCTGCGGGCCGCAGACCGCCGGGCCGTGGCCCACGGACAGAGCCTGATCGACGTCGCGGCGCCCAGCGCCGCGTGACCACCGCCCGGAGGGCGCCAGCGCCTCGAACCGCGACGAGGAGAACCATGACCCGTGTCGGAATCCTGTACCCCGGCCACAGCGCCGAGAACGACTACAAGACCTTCGCCGAACTGCTCGGCGGGGAGGTCGAACTCCCCGTGGTGCACACCCTCATGCGCGAGGACGCCCACCGGGTGGACGCCCTGCTGGACGTCGGCAGCGAGGCCGTGCTCGCCGAGGGGGCGCGGGAGCTCGCCGCCCTGGAGGTCGACTCCGCGGTCTGGGCCTGCACGAGCGGAAGCTTCGTGTTCGGCTGGGAGGGTGCCCGGCGCCAGGTCCAGGGCGTGCGGGACGTGACGGGGGTGCCGAGTTCCAGCACATCCTTCGCCTTCGTGCACGCCCTGGCCCAGTTGCGGATCTCCCGGGTCGCGATCGCCGCCACCTACCCGGACGACGTCGCCCGGCGCTTCGTGGAGTTCCTCACCGCGGCGGGCGTCACCGTGCTGTCCCTGGCCAGCCACGGCATCGCCACCGCCGCCGAGGTGGGCGGCCTCGACCCGGACGACGCGCTCGACTTCGTCATCTCCAACGACCACCCCAGAGCCGAGGCCGTCCTGGTCCCGGACACCGCCCTGCACAGCGCGGACCTCATCGAACCGATGGAGGCCCTGCTGGGCAAGACCGTGCTCACCGCCAATCAGGTGAGCGTCTGGGAGGGGCTCCGGCTCGCCGGTCAGTGCCAGGCCAGGCCCGGCCCGGGCACGCTCTTGCGTTCCGGGGCCTCCGTGGTCCGGAGCGCCTTCGCCGCCGGTTAACCTCGGGGCCAGCCCGCGCCCGGTTCGTCACAGTCGTGCCGCGTCCGCCGCACCCCGTCGCTTCCGAAGACGAACCAGTAGTTCCGAACCAGTAGTTCCGAACCAGTAGTTCCGAAGAAAGGGAACCTCCATGTCAGCCCCTGGTCAGCTCAGACCCGTCCCCCGGCGGTCCACCGCCGAGCTGATCGCCGACCAGCTGAGGTCCGCGATCATGTACGGCTCCCTCGCCCCCGGGGACCAGCTCGGCGAGGCCGAACTGGCGGGGCAGCTGGGGGTCAGCCGGGGCCCGCTCCGCGAGGCCATGCAGCGCCTGGTCCAGGAGGGCCTGCTCCGCAGCGAACGGCACAGGGGCCTGTTCGTGTGCGAGCTGACCCCCGACGACGTCCGGGACGTCTACGTGGCCCGCCTCGCGGTGGAACGCGCCGCCTGCGAGCTGATCATGCGCGGTAACCGCGGTGAGGCCCTGGCCCGCCTCACCCCCGCGGTGGACCGGCTGGCCGAGGCCGCCGCCAGCGGCGACCGGACCGCGATGAGCGACGCCGACCAGGAGTTCCACCAGACCCTGGTCAGCTGCGCGGGCAACTCACGCCTGGAGCGCATGGCCCAGACCCTGCTGGTGGAGACCCGGATGTGCCTGACCGTGATGCAGGACGTCTACCCCGAGCCCCAGGAGCTCCTGGACGAGCACCGGCGCATCCTGGACGCGATCGTGGAGGGCGCCGAGGAGCGGCTGCTGGAGCTGATCGAGTCGCACATGGTCGACACCGTCGCCCGGATCAACGCCGAGTCCCCGGCCCCGGAGCTCGGTTCCGAGATCTGAGACCGGTCACCGCTCATTGCGGGTGGCCGCCATTGACGGAACCTCGTACCGGGGTCGATAAATCGATGCGGGGAATTGCGCCGTACGGGTTGCGTGCCGGTGGGTATTTCGTGCTAGCGTCCTTTTCGGGCGGCTAGGAAAGGCTATTTCGGACCCCAACCGCACGAACCTCTGACGGAACTCCGCTAAGGACCCACGGTGACCGCACTCCACGGCTTCGCGAACGCCTCCGGCGCGCGCCCCGCCGTGCTGTCCGCCCCGGTCCGGCGCACCCTGGTGCTACTCGGTCTGCTGTGCGGTGCCCTGGTGGCCCTCTGGCTCCTCGGGGCCGCCTCCGCGCAGGCCGCGGAGGCCGAGGACCTTCCCTTGGCCGGTGACACCGGCCTGGCGGAGACCGCCGAACAGGGCGGGGACACACTCGCTCCGCCAGAGTCGGCGCTGGAGCCGGTCGTACCGGAACCGGCCGCCGAGGCCGTGGAACCGGTGCACCAGGCCCTGGGCACCACTCTCGACGAGGTCACCACCGAGGTCGGCGGGCACATCGACGACACCGTCGCCGCCACCGGTCCGGTCGGCACCGACAAGACTCCGGTGACCGCGCCTGACCAGGAAAGCGTCCCCCAGCGGACCACTGCTCCGGCTGAGGAAGCCGAGCCGGAGCCCGACACCGCCGTGCAGGTCCACGAGGGCCCGCACGTGCTGGACGGCCTCCCCGAAACCGGTGACCCGGCCGAGCCCGCCGCGTCCGCGACCGCCGACGCGACCACATCGGACGCCGACCCGGCCGAGCGCACGGCGTCCTCCAACGCCTCCGCGCACACCGGTACGGCCACCGGCCCCACCTGCGCGAACTCCCCCTCCCGCGTCGGCCTTCCCGCGCCGACGCCCGGCCTCGACCAGGCCGCCCGGCACTTCCTGCGCGCGGTCCCCAGCGCCGCCGCGGACGAGCCGACCTTCGCACCCGACTAGCGGGTCCTCTTCCTGTCGCCGCAGCGCGACGTCCGGCCCACGCACGCTCCGCCCAGCCCCGGCCCCTCGCCTCTTCGCGAGTGACCGCCCGGACGCCCTGGGGACTGTCGTGAGCCCCGCTCTCCCGAGGCCCGCCCCACAGGCGTACCCGGTGGCAGAAGCGGAGTTCACGTCAGTCGGCGGCCCGTCGGACCACTGACTGAGAATCCCGGCCGGGAGACCCCTGGCACCGTCCGTCCCCAGCGAGGACTTCCGGCCGGGCCACACACGAACGACCGAACACCGACTTTGAGGACTCCCATGTTCGACAACACCCGTACCTCGGCCCGGACCCTGCTGATCGCCGCCACCACCGCCGGCTTCGTCGCCCTCGGCGGCGGTCTGGCCTCCGCGGACACCCTCGACCGCGTCGCCAACCCGGGCACGGTCAACAAGGTCGCCAACCCGGGCACGGTCAACAAGATCACCGCTCCGGGCGCCGCTGACCCGGACGTCAGTGCTCCGCAGGTCGAGCTCCCCGAGGCCCCCGAGGTCACCGCGCCCGACACGAACGATGTCGCGGACTCCGCGCAGGAGCAGGTCGACAGTGTCGACGCGACCGTCCCCCAGGTGAACGCCCCGGAGCCGAGCACCGACGAGTACACCGCCGCTGCCCGCGGCGTCACCCACTCCGTGCTCTACGCCGTCACCGTGGCCCGTGGAGACGCCGAGGCCGTTGCCTTCGAGGCCGCTTCCGTGACGGGTCAGGTCCTGGACGGTGTCGACACCGACACCGACACCGACACCGACCTGGAGGTCGTCGACGCCCTGCCTGAGACCGACGGCCTCGCCGAGCTCCCCGAGGCGGCTGACGTCGAGGGCGCGACCGAAGCAGTCGAGCTGCCCGAGGCCCCCGGCGTCGAGGAAGTCGAGGACGTCGTCGGCGGCGCCGCTCCGTCCGACCTGGCCGACCCCGAAGCCGTGGACACCGGCCTCGTCGGCGCCGAGGCCCCGGACACCGACCTGCCCGGCGGTCTGCTCTAAGGAGCCCAAGGACCGCGTGCCCCGTTCGCTGAGAGCGGGCGCACGCGGCCTCGGCCGGTGTGTGAGCCGCTCCGCTCAGGCGGAGGCGACCGTGGAACCGTGGGGGTTCGCGGCGCGCCTCCGGCGGGGCGCAGGGGGCACGGGAGGAGTCCCCAGCCGTCCGAGGCACCTCCAGCGGCTCCGGGGAAGGAAGGCGGGTTCGCGGCCGGGCGGGCTGTCGCGGACCCCTTCCCCGGAGCCGCGCCCTCTCCTCCTTCCCCGGGCCCAGGGGCGCCCTTTCCATGTCCGAAACCCGCCTTTCCCCTTATCGTTCCGCGCAGTTTCGACGCGCCTTTTTCTGGGCGCCGTTTCATGCTTTCGGAAACAAAGGGGAACAGGCGGGAATGCGGATCAGTCGAGTCCGCCGATGCCCACGTACTTGGTGTCCAGGAACTCGTCGATGCCGACCCGGCCGCCCTCGCGGCCCAGACCCGAGTGCTTGACCCCGCCGAACGGCGCCGCCGGGTTGGACACCACGCCCTGGTTGAGGCCGACCATGCCGGTCTCCAGGGCCTCGCTGACCCGCATCGCCCGGTTGAGGTCCCGGGTGTACAGGTAGCTGACCAGGCCGAACTCGGTGTCGTTGGCGGCCCGGACCGCTTCCTCCTCGGTCTCGAAGGTCAGTACCGGCGCCACCGGACCGAAGATCTCGGTGTTGGACAGCTCCGCCGCGAAGGGCACATCGGCGAGCACCGTCGGCTGGTAGAAGTGCCCGGGGCCCTCGCCCGGGCCGCCGCCGACGAGCACGCGCGCGCCCCGCTCCACGGCGTCGTCCACCAGGCTCTGCACCTTCTGCCGGGCCTTGTCGTCGATCAGCGGGCCCACGTCGGCGCCCTCGTCCAACCCCCGGCCCAGCCGGAGCGCGCCCATGCGCTCGCTGAGCCGGCGGGAGAACTCCTCCGCGATCCCGGACTGCGCGTAGATCCGGTTGGCCGCCGTGCAGGCCTCGCCGATGTTGCGCATCTTGGCGAGCATCGCCCCGTCCACCGCGGCGTCCAGGTCGGCGTCGTCGAAGACCAGGAACGGGGCGTTGCCGCCCAGCTCCATGGAGGTGCGCAGGACCTGGGGTGCGCTCTGCTCCAGCAGCTTCCTGCCCACGGCGGTGGATCCGGTGAAGGAGAGCTTGCGGATGCGGCCGTCCGTGAGGAGGGGTTCGGTGATCCCGCCGGGGTCGGTCGTGGGCAGGACGCTCAGGACGCCTTCGGGCAGACCCGCCTCGTCGAGGATCCCGGCCAGGGCCAGTGCGGACAGGGGGGTCTGGTGGGCGGGCTTGAGGATCATCGTGCACCCGGAGGCGATGGCCGGGCCGATCTTGCGGGTGCCCATCGCCATGGGGAAGTTCCAGGGGGTGATGAGCATGCAGGGGCCGACCGGCTGGCGCATGATGAGGAAGCGCGACTTGCCGTCCGGGGAGGTGGCGAAACCGCCGTCGATCCGCACGGCCTCCTCGGCGAACCAGCGGAAGAACTCGGCGGCGTAGGCGATCTCCCCCTTGGCCTCGGCGAGCGGCTTGCCCATCTCGAGGGTCATCAGGACCGCCAGCTCCTCCTGGCGCTCCATGAGCAGCTGAAAGGCCCGGTACAGGATCTGGCTGCGTTCGCGGGGCGCGACCTTCGCCCACCCCGGCTGCGCCCGCTCGGCCGCGTCCAGAGCCCGCAGGGCGTCATCCTTGCCCGCGTCCGCGACCTCGCACAGCACCTTGCGGGTGGAGGGGTCCTCGACCTCGAAAGCGGCACCGGAGGAGGCGTCCTGCCACTTTCCGCCCAGGAAAAGCCTCTTGTCCACCTGTGCGACGACCTGTGCTTCGCGATCCGACATGTTCTCTCCTCCGTCGACGGGCCGCCCCGGTGCCGGGGGGCCTGTGGTCAGAACTGCCCGACGTGCGCCCGCTGGACACCGCCGCGTCCCGGATGTTTCCATAGCAGCGTCGATTGTCAACAATCCTACGGAACCCGATACAAGGAATTGAGGCCATCGCATGGCGGAGCTCTCCCCGGCCCTCAAGCAGGCGACCCCGGTCGTCGCCGCACGAGGCGAGGGTGTCTACATCTACGACGATGACGACCGTCGCTTCCTGGACTTCACCGCCGGGATCGGAGTCACCAGCACCGGGCACTGCCACCCGAAGGTGGTCGCCGCCGCCCAGGAGCAGGTCGCGACGCTCATCCACGGCCAGTACACCACCGTGATGCACAAGCCCCTGCTCCGACTCACCGAGCGGCTCGGCGAGGTCCTGCCCGAGGGCATCGACCGGCTGTTCTACGTGAACTCCGGCAGCGAGGCGGTGGAGGCCGCGCTGCGCCTGGCCCGCCAGGCCACCGGCCGACAGAACGCCGTGGTCTTCCAGGGCTCCTTCCACGGCCGCACCATGGGCGCCGCCTCCCTGACCACCTCCGGGGTGAAGATCCGCGCCGGCATCGGCCCCCTGGTCCCCGGCGTGGTGGTCTCGCCCTTCCCGTACGCCTACCGGCTCGGCCTCTCCGAGGAAGAGGCCGTGGCCTACGCGCTGCGCGAGCTGGACTACCAGTTCGCCACGGTGACCTCCCCGAAGGACACCGCCGCCGTGTTCATCGAACCGGTCCTCGGCGAGGGCGGCTACGTCCCCGTCCCGGACGCCTTCCTCCAGGGGCTGCGCGAGCGCGCCGATCAGCACGGGTTCCTGCTGGTCGCCGACGAGGTCCAGACCGGCTTCGGCCGCACCGGCACCTTCTGGGGCCACGAGCCCTCGGGGATCCGCCCGGACATCGTCATCACCGCCAAGGGCCTGGCCAGCGGTTTCCCGCTCTCGGCCATCGCCGCACCGAACGCTGTCATGGAGAAGGCATGGCCGGGCTCCCAGGGCGGCACCTACGGCGGCAACGCCGTGTCCTGTGCCGCCGCCCTGGCCACCCTGGACGTCATCCAGGAGGAAGGCCTCGTGGAGAACGCGGCCCGCCAGGGCGAGCGCCTCCAGCAGGGGCTGGCCAAGATCGCCGAGGCCAACCCGGCCATCGGCGACGTCCGCGGCCGCGGCCTGATGCAGGCCAACGAGTTCGTCACCCCGGACGGCCAGCCCGACGGCGCCGCCGCCCTGCGCGTCCAGCAGGCCGCCGCCCAGAACGGCCTCCTGCTCCTGACCTGCGGCCCGGCGGGCAACGTCGTCCGCTTCATCCCGGCCCTGGTGGTCAACGCCGACCAGGTCGACACCGCCCTGGAACTGTGGGCGGCCTCCGTCGAGGAAGCCATCTGACCAGCCCGGACGCCGCCGGAACCCCGGCGGCGTCCGCATGGCCCGCGTCACACCCGAAAATGGCGCGAAGGCACTCCGGCGCCGTGATAGAGTCGGAGACGTCGCAAGGGAGAGCGTAGCTCACCCGGGCGACACACAACTGAAGACCTGCACTCGTAGCTCAATGGATAGAGCATCTGACTACGGATCAGAAGGTTGGGGGTTCGAGTCCTCCCGAGTGCGCCACCATGAGACAGTGGAGAAGCCGCCCGAACTGCGAAAGCAGCTCGGGCGGCTTCTTTTGTGCCATGGGTGGGGGAGCCCTCTTACGGGCCGCGATGCACATTCGGTGCAGATGCCCTGGGTCGGTCCCGGTGTCTGTTTCAGGCGGCGAGGACCCGGGGCCGCGCGGCGTCCCTTGTTTTGACCACCTCGTCCAGGAGGTCTGGGAACGGACGCCCGTACCGGTCCAGAGTCATGGTGGCGGTCGCGTACCCGAGCATCGCTTGCACGACCTTCACATGGGCCCGGCGGTGATGGCGAGCGACGCGGCTGTCGGTGCCTGGATCGAATGGGTCTTCTACACGCTCGGCGTTGTCCACGACTTGGCAGTGTCGACGACGCGAAGGATCGGAGCCATCCGCAGGTGCCAGGAGGACATCGCCGAGCGAGCTCGTACCGCCACCCCAGGCGGACGGGACGTACGTTTCGCCGACGCGGCTTCAGATCGTGGCGGGAATGGACTGGTCGTGCAGGTAGGCGTCCAGTTCCAGGAAGCCCAACAGCCTCTGGCGCATGTCGGCCCTGTCGGGTGAAGCCATCGGATATCAGTGATCGCCGAGGCGGTCCAGGATGTGCCGGGTGTGGGCCCGCAACACGGGAAGAGCCCTCTCGGCCACCTCCTGGGCGCCCGGGACGGAACCGGCAAGTCCTTGCAGTACTTCCTCGAACGCCTTCGGGAACGCCTCGGCCAACATCGCCACACGCCCGGTCAGGAGCTCCGGATCCAGCCCGAGGGTGTCGGCGGCCTTCCTCAGCTGGTGGCGTCTGATCCGCGACGCGATGCGCTCCCCGCCGATGGACAGGGCCACCGACCTGTCGACTTTCCGAGCGTCGTAGGCCAGACCCGTGGCCAGGTCGTACAGCGGAGCCACCCGGGTCAGCCCCGGTGCGCGCAGCACAGAGATGTTCTTCGCGTGCCCGTCGGGAGCGCCGGCCACCAGGTTGACGAGCAGGAAGTCCGCGAGAGCGAGCCGGTCGTCGAACAAACCGGTCGACTCGCGGGTGAGGACCCGCATCATGTCCGCCAGGCCCGGACCGTTGCGGGACTCGTACTTGTGCGCGGGCATGCGTCCGCACGCCTGCGCGAAGTCCTCCTGGTGCGTGCGCAGGACGCGGCCGGCTTCCAGGGAGCGGTCGAAGCGGTCGATGACGATAGCCCACTGGTCGTCGAACCGGGTGAGGGTGCTCTTGGCGACGACCACACCCACGGCTGAGGCCGCCTCCATGGTGACGTGTTCGACCAGGGCCTGGTGGTGCAGCTGCTTGATCCCCGGCTTGACGATGTGCGTGGTGGCGGCGCTGCCGTGGGCCGTGTGCCAGCGCCCGTCGATCCTCGCGAGTGCGAACTTCTCCTGCTGCCCGCCCAACGACCAGTGTTCACCGGGCATCGTCCAGGACGGCTCATCGCCGGCGAGTGCGCGGATCCGCTCGGCGATCTCGGTGTCGCTGGTCGGTTGGTGTTCGCCCTCGCGCGTGCGAAGCTCCTCCAGGTCCTCCTCGCGACAGAACTGGACGGCTCCCGGGCAGTCCCAGCCCATCGCCGCGAGGATGCCGAACGCGTCGTCCACGGCGACCCCGAGCTGGTCGGACCACGCGGCGCGGGCGTCCTCGTTCTCGGGAAGCAGCCCGAACAGGTACGGGTTGACTCTTTTCGCCGGGTGGGTGGCTCGTTGGATGGGCAGGCGCGCCGAGAGTGCCACCTCGCCGTCGCGCACGTACTCGGCCGTGTAGGAGAACGTGGGATCGTCGCCGGAGGCCGCGCGCTCCAGGTGCCCTACCACTTGGCCTGACAGCAGGACGGCCAGGCGCTCAGTCATCGCGGTTGTCCCTGCTGCCGGTGTCCGGAAGACCCCAGGAGGCCCGACGCTCCTGTGAGGCCGCGCGTAGACCAGCGCCGACTTCGTCCGGCGGTTCTTGCTGAGTTCTCGGCTTCTGCGCGGACTCGGCACGGCTCCGACCGGTGTCCGGCTGTGTCTGCTGCTGCGCATCGACGCTCGGGCGCAGGGTGAGCGTCAGGTCCAAAGCGGCCAGCAGACGAAGCAAGGGCTCCAGTTCGGCTCCACGGTGACCGGCCTCGACGCGGGCCAGCCAGGAACGGGCGACATTGGCTCGGGCTGCCAGAGTCGCCTGGCTGAGGCCCTGGGAGAGTCGGGTGTCGCGGACCAGGCCGCCGAGCTTCGACCACCCCGTCAGGGTGAACTCTTCCGGCATCGCATCTTCTCCGTCCTCGTTCGAGGACATTCTACGTGTGTCCTCGAACGAGGACAAAGGAACATTGTCCTCGTCCCGGAGGCCGAGGCTCTGTGGCGCTGCCCGGTCAGGCGGTGATCATCATCGGTAAACGGGGGTGGCTCCCGCAGAGCTTGTTGGTTTCCTACTTGTTTGACACAATCAGCATCATGTCCGAGACGACGTACAGCATTGGTGAGGGGCCGGCGACCCGGGTCAGCCTTTCCCTGCCCGAGGGGACAGCGGAAGCGATCCGGTCCCGGGTCGGCAAACGGGAGTTCTCCGCGTTCATCACCGCGGCCGTCGAGCGGGAACTGCGGGGACAGGTGCTGGACGAGTACCTGGCCGACTACGAGAGCCGCAAGGGGCCGGTGTCCGAGCAGGCGCGGCTGCGTGCGCGGCAAGTGTTCGACGAAGTGTTCGCGGAGGAGGACCAGTGGCCCGCCGTCGGCTGAGCCACGAGGGGACGCTGGTCCTGGACAGCGAAGGGCTCTCCAAGCTGCTCGCCGATGACGAGACCGTGGTGGCCCTGGTCACGGAGGCGCGCTCACGCGGCATGGAGGTGGTGATCTGTGCGCTCACCATCATCGAGGCCGTGCACTCCCGCACGAACAAGGCGCGGTTGAACTGGGTGCTGTCCGGTCTGCGCGCTGTCCCGGTGGGCGATGAGGAGGCAAAGGCTGCTTCGGCGCTGTTGATGGGGGCCGGGCTGCACGGTCACAAGTACGCCATCGACGCGGCCGTGGCCGAGGTAGCGCTCCGGCAGCACCGGCCTGTGGTCATGCTGACCTCCGACATCGACAACATGACCAAGCTCTGTGGCGACCGGGTCCGCCTCGTCTCCGTGTGAGCCGTCAGAGGGCTGCTTTCGGGCCGACGGGCCCGGTACCGACCACTTCCCGGCATTCCACCGGCGGAGCCAGCCGCGACGGATACCCCGTCCGGGAAGTGTGCTTGTCCGGTTCGGGACTTCGAAGGCCCTGATCGGCCGACGTTCGTCGCTTTCCGATGCTGCTCCGGTGACCGGGTTCCAGGCCGTGTCAGAGAGAGTCGGTGCGCATCCGACGGTCCGCACGAACCAATACTCCCGCCCTACTGGTGGGGTTCTGTGGATTTCGTGTGACACAGGGGTCGCGGCTTCGTGAAGATCCCTTCGAGGCGACTCGCGGACATCGTCTGACGCCGTTCAGTGAAGGCGGGAGGCGTGGCCGCGGTGGCCGTGCAGGCCCTGCCGTGCAGAGCAGGAAGCGAGCCGAAGACCCACCCGGGACACCGATCGCGGCGGCGTGGCGCATACGTGGATTAGTACGACTCGGAGGCGCCATCACATGGGTTCTGACCTGCGACTATACATCCGATTATCCGATGACTACGGATCAGAAGGTTGGGGGTTCGAGTCCTCCCGAGTGCGCCACCTTGAGACAGTGGAGACGATGCCCGGTACTTGCTTTCGCAAGCCGGGCGTCTTCTTGTGTTGCCCAAAAACCCGCGCCCGAACTGGTAAAACAGCTCGGGCGGCTTCTTTTGTGCCATGGGTTGGAGAGGCCTCTTGCGGGCCGCGTCGCACATTCAGTGCAGATGCCCGGGGCGAGCTGCTCGGAGCCCGTGGATTCCTCCCAGTGGGAGAGGTGCCAAGTCCACGGGTAGGTGCCCGCCAGGAGCAGTCAGTGCGCACCACGTACGAGGTCGCGTCCACTGCATCGCTGCGGGGGTGCTTCTCGGGCGGCCTTCGGTGTTGGCCGGTGGGAGTAGGGGCTCGATCAGGGCCCACTGGTCATCGGTCAGGCCAGAGAGGTAGGTCGGGCGTCGCAGCATGGGGGGCGTGCTCGCGGCCTGCCGGTATGCCAGAGCTCGGATACCCCGCATTCCCGCCGACGCACCTCCCGAACGCGGGTCGACGCGTGATGAGGACGTGTCGAGACACCTAACACGTCCCGGAAACATGTTAAGTTTAGCCAAGATTCTTAACATGTTTTGTGGACATGTCGAAGGAGTTGACGCGTGTCCTGGAGCCCCGACGTTCCCTTCAACGATCTGCCCCCGCTGCCGCCGGCCGGCCTCGACCTCGAGCCCAAGCCCGTGCTCAAGTCGACCATCGAAGCCCGAACGGCACTGGCGACACTCGCCCAGGCCAGCCAGCTGCTGCCGAACCCCAACATCCTGATCCACGCCGTCCCGCTGCTCGAGGCGCAAGCCAGCTCCGAGATCGAGAACATCGTGACCACGGCCGATGAGCTGTTCAAGTACGCCGACTCCGGCGGGGGGGACCACGCCACCAAGGAGGCACTGCGCTACCGGAGCGCACTGTTCGCGGGAGTCGAATCGGTCAGGAAGCGGCCGCTCACGTCTGCGACGGCCGCCCGAATCTGCTCCGAGTTGCAGGGTCGGGAGATGGCCATTCGTGCGGTGGCCGGCACACGCATCGCGAACCCGACCACACGGCAGGTCGTGTACGCCCCGCCCGAGGGCGTCGACCTCATTCGCGAGAAGCTCTCGGCCTGGGAGCGATTCGTTCACGCTGAAGACGATCTTGATCCGCTGGTGCGGATGGCGGTGGCCCATTACCAGTTCGAGGCGATCCATCCCTTCCACGATGGCAACGGACGCACCGGCCGCGTCATCAACATCCTGATGCTGATCGAGGCCGGTCTCCTGCACGACCCGATCCTCTATCTCTCACGCGCCATCATCGCCCGCAAGAACGACTACTACCGCCTCCTGCGAGCCGTGACAGCAAACGGCGCCTGGATCGAATGGGTCCTCTACATGCTCGACGTCGTTCGCGACTCCGCGGTGTCGACGACGCGAAAGATCGACGCCATCCGCACGTGTCAGGAGAACATTGCTGAGCGAGCTCGCGCTGCCACTCAGGGCGGACGGGACGCACAGTTCTTGGCCGTCCTGTTCGAGCAGCCCTACTGCCGCATCAGCCTTGTCGCCGACCGATGCGACGTTTCGCGCCAGACTGCGTCGTCCTGGCTGCACGCCCTGGTCAAGGCGGGGCTCCTCCACGACGTCAAGGTCGGCCGGGAACGCCTCTTCGTGAACCACGAGTTCCTGGACGTGTTGACGCGCCCCGAGTGAGCAGGCGACACCGGCCCGGGCGGCCGGGTCGCCCGGGCCAAGGCCCTGTGAGAGCTGCGGCTCACGGACCTGAGCTCCCAGATTGGGCCACCCCGTGAGGGCGAACTCTTCCGGCATCGCATGTTCTCCGTCCTCGTTCGAGGACATTGCTGGCATGTCCTCGAACGAGGACGGAGAACCGACGCGCGGTGGACACCTTCAGGTAGACCGATGAACATGGCGGGGACGGTCCACACGAATCTCCGGCTCGGCTCGGCCGAGGAGATTCTGTGGGTTTCGCGCGGCACAGTCTGTACAGCGGCACAAGACCCCGCCACTCGCCCGCCGTCTGACGTCGGTCATGGGACTCGACCCGGTTCCCACGTCATGGACGGGGCAGGGTGCGCAGAGCTCTCATGAGCCGACCGAGACACGGTTCTGACGGCGTGGCGAATACGTGGCGAAGGGCGGTCGTGGCGTGATCGACGTAGCACCGTTGACCTGGGCTTATTCATGGGATGATCGGCCCACTACGGATCAGAAGGTTGGGGGTTCGAGTCCTCCCGAGTGCGCCACCTTGAGACAGTGGAGGAGACGCCCGGTACTTGTTTTCGCAAGCCGGGTGTCTTCTTGTGTTGCCCTAAACCCCATGCCCGGTAATGCGTAAGCAGCCGGGCGGTCGCTTTTGTGTTTTGACCCAGGAGCAGGGGCAGCCCCGAGTCCGTCGACTCCCCGTAGGCTTGGGAACCCCCTAACCCCTTGTCCTGGAGATGCTCCATGGCCGTCTTGCCCGTACCTTCCTCACCCGCGCCGGTCCGTAACTGGGCCGGGAACCTCACCTACGCCAGTCCCCGGATCCACCGGCCCGCCGGCCTCGACGAACTCCGCGCCCTGGTGCGGGACAGCCCCCGGATCAGGGCGCTGGGCAGCGGGCACTCCTTCAACGGGGTCGCAGACTCCACACACGACCTGGTCCGGCTGGACGCCCTCCCGCAGGAGATCGAGGTTGATCCGTCGGCGTCCACCGTGACCGTCTCCGCGGGCACCCGGTACGCCGAGCTCGCCGCCGAACTGCACCGGCGGGGTTTCGCGTTGGGCAATCTGGCCTCGCTGCCGCACATCTCGGTGGCCGGGTCCTGCGCCACCGGGACCCACGGATCAGGTGACACACAGCCCTGCCTGGCCGCCGCGGTGCGGGGGATCGAGCTGGTCGGTCCGGACGGGGAGGCGAGGTGGCTGCGCCGAGGCGACGACGCCTTTGCCGGGGCGGTGGTGGCGCTCGGTGCCCTGGGCGTGGTCACCCGGCTCACGCTGGAGATCGAGCCCGCCTTCCAGGTCTCCCAGCGGGTCCGGCTCGACGTTCCTCTGGGGGAGGCTGCGGACAGCTTCGACGCGGTGTTCGGTTCCGCCTACAGCGTCAGCCTGTTCACCGACTGGGCGGCGGAGACCGGACGGGTCTGGTTCAAGCACCGGGAGGGAGAGCCCGAAGGAACCTGGGTCGGGGGACGAGCGGCGACCGGCCCCCAACATCCGGTTCCCGGGGCGCCGACCGGTCCCGCCACCGAGCAGCTGGGCGTGGCGGGACCCTGGTTCGAGCGGCTGCCGCACTTCCGGCCCGAGTTCCAGCCGAGCGCGGGGGAGGAACTCCAGTCCGAGTTCCACCTGCCGCGTGCGGCCGTCCCTGAGGCCTTCGCCGCGCTGCGCGGGATCGGGCACCTGATCGCCCCCGTGCTGCACATCTCCGAGGTGCGCACGGTCCGCGCCGACGACCTGTGGCTCAGCCCCGCCTACGGCCGGGACACGGTGACCTTCCACTTCACCTGGTTCCCGGACGCGGAGGCGGTGGCCCCGGTGCTTGCGGCGGTGGAGGAGCGCCTCGCCCCGCTGGACGCCCGCCCGCACTGGGGCAAGCTCTCCACGCAGCTCCCGGAGGAGGTCGTCGCCTCCTACCCGCGCGCCGCCGACTTCGCCGGTCTGCTGGAACGGTTCGACCCCGAGGGCAAGTTCCGCAACCCCTTCGTCGACGCCCTCTTCCCCCGGGTCTGACAGGCAGGGCGCCCGGGGCAGCCCCGGGCGCCCTCCCACCGGGGCTCAGCTTTCGCTGGTCTCCGTGTTCTCCGCCGTGTTCTTTCTGCGGCGGGCCAGGTAGGTGGCGGCGCCACCTACCGAGGCCACGGCCGCGCCGACGGTGATCAGGGCGCCGACCGGCACACCGGTCCGGGCCAGGTCCTCATCGGCCCCGTTGCCCTCGTCGGCCTTGCCGCCCTTCTCGTCGGCCGGGGAGCCGTCCTCGCCCTTCCCGGTGCCGGAGCCGCCCTCGCTCCCCTCGCCACTCTCCCCACCGGAGCCCTCGGAGCCCTCGGAGCCCTCGTCACCCTCACCGGGGCCTCCGTGGCCGTTCCCGGTGTCTCCGTTGTCGTCCCCGTCTTCACCATCCTCGCCTCCGCCGTCGGTCACGGGAGGGATGTCGGCGCCGACCCAGGTCTCACCGACCCGGTAGGTGACGCTGAACTCCTCTTCGGGGAACTCCACGACCAGGTCGAGCGCCTGGTGGACACCCCACAGCGGCTGGCCCTCGAAGGTCTCCTCCCACGGTGAGGTCTCCGTGACGAAGGAGAACTCGGCGCCGATCTCGTCCACCTCGACGGACTGATCGCCCTCCTCGTGGACGAACTCCTGTTCACCGGCCCAGTTCTGGGACGTGACGATCACGGGGCCGGTGAAGGAGGCCTGGAGGAGCAGTTCGTCAGAGCCGCCCTCGGGGTTCTCCAGGCCGGGCTGGGAGACGCCGTCCACGGCGGCCTCACGCATGGCTTCGATGTCGCCCTCGGTGAGCTCGATGCGCAGCTCCTCGAGGGTCACCTGTGAGACGAGCTCGTCCTCCACCACGTCCACCCGGGCGAAGGTCCGGGATGCCGCGAAGATCTCTCCGTCGAAGGCGTCCAGGTAGCGGTAGGTGCCGTGGAAATCGGCTGCCTGGGAATGGAACACGGAGATGTCGGCCTCACCCGCGACAGTCGCGCGGGCGTAGCCGACCTCTCCCGTGTCCGCGTGGGCGGGGAGCGCTGCCGCAAGGCTCAGGGCGCCGAAGGCGACGAACGCCAGGCCGCCTTGGAGGGAGCGGCGGGTGCGATTGCGGGAACAGGAATTCAAGGAACCCTCATTCGGTATGACCAGCCGATTTTCGGGGTTTCGGCCGGGAAGGGGATGCCGCGCGTTCGAGTCGGTCCGCCAGGGGGCCGTGCGCGGGTGGTCGGGCAGTGCTGCGCGCTTGAACTGAGTGAACACTGGCCGGTCGAAGACTCTATTTAGGCAAATTGAGAGCAAAGAACACCGGGAAATGACAATCGAGTAACTCTCCCTCGGGCTTCCCGGGGCTGGCTTCCCGGCGAATGTCCTGGGTCGTTATCTGAATTCGGTGAACCTTTTTTCGTGGCGCGCGTCGCACCGTACGCGACTGAGCCGGCGCGCCCCGACCAGGCGCCCCGGGTCACAGGCGACACCGGTCAGGGGCCGTGCCACTCCAGGAAGAGGACCGTGGCGTCGTCCTGGAGGGTGCCGCCGTGGTAGTCGAGGATGCTGTGGATCAGACGCCGCAGGGTCTCCGGGATGGGCAGGCCCTCCGCGTTGTGCCGGACGATGAAGTTCACGAACCGGTCCAGGCCGAACTCGTCTCCGCCCGGGTTGTGCGTCTCGGTGATGCCGTCGGTGAACAGCACCAGACGGTCCCCCGGGTGCAGCTGTTCCTCGCACACGGTCGCGCCCATGCCCAGGTCGACGCCGAGCGGGGAACCCGGCTGGCAGGCGGGCAGGTCGACCAGGCGTCCGCCGCGGATCCGGACCGGCGGGTGGTGGCCGTGGCTGACCCACTTCAGGGAACCGGTCTTCAGGTCCAGGTCGGCGATGAGCGCGGTGACGTAGCGGATGGCGCCCAGGTGTTCCACCAGGGTCGCCTCGATCACCTCGCCCGTCTCCAGCAGGGAGGCGCCCTCCCGTCTGCTGTTGCGGTAGGAGGCGACCGCGAGGTTGGCGGCCAGGCCCGCGGTGACGTCGTGGCCCATCGCGTCGAACACCGCCACGTGGGCCACGTCGTTGTCGATCCCGTAGTCGAAGGCGTCCCCGCCCACCTCGTAGGCGGGTTCCAGGACGGCGCTGACCGTCACCTGGGTATTGGCGAACTCGATCGGCGGCATCAGGTTCCACTGGAGCTCGGCCGCCACGCTCATCGGGCGGGTCCGGCACAGCCGCGCGAAGGAGTCGCTGTACGCGCGCTTGACCACCACCATCATCGCGATCATGACCGCCAGCGCCCGGATGGCCCGAAGGGTCTCCTCCCCGGAGTCCTCGGTGTCCACGCGCAGCACTCCGAGCCGTTCGGCCCCGTCCTGGAGCGGAACCCACCAGCGGTCGAGCTCGGAGCCCGCCTCGCTCAGCGGGGTGAGGGTCTCGAAGGCCCGCCCGGCCAGGGTGCCGTTGATCGGCAGCGCTGCCTCGCTGTACTCGGGGTCCTCGCCCCCTCGGACCCCGTCGCGGACCAGCAGTCGGAGTACCTCCTGCTGGAGGTCCACCACGTAGATCGCCACATGGCGGAAGCCCGCGCGCTCAGCGCGCCGCCACACGGTCGTGGGCAACTGCTCCATCGTCGTCAGATGCGAGTCCTCGAGCAGCCCGGCGAACATCTCGACCAGCTCTTCGTTGACGGACATGTCGACCACCTGCGTCTCGGCCTGAGGATCACTTCATGCCCGGTCAGGGACGCCTTGCAGCATCACGCGGGTTCGGTCCGGCGGACCGTGGAACGCCATGTTATGTGTCGGTTCACCAACGCAGGGTCATACGGTGCGGGGCGGGCGGCTCACTACCGCCCCCCCGTATCGTCCGATCGTGTGCCGGGGGTCAGCCCCGGTCGACGCGGAACAGGGTCGTGGTGCCCGAGACCTCGTTGGCCATGACCAGGGCGGGCACGCCAGGGACCGGGGAGTCCTCGCCGTCGATGAAGATCAGCCCCTCGGCGCCCAGGTCCCCGGCCTCGCGGGTGTCCGGGGCGGCGCTGAAGTCGCGGTTGTCGAGGTACCGGGTGAAGGTCATGTCGTGTGGGTCGGTGACGTCGTAGACCATCACCCCGCCGACCCGCTCAAGGCCGATGAACGCGTAGGTGCGACCTTCCACCTGGCCCAGCACCACGTCCTCGGGCTCGGGGCCCTTGTCATCGCTGCGGGTGTCGAAGCTGTTCCCCCTGTGGTTGGAGTTGAAGTACTCCGGCGCGGCCTCGGCGGTGATCCGCCCGAAGTCCGAGCCGGAGTCGAACAGCTGCTCTCCGTCGGTGGTGAAGATCGAGAAGGAGCGCCCGCCGAAGGCCAGGACGGCCGAGGCGGTCAGGGGCGTGCGCATGGTGCTTTCTGGAGGTTCGGGGGAGCCGGACGCGGTCGCGTCCGCGCCGAGCCAACCAGGAAAGGACGATCCCGAGCCGAGCACCCGGTGTCCGCAAGTGAAGGTCCGCCTGGTGCAGCCCCGGCCACGGGGCCGGCCGCGGAGCCGGGGCTTCGTAGCGCCGACCGGTTCCGCGGCCTCACTCCCAGGCCAGGCGGCGGGCCGTGGTCACCTCGATCGGAGAGCTGCCGAAGTGTGCGGTGATCAGGGACCGGCCCTCCTCGGTGCGGCTGTGCACCACCTCGCCCCGGGACACCCACCGCTGCCACGCCTTCTCGAAGGCGAGCGCGCCCTTCCTGTTGCGGGCCAGGACCGACGGCACCGCGTGGAAGACCGGCACGGTCGGGTCCGCGGGGGCGCCCGGGACGGACCTGCCCGGTGCCCGGTCCCCGTCCGCGGAGGGTTCCGGCACGGTGAGGACGTGCCGGGGGATCAGGTAGCGCAGGTCGCCCACCAGCGGGCCCAGGGCCTCGTCGAGGGACTCGGCGAACAGCTCCGCCGATTCCGGGTCGGCGAGCGTGAACCGGTAGACGCCGTCGGTGTCCACGTGGATGCGTACCCCCTCGGATCCGCTGGCCGAGTGCCCCGCCCAGCGCAGCGCGTCGGCCACCGCGCACGCGTAGCGGGAGGTCTCCACCGGTCTTCCTGCCAGGGAACGGATCCGCTCCGCCTCCCGCCGCTTCACCAGGGCCTCCTGGCGCACTCGGCGGGTGTCGAACCAGCAGTGGACCATTGCCGCCAGTCCGAAGCCCGCGGCCGCGGCCGCGGCGAGCATCCCGGGCACGAACGGCACCAGGACCAGGCAGAGAGCCGTGACCGCGCCGAAGACCACCGTGGGCATCAGCTTCCGGACGGGCGGGGTGCCGTCGGGCTCCGGCCGGATCGCCTGGTCGCCCACCAGAACCTCGGGCGGCTCGGGCCGCGCCACGTCCCGGCCCGCGCCGCCGCCTCCGCTGGCACAGCGCGTCTCTCGTACACCCGGAGCGTGGGCAGCAGCGTGTCCTCGTACCCCGAACCCAGCCGCCACCGCTCCCGGGTGCCCTCCCGGTCGGCCGCGCGGGCCAGCATGCGGGTGTTCACGGCCCTCGGGTCGGCGGGCGGCTCGTACGGTGACAGCTCCGGGTCCACGTGCGCGACCCCGCTCATCACCTCGCCGTCGGCGCTCACCCCGAGGTACCCCTCGTGTTTGCGTACGAACCGGTTCCAGTCGGCCGCCCCGCGCGGGTGCTCGTGGCTCACGCACACCACCGTCCAGGTGTGCGCGGTCTTCTCCGGCCACTCCGGGTCCAGCCGCAGCGCACGCCCCCGGCTCTGCACCACGGCGGTGGGGGTGGTGGCGGTGGTCAGGTCCACCACCGTGTTCACCCCGCGCGCGTCCCAGCCCTCGCCGAGCAGCGCCCGGGTGCCCACCAGCACCTGGCAGCCGCCGGACTCCAGGAACCGCGTCACCACACCCACCCAGGTGCGCGAGGTCCAGCCGCCCTCCACCACGTGCAGGCCGTCCACTTCGCGCACGGACAGCTCCGCCCCGGGCAGCTCGGCACGGGCGAACTCCAGGAAGGCGGAGCTGCTGTCCGGCCCGGTCGCCATGGTGCGGCCGGTGACCAGCAGCGGGTCCAGTACCGAGGTGCGCGGATCGGTGGCGAGCTGGCGCACCTGGAGCCAGGCCGAACCGGCGTCGTCGGAGAGTACGCCGCGCAGCGCGGCGGGCGCTCGGGCGGAGGCGCGTTCGTGGTCGCACAGCACGAGGGCGCGCAGCCGGGGGCCGACCGTGTCCTTCTCGGCGGCGATGATCTCCACCGTGGCCAGGGACTTCGCGGCGCTGCGGGCCAGCACCCGGTCCACGGGGGAGGCGCCGCGGCGGATGCCGTTGCGGGTCAGGTGGTAGCCCACGGACGGCAGTGCGGCGCGGATGCGCTGGCGCGCCGCCCTGTCGCGTTCGGAGTCGGGGTCCAGGCAGTTCCTGGCGTAGTCGCCGATCAGCGCCGTCCAGTCCTCGGCCTGCGGCGGGTGCCGGTGCTGTTCGTGGATCCGGGCGCCGTCGGGTAGCGCGATCAGTCCCTGGTGGTGCAGGCGCAGAACGGCGTCGGTGAGTTCGGGGGAGCGGGCGGCCAGCGTGGTCCAGCCGACCCGGCCGCCCGCCTGGGCGTTCCGGGAGACGAAGCGCGCGTCCAGCCAGGGCAGGAAGTCGGTGGTGGCGAACCCGGGGGCGAGCAGTTCCGTGCACATCGCCGTGAACCTCGACCCCTGCCCGGCCAGGTACTCGTGTTCGGTCAGGGTGGGTTCGGTGACGTGCACGAGCTCGGCGAAGGGGGCCAGGTACCCGTCCCGGACCAGCGCTGGGATGGACGCCCCGGTGACGGGCGGGCCGAAGAGCCGGTCGACCAGGTCCTTCTCGGCGGTGGTGAGGCTTCCGGCGGGGGTTCCGGTCAGGCCGATCACGTGGGCGTCGGGGATCTCGTCCAGGATCTCGGCGAGCAGGCGCCCCCACACCTGGAGGAGGTGGTGGCACTCGTCGAGCAGGAGCGTGAGCGGACCGGCGTTGTGCAGCGCGTCCACCAGGGCCCGCCCGTTGGCGTGCAGCCGGTCGCGGACTGGGGTGGTCGAACGGCCTTCCTCGTCGGTCTCGGCGTCCGGGTCGAAGACGGCCAACGACTGGTAGGTGAGCACGTTGACGGCGTGCCCGAGCGCCCGGTCGTTCCCGGCGGTGCAGCCCTCGGGGCGGTCGAAGCCTTCCCAGTGCCGGATCCACTGGCCCTGGATGGCGGTGTTGGGCGCCAGCACCACGGTCCGACGGCCCAGTAGGCGGGCGGCCTCCAGCCCGACGAGGGTCTTGCCGGAACCGGGCGGGAGCACGATCCAGGTCCGCCGGGCCCCTTCCGACCAGCGCCGCTCCACCTTCGCGAGCGCCTCGCGCTGGTAGGGCCGCAGTTCTCCGGGCCATACCGCCCCGGCCACAGGTGACTCGACGCCCGGCGACCCTCCCCCGGGTGATTCCTCGGTTTCGGGCATCCCGCCGGATTCGGACATTGCCCCAGCTTAGGCCGGGTCCGGGTCCTCCCACCAGAAGGGCCCGGACTCAGGCGGTGGATCCGCCCGGGGCAGCGGACCCACCAGATCACTCACTCCCAGCGCAGACCCTCCGGGCGCATGGTCCGCAGGAGCGCGGGCAGGGCCAGCAGGGTGGCCAGCAGCGCCACCACCGCACCAGCGCCGACGATGATCAGGATGTCCGTTAACACGAAGGCCACGGGGAACCCGACCAGGAGCAGGGTCAGGGCGCCCAGGGCCATCCCGGTCACCGTGGCCAGGGTGAGGCCCAGGAGCACGGGCAGCGTGGTCTGCCACAGAACCGAGGCCACCAGGGTGCGTCTGCGGGTGCCGAAGGCGGTCAGCACAGCGTGCACCCTCTTGCGCTCACGGATCTGCTCGACCGTGCCCACCACCAATCCGGCGGCGATCACCGCCAGGCAGGCGAGCGCCCCGGCGATGAGCGCGGCACGCATCCTGACCATGGCGGGGAGGGTCGCGCTGGTGATCGGGAACTGCACCCGGGCCGTCGGGTCCAGGGACGCCACGGCGGCCCTGAGCTCCTCCTCCATCGCGGGGACGGACGGGTCGACCCGGATCCAGAGCGAGCCCGCAACCGAGACCCCCTCGGGTGGAGCGGCCGCCTCCGGGGTGGCGAGCACGACGTCCCGTGCCGAGTGCCCCAACCCTTGCCAGGGGTGTTCGACAAGGGGCCCCTCGAACCCGGTGAACCCGGGCACGGTCCACGGGACCGCGGGTGCCTCTTCGCCGCCCCCGACCATGAGCGTCTCACCGGGTTCCAGCCCCGGCACCCCGCTGAAGGCGTCCCCGGGGGAGCAGACGGGCAGGTCGGCCATCTGCTGGAGCGAGGGGCAATCGGCGACGAGGACTCGGACGTCGGAGCCGTCGTCGGTGACGCCCTCGACCCTGCTGTAGTCCAGGACCTCCTCCACGCCCGGCGTCTCCGCCACGGCGGTGGGGTCGCTCCCGGGCGGGACCGAGCGCAGGTCGACCTGGAGCTGGAACCCGGACGCGCCGAACTCGTCGGTCGCGTACACCTCCTCGACGAACTCCGCGATCTCCACGGTGGAATCGTTCCAGGCGTTCGCGAACTGGGTCTGGAGGGCGATGGCGCCCGCGACGGTTACGACGATCCCGCTGACCGCGCGGGTGGGTCCGCCGCCCGCCGCGCCCAGACGGCGCAGGGCCAGCTGCAGGGAGAGGGGGCCACCCGAGGCGCGGCCGAAGAGCCGGTCGACCAGCCAGGGCAGAACGGCCGTCATGCCGAACAGGGCGGCCAAAAGCCCGATCGAGACCATCGCGACCCACAGCCCTCCGCCCAGGCTGAACCGCATGCTCACAACGATGAGGGACATCCCCAGCACGAACAGGAGCAGCCGCCACCACAGTCGGGGACGCGGCCGTTCGGCTCGGCGTACGGTGCCCAGCGGATCGACCACCACACCGCGCAGGGAGCCGAGCACCACCCACAGGGCCAGCAGCGGTACCGCGAGGAACACCAGGGGGCCGAGTACCGGGTGCGGTGTCGCGTCGGTGGCGTACAGCCCGGACGCGATCGGCACCGCCTCCACGATCGGGCGTCCGGCGAGAAAGAAACCCGCTCCGAGCACCAGGCCGAGCGCGACCCCGGGGAGGGTCTCTCCGGCCGCGATACGCCGGGTGGCCCCGCGGTCGGCGCCCATGAGCCGCAGCGCCGACAGACGCCGGTCGCGCTGCTCGCCGCCGAAGCGCACCGCCGAACCGAGGAAGACGACCACCGGGGTGAGCATGACGACCACGCCCACCACACCGAGCATCAGGATGACCGGCTCGTCCCCCCTGGGCCCGGGCTCGCCGCCGTAGCTGGTCATCCGGTTCCCGGCGTTGTCCAGGGTCAGTTCCCCGTCACCGAGGTAGTAGACCAGCTCGTGCGGCCCCATGAGGCCCTCGGGGCCGACTTCCCCGATGACGGTGTGGTCGAACCTGCGCTGGAGTACCTCGTGCTCCGGGTCGTCGAGGAGGTCGGCCAGGGCGGGGGAGAGCACGATCTCTCCGGGGCCGGGGATTTCGGTCACGCCGGGAGGGAGCGGGGGGTCGGAGCCTTCGGCGCGGACGATCCGTCCGTGGATCGGGTTTCTCTCGTAGTCGGTGTCGGCGATCCTGAACAGGAGGGTGTCGTCGCCCGCAGCGGGCGGTGGGTACTCCGCCACCTGGTAGTCCATCCGGGCCGCGTGCCGCTCGCCCAGGTGTTCCAGGATGGTCGGCAGGGTGGTGGCCAGAAGCAGGGCGGCGGTGGCCACACCCACCCCGATCGCCGTCAGCACGGTTCTTAGCACCACCTCCCTGCCACCGCGCAGAGCGAGCTGCGCTCCGAGCCAGAGGTCGTTCAGGAAAGACGAGAGGGGCCGGCGCTGCCGGATCCGGCCGGGGGTGCGTTCGCGCAGACTCATCCGAGCCCTCCGACGTCACGGGTGCGGCCGTCCCGGACCACGACCTCGCGGTCGGCGTAGGCGGCCACCCGTGGCTCGTGCGTCACCAGGACCACGGCGGCCCCGCTCTCCCGGGCGGCGTCGGTGAGCAGCCGGATCACCCGTTCCCCGTTCAGGGAGTCGAGGGCACCGGTGGGCTCGTCGGCGAACACCACGCGGGGGCGGGTGATGAGGGCACGGGCCACCGCGACGCGCTGGCCCTGGCCGCCGGAGCACTCACCCGGAGTCTTCCCCGCGACCTCGGCCACGTCCAGCCGTTCCAGCCAGCTGAGGGCGGTGCGTTCGGCCCGGCGCCGGGACTCTCCGCCCAGCCGCAGGGGCAGTGCGACGTTCTCCACGCAGGAGAGTTCGGGTACGAGCTGGCCGAACTGGAAGAGGAAGCCGAAGTCGGTGCGGCGCAGATCGCTGAGCCGGGAGTCGGAGGCCTCGGTGAGGTCGGTGCCGTCGTAGTCGACACGGCCCCCGTCGGGCCGCACGATCCCGGCCACGCAGTGCAACAGGGTGGACTTCCCCGAGCCGGAGGGGCCCATGACCGCCACGACCTCTCCCGGGTACAGGGTGAGGGAGGCGTCGACCAGGGCGGTGGTGGGACCGAAGGAGCGACTCAGCCCGGAGGCGGTGAGCAGGGGTTCGGTCGGGGTGCCCGGGGTGTCGCGGCCGCGCGGGGAGAGGCTGGTGGTCATCGGCCGCGGACCTCCCCGGCGAGGTCGTTCAGCCGGGCGGCGGTCAGTTCCAGCCACCGCAGGTCCGCCTCCAGGTGGAACAGGGCGTGGTCGCAGATGAGCTGGTCGGAGAGGTCACCGTCGGACTTGCGGCGGGTGAGCGCGCGCATCTGGCGCAGGTGCTCGGCGCGCTGGACGTCGAGGATGTCATCGGCCGAACGGCCGGTGAGCAGGGCGAGCACCACCTTGGTGTACAGGGTGCTCTGCAGGTAGGGCTCGGGGTTCTCCGGGCTGGCGAGCCACCGCTCGACATCGGTGACCCCGGCGTCGGTCACGGCGTAGCGCTTGCGCTCGGGGCCCGCGCCGGGCTCAACCGAGTCCACCTCCACCAGCCCGTTCTTCAGGAGCCGGGACAGGGTGGCGTACACCTGCCCGTAGGCGAGCGGCCGCTTGGTGGCGAAACGCTCGTCGTAGGCCCGCTTGAGGTCGTATCCGTGCTGGGGGCGGGTTTCCAGCAGCCCCAACAGTGTTTGGCCGAGTGACATGGATCCGACTATACACACCATGTATACCCCGTGTGTATAGCCTGTGGGCGAACGACGGGAAGGGCCCCGATCCGTGAACTGCTCCCTGGAAGTTGGACTGGAAATCCAGTTCCATCGACCAGGGAGCAGTCCCATGAGAGCGAACAGCTCACTCACCCAGGACCAACGCCACCAAGCGATAGCGTTGTTCGAGCAAGGCAGAGCCGATCACGCGGTAGCGGCCTCTCTCGGGGTCTCGCGATGGGCGGTCCGAAGCCTGTACCGACGGTGGCGGATCCACGGCCCGGGAGCGCTGGTGACCAAACAGGCGAAGAAGTCCTACTCCTTCGAGTTCAAGGTCGAGGCGGTGCGCCGCCTCCTGGCTGGCGAGCCCAAGACCGAGCTGGCCAAGGAACTGGAACTGTCCTCACCCAAGCTGCTGGAATCGTGGGTGCGCACCTATCGCACCCAGGGCTCGGAGGGGCTACGCCCCAAGCAGCGAGGACGCCCGCCCAAGAGCGCACCACCAGAGCCAGCCTCAGAGCTGGAACGACTACGCCGTGAGAACGAGCTCCTGCGCGCCCAGAACGCCTACCTGGGAAAAGTGCGGGCCTTGAGGGAACATCCACCAGAGTGAGGGTTCACGCTGTGGTCGCCCTCAAGGCCGAACACCGATTGGACGTGCTGTTGAAGGTCGCTGGGCTGGCCCGCTCGACGTTCTTCTACCACCAGGCCCGGCTGGAGCACCCTGATGCCCAGGCAGCGCTCAAGGCCCAGATCAGGCGGCTCTTCGATCACAACAAGGGCCGCTACGGGCACCGCCGGATCCATGACCAGCTCCTCAAGAAGGGGTGGCGGGTGGCGAAGAAGACCGTGCTCAAGCTCATGAACCAGCTGGGCCTGGTCTGCCGGGTGCGCCGTAAGAAGCCCTACAGCTCCTACCGGGGCCAGGCGGGCCAGGTGGCGCCGAACCTGCTGGAGCGTGACTTCACCGCGCAGGGGCCGAACCAGAAATGGGTGACCGACGTGAGCGAGTTCGCCGTCGCGGGCCACAAGGTCTACCTGTCACCGGTCATGGACCTGTTCGACCGGCAGATCATCTCCTACACGGCGGGTCTGTCACCGAACCTGGAGTTGACCAACACCTCCTTGCGAGAAGCGTTGAAGACCCTGGCCCCTGGTCAGAGCCCGCTGGTCCACTCCGACCAGGGGTTTCAGTACCAGCATGTGTCCTGGCGGCGTCTGCTCGCCGGGGTCGAGGGCATCCAGTCGATGTCACGCAAGGGCAACTGCCTGGACAACGCGGTGATCGAGAGCTTCTTCGGCCACCTGAAGGAGGAATTCTTCACCCATGCCGAGTTCGAGACCGTCGAGGAGTTCACCGCGGGGTTGGAGGAGTACATCGCCTGGTTCAACCACGAACGCGTCCACAGCTACCTTGAGGGCCTGAGCCCGGTGCAGTACCGAGCTCAGGCCCTGGCGGCCTAACCTTTAGTTAGCCGGTCCAACTATCGGGGACCAGTTCACCGCGCTGTCGGGGCCCTTGTGGGTACTTCTGCGGGTGTTGGCTCCAGCGGGTCAGGCGGCCGGGTTGACGGCGCGCCCGCGCGCGGCCGCGAACAGGAACACCACGGCGGCGCCCACCGCCGTCGCCAGCATCACCGCGGTCATGCTCGCCAGGGTGGTGGAGCCGGTCAGACCCGCGGTGGCGGCCAGTGCCGAACCCACACCGAACTGCAGGGTGCCCAGCAGCGCCGAGCTGGTCCCGGCGATCTCCGCGGGCTGTCCGGACAACGCCATCGCGGTGGCGTTGGGCGAGATAAGCCCGGTGAAGACCATCATCACGAACAGAGCGGCGGTGACCGTCAGCAGGTCGGCCCGGCCGATCATGGCCAGCAGGCCCATCCCGCCGACGGAGGCGACCGCGCCCGCGAGCCCCAGCCCGAGGCGTCGGCGCAGCTCCACCCGGCGGATCAGCACCACGTTGACCTGGTTGCCGAGGATCATCCCGAGCGTGGTCACGCCGAAGATCAGACTGAACTGCTGGGCGGTCGCCCCGAACTCGGCCTGGGACACGAACGAGAACGCCGAGATGTAGGTGAAGCTCATCCCGAAGCTCAGCGCCAGGACCATCGTCGGCGCGATGAACCCGGGGTCGCGCAGCAGCCGGCCGAACGTACTGGCCAGGACCCGGGGATCCTGTCGCCGTCGCTGCTCCTTCGGCAGGCTCTCGGGCAGGGCGAACAGCACCAGGGCGAAGGTGGCGGCCCCGGTCAGGCCCAGCACGCCGAAGATCAGCTGCCAGGGGCCGAACAGCAGCAGTTGTCCGCCCAGCACCGGGCCGAGCATCGGCGCGAGCCCGGTGAGCAGCATGAGCCGGGAGAAGAAGGTGGCGGCGGTGTCGCCGTGGAACACGTCCCGCACCACGGCTCGGGAGACCACCAGGCCGGCCGCGGCGGAGAGCCCCTGGAGGAATCGCAGCGCCATGAACGACTCGGCCGAGGACACGAACACGATCGCGAACGTCACCGCCGTGAACACGCCGGTCCCCACGAGCAGGGGCAGTCGGCGGCCCCAGCGGTCGCTGAGCGGGCCGGTGACCAGCTGGCCGAGGGCCAAGCCCGCCATCACGGCGGTCAGGGTCAGCTTGACCCGGGCCTCACTGGCCCCGAGGTCGGCCGCGATCTCGGGGAGCGCGGGCAGGTAGAGGTCGGTGGCGAGCGGGCCGATGGCTGACAGGACGCCGAGGACGAGGACGAGCATGGCGACGGAGCGGCGCGAGGGCGGGGTGCCCACACGTGCGCCGCTGTTCCGGCCGCCGCCGTCGCGGTCGTTCGGGCTGTTTCGGCGCGCGTTCGAGCGCACAGCGGTAAGGCTCACGAGCTCTCCAGAGCATGGCTGTGGAAGGTCAGGGTCAACCTGGGGGTTGGTGTTCGGCGCCGTGAGCCACCTTCGGGTGGGGCACCTGATGGGCGGTCCCATGCGGGGACACTCCGCGTGCAACGGGTGGCCAGGGGAAGGCAATCCCCGCTTGACCCGGGTTTGTCGGTGATCCGAACCACAGGCGGAAATCCCCTGCCCATGAGGGATTCCGTGCGGCGTGAGGGCGCTCACCACAGGCTTGGCAGGCGGGCTTGGAGCATTCCGCGGGGGTTGACACTGTCAATATGAGGCCTGAAGTTGTCAGTGTCTACACGCTGCCCCGGCTGCGGGTCGACGTCGTCAGCCAAGGGGGCGCGTATGTTCTCCCCGCTGGCCGGTCCACCCGCCGCTGGCGCCGGGCGGTCGCCCTGGTGACGGTGGTGGCCGTACCGCTGGCCCGGACCCCGGGGCGCGGATCGAGCGCGCCGCGGAAGGGCTTGTGCGCCTTTCGGTCCCCTACGACGGGGCTCCCGACGGCCCGGCCAACCTCGACCTTGTCCGTGCGATCCGTGCCGAACCCGCCCCGGCCGGGGCGCGGGAGTTCCTGGTCGGTGGGGCGGGTGCCCCGGCCGCGACCCTGGAAGATGTCGAACGCGCCGTGGCGTTGGTGCACGCCCTGACCCACGGCGCGGTGGAACTGGCCCTGGCCGGACACCTGGCCCCGGACAGGGGCGCACCGACCCGGCGGGCCTGGTGGACGGCCCGCCCTCCTACGTGAAAGCCGTCGCCTGAGCGCGGCGGTCAGGCGACGGCGGAGGGCGGCCAGAGGTCAGCGGTCAGGAGTCAGCTGCCGTGCGGCCGGTTGCTGCTGTCGGGCTGCTGGACCTCCTGCAGGGAGGCACGCAGGCGGGCGTCCTCCTCGGCGCGGGCGGCGCGGCGCAGGCGGTGCCAGGAGGTGGCCCAACGGAGGCGTTCGCCCTCGTCGGTGCCGACGCAGGCGGTCACGAAGGCCATCAGGAACACGTAACCGGGGAGCTCGGTCCCCTCAAGGGCGCGCTGGAACTTGGCGGAGCTGACCACGCCGCCGCACTTGTACTCCAGCTCCAGGTACGACCAGTCGCCGGCCCAGGCGAGGTAGCGGCGCATGGTGAGGAGGAACTCCGCAGGGGTGTTCGCGTCCATGGGGTTGGGGCGCTGCTCCGGGCCGGGGCGCGCACTCTCGGTGGGATCGATGGGGAGGGTCATGGGCTCGGAGGGGACGCGGTCCAGCCAACCGGCCCGGTGGAGTGAGCGGTTGGGGCCGGTCGGTTCGAGGACGCCCGGGACACGCACACTGCCTCCTTTTCGGCGGTCGGCGAGACGGCCGGGATCACGGAAAGAATCTCCAGCACCCGTATGGCACGGATGCGGACAAGGGGGTTCTGAGAAGACCGGCCGTCGGATGGGGCGTTGTGGCGGGAACTCCGACTGATCGGTTACAGGGAAATCTACCGGAAGAAGACGACACGCGAAAGCGCGTGGTGTCCGGGTTTGTGGGAGGCGTGCGTCTCTTTCCGACAAGGTAGCTTCGCCACGGGGTGTCCTGTTGGGGACTTTTCTAGGAAAACGGATCAAAGGTGATCTCTGGCCCCGTGGGAAACGTCTGTAATGTCAAGAACATTCTTTTCCCTGTTCACTTGCTTGCCACCGGAAAACGATCTTTCTTTTTCGGTAAATGGCGAGCCCAAAATGAGAGATTAAGAGTGTCCGTAACTAGGGGTCAGGGTTCCCACCACAGGGCGGTGGAGTCGTCCCGGACCTTTGCGCGCGGATACCTCCGACACGACGGGTCCGCCGCCTCCAGCACTCGGACCCGTTCCACCAGGGCGCCCGGTCCCTGCCGCCGGGCCAGGTCGAAGGAGTCCTCCCACGACAGCTCCCCGAAGACCTCCACCGCGCGGCTCGCGCCGTCGGTCATCGCCAGGAACGCGCCCCTGGGAACCGTTCCGACCAGGGCCTCCTCGGCGGCACCGGGGTTGGCGCCCGCCGTCCAGAACCCGCCCGGGACGTTGCGCCAGGAGCGGGCCGGGGTCCCCGGGGCCAACCGGGGCCGCAGGTCGTCCAGCCGCGTGTCCGCGAGCCGCCGGACCTTCCCGCCCTCCTCGGTGAGCAGCACCGAGTCCGACAGCACCAGGTACTCCAGGTGGTCCGCGCCGACCCGGACCGCCACCACCGTCGCCGAAGGAGACTGCTGGTTCCCGAGGTCGCAGGTCCCCTCGTGCGCGGCCGCGACCGAGGTGATCGCGTCCGCCAGCGCCTCGCGCAGGTTCATCCCCGCGTCCGCACCGGCCAGCAACAGCGCCCCCAGCCGACGCGTGTGCCAGGAGACCCCGTGCGAGCAGCCGTTGTCGAGGTCGGCGGGGGCGCTCACCCCGTCGAGCAGGACCGCGCAGGTGGCGGTCGCGGCGGCGAAGTCCTCGTTCGGGTGATCGGGGCGGCCGGGGGAGGTGGCGATGAGGAAGGGCACGAGCCCCCTCCTACCCGCCAGGCACGCGCGAACACGGCTCAGGATGTGGTGCCGCGCACACGAAAGCCCCGTAAAGCCCCTGAACAACAGCAAAGGGCCCACGCACAACGGCGCGGGCCCAGGAAGGGGTTTCGGGTCAGCGCACGACCACGGTGGCGTACACGTCCAGGTGGCCCTGCTCCCACAGCCAGTCCATGGCGGCCAGGCTCACCCGGGCACAGCCCTTGGAGGCGGGCTGGGCCGGGACGCTGGGGTAGCCGTGCACGGCGATACCGCCGTTGAAGTACTTGGGCCGGTACAGCGCCCCGTAGGGTCCCGGGTCCCAGGAGTCGACGTCCCGGAAGACCGCGTACTCGCCCGTGGGCGTGGTGGCGATCCGCTCCGAACCGTCGGAGCCCTCGTAGGGCTGACCGGAACCGGTGGACGTGTGGATCACGCTCTTGACCTCGCCGTCGGTGACGACCAGCAGCAGCTGGCGTTCGAGGTCGATCTCCACCACCGAACCGGACTCCGTGGTGGCGGAGGGGACCGTGCCCGCGCTGAGCGCGGCCCGGGTGTCGGGGCCGACGATCCCGTCCCGGTCGATCCCGGCGGCCTTCTGGAGCGCCAGTACGGCGTGCTCGGTGTGCAGGCCGAAATGGCCGTCCACGCCGTCGATCCAGTAGCCGAGCGCGGACAGCCGCTCCTGGAGCGCGCTCACCTGGGCGCCGGTGTCGCCGGTGCGCAGGTCCGAGGCCACCTCCACCGTGGCGGGGGAGGAGGCGGCCGCCGGGGCGGGAGCGGGTACGGCGTGCGCCGGTGCGGCCAGCAGCGGCGATCCCACCGCCAGGGCGCAGGCCGCCCCGAGGGTGAGGGTGGTCGTTCGGACGGGGTTCCTTGCGAAGGGTGATCGGGGGGAAACCATACGTCCCATTTACCCACAAGTCCGCCGCTGTCCCGGACCCGGGGCCGCCGCCGTCGGAACCGCCGGGTCACCGGCGGTTCCGGGGTTCGGGCTCCTCGGCGACGCTCCGGTCTCCGGCGACGGGCCCACTACCCGAGTTGCCCGGACTACTCGAAGCGGGAGCTGCGCACCGGGCCGGATGTCGCCACCGGCAGGCGCGGGCCCCGGGCCCAGTGGTCCGCGACCGCCTCGGCGAAGGGCACCAGCGCCGCGCCCCGGTCCTCTTCCCCCTCCTCGGGTTCGGCTGCCAGGATCCGCTCGGCCAGTTCCCCCTCCGGGGAGTCGTCCGCTGGGATCCGCTCGACCTCGCTGTCCGGACCCGGCGGCATGCGGAGGGTCTCGCCCCACGGCTCGACGACGTGCTGGTGCAGCACGTCGACCACGTCGGCGCTGACCCCGGGCGGGGAGGTCCAGCAGGAGGCGCGCTCGAACAGGATCTGGCCGGGCGCGCGGGGCACCAGCGCGCGCAGGAGTTCGGGTTCGCTGTCGTTCAGGTCGTAGGCGACCACCAGGGCGTCCGAACGCTCGGGGTCCACCGGGACCACCGGAAGGTCCAGCAGCCGTGCGGCGGCCAGGCCGAGGATCCGGCTGGAGCGGTCCGGCAGCGGCATGACCGCGTCCGGCCGCGTCCCGGCGGCCTCCAGAACCGCGGCCAGGTTCAGCAGACCGTTCCGGCACAGGGCGTACTGGTCGCCGAGGTGGGCGAACCGGCCGTTCATGCCCTCGTCGAAGCCGAACGGGGAGAGGTGCCCGAGGATCGACCCGGTCAGCGTGAACTGCCAGCCGCGCAGGTCCTGGCCGTCCAGGGCGCCCGCCGTACGGGCGGTCCCGGCGCGGTCCACCATCCGGGTGATCCGGTCGTGGGCCAGGTCCCAGCTGTCGTCCCCGGGGGTCGACAAGTGGTCCAGGACCTCCCGTGCGGTGCCCACGTCCCCGGAGCACAGGGCGTTGTAGGCGAGCAGGTAGCCGCCGGGCCAGTCCGGGAGGTCGCCCCGCCAGGCGCGCAGCTCCCGCACCGCGTCGGCGTGCCGTTCCTCGTCCTCCAGGGCCGAGACCAGCTCCCACAGGGCCGGGGCCGCCGCGGGTGCCAGCGCACGGGCGGCCCGCAGCGCCGGGACCGCCAGGTGCGGGGCCCCGGCCTCCAGGCACTCGAACCCGAAGTCGTAGCAGGCCTGGGCGCTGTCGGGCTGCTCCCGCAGGGCTTCGGACACGGTCGCGAGGTCGTCCAGGCCCTGGGCGCGCGCGACCGCGGCGCTGAACTCGGCCAGGTCCCGCACCGGAAGGTCGTCCGCGCTCGCGCGCAGGGACCGCACCGCGGCCGGGGCGTCGCCCGCCTCCAGCGTCTTCCAGGCGCCGGGCAGGTCCGATGTCATGGTGGTGCCTTTCGCTCCGGGGGCGGGTCCCGTTCGGGACCCGCGGTGCTCCGACGCCCCGCGCACCGCCCCGGTTCACGACGGGCGCCACACGGGGCGACAACGGATCCCTACCCGGCCACGGGCGGAGCCCACCGGTCAGCGGTGGTCCGGTCTCCCCTCCAGGGAACGGGACTCCAGGGAACAGGCCACCTGGGCCAGGGCACGGCAGCGGGCGAACTCCACGGGGGTGAACGGCAGCCCCGCGCGGTGGACGGTCAGGGTGCCGCCGCCGGGCGCGGGCAGGAGCATGGTGGTACCGAGGAGTTCCTCCCGGGGCTGGGGCGCGCGTGACCCGTCGGAGACCGCGTGATCCTCGGAGCCCACGGGCGTCGGTGCGCGGCGGACGTCGTGGGCGGCGGCGAGGGCGAGCAGGCAGCGTTCGAGGGTGGTCGAGCCGGTGACCAGCGCGTCCACCATGGTGAGGGTGCGGCTCGTGGTGTCGCTGAGCTCGTGGACATCGGCGGTGCGCACCACGGCGCGGCGGCCTCCGGCGTCCCGCACCGCCCGGCGCAGGTCGGCTTCGCCGACGGTCGGGGGAACGCTCACGAAGAACTCGTCGACGGCGTCGGTGCCGTCCGGGTGGACCTGCATGAGGCGGATGTCGACACCGAGCGCCGCGAACCGGCCGGTGAGGGCGGCCAGCCCGCCGGGGACGTCGGCTACGGTGACGCGCACGCTCCAGAGCCGGTCCTCCACGGGGGAGCCGGGGCGGGGCCGCGCGAGGGCGGCCGCCGCGGGATAGGCGGGTGATTGACGGCGGGTTCGGCGGTGCCTGCGCCAGCGGTGCAGGGCGGAGAACGCGAGGAGCAGGACCCCCAGCACGATCAGGGTCCGGACCCCGCTGTCGCTGTGTCCCAGGGAGACCACCAGCAGGTGCGCCGCTCCGGCGGCGAACAGCAGGGTCCCCATCTCCAGTACCTCGCGCCCGAAGAATCCTTGGTGGTCGTCGGTTCCACGGCTGCCACTGAAAGCGTCCATGCCCTCGAAGGTGCCAAGCCGAGGTTGCGCCCGTTCGTCGTTCTGTGTCCACGCGGTAACGACGGAGAGTGATGCCGCTCACCACTTCGCTCAGGCCTTGTCACCCAGGGTGAATGAGAGGGCCGGGGCAGCCGTAGGTGCCAGAGTCCGGACCTGGCGATCGCCTGCGAGGGCAGCCCTCCGGAGGCCTTCCGGGGACCTTCAGGAGGAGCTCACCACGGGCTCACCGCCACCCCCGCGAACTCGCCCGCTGGCCGCGTGCCGCCCGCCCCGTCGGAGGGCGTGGCCCGGTAGGTCCGCCCCTCCTCGAATCCGTGGCCGGTCAGCCGGATCTCCCCGCCTCGCGTGGGCGGGATCAGCTCGGCCGCGGGCGCGTTTCAGGCCAGATCGATGACGTCGGTGACGTCGATGTCGATCCGCGCGACCCGCAGGCCCAGCCGGTCCGCCACGAAGGCGGCCATGGCGCGTCTGGCCGCCGCGGTGGCGTCGGGGATGACGGTACCGGCCAGCACCCGGGCGGTGGCGGTGACGGCCAGCCCGTCCGGGGTGTGACTGATCCGGCAGCGGCCGACGATCAGCCCTTCCGCCGGGTCCACGCAGGCGCGCAGCATCGCCGAGACGGCGGAGTGGCGGATCCGGGTGTTTCCGGGCGCGCCGCCGGAGTCCGGGTCGGAACCGGACCGAGGACCGGGGGCGGGCAGGCGGAGGGTCTCCCCGGAGCGCCCTTCGGCGCGTACCGTGCGCATCACGTCGTCCAGGAGCCCGGACGGGGCGGTGACCTCGCGGTTCTCGCTCAGGGCCGATCCCAGAGCGGACAGCAGCGGTCGGAACTCCTCCGCGGCGGCCAGGCAGTGCGGGCAGGTCCGCTCGTGCGCCGTGGCGGTGCCCTCCCGGAGGTGGTCCAGGAGTGCGTCGGCGGAGGTGCCGCAGGGCAGCTGTTCGTGGTCGTCGGACGGGTCTACCGCCATGGTTCGAGCGCCTCCACGAGATGGGTACGCGCGCGGTGGATGCGTCCGCGTACGGCGGTCGGGGTCGTGTCGACGATCTCCGCTATCTCCTCATAGCCCAATCCTTCCATTTCCCGAAGTACCCAGCAGATCCGCTGTGGGGGTGGCAACCCGGACAGGGCCTCGCGCAGGGCCTCGTTCAGGTCGGTGGCCAGGGCCCGGTCGGCGGGGCCCGCGCCCCTCTCCCTGAACTCTGCGTCCTCCTCGGCGGGTTCCTCGGGGCGGCGGGCGCGCAGGGCGTTCAGCGCGAGGCGGCCGACGATGCGGTGCAGCCAGGCCGGGAACGTGTGCGGGTCCCGGAGGCCGGGGAGCTTGCGCCAGGCCGTGATGAGGGCCTCCTGCGCGGTGTCCCTGGCCTCGGCGGCGTTGCCGAGGGTACGGAGGGCGATGCGGTAGACGACGTCCTGATGGCGGCGCACGAGGGCCTCGAAGGCGCGGTCGTCGCCGTCCTGCGCCCATTCCACGAGCACGCTCTCCGGTAGTGCTGCGGTGTCCGTATCCGTGTGCATCTGCGGGATCCAGCTTTCCCGGAGCCGGGGTAACTACTTGTCGCCAGAAGTTAACTACATTACGTAGCATTTTCGCGATCATCAAATGTGTTCCAGGTCACACTGGTTTCCGCGTGAGCCAACCCCCCTCTCCCGTGTCCTCCATACGACGGCCCGCACAGAAGGGCCGTCGGCACCGATCCGAACCGACCATCAGGAGCACCCCATGGCAGCCAAGAACCCCGGGACCGCCCGCACCGACATCCACGAGGCCCCCGCCCCTGCCACCCTGGACAACAGCCAGTCCAACGGCGCCGACGCCGGAAGCCGCACCGACATCGCCCGCACCGACCGGACCCCCGACCGCACCGACCGCGCCACGGACAACGGGCGCACCGACATCGCCGACCACGTCGTCGCCAAGATCGCCGGGATGGCCGCCCGCGAGGTCCGCGGCGTTCACCAGATGGGCGGGGGAGCGGCCCGTGCCTTCGACGCCGTCCGGGAGCGCATCCCCGGCTCCACCTCCACCAACACCGCCGCCCGCGGCGTCTCCGTCGAGGTCGGCCAGACCCAGACCGCCATCGACATCAACCTGGTCGTGGAGTACGGCATCTCCATCCCCGACCTCGCCGGGGTCGTGCGCCGCAACGTCACCACCGGGGTGGAGCGCATGACCGGGCTGGAGGTCACCGAGGTCAACGTGACCGTCGACGACATCCACCTGCCCGACGACGACTCCCAGGACACCCCGGCCGAGCCCCGGGTCCGCTAGAGCATCCCTCCCCCACACCAGTAAGGAGCAAGAACGATGTGGTCGATCGTCGGTCTGACCTACGGGTCCGTCCTCGGCCTGGTGGCCTACTTCGGCGGGTTCGGGGCCTTCCTCCTCGTCCTGGTCCTCGGCATCGCCGGGTTCCTTGCCGGGCGCGCCTACGCCGGGGAGACGGACCTGTCCACCCTCTTCACCCGTGAGCACGAGGGCGGGGGTGCGCGGTGGTGAGCGCGACGATCTCCAACCCGGGGGCATCCGACCCGACCGGGTCCGGCATGCCCCCGGGACCGGCGCCGTCCGAAGCCGACGCGCGCTCCGCCCACCGTGTGGCGGTCCGCACCTTCCGGCCGCGCAGGTCCACCGCGGCCGTCGTGGTCAGCACCGTGACCGTGCTGGTCGCGGGGCTGGCCGCGGCCGAACTGATCGCCGTGCTGGTCGGGGCTCCGCTGCGGTTCGTACCGCTGGAACGGGTCTCCGAACCGGCCATCGGCGCCCGATGGGCGGGGCCGGAGATGATCATCGCCTCCGCCACGACCGCCGTCATCGGCCTGTACTTGCTGCTCACCGCGCTCGTTCCGGGCCAGAGCAGCCACATGGTGCTGCGCACCGACGACCGTGACCTGGTCGTGGGCCTGTCCCGGCGGGGGCTGTGCCGGATCGCGGAGAGCGCGGCCCAGGAGGTGGACGGCGTCGCCGGGGCCCGCGCCCGTATCCGCAGCCGCACCGTCCGGGTCATGGTCCGCACCCCGGAGCACACCGCCCCCGGACTGCGGACACGGGTGGAGAGCGGGGTTCGGGAACGCGTCCTCGAGCTCGGCCCGGCCCGCCCGGTGCGCGTGCGCGCCAAGGTCCGGCCGGTGAAGGGAGGTCTCCGGTGAAGCGCTACCCGCACCGCCGCGCCCGCCGCACCGCCCGGGGCAACCGGCAGGGGCTGGCCCTCATGGGAGTGCTGTTGCTGGCGGCGGGGGCGGTCGTGCCCCTGCTGGTGTACGGGCCCTTCCCCCGCTTCGCCGCGGGGAGCGCGGACGAGACCCTCGGGTCGGTCGCCGGGCAGGCCGCTCCGCTGCTGGCCGCCCCCTGGATTCCGTACGCGGTCGCGGCACTGGCGGTGCTGGCGGTCGTGGCGGCGTTGCGCTGGCTGCTCGTGCAGGGGCGCTCGGCACGGGTGTCCTCGCTCCACCTGGCCGAGGGGGACGGGGGCCGCACCGACGTGGTCGCCCGTGCTGCTTGTAAGGCCCTGGCCAGTGAGATCAGCGCCTACCCGGGGGTGCGCCGGGGCCGGGCCCAACTGACCGAGTCCCCGCGCGAACCCTGCCTGCTGCTGGACCTGGTCCTCGCCGAGGACGCCGACCCCGTCGCCGTGTGGCAACGGTGTCGCAACGAGGCGCTTGCCAGACTGCGTCTCTCCCTGGACCTGGACCGGCTCCCGACGGTGCTGCGCATCTCGGTCGCCGGACAGCCGTCCGGCCGCGAACTCGCCTGAACCCGCCGCATACGCGGTCGGGTCCAGGCTGAGCGACGGGGGTGGCGCGGGCCCCGGGTCAAAGGGGAGGACCCGGCAAGGCCCCCACCCCCGTCCGATTCTGCTTGCTCCAACCCGCGGCTACGGCTTTCTCGGCTCCTGGGCTGCTCGGTGTGCCTTGCGGCCGCCGTACACGCAGCGGCGCATCAGCTGGTCGAGCGGGCCCGGGCGGTCGCGGACCGCCAGCCAGGCGGCCAGCGCCAGGCTCACCGACCAGGCCAGCGCCGCCACCAGCAGCGCACCGGCACCGCCCGTCACGGTGCCCAGCCCGACGAGATCCGGGTGGAGCACCACCGCGACCAGTACCGAGTTGAGGATGTAGAAGGTCAGGGAGCGCTGGCCCATGGCCGCGACCGCCCGGGTCAGCGGGCCCCGTGTCTGCTCCAGGCGGGTACCCCACAGGGCGAACAGCGCCGCGTACCCGGCACCGCCGAGGACCCCGCTGAGAACCTGGAGGGCCATGTACAGCCCTTCGGTGAGCGCTCCGGGGGACAGGACGCCCTGCACGGCCAGCGCGATCGGCAGCGCGCTCAGCACGGAGACCGAGATGCCGACGACCGCGACCCCGGTGAGGAACCCCCGGTGCGCCGCCGGGTCGTCCAGCAGACCGGCGCGGCCCGCCCGGTACCCGATGACGACCAGGAACAGCAGCGGGTAGGCGAAGGCGATGAACAGCGGACTGATGGGCAGGCCTACCAGGCGTCCGATCCAGTCCTCCGCGGTGAGGTAACCGGGGAGGGCCCAGTTGTCCTCCGAGCCCTCCGTCGTACCGCTCATGGCCATGCCGACCATCGAGAGCGGCACCGTGATCGCGTAGAACACCGCGAACACCACGGCGGCGCGCACGATCGCCTGGTTCGAGCGCAGCAGCAGCCAGCCGGTGACCAGCGCCGCCAGACCGTATGAAGCGAGGATCTCGCCGGGAAACACGAAGAACGCGTGCACGAAGCCGAACAGCAGCAGGAAGCCGCCACGGCGCCGCAGCAGCCGACGGACCTCCTGCTCCGAAGTGCCCCGCGCCCGCTGCCGGGAGACCATCCAGGCCATGCCGTAGCCGAAGAGGATGGCGAACATCGGGAAGGCTCGGTTGTCCAGGAAGAGTGTGGTGAACAGCGACGCCGCCCGGTCGTGGAACGCCTCCCCCGAGACGTCCGTGCCGAAGCCGACCCCGGCGTACACGCCCGCGTAGGCCATCGCGATGAGCAGCAGCATGACACCGCGTGCCAGATCAGGTGCCAGTTTGCGCGGCGCCCTGGGCGGGAGCCCGCCGGAGCCCCCTGTTGTTGCCGACATGTCGACTCGTCCCCCCTGTCGCTTGGTGCTGTTGGGTTTGGTTCTGCTCCTCGTGCCACGCCTGGCGGTTCTCTCAGTCTTCGCCGGCCGGGTGGTCAGCCGCATCGGCCGACCGGCCAGCCGATCGGCCAGAAGCTGCTCGGCCGATCGGCCGGAAGCCAACCGGAGGTGGGGCGGGCGGGGAGTGGGTAGGCATGGGGTGGGACACGGCGCCCTGCCCGTCGCGCGGTGCCCGGACGAGGGATATCCGAACCCAGGAGGCGGCATGAGCCGGTTCTTCATGAACGAGCGCGAGACCCTGGTCGAACAGGCGCTGGAGGGTCTCGCCGAGGCCCACGGCGGCCTGGTCGACGTGCACACCGACCCCCTGTTCGTCACCCGGCGCGTGCCCGCCGCGGGGAAGGTCGCCCTGATCTCTGGCGGCGGGTCCGGGCACGAACCTCTGCACACCGGCTTCGTCGGCTCCGGCATGCTCGACGCCGCCGTTCCGGGTGAAGTCTTCGCCAGTCCGACCGCGCTCCAGGTGCGGGCCGCCATCCGCGCCGCGGACACCGGCGAGGGCACGGTGACGGTGGTCAAGAACTACACCGGCGACGTCCTGAACTTCTCCATCGCCGCCGAGCTCCTCGCCGAGACCCACCGGGTCGAACAGGTGCTGGTCGACGACGACCTCGCCACCCAACGCGAGGACGACGGCGGTCCCGGCCGCCGGGGGACCGCCGCGGTCGTCGCGGTGGAGAAGATCTGCGGGGCCGCCGCCGAGGCCGGGGTTCCGCTGGCCGACGTGCGTCTGCTCGGCCAGGACGTGGTGGCGCGCTCGGCCACCCTCAGCGTGGCCTTCGAGGCGTGCACCAACCCGATGACCGGCAAACGGTCCTTCGAGCTGAAGCCTGGCCGGATGGAGTTCGGCGTGGGCATCCACGGCGAACGAGGCATCGAGACCCGGCCCGCCCTCGAAGCCGCGGGCCTGGTGGAGAGCCTGGTAGGACCCCTGATCGAGTCCGTGGGAATCAAACGCGGGCACTCGGTCCTGGCCATCGTCAACGGGCTGGGCGCCACCCACGGCCTGGAACTCGGCGTGGCGGCGCGCGAGACCCGCCGGGTCCTCGACGGCCTGGGCGTGAACATCGCCCGCTCGCTCGTCGGGCCGTACGTGACCTCGCTGGACATGAAGGGGCTGTCGATCACGCTCACCGCGCTGACCGACGACCTCGTGAAGTTCTGGGACGCACCGGTGCGGACGCCCGCACTGGTCTGGTGAGCGGAGAAACCACGATGACCGAACCCAACGAACTCACCGGCGAGCAGACGAAGGCATGGCTCCTCGCCTTCGCCGACCGGGTGATCAAGGACGCCGACGAACTCACCGAACTCGACCGCCAGGCGGGTGACGGCGACTTCGGCTGGAACATCAGCTCGGCCCTCAAACGCGCCCGCACCAACCTGGAGGGCGAGAACCCGGCCGAGGTCTTCCAGTCCGTCTCGGACACCTTCCTCGCCTCCGGCGGCACCAGCGGCCCGCTCTTCGGCCTCTGGTTCGGCCGCCTGGGCGCTGGACCTTCCGCGCCCTGGGCGGTGTCCGACCTCGCCAAAGCCTTCGACACCGCCACCGGTGCCGTCCGCCGCCTCGGCAAGGCCGAGGTGGGCCACAAGACCATGGTCGACGCGATGGTCCCCGCCACCGAGGCCCTCGCCGCCACCGAAACCCGCTCCTGGCGCGAGGCTCTCCAGGAAGCCGCCCGAGCCGCCCGCGTCGGCGCTGACTCCACCAGCGGCATGATCGCCCACCGCGGTCGAGCCAGCTACCTGGGCGAGAGAGCCCAGCAGGTCCTCGACCCGGGCGCGCTCTCCATCGCCTGGTTCTTCGACGCGGCGGAGGGGGTCTGAGCCGCGGCGGTCATCTGGGCGGTGCTGAACGAGTGGGGCCCGTGAGGGGGCACCGGACCGGGTGCGGCCGGATCCGGTCGGTAGTCTCCTGCTGCTGGGATCGGACCGAACGAGGGGGCTGGCCGTGGCTGCTGGGAACGACCACAAGGTCATCGTGATCACCGGGGCAGGCGCCGGGATCGGGCGGGAGACCGCGCGGCGGCTGCTCGGGGACGGGCACTCGGTGGTGCTGGCCGGTCGCCGCAGGAAGACCCTGGAGGAGACCGCCGACGGTAGCCCCGGCGCGGTGGTCGTCGAGACGGACGTGACCTCGGCGGAGTCGGTCCGGGCGCTGTTCGGAGCGGTGCGTGAGCGCTTCGGCCGGGTGGACGTGCTGTTCAACAACGCCGGGGTGTTCGGCCCGGCGGCCTCGGTGGACGAGATCGGGGACAGCGCCTGGCGCGAGGTCCTGGACACCAACGTCACCGGCTCGCTGAACTGCGCACGGGAGGCCGCGGCGATGATGAAGGCCCAGTCCCCGCAGGGCGGGCGGATCATCAACAACGGCTCCATCTCCGCGCACGTGCCGCGGCCGTCGAGTGTGGCCTACACGGTGAGCAAGCACGCGATCAACGGCCTGACCGCATCCATGAACCTGGACCTGCGGGGCTACGGGATCGCCTGCACGCAGATCGATGTCGGCAACGCCGCCACCGCGATGACCGCAGGGTTCAGCCAGGCCCGCCAGGCCGACGGTTCGGTGCGTGCGGAACCGAGCATCGACGCCGCGCACGTGGCCGACACGATCGCGCACATCGTGTCCCTACCCCTGGATGTGAACGTCCCGACCGTGACGGTCATGGCCCGGGAGATGCCCTTCGCCGGACGCGGCTGACCGGCGCCGAAGCAGCGGTCAGCGCCGAAGCGGTGGAAGAAGCAGGAGGGGGCAGGGGTAGCAGGGGTGGAGGCGGTGCGAGGAACGGAAGGCAGGTCAGGGGCGGCGGTTTCCGGTTATCCACAGGCTGGAGCACGGCTCTGGAAGGAGCTCTCACGTTCGGCCTGATGTCGATACCGGGGGAGCCTCCACTCCCGCCCGTTTCGTGCTGCCCGCAACCGAGCGCTTTCGCGAACAGGGGGAGCGCGCACCACGGATGGTGGTGGTATCACCACCATGGAAACAGCCGCCCCGGCGCGGGAACCTGGGTTCCATGCACAGAACCGTTGCGAACCCGACCCTTCCGAACCTGACCCTTCCGAATCCGGTGCGTTGGGCCACGATCCTGTGGGCGGTGGCGATCGCGGCGGGGATCACCGAGACCTCCCTCGCTGTCGCCCCCGGACTGGCCGACGGCGGGGCCGTGCCGTGGCTCGCGCTGGTCACGCGCGCGCTGCTCTACACCTTCTCCGCTCTCCTGGTGGCCTGGTTCGCCCGCGGTCACGGCTGGTCCCGGGTCACCCTGGTGGTGCTCATGACCGGTGTGGGACTGGTGAGCGTGCTGGTCTCCATGGGGATCGGGGTGCTGTCGGGGCTGGGGGTGTTCGTCGGACTGGGCTATGAGGGCCACGGGGTCGCCCTGCTCGTGCGAATCGCGCACACCCTGGTCTACGTCGTGGCCGTGGTGGTGGCGACGGTGGCGGCCTTCACACCCACCGCCAACCGGTACTTCCGTTGCTCCCGCGAGGATCGGGTGGCGGCCGCGGGGGCACGCTCCGCCGTGGTCGCAGCTCCTCGTGGCGTCTCCGCGTAATCCCGCGGCGTCGGCCGTACCCCCGTTGTCCCCCCTCCTGACCGCCCGGGAGGATGGGTGCCATGACCCTTTTGTCGTATGGCATGTGGCTCGGGATCACCTTCGGTGTTCTGTCCTGTGTCTCGTACACGGCCGCCGCCGTGGCCCAGCGCAGGCTCGCCGTTCGGATGACCGAACCCTTGACCGGGCGTAGGCAACTGGGTTCGATCCTTCGCCACCCGCTCTGGTGGGTGTCGATGGTGTTCAACGGGGGCCGTGCCGGTTTCCAGGTGGCGGCGGTGAGCTTCGCGCCGCTGACCGTCATCCAGCCCCTCGGCGTGCTGGTGCTGATCTTCGGTATTCCGTGGTCGGCCAGGCTCGCCCACCGCAGGGTCAGCCGCGCGGAGTGGCACGGCGCCGCCTACACGATGCTGGCGCTCGGGGTGCTGCTGGCGGTCACGGTCACCGGTGACCAGGGCGGGGTGCTGTCCGCCGAGGAATCGGTGCTGGTGGGAGTCGGGGCCGTCGTTCTGCTCGCCGCCATCGCCGGGATCGCGGGCCGGGTTCCTTCCGCGTCCTGGCGCAGCTACCTGCTCGCCGCCGCGGCCGGAATCGCCTTCGGGGTGTCCGCGGCGACGGTGAAGACCGCGGTGTGGGCCTTCGGCGACGGCCTGCTGGCAGGGCTCACGCACCCGTCGGCGCTGGCGACCGCGGTGATCGCGGTCTTCGGGCTCTTCCTGGCACAGGCCGCTTACCAAGGCATGGACCTGGGGGCGCCGTTGGGTGTCACCACGCTGGCCAACCCGGTGGCGGCGGCGCTGGTGGGGGTCGTGTTCATGGGCGAGACCTACGCGGGCGGCTGGCTCGGCGGCGCGGTCGCCCTGCTGTGCGGCCTGGTGGCGGCCTACGGGATCCGTCTGCTGACCGTGCCCACCAACGGCGTCGCCGAGTCCGCCGTTCAGACCCAGGAACCCGAGCCCCGGGCCTGACATCCCGCCCTTGACGCCTTGACCCGTGCCCCGCAGCCCTGCAGCTCGGGTTTTTCGGGGGAACGCGGGCAGCACGGAGCGGGCGGGAGCGGACTCCCCCGATATCGACATCAGGTCGGGTGGGGGTGTGCCAGGCGCTGTCCCCAGGCTGTGGATAACCCGCGCCGAGAAACGTTACGCCCGCGGCCCGTTCTCCGTTCCTGGGATCGCCCTACCATCGGGACTTGCTTTCGTTGCGTAGTTTCGTCACGACTGCTTCGTCACGGCAACGCTGTGCCCGGGTGTCCACTTGTCGACCTGTCCGTCTGCCTGTCTGACCGTCTGTCTGACCGTCTGTTCGGATCGGGTGGCGGGGATCAGAGCTCCGGGAAGCCGACGGTCACGACCAGACCCCCTTCCGGGCGGGCTCTCGCGGTGGCCCTGGCGCCGTGGGCGGTGGCGATCGATCGGACGATGGACAGCCCGAGCCCGCTGCCCGGGCGGTCACGGTGCAGGTGGGCGGCGTCGCCGCGGTGGAAGGGCTCGAACAGCTCGTCCGCGTCACCGGCCCCGAATCACCGACCTCGGCGCCGGTGTTGGTCACCTTGAGCACCGTGCGCCCGGCACCGCCCCGCCCCGGGCACCCGGTTCACCGCTCCATCCCCGTGTCCACGTCCCACGGGTTCACCGGCACCATCCCGGTCCGGAAACCGTTCTGGTCGAGCAGGTGACCGCTGAGCTTCATCGGCCACAGCGCGATCGAACGGTCCCCCACCACCAGCTTGGGCGCGGTCCGCACGAGCTCCGCCTCGAACCGTTGGGCGTCCTCCACCGACCGGCTCCACGCCGCCACCATCAGGTTGTGCCGACCGGTCACTCCCGCGCACAGCCGCACCTCGCGCATACTGCTGATCCTCTGCGCCGCCTCGGTGATCTGGTCCGGCGGCAGCTGCGCCCACACGATCACCGCGATCGGCCAGTCCGACAGCGGCCGCGACACCTCGCAGCGGGCCTGGACCACCCGGGAGGCGAACAGCCGACGCACCCTGCGGCGCACGGTGTCCGGTGTGCTCCCGCAGTCCTGGGCCAGGGCCGTGTAGGAAGCGCGCGCGTCGACGGAGAGCGCCACCGTCAGCTTCCGGTCCAGGGCGTCGGGATCTCCGGCCGGTTCGGCCGCGGGGAGCTCCCTGGCGATCCGTTCCGCCTGCCGGGGGTCGAGGGCCCGAAGCCGCCAACGGCTGCCCTCGGTGAACACCGCCCCGGCCACGTGGGTGCGGCTGGACCGCACCCCCGCCATCGTGTCCAGCTGGCCCACCACCCACCGCGACAGTGTGCCCACGTCCTCCAGCATCACCGTCAGGATCAGGTCCCGGTCACCGGTGACGTGCTCGACCGTGGCCACGTAGGGCAGTGCGGTGAAGGCCCGGGCGACGTCGAGCAGGGCCCCGCTCACGCAGTCCACCTCCACGAACGCCAGGCAGCCCTTTCCCTGACCGCTCATCCCCGTGCCGGGCGCCGCGCTCACCCAGGCCGCACCGGAGTCCACCAGCCGCTGCCAGCGCCGGGCGGCGGTCACCGCGTCGATCCCCAGCACGTCGCTGACCAGCGACCAGGGGGCGCGGGGGGAAATCTGGAGGGCGTGGACGAGTTGCTGGTCCACGTCGTCGAGCATGCGGTTTTCCGGCACTTTTCACCTCCCCCCTGAGATTTTCCTGCTTTTTGCAGCCCTTTTTGAAGCTCTGGCCCCATTCTGACCTGCACAAGCACACGAGGGAAGGCAGGCCGGGATGCTGATGGTCGAGCGTGCGGAGCGGTTCCGCGAGGAGATGGTGCAGTTGCGCAGGGCCCTGCACCGCGAGCCCGAACTCGGGCTGGACCTGCCCCTCACCCAGGGCCGGATCCTGGCCGCGCTCGACGGGCTGCCCCTGGAACTCGACGTCGGCCGTGGGCTCACCTCGGTGACCGCCGTCCTGCGGGGCGGCAGGCCAGGCGGTGCCGTCCTGCTCCGCGGTGACATGGACGCCCTCCCGGTCCAGGAGGACACCGGGGTCGACTACGCCTCGACCATTGACGGCCGTATGCACGCCTGCGGGCACGACCTGCACGTCGCCGGGCTGGTCGGCGCCGCGAAGATCCTCTGCGAGATGCGCGGGGAGCTGCACGGCGACGTCGTGTTCATGTTCCAGCCGGGGGAGGAGGGCTACAGCGGCGCCCCGAAGATGATCGAGGAGGGGGTGCTGGACGCCGCGGGCAAGCCCCTGGACGCCGCCTACGCCATCCACGTCGCCGCGAACACACTTCCCCAGGGGATCCTCGCCACCAAGTCCGGTGTGGTCATGAGTGCCTCGGACGCCGTGAAGGTGTCCGTGCGCGGGGTCGGCGGCCACGGCTCCACCCCGCACACCGCAAAGGACCCGGTCCCCGCGATCTGCGAAATGGTCACCGCCCTCCAGAACCACGTGACCCGCACCTACGACGTCTTCGACCCGGTGGTCATCACCGTCGGCAAGCTCAGCGCGGGTTCGCAGGGCAACGTGATCCCGGCCGGAGCCGAGTTCGAGGCGACCGTGCGCAGCTTCTCGGACACCAACCACGCCCTCCTCCAGGAGCGCGTCCCGGCCCTGGTCCAGGGCATCGCGGCGGCCCACGGGCTGACCGCCGAGATCGACTACGAAGTCCAGTACCCGCCCACCGTCAACGATGACACCGAGGCGGTCTTCGCGATGGAGACCGCACACGAGCTGTTCGGTGAGCACAGCGGGTTCGTTTCCCCCGTCCCCGTCGCCGGGTCCGAGGACTTCTCGTTCGTACTGCGTGAGGTGCCCGGATCGATGCTCCTGCTCGGCGCCGTCCCCGAGGGCACCGATCCGACCGCCGCGCCGGCCAACCACGCGCCGCAGGCCCGCTTCGACGACGCGGTTCTGCCCCGACAGGCCGCCCTCCTGGCCGAGCTCGCGGTCCGCCGCCTGGCCAGGACTTCCTGAACCCCCACCCCCACCCCCACCCCACCCCCACGCACAGAAAGGCGCGGCTCGTGAGTGAACGCAGTCCGGATTCGGCCGAGAGAACCGGTGCGGCTGAGAAGACGGGCGCCGCGGAGCACACGGTCACCGGTGTGGTCGCCGTGGTCGGTCTGCTGGTCTTCTTCGAACTGACCAGCGGTCTGCTTCAGGGCGCGACCAGCCCCCTGCTGCCCGCTATCCAGGCGGAGCTGGACATCCCCAGCGCCCAGCTCCACTGGGTGCACGCCGTCCAGTACCTGGCGGCGGCGGTCAGCGTCCCCGTCTTCGGGCGCCTCGGCGACCTCTACGGGTACCGGCGGATGCTTCGGATCACTCTGCTGTTCATCGCCGCCGGCAGTGTGGTCGTGGCCCTCGCGCCCAATCTCACCGTCCTGCTCCTCGGCCGGATCCTGCTCGGCCCGCTCGCCGCGCTGCTGCCTCTGGAGATCGGGCTCGTCCGGGACCGGCTGGCGCCCGCACAGAGCCGCCGGGCCATCGGCCTGCTGGTCGGTTCGCTGACCCTCGGTATGCTCCTGGGAACGCTGGTGGCGGGTGTGGTGCAGAGCCTGGTCGGTGACGTCCGGGTGACGCTCGGCCTGCTCGCGGTACTCGCCCTCGCCTGCCTCGGACTGTCCTACTTCCGCGTCCCCGAATCCCGGAACCGGGCCGGGGGCGGTATGGACTGGCTCGGCGGCGTTCTCCTCGGCCTCTCCCTGGTCGCCCTGCTGGGATCCATCTCCCAGGGCAACCACTGGGGCTGGACCTCTCCGGTCTTCCTCGGCGGGGTCGCGGCGGCCGCGGTGCTGTTCGCTGTGTGGATCCGGGTGGAACTGCGCTTGGAGCAGCCGCTCGTGGACCTGCGGGCCGTCGCCTCGGCCGCGGTCGCGCCCCAGTACGCCGCGGGGGCGACCCTGGGAGTGGTGATGCTGGGCGGTCAGAGTGTCATCGTGATGTACCTGGCGACCGCACCGGAAGCCGCCGGGTACGGGTTCGGACTGGGGGTCATGGCGATCTCCCTGGCGGTGACCGCACCCACGGTCCTGGCCTTCGTCGGCGCCAGCACGATCGCGCCGGTGGCCACGCGCCTGGGCTACCGCAGGACCGTGTTCCTCGCCTTCGTGCTGATGGCGGCTGGAACCCTGGGCCTGGTGTTCTCCTGGGCGGTCCTCTGGTCGTTCCTGGCGTCGTTCGCCGCGGTCGGGCTGGGCTGCGGTCTGGCGCTGGGCGCGCTGCCCACACTGGTGGTCGAGGCCAGTGCGGCCGACCGGGCAGGGAGCGCTTCGGCGGTGTTCAACAACCTGAAGACCCTCGGCGGGAGCATCGGCGGGGCGGTCTCGGCCGGGGCGCTCGGCTACTTCCTGGCGGCCGGGACCGACGAACCCCAGCTCATCGCCTACCAGGGGGTGTGGGCGGGAGTGGCACTGCTCGCCCTCGGTACGGCCTTCCTGGCCGGAAGGACGCCCCAGGCGCCGCGCTGACCGAAGCACCGCGCCGAACGGCGCGCCCAACGGCGCGCCGGTGTCGACCCGTGCGCCGGTGTCGACGGGGCTGTCCACAGACTGTGGACAGCCCCGTTCGGCGGTGAACCCCCGGCTCAGGATTCCGAGTCCGGACCTCCGCGCCCGCCGTCTCAGACCTCCGGGTCGGGTACCGACACCGGCACCTTCCACACCAGGACGGTGCCGCCGCCCTCGCCCCTGCCCGCGCTGAACCCGCCGCCCAGGGCCCGGGCGCGCTGGTCCAGGTTGCGCAGGCCGCTGCGGCGGCCCTCCTCGGGCAGCCCCACGCCGTTGTCGGTGACGGTGAGGGTCAGGGTGGTCGGACGACCGGTCACCGATGTCTCCTCCACCGTCACCGAGACGTGCACCTCCGTGGCCCGGGCGTGCCGGGCGACGTTGGTCAGACCCTCGCCCAGGACCGCCAGCAGCTGCTCGCCCACCTCGTCGGGCACGGACGCGTCGATCGGCCCGTCCAGGCTCACCCCCGGATGGCAGCCCAGGCTGTGCGCGGTGTTCTCCGCCAGCCGCAGGATCCGCCCGCGCAGGGAGGTGTCCCGCCGGCTCGGCGGGTTCTGCAGGTCGAAGATGGTCGAGCGGATCTCGCGGATCGTGCTGTCCAGCTCGTCGATGGTGCGCTGGACCCGCTCCTCGGCCTCCGGGGAGTTGATCAGCCGGACCGTGCTCATCAGGGTCATCGCGGAGGCGAACAGCCGCTGGATCACCACGTCGTGCAGGTCCTTGGCGATCCGGTCCCGTTCCTCCAGGACCACGATCCGCTCGCTGTCCCTCCGTGCCTCGGCCAGTTCCAGCGCCACCCCGGCCTGCACGGAGAAGGCGTGCAGCATGCGCCTGATGTTGCCGTCGAAGGGTGCCCGCTCGGAGAGCTTGCCGAGCAGGAGGACCCCGCGGGTGTTCCCCGGGGTGCCCAGCGGCACCAGCAGACCAGGCCCGTACCCGCGGTGGGTGAGCATCGGGCAGTTGGCCTGCCGCAGGTCGGGAATGGCCGTGGCCTCGCCTGACTCGTACACCCACCCGCAGGCGGAGTCGTGGATGTCCACCGGGGTCCCCAGGATCTCCTGGGCGATCGGGCCGTCCGCGATCTCCGCGAACAGGTGCCCGCGCGCGTGCGGGTCCGGCAGCATGATCACCGCCGTGTCCGCGCCGCCGATCTCCCTGGCCTGCGCCGCCAAGTAGGCCAGTACCTCGTCGGTGTCGGCCCCCGACAGCAGCCGGGTGGTGATCTCGGTGGTGGCGCCCAGCCACCGCTCGCGCAGCCGGGTCTCCTCGTACAGGCGGGCGTTCTCGATCGCCACACCGGCGGCGGTGGCCAGCGCGGTGACGATGGTCTCGTCCTCCTCGTCGAATTCCCCGCCGTTCTGCTTCTCGGTCAGGTAGAGGTTGCCGAAGATTTCGCCGCGCACCTGGATCGGCACTCCGAGGAAACTCGACATCCCCGGGTGGCCCTCCGGGAAACCGCTGAAGTCCGGGTGTTCGCGCAGGTCGGGCAGGCGGACCGGGGCCCGTTCGTGCAGTGGGGTGCTCAGCACGCCCTTGCCGTAGGGGAAGCGGCTGATCCGCTCGGCCTGGGCCTGGGTGAACCCGACCGGGATGAACTCGGTGAAACTGCCGTCCTCACCGATCACACCCAGCCCGGCGAACCTGGCCTCGGCCAGGTGTGCGGCGGCCTCCGTGAGCCGACGCAGCACGGTCGCCAGGTCCAGGTCGCCACCGATGTCCAGGACCGCCTGAAGCAGAGAGTGCACCCTTCCCTGGGCGGAGAGCCCCGGGTTCATCTGGGAATGCACCTCCGCGAGGAGCTCGTCCAGGGGCTTCGGGGACAACCGGTGGCTCTGGGGGATCTCGGTCATGTGTGGTTCAACCTCCGCAGAGCCGTTGAGGGGTTGAGGACTATTGGATGAATTGTCGTTGGTTTTTTCCCGATTTGCCACATCTGGCTGCTCGTAAGCTTGTCCGAGGGGCTGGGAATTCCTCTGGAATCGAGGACAGCGGCCCGGTAATTCATGCTAACGTCACGGTCAGTCGGCGCACGAAGGCCTCTCTGGCCTCGCGTCGGGCACCCGGATCCCGGTTTTTCCGGTGCCATTCACATGACCCCCATGAGCTTGTCGTCCCTTCGGTACTTCGCCGGAGCGGACCGGCCCACACGGCGGAAGGAAACCCCCGGTGTCTGGATACCACGGTACGGTCGGCGCCACAGGCGTCCGTCCCGCCGTGTGCCCGGAACCACTCCGACGGGCCCTGACGCTGGTCGGTCTGCTCACCGGGATCCTGTTCACCGTGTGGCTCGCCTCCGCCGCTCCCGCGCACTCCGCGGAGCTGTCGGGGCCCGGGAACGCCCTTTCGGGCGGGCTCGTGGAGAGCACTCAGAACCTCGGCGGGTCTATCAGCGGGGCCGTCACCACCGTCGGTGAGCACGCCGCGAAGGCGGTGGACGGTGCCTCGGAGGCCGCGCAGGCGGTCGAGACCGAGGCGGCCGACCCCGTGCAGCACGTCCGTGACGCGGTCCGGGAGACCTCCCTGCCGAGCCCCGAACAGCTTCCCGAATTCGTCGCCCCGGTGCCCGAGCAGGTCACCGCTCCCGCTCCGGAGGCCGACGGCGACGCCGCTTACGACGAAGCCCGCGAGGACGGCGAAAGCCGGGCGCGGACCTCCGAAGAGGTCGTGGCGGTGGCCGAAGAGCCCGCCGCCCAGGCCCTGAGCTCGGTGCGGGAGCAGAGCGCCTCCGCTGACCAGGGCTCGGTTTCGGCCGAGCGCGGCACGGCCGGTGACACCGGCCTCCGCGGCGCCGACACCGTCAACACCGTGGCGAGCGGCACCGCCCCCGCCATCGGCGGCAGCGCTCCGGCGCCCGCCGTGGCCGGGTTCCTGCCCGTCACCGGCGCCCCGGCGCCCGCCCCCGGCCTGTTCGAGGCCGCCCGGCACGTCCTGCGCTCGGTGCCCGCCGAGTCCGCCGACGAGCCGACCTTCTCCCCGGACTAGCGCACCCACCGGATCCGCGTCCCGCGCCCCGGTCCTGCTCTGTCCGGCTTCTGAGCTCCAGCGCGCCGCACGCGACCGACCCGGCACGGTTTCTCCAGCCGCACCCGTTCCCAGCCGCACCAGCCTTCCCGGTGACTTCTGGGGGCTGACGTGAGCCCCGCACCTCGACCGCGAGGTTCACGTCAGCCGGTGGTCCGCCAGACCGACCGACTGAATCCGGATCGAACCCACCCGCCCCCACCAGGGGCGCACGGGTTCACCGACCGGAGAGCTCGCCCGTACCACCCTCAGGACCGGCCTCCCCTGGCCAGGGAAACGGTCCGGCGCGACGGGGCACGACACCCGCTCCGTCGCGCCCCCCATGAACCGAACACACGCACACTCCGGAAGGACTCACATGTTCCACACCGCCCGTTCCTCAGCTCGGACCCTGCTGCTGGCCGCCGGCACCGCCGGATTCGTCGCCCTCGGCGCCGGTATCGCCGGTGCCGACACGCTCGGCGGTGTCACGGACGGCCTCCCCCTGGGCGACCTGCACAACCAGGTCCCCACCGCCCTGACCGAAGGCGTCACCACGCCCCTCGGCGACCTCGTCAAGGTCCAGCCCGGCGAGCTCTCCGCCCAGCCCGAGCTCCAGCACCAGTCCGCCGAGGTCCAGCACCAGAGCGACCCCGTCGGGTCGATCGTCGGTGACACCGTCTCCACGGACACGCTGTCCACGGACGCCCCGCTGCGGACCGGCGAGGACAACGCCGCCAACGTCGGACCGCTCGACCTGGGCACCGCCACCGACACCTTGCCGCTCAGCGACACCGGCGGCGCGGTCGACCCCCTGTCCATGCTGCTCGGCGGGACTGACCTGCTCGGCGGGACCGGCCTGCTCGACGGTCTGGCCCTGGACGGCGGCGGTCTGCCCCTGGGCGGCGGAACCCTCCCGATGAGCGCGCCCGCCTCCCCGATCAACCTGGAGCAGGGCGCGGCCGTCGTCGACGACACCGTCACCGAACTGGGCAGCCGCGCCGGGACCGGTCTGCACGAGCCCAGCCTGGGCGTGGTCGGCCTGGACGACCTGGACGTCGCCCAGCTGGGCGAGACCGTCCCGATGAGCGACCCGGTGGGCTTGGACGCCGGTGAGAACGCCGACCTCACCGGCGGGGTGACCACCCTGCTGCCGCAGGACCTCCAGGGCACCCTGCCGATGAACGCCCCCGAGGACCTCGAGGTCGTCGGTGCCGTCGTGGACGCCGTCGACAGCACCCTCGGGGACCTCGGCGACGGGGTTGACGGTCTGGGCCTCGAGGACCTGGGGGCCGAGGAGACCCTGCCGCTGTCCGCTACTGACGCGGACCTGGTCGGTACCGTGCTGTCCGAAAACGCGCTGCCGGAGACCCCCGGCGGCGACCTGATCGGCGTCCAGGGCCTGCCCGAGCTGGGCGAGCCCGAGGTCGCCACCCTGCCCCTCGCCGAGGAGCTGCCCGCGGGTGACCTGCCCTTCGACCTGCCCGCGGAGCTGCCGGTCGAGCTGCCCCTTGCCGTTGAGCAGCTCTTCGCCCCGGTTTTCGTCAGCTAGTCACCGAGAACGTGCGCCCGTCGGTCGTGGCGGGCGCACCACGCCTCGGGCGGTGAGCGGGACCACCCCCGTTGACCGAGGCGCCGGTGGGAACTGTGGGGGTTCTCCGGCGCGTACCAGCGGGACGGAAGCGTCCCCGCCGCCCGAGGCACCCGCCCTGCTGGGGGCGTACACGCCCTGCCAGGGGCATGAGGAGGCCCCCGCCGCGAGTTTTCGCGGCGGGGGCCTCCTCCTCGTGTCGGGCGCTTTCCGGTCCGTCTACCAGCCGTCGTCCTCGCCGGTGCCGAAGCCCAGGCCGTCCTGGCAGGGGTTGGAGGTGGCGTCACGGCCCTCGCCCGGGCGGGCGGAGGGGTTGGCCTCGGTCTCGGCGGGGCCTTCGGTGGGCCCCTCGGTGCCCTCCTCCAGCGCGGACGGGTCGGCCGGGGTGGGCTCGGCCGTCGGCGGCTCCTGCGGGACGGTGGCGTCGTCGGCGGCGAGCAGCGCGGGCAGCGGGCGGTCCTCGCGCACGGCGGCGAACAGCTCTCCGGCGTCCTCCTCGTTCCACATGACCCGGTTGGGGTCGTAGGGCGCCTGGTACCAGGGAACGGTGTGGAACTCGATGTCGGACAGGTCCACGTCGGCCATGGTGACCGCGATGGAGAGCATCCGGTCCAGGGTCAGCTCCCGGTCGGTGGCGCTGTGCTGGGCCACCGCCTGGAGGATGCCGTTGAGCTTGGTCGGGCTGCTGAGCACGTCGCCGCTGGTCGCCTGGTCGGCGAGGGCGGCCAGGAACATCTGCTGCCGGTCGATGCGCCCCATGTCGCCGCCGTCGCCGATCTCGTACCGGGCGCGGACGAAGGCCAGGGCCTGCTCGCCGTCGAGGGTCTGTTCCCCGGCGTCGAGGTCGAGCTTGGCGCGCCGGTCCTGCATCGGCTCGGGGATGCACATGTCCACCCCGCCGATGGCGTCCACGACGTCGCGGAAGCTGGCGAAGCTCAGGTGGACGAAGTGGTCGACCCGAATGTCGGTGAGTGTCTCGATGGTCCGGATCACGCAGGGCGGGCCGCCGTGGTACAGCGCGGTGTTGATCATGCCGAAGTAGCCGTAGGTGCCGTCGGCCTGCCCGTAGGCGTCGCACTGGGGGAGTTGCACCAGGGAGTCGCGCGGGAAGCTGATCACCGAGACGCGGTTGTCCGGGGAGATGTGCGCGAGCATCAGGGAGTCGGAGCGCTCGCCCTCGAACTCCGTGGAGTAGGCGGGGCTGTCCTCCTCGAAACCGTCCGAGCCGATGAAGAGGATGTTGACCGCGTCGCTGATCTTGTCCGGCCGCTCATCCTCGCTGAGCAGCGAACCGATGTCGTGCTGCACCATGCCCGAGCGCAGGGAGTAGTAGTAGCCGTAGGCGGTGCCCACCCCGGCGAGCATGATCAGCGCCAGGGACGCGGCGGTCCACAGGACGACCCGGCGCAGTCGGCTCCGCTTGCGCTTGTTCCCCACGGCGGTGGCCGTGGCAGCCGGGGGCTCGGCGTCCGGTTCTCCGGTGCCCGACTCCTGAGCGTTCGGTTCGCTGCTTTCCGGGCCCTCCGCAGCGGTTGCCGGAGTGTCCTCGGCGCTCTCCGCCGGGCGGTCCGCGGTGGTCTCTGCCGGGCTGTCCTCGGCGCTCTCCGCCGGGCGGTCCGCTGTGGTCTCGACCGGCGTGTCGACGTCGTTGACGACGGTCTCCGGCCCGTCCGGCCCGTCCGGCCCGTCGGCCCCGGTCTCGGCGGAGTCCCCGTCCGTCCTGTCCTGCTCTGCGTCCTGCTCGGCGGGATCCCCCTCAGCCCCCTCAGGCCGGGGATCGGGCTCGGGGGTCTCGTCTGGTGTGTGGTCCGCGCCGGAGTCGGCGGAGTTCTCGTCAGCGGGCATCGTGACAATCTCGGTGAGTTCGGACGGCTGGGTGTGCCAACGGCCGGACACCGACCCGGTTGGGTCACGCGTCCGTGTCCGGGTGAGGGCGGAGGTCGCGCGGGGGAAGGGCGCGGGCAGACCGGAATCCTGACCGAAAAGTCGCCGAGGGGGTGTGTCGAGTCCGTGTGGAAAGCCGGGACACCGGCGGACAGGGGTTGCCGAGGACGCCGGAACCCACGCGTGGCAGTGATCCTAGGTGAAGTTCTCTTCGAGTGCGCGTTCGGGTTGTCCATGCGCGCGGTTCCTGACCACAATTGCGCCGCACAATTCCTTCGCCGGGTGGAAGTCGCCTGAGGCTTTCCTCTCCGACTGTCTCATCCGTACCCGAGGGAATCACTTCTGACCCGCCGGTGATACGCGGGTTCTTGGCGCTGAAGCACCCTTCGCCGCACATATCCAGCGTTGTCGCCTGTGGGATCAGTCGTCCCAGAAGGTGCTCTCCTTCTTCGGATCCTCCTCCTCGGTGGTGGCGGTGGTGGTGCGCCCGCCGCTCTTGCCGGTCGGCTTGGCGGCGGTCTTGGTGCTCTTGGTGGTCTTGCGGGCGGTGCCGCCGCTACCGGGGCTCTTGGCGGTACCGGTGTGGCGCGGGCGCGGGGTGACCGGGCTCTTCTCGATCGGCGCGCTGGGCTTGGGGGCCTCGCCGGAGTGAATGCTCAGGGCCTCCTCCTCCACGCTGAGCAGCTTGCGCATCACGGCGGGTACCTCGGGCAAGCGGTCCGAGCGCAGGTGGGCGCCGAGGACGTCCAGGGCGTGGTCACACAGGACGCGCTTGGCGCTGGTGGCGCTGACCCCGCTGAGCTGCTCGACCTCGGGGAGGTCGTGTTCGCGCAGCAGGCGGACGACGGCGCTGAGCCGCTCGCGGGTCTTGCGGTCGGTCATGGACATGACCGTGAGCTCCGACTCGCGCAGGAAGTCCGTGTCGTCCGCGGTGCCGTCGCGCTCCGCGATGAAGGCGCTGGTGAGGTTGCGGGCGGAGGTGCGCGTGCTGGTGCGCAGTTCGGCGCGGCGGATCTGGCGGGCGTGCAGCGCGGTCACGACCACGCTGGTGACGAGGCTGATACTGGCGCCGATCACGACCAGCACGACGGTGTTGTCGAGCATGTGTACGGGAGACCTTTCCGGGCGGTGGTCCGCACGGGACATGGCCACGGGGTTGGTGGGGGCACTGGTGCGGGGTGACGGAGGGCGGGCGAGTACCAGGCGGTACTCGGGTGCGTGACTATTCGGCAGATCAGTACTTGTTGTCAAGTGTCATGACGAACCGGGCGCTCGTGGAAACGGCGCCCGCACAGGTCAGGGCGGGTATGGGCATGGTCGTGGGGATTCGCCCTCTTCTACCGCTTGCCCGGCCTCGATCCGGGTAAACGCCGTTGTCCACAGCCTGTGGACAACGGCTCGCTCCGCCCGCCCTTGTCTGTTCCCTCCGGAGCCCTTCTCCGGGCTCTTCCCGGCCCTCGCCCGCGCCCTATCCGGCCAGGAGTTTGTTCACGGCCTCCGGGGAGAGGATCTCCTCGCTGACCATGGCCGCGCAGCCACGCACCCCGGCGTCGTCCCACAGGGTGCTCGCCACGATCCGCAGCTGCCGGGTGGCCAGGGCGGTGCACTGTTGGAAGACCACCTCGCGCACGCCCGCCACCAGGTGGTCGTAGGCCTCGGACAGGTCGCCGCCGAGCACGATCAGCTCCGGGTTGAGCAGGTTGACCGCGCCCGCGAGCGCCTCGCCCAGCCGCCGGCCGGCCTCCCGCACCAGGGTGACCGCCACCGGGTCGCCCTCCGCGGCCAGCGCCACCAGCTCCTTGATCCCGGCGGCCTCCCTCCCCTGTTCGGCCGCGCGGACCAGCAGGCGGCGCCCACCCGCCACCGCCTCCAGGCAGTCGGTGTTGCCGCAGCGGCACGGCAGGCCGCCGCCGTCGCGCACGGGGATGTGGCCGATCTCTCCGGCCGCCCCCAGGGCGCCGCGCAGCAGGTTGCCGCCGGAGACGAGGCCGGCGCCGATTCCGGTGGAGGCCTTCACGAACACCATGTCGTCGGTGTGGCCGTGCCCGCCCGCGATGTGCTCGCCCAGCGCCATCACGTTCACGTCGTTGTCCACGGTCACCGGGACGGGGAAGCGCTCGGCGACCAGCGGGCCCAGAGCCACGCCCGCCCACTTGCCGAGGAAGGGGCGGTCCTCCGCCCGTCCGGCGTGGAACTCCACCGTGCCGGGCAGGCCGATGCCGACGCCGCGGACGTCCTCGGGGGAGCGGCCCAGCTCGCGGACCTGCTCGGACCAGGTGTCCAGGAGCCAGGGCACAGTGGCGTCGGGGCCCTGTTCCATCTGGGGTGAGCCGGGGGTGCGCAGGAGCACCCGCCCGTCGAGGTCGCACACGGCGGCCTGGCTGCGGGCCATACCCAGGGCGGCGGTGAGGATCAGTCCGCTGGCGGCGTTGAACTCCAGGAGCGTGGGCGGTCGGCCGCCGCTGGAGGCGGCGCGGGTCCCCTCGGTCACCAGACCGCCCTCGATCAGTTCGGTGATCCGCAGCGCCACGGACGGGCGGGACAGCCCGGTCGCCCGGGCGATCTCGGAGCGGCTGGTGGCGCTGCCGGTGCGGATCATCTCCAGGATGTGGCCGCTGGTGGCGGTGGAGGACAAGCGTCCGGGGGTTCTGGCCATGCCTCATTGAACCATTCACTCGGCGGGGCGCCTGGAAGGCCGTTCACTTATGTAAATTAATGTTCTGAAGTGTGCTGGTCTTTTTACCATAGTGGGATTAGGGTCGAAACCAGGCCGTAAGACCCCCGGGCAAGGGCCCCGCGTCCCCTCCGCCCGGCACCCCCGCCTCTCCTCTCCCTTCCGTACTCCCTCCCGCAGGAGCCAACCGAATGCCGCAGCAGCCCGCGCCCCGCCCCACCGACCTGGTGGTCTTCGGCGGAACCGGTGACCTGTCCATGCGTAAACTGCTCCCCTCCCTCTACCTCCTGGACCGCGACGGTCATCTGAGCGGGGAGACCCGGGTCGTCGCGGTCTCCCGGGACGGTCTCACCGACGCCGACCTGCGCGACAAGGCCGCCTCCGCCGTCCGCGGCCACAGCGCCGTCCAGGTCGTCGAGCCCGACGTGCTGCGCCGCTTCCTCGGGCGCCTCTCCCACGTGACCGTCGACGTCGGCGGGGACCCCTCCGGCTGGGCCGACCTGGCCGCCGCGCTCACACCCGGCCGCGACCGCGTCTTCTACCTCGCCGTGCCGCCGATGATCTCCGGCGCCATCTGCCGGGGGCTCCAGGACGCGGGGCTGGTCACCCCCGAGTCCCGCGTGGTGATGGAGAAGCCCCTGGGCCGCGACCTCGCCTCCGCCCAGGCCGTGAACGACGAGGTCGGAGCGGTCTTCGCGGAGTCCCGCACCTACCGGATCGACCACTACCTGGGGAAGGAGACCGTGCAGAACCTGCTCGTGCTGCGGTTCGCCAACGTCTTCCTCGAACCCCTGTGGAACTCCCGGTGGATCGACCACGTGCAGATCACCGCGGCCGAAACGGTCGGCGTGGGCGGTCGGCGCGGCTACTACGACTCCTCCGGCGCCATGCGCGACATGGTGCAGAACCACCTGCTCCAGCTGCTCTGCCTCACCGCCATGGAGCCCCCGGCCAGCTACGACCGCGACGCCGTCCGGGACGAGAAGCTCAAGGTCCTGCAGTCCCTGAGACCCATCCCCGCGGCCAAGATCGCCGAGCACACCGTCCGCGGCCAGTACACCAACGGCACGGTTCAGGGCGAGGACGTCCTCGGCTACCTGGACGAGGCGGGCGGCCCGGCGGTCAGCGACACCGAGACCTTCGTGGCCCTGCGCGCCGAGGTCGCCAACTGGCGGTGGGCGGGGGTCCCCTTCTACCTGCGTACCGGCAAGCGCATGGAGCGCGCCCGCTCCGAGATCGTCATCCGCTTCCGCGACGTCCCGCACACGATCTTCCCCGGAGCCGCCACCGCGTCCGGCGCGGGCAGCCTCGTCATCCGCCTCCAGCCGGACGAGGGCATACACCTCACCATGCTGACCAAGACGCCCGGCGCCGGTGCGCTGCGGCTGCGGCCGGTACCGCTGGAACTCAGTTTCGCCGACACCTTCGCCACCCGCTCTCCCGAGGCCTACGAGCGGCTCCTGATGGACGTGTTGGCCGGGGACTCCACCCTCTTCATGCGCCGCGACGAGGTCGAGGCCGCGTGGCGCTGGGTGGACCCGATCATCGAGGCCTGGCAGGGCCTCGGCACCGCACCCGAGACCTACCCCGCCGGAAGCTCCGGTCCCGCAGGAGCACAGCGGCTCATCGGCCGCACCGGCAACACGTGGCACGAAGAGGAGCAGGCATGACCGCGCACACCCCCAGCACCTCCGACAACGGCACCCCGGGACCTCGGACGAGCGTCCACCCGGTGATCGCCGAGGTCACCCGGCAGCTGACCGAGCGCAGCGCCGACACCCGCGCCGCCTACCTGGCCCGCATCCGCGAGGCCGTCGGCCAGGGCCCGGCCCGCACCTCCCTGGGCTGCGCCAACCTCGCGCACGGCTTCGCCGCCTGCGGGGTCGGCGACAAGCTCTCCCTGGCCGGGGACGTCACCCCCAACCTGGCGATCGTCTCCGCCTACAACGACATGCTCTCCGCGCACCAGCCGCTGGAGACCTACCCGGCCGTCATCAAGAAGGCGGTCGCCGAGGCGGGCGGCGTCGCCCAGTTCGCCGGCGGCGTGCCCGCCATGTGCGACGGCATCACCCAGGGCCGCGCGGGCATGGAGCTGTCCCTGTTCAGCCGCGACGTGATCGCGATGGCCGCCGCCGTGGCCCTGTCCCACGACATGTTCGACGGCGCCCTCATGCTCGGCGTGTGCGACAAGATCGTGCCCGGCCTGCTCATCGGCGCCCTGTCCTTCGGGCACCTGCCGACGGCGTTCGTGCCCGCCGGTCCGATGCACTCCGGCCTGCCCAACAAGGAGAAGGCCCGGGTCCGCCAGCAGTTCGCCGAGGGCAAGGTCGACCGCCGCGAGCTGCTCCAGGCCGAGTCCGCCGCCTACCACTCGCCGGGCACCTGCACCTTCTACGGCACCGCCAACTCCAACCAGATGCTCATGGAGGTCATGGGCCTGCACCTGCCCGGGGCCAGCTTCGAACAGCCCGGCACCCCGCTGCGCGAGGCCCTCACCGCGGAGGCCGGGCGCCGCGTGCTCGGGCTGACCGCCCTGACCGAGCACCACACCCCGGTCGGCGAGCAGATCGACGAGAAGGCGATCGTGAACGCCGTGGTCGCCCTGCTGGCCACCGGCGGATCCAGCAACCACACACTGCACCTGGTCGCCATCGCCCGCGCCGCCGGGATCCAGCTCACCTGGGACGATTTCGCCGCGCTGTCCGAGGCCGTGCCGCTGCTCACCCGCATGTACCCCAACGGTGCCGCCGACGTGAACCGCTTCCACGAGGTGGGCGGCATGGCCTTCCTCATCGGCACCCTGCTGGACGCCGGTCTGCTGCACGAGGACGTCCGGACGGTCGCCGGCCCCGGGCTGGACCGCTACCGCCAGGTGCCCCAGCTGACCGAGGACGGCGAGCTGATCTGGGTGGACGGCCCCGCCGAGAGCGCGGACAAGACGGTGCTGCGTCCGGCCGGTGACCCCTTCGCCCCCGACGGCGGGCTGCGCATGCTGGAGGGCAACCTCGGCCGCGCCGTGATCAAGGTGTCCGCGGTGGCGCCCGAGCGGCACGTGGTGGAGGCCCCCGCGAAGGTCTTCGCCGACCAGGCCGAGCTCCAGACGGCCTTCGCCGCCGGTGAGCTGACCGGGGACTTCGTCGCGGTGGTCCGCTTCCAGGGGCCGCGCGCCAACGGCATGCCCGAGCTGCACAAGCTCACCCCGCCGCTTGCCGTGCTCCAGGACCGGGGCCAGAAGGTCGCGCTGGTCACCGACGGCCGCATGTCCGGCGCCTCCGGCAAGGTGCCCGCCGCCATCCACGTCTCACCGGAGGCCGAAGCGGGCGGCCCGCTGGCCCGGGTGCGCGACGGCGACGTCATCCGGTTGGACGCGGCCCGGGGCACACTGGAGGTCCTGGCCGACCTGGGCGACCGCGAGGACGCCCGGCCCACGGTGGACTCCTCCGCCGGGACCGGCCGGGAGCTCTTCGCCGCCCTGCGCGGGGCGGTCGGCCCGGCCGAGAGCGGCGCCGGGGTCTTCGGCCACTGAGCCGCGCGATCCTGGCCGGGCCGTTGCGAGCCGAGCCGTCGCACTCTTTCCTTCCCGCCGAGCCTTTCCCATTGAGCCTTTGGAGACAGCCATGACGACGACCCCCCGCTCCGGTGCGGACGTCCTCGACCTCGCCCCGGTCATGCCCGTGGTGGTGGTCGAGGACGTCGAGCACGCCGTGCCGCTGGCCCGCGCCCTGGTCGCGGGCGGCCTGCCCGGTATCGAGGTGACCCTGCGGACCCCGGCGGCGCTGTCCGCGATCGAGCGGATCGCCCAGGAGGTGCCCGAGGCCGTGGTGGGCGCGGGAACCGTGGTCAACGGCGAGCAGGCCGGGGCCGCCGCAAAGGCGGGGGCGCGCTTCCTGGTCAGTCCCGGTTGCACCCCGGAGCTGGCCCGGGCGATGGCCGACACCGGGCTGCCCGCCCTGCCGGGGGTGGCTACGGTGTCCGAGGCGATGGCGCTGCTGGAGCTGGGGCTGACAGAGCTCAAGTTCTTCCCGGCGGAGGCGTCGGGCGGGGCGAAGTTCCTCAAGTCCCTCACCGGTCCGCTGCCGCAGCTGAAGTTCTGCCCGACCGGCGGGATCACCGCCGAGAGCGCCCCGGACTACCTCGCGCTGCCGAACGTGGGCTGCGTGGGCGGCAGCTGGTTGACCCCGGCCGCGTTGGTCGGTGAGGGCCGCTGGGACCAGGTCACCGGGCTCGCCCGGGAGGCGGCGGCGCTGGCCCGCTGACCGGTTCCCCCGTCCGGATCATCCAGGGGAGGCCTTGAAAGCCCCCGGAGTGATATGCGTAATTCTGCATAGCCATTCCGGGGGTCTTTTCATGCGGATCCACCCGTGGGACTCGGGGAGTGTGCGGCGGAGCGGGCGTCGACCAGCACCTGAACACCGTCCAGGACCCGTTCCAGGCCGAAGGAGAACTCGTGGTCCGGGTCGTAGACCGCCTGGTGCGCGGCGCCGACGGCGGAGCCCACCCGGGAGGCGACCGGGTACTGGGAGTCGTCGATCAGGGCGGCCAGCAGCGGGTCGTAGGTCCGCCACCACTGCTCGTCGTCCATGCCCGACTCCCGGGCGATCTGCTCCGCGCCCAGGGTCTGCCGGGCGGTGCTCTCCACGTAACCGTTGACCAGGTTGACCGTGGAGTCCATCTCGACCTCGCTCAGGCCGAGCCCGTCCACGGCGGAGAGCTCGTGGTCGTACTTGGCGATGAGGTTCGGGCCGAGCAGACGGGTGGTGATGGTCTGGAGGATCCACGGGTGGCGGATGTAGAGGTCGCGGTTGGCGTTGGCGATCCGGCGCAGCCGCTCCCGCCAGCCGCCGGAACGGTCGCTGGAGTCCAGGTCGGCGTAGGCGGCGTCGACCATCAGATCGATGAGCTCGCCCTTGCCCGGCACGTAGGTGTACAGCGACATCGTGCCCACCCCCAGGGCCTCGGCGACCCGGCGCATGGACAGTGCGGCGAGCCCTTCGGCGTCGGCGATCTCCGTGGCGGCCAGCACGATCCGGTCGACGCTCAGTCCGGGTCTGCCCCGGCGGCGGCTCGCGGGCTCCTGGGTGCGCCACAGCAGGGCCAGGCTGCGCGCGGGATCGCCACTCTTGCTGTGCTGCGGGGGCATCGGTCCGTCCTGGTGGTGGGTCCGTAGGGCGTACGGGTCAGTGTACGCCCGCACGGACCCGCCACCGGGGTGCGTCGGCGGGGGCAGCGCCGAGTCCAAACGGGCCGAGCGTCAGGGGAAGGGTCAGCCGCTGAGGTTGCGGTACCGGTGCACGCACAGCGGAGCGAACACCGCGACCAGCAGCAGCGGCCAGACCACCGCCATCAGGAGGGCGTTCTGGGTGATCCAGGAGTCCCCGACCGCCGCCGGGTTGCCGAACAGCTCGCGCGCGGCCGCCACGGTGGAGGACATCGGGTTCCAGTCCGCGACCGTACCCAGCCACAGCGGCATGGTCGCGGTGGCCACGAAGGCGTTGGACAGGAAGCCGATCGGGAACTCCAGGGTCTGGATGACGGCGATACCGCCCTGGCCGCGCAGCACCAGGCCCACGTAGATGCCGATCCACACCAGGGCGAACCGCAGCAGGAGCAGCAGCCCGAACCCGGCCAGGGCCGCGCCCGCGCTCCCGTGCCACTGCCAGCCGACCAGCATCCCGAAACCGATCAGGATGACCAGGGTGACCGTGGACCGGAGCATGTCCGCCAGGCATCGTCCCACCACCACGGCGGAGGAGGCCATCGGCATCGACCGGAACCGGTCGGTGACCCCGCGGGTGGAGTCGGTGGTCACGGCGGTGACGGTCTCGCCGAGGCCGAACACCATGACCATCGCGAACATGCCGGGCATGAGGTACTCGGTGTAGTTCCCGCCGCCGGGCACCGACATGGCGCCGCCGAGCAGGTAGACGAACATCAGCACCATGAGGACCGGGAAGAGCAGCCCGAAGAGCAGCTCCCAGGGCTGGCGCAGCCAGTGCAGGACGTCGCGCCGGGCCACGGTCCAGCCGTCGGCGCCCGCCCAGCCCAGCCGGGCCAGGGGACCGGACGGCTGGGCCGGGGGCAGGGTCGGGAGGGCGGGCGGTGCGGGGTTCGGGGCTGTACCGTTCATCGCTGGACCTCCGTGGTGTGGGAGCTGGGCTGGTTCGCGCCGGTCTGATTGGCACCGGGGGCGCTGCTGGTGTCGGCGGCGGTGCCGGAACCGGTCAGGTGCAGGAAGACCTCGTCGAGGCTGGGGCTGCGCAGGACCACGTCCGCCACGGCCACGCCGCTCTCGTCCAGGGCACGCACGGCCCGGGTCAGGGAGGCCGCGCGGTCGTCCACCTCGGCGCTGAGCCGCCGCTCCTCCGGGGCGGTACGCACGGTGTGCCCGGTGGCCCGCTCCACCAGGGCCGCGGCTTCGGCCAGGACGTGCTCGTCGTGCACGACCACGTCGATCCGGTCGCCGCCGATCCTCGACTTCAGCTCGGCGGGCGTGCCCTCGGCGATCACGTGCCCGGTGTCGATCACCGAGATCCGGTCGGCCAACTGGTCGGCCTCCTCCAGGTACTGGGTGGTGAGCAGGACGGTCGTACCGCCGCCGATCAGGTCGCGCACGGCGGACCAGACCTCGTCGCGCCCGCGCGGGTCGAGGCCGACGGTGGGTTCGTCGAGGAACATCACGGGCGGGCTGAGGATCATCCCGGCGGCCAGGTCGAGCCTGCGCCGCATCCCGCCCGAGTAGGTGCTGACCGGGCGTTTCCCGGTGTCGGACAGGCCGAAGCGCTCCAGCAGCTCGTCGGCCCGCCGGGCGGCCGCCCGGCCGCCCAGGTGGTAGAGGCGGCCGAAGAGCTCCAGGTTCTGGCGGCCGCTGAGGATCTCGTCGACGGCGGCGTTCTGGCCGACCAGTCCGATCCGGTAGCGCACCTGGGCGCCCTGGGTCGCCACGTCGTGCCCGGCGACCTCGGCGGTTCCCTCGTGCGGGCGGAGCAGGGTGGTGAGCACGCGGACCGCCGTGGACTTCCCGGCGCCGTTGGGCCCCAGCAGTCCGTGGACGGTGCCCCGTCCGACCGCCAGATCGAACCCGCGCAGGGCCCACTTGTCCTTGAACCTCCGTCCGAGTCCGCGCGCGCTGACGGCGGTGGGTGTGGATTCCATGGGATCCCTTCCGTTCGTACTTCGTACAGTACGGTGTACGGAAAAGAGAACGCGCGACCCCGGCCAGATAATTCCTTATGGCCTAAAGTTTTCTGATGTTTCCTGTCTGCGCAGGTCAGGATGGGTAATACGAAGGGCGCCCGCCCGGAAAGTTCCCGGACGGGCGCCCCTTGGGCCCCCGACTGCGCTCAGGCGCCTCACCAACCGACGGTCAGGCCCTCGTGTCTGCCCTCGTCGAGCCCCCAGGCGCAGTTCCGGCCGCGTTCGAGCACACGGACCACCCCGCCGACGCTCGCTTTCGCTACCACCTCGTGCCCCCGGGACCCGAGCCCGGCCACAGTCCCGGCGTCCATGGTGTCGTCGACCCTGAGCTGCGGTTCCATCGCGGCCTCGACCTTGTCGCACCCGGGGTAGTAGGTCCACCTCGGTCGGGAGAGCGCCTGGAGCGGGCTGACGGAGTCCTCGATCAGACCGAGCAGGACCTGGGCGTTCCACTGGGTCTGCCCGTCACCCCCGGGTGTGCCGCCCAGCCAGCGCAGGCCTTCGGGGCCGGAGGAGCTCCACGGGAAGATCGTGTTGACCGGTCTCTTGCCCGGGGCGCAGACGTTGGGGTGTACGGGGTCGATGGTGGCGCTGCGCCCCAGCCGGTTCCCGAGGAACAGGCCCAGTTCCGGGACGCCGATACCCGACCCGAACCCCAGGCCGAGGCTCTGCACCCAGCTGACACCGTTGCCCTCGCGGTCCAGGACGGCGAAGTGGGAGGTGTCCCCCTCGGTGTAGTGGCCCAGACAGCTCGACGGACTCCGCTTGTCCGGGTCCACACCCGAAGCGAGCGAGGCGAGCAGCGCCGGGTCGAGCGGGTCGGTGAAGTCGACGAACTCCGGGTCCCCGAACTCCCTGAGCCGCCACCCGTACGTCTGGTCGATGATCTCGGCGAGCAGGTGGATCATGTCGGGGCGATCCGAGCTCTGGCCGCGGGACAGGGATCTGTACAGGGCCAGGTTCTGCAGGAGCAGGGGGCCCTGGGTCGGGGCCGGGGTGGTCGCCACGCTGTACTGGCCCAGCCGCACGGTCGCGGCGGGCTCCACCCGCGCGTGGTCGACGAGGAGGTCCGCGCGTGCGATCAGCCCGCCGAGCTCGTCACTGACCGGGGTGATGGCGTCCGCCAGTTCGGCCCGCAGCGTCTCGGGGGTCCGGTGCGCGGAGGCGACCATCGAGTACAGGGCGGCCAGCCCGGGCTGGCACAGCACGGAGCCGACCGCGTCCGGGGACCCGTGCGGCTCGTACAGATCACGGAACCCGGGCTGTTCGAGGGCGGCGAGGTTGTCCCGGGTCCACCGGGCCACCTGGGCCGTGACCGGAACCCCGGACACGGCGAGGTCGATCGCGGGTTCGAGCAGCCGCTCGAAGGGGAGGGTGCCGTACTCGCGGTGCAGCCGGTACCACCCGTCGATGAGCGCGGGTGTGGACAGGGAGAGGGCGCCGGTCGCGGGCACGGTCGTCAGGCCGCGGCTCCGGTACGCCTCGGGCGAGGCCCCTCTCGGTGCCCGGCCCAGAGCGGTGAGACTGACCGGCTCGTCCTGTCCGGCCCGGTGCAGGACGGCGACCCCGTCCCCGCCGGGCCCGCAGGCCATGGGCAGTGCCACCGTCAGTACCGCTGACGCGGTGATCGCCGCGTCGAAGGCGGTGCCGCCCTCCCGGAGGACGTCCAGGGCCGCGAGTGTCGCCGGCGGGCTGCCGGTCGACACCATGCCGTTGCGGCCCCACCGCTGGCGGTCGCGGAGGATGTCCCTCACTGTGTTCCCACCGCCGCACACTCCGTTCCGTTGGCCCGCTCGTTGGTCCGTTCGCCGATACGGTTCATGCCGGGTCCCGCTTGACCGGGGCGAGGCCGATGAGCTCCCTGGCCTCGACCGGGTCGGCTGGCTCCCGCCCCAGCTCCGCGGCGATCCGGACGACGCGCTCGACCAGACGGGCGTTGGTCGCCGGAGTGCGCTCGGACCAGTCGTAGTAGGGGTTGTCCTCTAGGCCGACCCGCACGTGGCCGCCCAGGGCGAGGGCGGCGGTGTTGGCGGCCTGCTGAAAGCGCCCGATGCCCGCGAACGCCCAGGTGGCTCCGGCGGGCAGCGCGGCGAGCACGGCGGCGGCGTTGGCCGCGCTCAGGCTCGCCGTCCCCTTGGACCCGAACAGGACGTTGCAGTAGTAGGGCGGCTTGAGCACGCCCCGGTCCGCCAGATGGCGGGCGTAGTCGGCCATACCGGCGTCGAAGATCTCGAGTTCGGGGACGATCCCCCGCTCGTTCATGGCCGAGGCCAGCCCGACGATGGTTTCGGGGCTGTTCACGGAAGGGCCGGTGGGGAAATTCATCGACCCGAGTGTCAGGGAGGCCATCTCGGGTTTCACCTGGCCGTCCAGGTCCAGCACGGCGCTTCGCTTCTCCAGCTCCGACCAGTTCCGTCCGCTCGTGGTCACCACCAGAACGATGTCGGGGACCTCGGCGACGACCGCTTCGCAGATCTCCCGGAAGCGTTCCGGCCGCCAGGTGGCCTCCTCGTCGTCGTCCCGCGCGTGCAGGTGGGCCATGGAGGCCCCGGCGTCGTGGCAGCGGCGGACGTCGGCCGCGATCTCCTCCGGAGTGATGGGGACGTGCGGGACCCTGGCCTTGCGGGGCACCATGCCGGTGGGGCACAGGTTCACGATGAACTTGTCGGGTGGCGACACGAAAAAATTCCTCACATGACCTGCGGAAATGACCTGCGAAAAAGGGTTCGCCAAGCGGCGGAAAATAATGCCGCCGCGCCTGTGAACTGCGATTTTGGAAAAGTCGATATCCGGAGTTCGGCGCGATATGGCCTTTGGGAGGCTAGCGGACGTGGTTGCACCGGTCCAGGTCGTGTGACTCACATCACAGTCACTTGTTTGGCTTGGGCGGGGAAAGTAATGTTTCGGCTGCGGTCGCCCCGAATTCCTTTGTCTGCCCGCGTGTACTGGGGAATCTCGAAATCTGAGATCTGACTCGGGGTGCGCAATGTGAATGAATGTGCGCCCCGCGCATGCGGGTGGGGTGATGGCAAGTCCGATTTTCCAGCTGGAAGGGGTCTTCCTATGTGCGTTTCCACCGTTGTCAAGTGTGTGTCCACCGTCTGATTCGGTGAGAAGCCCGCTCCCCGCGCGGCGACGTGCCGGGGAGCGGCGCTCCGCCCGTTCGCGCTTCCCCGAGGACCCACCGCCGTGAGCCGCAGCACCCCCCAGATCACCGTCGACCTGCCCGTGGTCGAGCGCAACATCCGACGCTTCCACGACCTGGTCCACCGTGCCGGAAAAACGGTCCGTTCCCACGTCAAAGCGCATCGCAGCTGGGAAATCGCGGACTCTCAGCTGCGGGCTGGAGCTGTGGGGATCGTGTCCCAGAGCACCCCCGAGGCCATGCGTTACCTGCTGCGGGGGGTCGGGGACATCGTCCTCGCGCGCCCTCGGACCGAGGCCTGGCGGCTGCCGAGGATCGCGCGGTTCGCGGCGTACGCCGCGGCCGTCAGTGGTGGACGGGTACCCGTTTCCGTGCACGTGGCCGACCGGGCCACCGTTTCCCTCCTCGCCGCGGAGTGCGCGGCGCTGGGAACGGAGATCGGCGTCCGGGTCGATGTCGCTTTTACCGCTGACCGGGGCGTTCCCATTGACATGGCCCCTGGCCTGGCAGAACATATTCACCGCACGCCCGGTGTGCGGCTCGACGGCGTCTGCGGATACTGGGGGCCCTCGACAAAAGATGATCTTGATCGGATCGAGAAAACCAGTTTCGAAGTTTCCGGTTCTCTCGTCGAGATCGCCGAACATGTGCGATCATCTGGTATTCCCTGTCCGGTGGTGTCGGTGAGCGGAAGCGTGAACACCGCCGCCGCCCTCGCCACCGCGGGTGTCACCGAGATATGTTCGGGAGCTTATGCGCTTTATGATGCGGGAACAGCTGCCATCGGTCTGTGCGACCTCTCGGACGTGGCGCTCAGGGTACGTACCCGTGTGGTCGGGACCGGCGGCGGCCGGGTGCGTACCGACGCCGACGGACTCCTCACGGGCGCCTGCCATGACTGGGACCCCGACCTCACCGCGACACGCGTCGACGGAACGCCCCTCCGTGCCTCGGACGTACGGGTCGGGGAGCTGGTGGAGCTGCTGCCCGCGCACACCTGCCCCCTCATGCCCGGCGTGACCTCCGTGGTCGGGGTGGCGAAGGGCCGTGAGCAACGGGTGTGGTCACCGGTCATCGCCCCCGAACTGTGCGAAGAGGACTTCCCCGCACCCGTGGAACAGACCGAGGAGGACGCATGGCGCAGGACCTCGCCGTAGAGGCCAAAGGTCTCAGGCGTGTCTACGAACGCCGGGGCGGATCACCCGCGGTCGCGCTGGACGGGGTGGACCTCCAGGTGCGCCGGGGAGAGGTGCGCGGGCTGCTCGGACCCAACGGGGCGGGCAAGACCACCCTGTGCAAGATCCTCTCCACCGTCCTGCTGCCCTCAGGGGGAACGGCGTCGATCAACGGCCACGACGTGGTGCGGGAGACCGCCGAGGTACGGCGCACCATCGGCATCGCCTTCGGCGGTGAACGCGGTCTCTACACGAGGCTGACCGCACGCCAGAACCTCATGTACTGGTCGGCGCTGTACCGGCAGCGCACCCGGCAGGCCCGGGCCAGGGTGGAGTACCTCCTGGACCGGATCGGCTTGGCGGAGAAGGCCGACGAACGGGTGGAGACCTTCTCACGGGGGATGAAGCAGCGCCTCCACCTCGCCCGCGCCCTGATCGGGAACCCCGAGGTCCTGCTCCTGGACGAGCCGACCATCGGCATGGACCCGGTGGCCGCCAGGGACTTTCGCGCCCTGGTCGCCGAACTCCAGGGCGAGGGGCGGACGGTACTGGTCACCACACACGACATGGCGGAGGCGGAGGCGGTGTGCGACCGGGTCACCCTCATCGACGGCGGCCGGCTGCTGGGCACCGAGGAACCCCGGACCATCGGCGGGTGGCTCTCCGCGCACGAGCGGGTGACCGCCACAGCCGTCCCGTCGCGCGTGGTGGCGGAACTGCGTGCCCTCCCCGGGGTGGCACAGGTGCTCTCGGAGGGGGACCGGACCATCGTGGAGACCAGCGCCGAAGGCACCGGGGGACAGGTGCTCCGGCACCTGATCGACGCCGGTGTCACCGAGGTGTCCACCGGACGCCCCACCCTGGAGGACGTCTACCTCCACGTCATCGGTGACCGGGGGCTGAAACTCCGGTGATGGTCGTCCTCGCCGCTTCCGTCCGGCAACAGCTCCTGATGTTCCGCCGGAACCCGGAACAGCTGATGGCCCTGGTGAACGCGCCGCTGCTCACGCTGGCCTTCCTCGCCATCATGCGCCATGCCGAACGCCCGGACCTGGAGGCGTACGCGATCCTCGGACCGGCGGTGATCACCGTCTGGTCCATGGCGCTGCTGGTCTCGGGAGAGCTGATCGACGGGGAGCGCGCCAACGGCACCCTCGACGCCATGATCGCCGCCCCGGCGCCCATCGGGCTGACCGTTCTGGGCCGGGGCGCGACGGTCACCGCGGTGAGCATGCTGTCACTGCTGGAGTCCGTCCTGGTCGCCCGGGTCGCGTTCGGGGTGGGCATCGGGATCGAACACCCGCTGTTGTTCGCCGTGACCCTGCTGGCCATGGCCCTGGCGATGGCCGGAACCGCGGTCGTGATGGCGGCGGTGTTCGTCCTGCACCGCTCCGCCCGCATCTTCCAGAACTCCCTGTCCTATCCCTTCTACCTTTTGGGCGGAGCGGTCATCCCGCCCGAGTTCCTGCCGCACTGGCTGCAACCGGTGACCAAGGTGATCTTCCTGTCCTGGGCGACCGACCTGCTCCGTGACTGCCTCCGACCCGAAGCGGTGGAGAACGTCGCTCTGAGACTGGGGATGGTGCTCCTGCTCGGCGCCGTGGGGTTCGCGGCCGGGATCCTGTTGCTGAACAGCGTGCTGCGCCGGGTGCGCCGCACGGGTGAGGTGAGCCTCGCATGAACGCTATCCGGGACTCCGCGCGCATCCTGCGCTGGTCGGCGACCAGCGCCCTGGCCGATCTGCGGGCGTTCTACACGTGGAAGACCTGGCTCTTCGGCTGGCTGATCCGCATCCTGTGCCAGGTGGCGTTCTTCGCGCTGATCGGGGCCATGCTGGACTCCCCGGACCGCACCGCCTACCTGCTGGTCGGGAACGCGGTGTTCGTGGGGGTCACCGCCACGATGTTCGTGTGCGCCTCCAGCAGCTGGGAGCGGATGGCGGGCACCCTCCCCCTCCTGATCGCCTCCCCCGCGCCGCCCTTCCTCGTCTTCGCCGGACGCAGCGTGCAGTGGCTGGCGGACGGTCTGGCCTGCGCGGTGATCTCGTTGTTCCTGCTCGCCCCGGTCTTCGGCGTTCACCTGCCGATGCCGGCCGCGCTGCTGGTGGTCCCGCTGATCGCCCTGACCTATGTCTCGGTCTACTCCTTCGGCCTGGTGCTGGCGGGCCTGGCGTTGCGCGTGATGCACGTGCGTAACCTGATCGGCAACGTCGGCGGGTTGATCCTGATGGTGGTCTGCGGGGTCCAGGTGCCGGTGTCCTTCTGGCCCCCCGCGGTCGAGTTCGTCGCGCAGGGCCTGCCCCTGACACACGGGTTGAGCGCCGTCCGCGAGCTCCTGTCGGGGGCCTCCGGCGCGGTGGTCGCCCGCCTCGCCCTCCTGGAAGCCGCGGTCGGGGCCGTGTGGTTCTGTGTCGCCGCCCTGACCTTCCGCCACCTGGCCGAGTCGGGCCGACGCGATGGCAGCATCGAGTTCGGCGACTAGGGCGTGGCCCGGGACGCCCTACTGAAGGAGGTGCGCTAACGGGTGAACTCCTCGGCGTGTTCGGCGGCCCACCGGGCGAAGGTACGGGCCGGGCGGCCGGTGACGCGTTCGACGGTGTCCTGGACCTGACCGCCGACCTCCGGGGGGTTGGCGGCCAGCTCCATGGCGAAGGCCACGTATTCCTCATCGTGGCCCTGAGCGCGCAGGCGTTGGGCTGTCTCCCCCAGGGTGAGCCGGACCAGGGCGACCTCCTGACCGGTCGCCGCGGAAAGCTGTTCGGCCTGCTCGGCCGGGGTGAGCGCCTCCGGTCCACTGATCAGGTACGACTGTCCGCCGTAGCCGTCCTCGGTGAGGGCGGTGACCGCCACCGCGGCGATGTCGGCCTCGTGCACCAGGGCGCTCGGGCGGTCGTCGGAGACCCGGAAGACCCCCTCGGTGCGGATCTCCTCGGCGTGGTCGCGGACGTTCGCCATGAACTCGACCGGGTTGAGGAAGGTCCACGCGAGGGAGCTCGCGCGCAGGGCTTCCTGGACGCCGCCCTCGTAGAAGTCGGACAACACCGTCACCCGGCGCACGCCCGCGGCCTCGGCCAGTTCGACCAGGCGGGGGCCGGTCTCCAACGGGCCGTAGCCGTCCCCGCCGAAGGTGATCAGGTGTAGGCCGACCGCGCCCTCCAGGTGCGGAACGAGCGACTCGGGGTCGGTGAGGTCGCCGCGGACCGCCTCCGCTCCGGCGGGCACGGAGCCCTGGGCGGTGGCGCGTTCGGGATCACGGGTGAGGGCGCGTACGCGGTGTCCGGCGTCGACCAGCTGGCGGACGATCTCGCTGCCGACGGTGCCGGTGGCCCCGGAGACGAGGAAGCTCATGGCGTAACCTTTTCCGTAGTTCGTACAGTACAACGTACGGTAAGGCTCGGGCATTCGGCGGAGCGCTCAGGTGCGCTTGGCCGGACAGCCCACCAGATGGTCGTCGAACACGCCGGTGGCCTGGAGGTAGGAGTTGATGATCGTGCTGCCCACGAAGTTGAACCCGCGCTTCTTCAGGTCCTTGCTCAACCGGTCCGAGAGGTCGGTGGTCACCGGGACCTCCTCCGAGACGGTCCAGTGGCTGACCACGGGTGTGCCCTCGACCCGCCCCCACAGGTAGGAGTCGAAGCTGCCGAACTCCTCGCGCACCCGCTGGAAGGCCCGGGCGTTGCGCACGACGGAGGCGACCTTGAGACGGTTGCGGACGATGCCGGGATCGGCGAGGAGCCTGTCTGTTTCGGCCTGCCCGTAGGAGGCGATCCGCTCGAAGTCGAAACCGTCCATCGCACGCCGGTAGTTCTCACGTTTGTTCAGCACGGTGGACCAGGACAGACCGGCCTGGGCACCCTCCAACACGAGCATCTCGAACAGGTACCTGTCGTCGTGTGAGGGGCGCCCCCACTCGGTGTCGTGGTACTCCGTCATCAGCTCGGACGTGTTCCGGGCCCAGTCGCAGCGACGGTCGTCGGTGTCGGTCACGGGGTACTCCTCGGCGCGGTGGTTCGGGCGGGCCCCCATCGTCCCGGAGCCCGGTGACAGTCGGCCGCAAGGCCGGTGGGACGCGGCGGGGCAAGGAACACGGCGGGCACGGGAGAAGGGAAACCTGTTGTGGCGGCAGGGGCCCCGGGGATAAGGATGGAAACGTGACAGACACCGATACACCTCCCGGACCACGACGCACCGACGTTTCCGGCCTCGAATCCACCGCCGCTCCCGACCGCGCCGGCGGTCCCCGGGTCCGATTGGTGGAGATGACCGAACCCGTGCTCGCCGTGCTGGCCGAAGGGGACACGGAGACGGCCGGTGCGCTGATCGGTACTGAGCTGGGCGCGCACTTCGCCACCGAGGAGATGCGCTGGCTGAGCCGCTACCGGCTCGGGCAGCTCCGCGCGGTGCCCAGTCGGGCGGGCTGGCTGGCCAACGTGGTCGTGGACGCCGACGACGGCCGGGCGGTGGGCCACGCCGGTTTCCACGGTCCGCCGGACGAGCGCCGGATGGTGGAGATCGGTTACTCGGTGGTCCCGGAACTGCGCCGCCGCGGCTACGCCCGGGCGATCCTGGCCGAGCTGCTTCGCAGGGCCGACGCCTCCCCGGAGGTCGCGACGGTCCGGGCCTCCATCCGACCGGACAACACCGCCTCGCTCGCCACCATCGCCGGGTCCGGCTTCGAGCGGGTGGGCGAGCAGTGGGACGAGATCGACGGCCTGGAACACATCCACGAGCGCCCCTCGCCGAGGCCGGACGCCGACCGGGGAGAAGCCGTCGGCTAGCCTGCCGGACGACGTCGAGACAGAAGAATGTGTATGAGTACCCCCAGCCTCAGTAGTTCCAGCGGCACCGGAACCGAATTCGGGTTCGGGCCGTCGGATCAGTCGGTGCCGTGCCAGGAGCTCCACAGGGCGGCGTAGGCCCCGCCCGCGGAGATGAGCTCCTCGTGCGGGCCCAGCTCGGTGATCCGACCGTCCTCGACCACGGCCACCCGGTCGGCGTCGTGCGCGGTGTGCAGGCGGTGCGCGATCGCGATCACCGTCCGGCCCTCCAGAACGGCCGCCAGCGAACGCTCCGTGTGCCGGGCCGTCCGCGGGTCCAGCAACGAGGTGGCCTCGTCCAGCACCACCGTATGCGGGTCCAGCAGCACCACGCGGGCCAGCGCCACCTGCTGGGCCCGGGCCGGGTCCAGGGCCTGGCCGCCCGAACCCACCCGGGTGTCCAGGCCCTCGGGCAGTTCCCGCGCCCAGTCGGCGTCCACCGCGTCCAGGGCGCGCAGCAGGGTTTCGTCGGAGCCGTCATCGCCCGGGGCGGCGATGGCCAGGTTCTCCCGCAGGGTCCCGGTGAACACGTGGTGTTCCTGGTTGACCAGCACGATTCGCTCGCGCAGTACCTCCGGGGAGAGTTCGGCGACCGGGACTCCGCCCAGCAGCACCCGTCCCGAACCGGGGACGTCCGCCCCGGACAGCAGGCGGCCGATGGTGGTCTTGCCCGCGCCGGAGGGGCCCACCACCGCGAGCCGCTCCCCGGGGCGCACCTCCAGGTCGACCCCGCGCAGCACGTCGTGTCCCGGAACATAGGCGTAGCGGACCCCGGACAGCTCGATCCTGTCGTCCGCCGGGACCCGGCCCGGTTCGGCGGACTCCTCCGGTAGCTGCTGCACGCCCCGCAGCCGCGCGAACGAGGCCCCGGCCCGCTGGAGCTCCTCCAGCCGCTGGGTGATGCCGATCATGGGGTCGATCAGCTGCTGTACGTACAGCAGACAGGTCACCAGCACACCGAGGCTGATCCCGCCGTCCATGTACAGCATCCCGCCGACCAGCAGCGTGACGGAGACCGGCAGCACGAAGACCGACTCGGCGACCGGGAACAGCACGGTCCGCAGCCGAAGGGAGCCCCGGCGGGCCCGGTACAGCACGCCGACGTCCCGGTCGGTCACCCCGCGGCGGTCCTCCTGGATGCCCAGGCCCTCCACGGTGCGGCCGCCCTCGGCGGTGGCGGTGCCGCTCTCCAACGCGGTGGACAGCGCGGCACCCTCCGCGAGGTAGGTCTGGCGGGAACGCTTCAGGTACCAGTGCGCGGCGGGCCACATCAGGGGGAGCCCCAGCAGCGCGCACAGGCCCAGCAGCGGGTGGAACCAGGTGATCGCGACCACCAGGACCAGGGCCTGGAGCAGGGCCATGCTGATCTCCGGCAGTGCCCCGCGCAGGCTGGTGCCCACGGTCCCCACGTCGGCGGAGGCGCGTGTGGTGAGGTCGCCGGTGCCCGAGCGCTCGACCACCCGGGTGGGCAGGGACAGCACCCGGCCGACGAAGTCCTCGCGCAGCCGCCGCAGCAGGTGCTCGCCGAACCGGTAGACGGCGCGGCGCGCGTAACGGGTCATCAGGAGCTGGACGCAGGCCGCGGCGACCACACCGGCGGCCAGCAGGTCCACCGTGCCCAGGGTGGCGGTGCCGTCCTCCACCATGTTGATGATCCGGCCCAGCAGGTAGGGGCCGACCAGCCCGGCACCGGTGGCCAGGCAGGTCAGCAGGACGACCCGGGTGACCCGGCGGCGTTCGGTACCCAGTAGCTGGACGGTGTCGCGGCGCACCTGGGCGCGGTCGGCGACCGGGAGTCGTTCACTCATGGGGTCTCTCCTCGTCCAGGTCGCCGCGGAAGACCAGTGCCCGGTAGTCGGGCCGCTCGGCCAGCAGTTCGCCGTGGGTGCCGACCGCCGCCACCTCCCCGGCCACGAGCAGGACCACCCGGTCCGCCCGGTCCAGGAGCAGCGGTGAGGCGCCCGTGACCACGGTGGTGCGCCCGGCCCGTGCCTCGTGCAGCCGTTCGGCGATGGTGGACTCGGTGTGCGCGTCCACGGCGGATGTGGGTTCGACCAGGAGCAGGATCTCGGGGGCGGCGAGCAGGGCCCGGGCCAGCCGGACCCGTTGGCGCTGGCCGCCGGAGAGGTTGCGGCCCTGGGGTTCGACCGCGGAGTCCAGGCCGTCGGGCATGGACGTGACCACGTCGTCGGCGCCCGCGACGTGCAGCGCGGAGTGGATTTCGGTGTCGTCGCGGGTTCCGTGCGGGTCCAGGACCTCGCGCAGGGAGCCGGCGAACAGGTAGGCGTCGTTGTCGGAGACCAGGATCCGGTGGCGGACCTCGTCGAGCTCCAGGTCCCGCAACGGCACCCCGCCCCAGCTGGTGTCGGAGGCGGTATAGCGGCCCAGCCGGTCCACGATGTGGGCGGTGTGGTGGCTGTCCGCGCTGACCAGGGCGGTGGTCCGGCCCGGCGGGACGCGCACCCCGGAGTCCGGTTCGATGAGCTCCGAGCCCTCCTCCGGGCCGGGGCGGTCCCTGCCGCTGCCGGTGTCCGGGGGCCGGAGGGTGAGCAGGTCGAGCGCCCGGCGTACGGAGACCAGCCCCTCGATCATGCTGTTGGCCCCTTCGATGAGGAAGAACACCGGCAGGATGAGGATGGCCACGTAGGCGTAGACGGCGACGGTCTCGCCGACGGTGATCTGCCCGGTCACGGTCAGGCGGGCGGCCACCCAGGTGACCGCGCCGAGGAAGACCACGGGCAGGCAGGCGCTCACGGCGTGGAACCAGCTGGTGGTCTCACTGACCCGGTAGCCCTGCTTCAACAGTTCCCCGGACCGTTCCTCGTAGCGGCGGGCGAAGTGCGCCTTGCCGCCGATCCCGCACAGCACGCGCAGCCCGGACACGATGTCCGCGGCCAGTGCTGTCGTGTGCCCCTGGTGCTCGCGGTAGACGCTCTGCCGCCCGTGCAGCCGTCCCATCAGCGGGCCGATGACCACGGCCAGCACCGGGACGCCGAGCACGACGATCGCGGCGAGCAGCGGGGAGATGGTGAACAGCAGGACCGAGACGCCCGCGTAGGCGATGACCGCGCCCACCCCGGGGCCGGTCATGGTGAGGATGTTGGCGATTCTGAGGACGTCGCTGGCCTGCACGGTGGACAGCTCACCGGAGGAGACCCGGCGGGACAGGGAGGACCCCAGCACGGTGGAGTGCCGGGTGATCGCGCGCATGGTCCGGTGGGCGGCGTCCGTCCGGATCAGGGACATCGTCCGGTGCCGCAGGATCGACACGGTCGCGGTCGCCACGGCCACCGCGGCGGCGGTCCCGGCCCACAGGAAGAGGGCACGGGGGTTCTCGGCGCGCAGGCCGTCGTCGATCGCGCGGGCGAGCACGTAGGGCGGGAACACCAGCCCGACCATCCACAGGGTGCCGAAGAAGGAGCCGCACAGGACTCGCCAGGGCTGTTCGGCGATCAGCCACCACACGAAGCGCAGCGGGCCGCGCAGGTCGGGGTCGCCGACGGGGGGCAGGGCCGAACGGGGGAGCGGGCGGGTCCCCCAGGGGCCGGGGACACCCGTGGCGCTGGGGGGAACGCCCGTGGCATCGGGCAAGTGACACCTCCGTGCGGGTTGGCTCACGCTTATGTAACCAGGGCTTCGGAAGGGTCCTTCGGCCGGGTCTGTCCGAGAGGGATGAGTGTGGGCCAGTGCCGTTATTGACGTGGTGTGACTGTTTCGGAACCCAGGTCCCGTATCCGACTAAGGGTCGCATAGGTCGCATCAGTGATTTTCGGCGATATAAGGGAGGAAATTCTTATAACGCCTGCGTCACGAAAGAGGGGTTCGCTCATATATCGAGGAAAAACGCGCATCATAAATCCTTGATGGTCCAGCGGGGACCTTGTGCCCCAGGAGCGCGGAAAAGGAGAGGTGGCCACGGATGGCGGACACGGGCGGCAAGGACTGGAAACGTGTCTTGCTCCTGGGGTTCGCGGGCGTGCTCACTGTCGTCCTCGTCACGACCACCGTGGCCTTCTGGGACCAGTTCACCTGTGGCGGCCCCGGCAGCGGGGTCCGGGAGGTGGACGGCGAGTGCGTCGGCGTCACCGACGGTTCCTTTTCCTTCGGGCCCGAGTTCGAGGACATCCAAAAACGGATCAAGGCGGAGAACGACCGGGTCGCGGACCTGGCTGACGAGGAAAACCCCGTGGTCAGGGTGGCTTTTCTCGGTATTTTGACCTTCGATGAGGTCAGCCCGATGGACCCCGAACGGATGCTCCGCTCACTGGAGGGCGCCTACACCGCCGTGCGGCGGGCCAACGACACCCAGAACTTCGGCGACCAGTCCCCGCAGATCCAGCTGGTCCTGGCCAACGTGGGCAGCCGGCAGGAGCAGTGGAAACCGGTGGTGGAACAGCTCGTGGCCATGTCCGACGACAGGGACCGGCCCCTGGTCGCCGTCACCGGCATGGGTGTGAGCGTCACCAGCACGCGTGACATCGCCGAGCGGCTGAACGAGGAGAGCATCCCCATGATCTCCTCCGCCGTCACCGCCGACGGGTTGGCCCACGGCCCCGGGGGGATCAACGACGGCGGTGACGAGGAGAACCCCGCGCTGCCCGGCGTGATCCGGGTGGTGCCCAGCAACAACGAATACGTCAGGGCGCTCGGCGACTACCTCGACGCCGAGCCCGATCCGGTCCGGGCACTCATCGTGTACGACAACGACACCGATGAACGCGACCTCTTCGTGGACACGCTCCGCGAGGCCTACGAGGAGCACCTCTCGGACTACCTCGACGCCGACGACTACGAGCAGCCGTTCGAGGGGACCACGCTCGGTGACACCCCGAGCAAGGCGAAATTCAACATCATCGCCAGAAACGTGTGCAACACCGGGGTCAACACGGTCCTCTACGCCGGCCGCGCGCCCGACCTGGACGTCTTCCTGGACAGCCTGGACTCCATCCCGTGCCGGCTCGACGAACCCCTGCGCGTGCTGTTCGTCGCCACCGGCCTCAGCGCCGCCAACAACGACAAGACCATGGGGATCGCGGAGGCCAACGACATCAACCTCGTGTACGCGTCCGGGTTCGACACCCGCTGGGAGACCGCTCCCCCCGGCTCGGAGGCCGTTCCCGAGGGGTACGAGAAGTTTCGGAACGCCTACCTGCACTACCTTCCGGACGCCGAGGTCGAAGGCCTTGTCAACGGTTACGCGCTGGCCAACCACGACGCCGTGGCGGTGGCCGCCAGCGCGGTGCGGATGACCAACGACGAGGAGGGGGTGGAGGGCCCCCTGACCCCCCGTGCGGTGCGGAGCATGTTGATGCTGCTCAACTCCGAGTACCCGGTCGAGGCCGGGGGCGGAACGCTCAGCTACAGATCGACCGGCAGCTCGGGTGAGGCGATCGGAAGATACGTCCCCATCGTCGAGCTCCCCCTGGGAGACAGCCGGGAGCCGCTTCCGGACCCGTACGTCATCGGAGCGAACTGAGACCGCCCGCGGGTGACAGGCCGGTCGGCGGCAGGGTAGAACGGCACGAGCGCCCTACCCTGAACAACGAGGAGCACCACCTCTTGACCGCCAACCCGTTCCTGTCACCCAGCGAACTCCCGTACCGGCTGCCCGACTTCGCGGCGGTCCGTGACGAGCACTACCTGCCCGCCTTCGAACAGGGCGTGGCCGAGCACCTCGCCGAGGTCGACGCGATCGCCCGCAACCCGGAGCCCGCGACCTTCGACAACACCATCGCCGCGCTGGAGCGCTCCGGAGCGACCCTCAAGCGGGTCGAGGTCGTGCTGCACACCCTGACCGGCTCCGACGCCACCGACGGCATCCGTGAGATCGAGGAGAAGATCGTCCCCCTCGCCGCCCGGCACCGGGACGCGATCTCCCTCAACCGCGGGCTGTGGGCCCGCATCCAGCAGGTCACCACCGACGACCCCCAGGAGTCCTGGCTGCTGGAGCGGTACCGACTCGACTTCGTCAAGGCCGGCGCCGACCTCGGCGACGAGGAGCAGGAGCGGTTGCGCGAGCTCAACGCCCAGCTCGCCGAGCTCGGCACCGAGTTCTCCCGCAACGTCGTCAGGGCGACCAGCGAGAACGCCCTCGTCACCGCCGACGCGGCCGACCTGGACGGCCTCGACGAGGCCCAGATCAGCGCCATCAAGCAGGGCGACGAGTACGTCCTGCCGCTGCTGAACACCACCGTGCAGCCCGCCCTGGCCCAGCTCACCAACCGGACCGTCCGCGAGCGCCTGTACACCCTGAGCACCGAACGCGCTCCGGAGAACCTGGAGATCGCCGCCCGCACGGCCGAGATCCGGGCTGAGCGGGCCCAGCTGCTGGGGTACCCCGACCACGCGGCGTACAAGGTCGCCGACCAGACCGCCAAGACCGTCGAGGCGGTTGAGGAGCGGCTCGCCCAGCTGGTCGGTCCGGCCCGCCGCAACGTCGAGAAGGAAGCCCGGGTACTGGCCGAGCACGCCGGGCACGACATCGAGCCGTGGGACTGGCCCTTCTACACCGAGCAGGTGCGTAAGGCCCGCTACGACTTCGACGAGAGCGTGCTGCGGCCCTACTTCGAACTCGGCCGGGTGATCGAGGACGGCGTCTTCCACGCGGCGACCCTGCTGTACGGGGTCACCTTCGCCGAGCGCGCCGACCTCAAGGGCTACCACCCGGACATGCGCGTCTGGGAGGTGTCCGACGAGGACGGCACCGCGCTGGGCCTGTTCCTGCTGGACCCCTACGCCCGCCCGACCAAGCGCGGCGGCGCGTGGATGCACAACCTCGTCGACCAGTCGTTCCTGCTGGACGAGAAGCCGGTGGTGGTGAACAACCTGAATGTCACCAAGCCGGTGTCCGGGCCCACGCTGCTCACCTTCGACGAGGTCGAGACGGCCTTCCACGAGTTCGGCCACGCCATCCACGGGCTGCTGTCCGCGGTGCGCTTCCCCCGGGTCGAGGGCACCAGCGTGCCCCGCGACTTCGTGGAGTTCCCCTCGCAGGTCAACGAGATGTGGGCGCTCTGGCCGGAGATCCTGGCCAACTACGCCAAGCACCACGAGACCGGCGAGCCGGTGCCCGCCGACCTCGTGGGACGGCTGACCGCCGCCAGCCAGTTCAACCAGGGCTTCGGCACCTTCGAGTACCTCGCGGCCGCGCTGCTGGACTGGTCCTGGCACCGCCTGGCCCCCGGTGAGACCGTCGAGGACCCCGCGTCCTTCGAGGCCAAGGCGCTGGAAGCGGCCGGCGCCCTGCACCCGCTGGTCCGCCCCCGCTACCGGAGCACGTACTTCCAGCACATCTTCTCCGACGACGGCTACAGCGCGGGCTACTACTCCTACGTATGGAGTGAGGTCCTGGACGCCGAGAGCGTCGAGTGGTTCAAGGAGAACGGCGGCCTCACCCGGGCGGGCGGCGACGCCTTCCGTGAGAAGGTGCTCTCCCGAGGAGGCAGCGTCGACCCGATGGAGGCCGTCACCGACTTCCTGGGCCGCGAGCCCCGCATGGAGCCCCTGCTCACCCGCAAGGGCCTGAACTAGTACCGCGGCAACCTGCCGTCGCGGTACCAGGACCCTGGTGCCGGGTCCTTCTCCGGCGGCGGGGCCGTTACGGCCCCGCCGCCTCCTGCGTGCACTCCGGCACCCGCAGGGTCAAACGCATCGTCAGTCCGCCGCCCGGGGTCGAGTCGGCCGCCAAGGAACCTCCCATGGCCTCGGCCAGACCCTGTGAGAGGGCCAGGCCCAGCCCGAGGCCGCTCTGGTTGTCGGAGTCACCCAACCGCTGGAACGGTACGAACATGCTCTGCCGGTCCTCCTCCGCGACACCGGGCCCGTGGTCGGCGACCAGCACCTCGATCCGATCGCCGCTCCAGGACGCCGAGACCTCCGGAGGGCGGTCCCGCGGGCTGAACTTCAGGGCGTTGCCGATGATGTTGACCAGGACCCGGTCCAGCAGTCCCGGGTCGGCCACCGCGTCCGGGAGCTCTTCCGGAACCAGCACCCTTACCCCGTCCGCCGCGGCCCCGTCCAACTGGTCCAACGCGGAGAACACGGACTCCCGCACCTGTAGCGGGCGTGCCGTCACACCCAACACCCCGGCCTGGAGGCGGCTCATGTCCAGCAGGTCCGTCACCAACCGGGTCAGCTGGTCCAGGGACTCGTCCGCCATCGACAGCAGCCCCTCCCGGTCCTGCTCGCTGAAGTGCACCTCGCGGCTGCGCAGACTGGTCACCGCAGCCTTGGCCGAGGCCAGCGGTGCTCGGAGGTCGTGACTGACCGCTGAGAGGAGGGCGGTCCGCATCCGGTCGGCCTCCGCGAGGGGCCTGGCCGCGGCGGCCTCCCGCTCCAGCCGCTCCTGGCGGAGGGCGACCGCGGCCTGGACGGCGAAGACCTCGATGATCCTGCGGTCACCTGCCTCGGGCCGTCGGCCGCGCAGTACCAGGGTGAGGTCGTCGTCCACCGGTACCTCTGTGTCCCGCTCCGACGGGGAGAGGGGGTGGTCCTCGCCCGAGGCGGCGACCACCTCCCACCTCCGGCGGTCCTGGCGCTGGTCGGGACGCGCGGAGAAACCGGGCCTGCGCTGCAGGAGGGCCACCGAGGTCAGGGAGAAGGTCTCCCGCAGACGCTCCATCAGGGCCTCCAGCGGGCGTGAGCCCCGCAGGACGTTGCCCGCGACGGTCGCCAGAACCTGTGCCTCCGCCCCTGCCTGGGCAGCTTCCCTGGTACGGCGAGCCGCCTGGTCCACCACCACGCTCACCGATACGGCCACGACCACGAAGCCGACCAGGGCGAGGACGCTCTGCATGGAGGCGACGGTGAAGGTGAGGTAGGGCTCGGTGTAGAAGAAGTTGAGCACCGCGAAGCCGCTGACCGAGGTCAGCAGCGCGGGCCACATCCCCCCGACCAGGGCGACCACCGTCACTGTGGCGAACACCAGCGCGATCGCACTTCCCAGGAAGGCCTCGCTCGCCGGAGTGACGATGCCGAACCCCACGATGAGCAGGGCCAGCAGCGCCACCGCGCAGGCGAGCAACCGGCGGCGTCGGGAGAGCACGGCCCGGCGGCCCGCGGGCGGCCGTGTCCCCGCGTGCTCATGTGTGACCAGGTGGACGTCGATCGGTCCGGACAGGGCCGTGGTGGCGGCCCCGATGCCGGGCGAGAGCAACCGGGCGATCCGGCCGCGACGGCTGGCCCCCAGGACCAGCTGTGTCGCGTTGACCCCGCGTGCGAACGCGATCAGTGAGCGGGCCACGTCCTCGCCCAGGACCTGGTGGTAGGTGCCGCCCAGATGTTCCACCAGGACGCGTTGCCGGGCCAGCAGGGCGGGGTCGGCTCCGGTGAGGCCGTCGCTGCGGGCCACGTGCACGGCCAGGAGGTCCGCGCCCCTGCCGCGTCGGGCGATGCGGGCCGCCCGGCGCAGTAGGGTCTCGCCCTCGGCCCCGCCGGTGAGCGCGACCACGACCCGTTCCCGGGTCTCCCAGGTGTCGGTCACGCCGTGGTCGCTGCGGTAGCTCTCCAGCTCGTCCTCGACCCGGCCGGCCAGCCAGAGCAGGGCCAGCTCTCGCAGAGCGGACAGGTTGCCGCTGCGGAAGTAGTTGCCCAGGGAGGCGTCGATCTTCTCCGGCCGGTAGACGTTGCCGTGCGCGAGCCTCTTGCGCAGGGCCTCGGGGGTCATGTCGACCAGCTCGATCTGCTCGGCGGCGCGAACCCAGGCGTCGGGCACGGTCTCGCCCTGGCGGATTCCGGTGACCCGCTCCACGACGTCGTTGAGGGACTCCAGGTGCTGGATGTTGAGCGTGGACAGCACGGTGATGCCCGCGTCCAGCAGCGCCTCGATGTCCTGCCAGCGCTTGGCGTTGCGGCTGCCGGGGACGTTGCTGTGCGCGAGCTCGTCGACCAGGACGACCTGGGGGCGGCGCTCCAGGACCGCCTCCAGGTCCATCTCCTCGAAGGAGCGGCCCCGGTGGGTGACCCGGGTGCGCGGGACCACTTCGAGGTCGTCGATCATCGCCTCGGTCATCACCCGACCGTGGCACTCGACGAACCCCACGACTACGTCCGCGCCGCGGTCACGGCGCCGGTGGGCCTCGTCCAGCATCCGGTAGGTCTTGCCCACCCCGGGTGCCGCCCCCAGATAGACCCGCAAGTTTCCACGTGTCACAGCAGTTCCTCCTCCGGAACCATCCTCACCGGTCACCGTGCGTTTTTGGGACGTTTGGCGCTAACTGTCCGCTAAATCCCCCCGGATGGGCGTTAAGGGAGCGCTACCGGTGTGCCGCCCGCCGTCCTTCCCGACCCAACCTCGTCTGCGGCGCTCTCACGCCCCGGGGCGGTCGCACCCGCCCCGCGTTCGATCGAAGCAAGGAACATGGACGAGAACATGGCGGACCTACTCCTCCTGCTGACGGGTACGGGCTTCATCGCCCTGTGCGCTGTCTACGTGCGGATGTGCCAGCACCTCCTGGGTCCGGACCCGGAAGATCCCCATCCCGATCCGGTGGGACCCGCCGGGGCCCGTGGGGACGCGACGGACCACGCCGGGCGTACCGGCGTACAGAAGACGGTGACGTCATGAGTTGGGACGAGGCCCTCACCCTGGCCGTGGCCCTTCCCCTGGCCCTCTACCTGCTGGCCACCCTGCTCTTCCCGGAGAGGTTCTGATGAGTGCGACCGCATGGGCCCAGTTCGCCCTGCTGATCGCGGTGCTGTTGGCCACGGCTCCGCTGCTCGGCCGCTACATGGCCAAGGTCTACGGGTACGGCGAGGGTGTCAGAGCGCCCGGCGACCGGTTCTTCCTCCCGGTGGAGAAACTGGTCTACCGGATCTGTCGGATCGACCCCGAAAAGGAGCAGCACTGGACCAGGTACGCGCTGTCCCTGCTGGCCTTCAGCGCGGTGGGCTTCCTGGCCCTGTACGCGCTGCTGAGGGCCCAGGGGGCGCTGCCGCTCAACCCGCTCGGGCTGCCCGGTCTCGACCCCAACGTGGCGTTCAACGTCGCGGTCAGCTTCATGACCAACACCAACTGGCAGGCCTACGGCGGTGAGTCGACCATGTCGCACCTGAGCCAGATGAGCGGGCTCACGGTGCAGAACTTCGTCTCCGCCGCGGCCGGGATGGGGGTGATGGCCGCTCTCATCCGAGGTCTGGCCCGCCGAGGGGCCCGCACTGTCGGCAACTTCTGGGTGGACCTGACCCGGGGAGTCCTGCGCGTCCTGCTGCCGCTCTCCCTGCTGGTCTCGTTCGTACTGGTGAGCCAGGGGGTGATCCAGAACTTCAACGGGCACACTCCCGCAGCCACCCTGGAGGGAGGGGCCCAGGCGATCCCCGGCGGTCCCGCCGCCAGCCAGGTCGCCATCAAGCAGCTGGGCACCAACGGGGGCGGGTTCTTCGACATGAACTCAGCGCACCCCTTCGAGAACGCCACCGTCCTGAGCAACTTCGTCCAGACGTGGGCGATCCTCGTCATCCCCTTCGCGCTGGCCTTCGCCTTCGGCCACATGGTCCGGGACCGGCGCCAGGGGTGGGCGGTCTTCGGGATCATGTTCACCGTCTGGGCGGCGTTCTCCCTGATCGTCATGGGGGCCGAGGGGGCGGGAAACCCGCGGCTGGAGGCCATGGGGGTGGACCAGTCCGTCACGGCCGAGCAGTCCGGCGGCTACATGGAGGGCAAGGAGACCCGGTTCGGACCGGCGGCCTCCGGCCTGTGGGCCGCCTCCACCACCGGGACGTCCAACGGGTCGGTCAACGCCATGCACGACAGCCTCACCCCGCTCGGCGGCGGAGCGACCATGCTGCACATGATGTTCGGCGAGCTCAGTCCGGGCGGCGTGGGCGTGGGGCTCAACGGCCTCCTGGTGATGACCGTCCTGACGGTCTTCATCGCCGGACTGATGATCGGACGCACCCCGGAGTACCTCGGAAAGAAGATCACCTCCACCGAGATCACCCTGGTCATGCTGTACGTCCTGGCCATGCCGGTGGTCCTGCTGGGGTTCGCGGCGGCCACGGCGGTCAACAGCGCCGCCCTGGCCTCACTCGGCAACCAGGGACCGCACGGACTGTCGGAGATCCTCTACGGCTACGCCTCCACCGCCAACAACAACGGGTCGGCGTTCGCGGGCCTGGACTCCTCGACCTGGTGGTACACGGTCACGATGGGCATCGCCATGCTGGTCGGCCGGTTCCTGCTCATCATCCCCGTCCTGGCGCTCGCCGGGTCGCTGGCCCGAAAACGACCGGTTCCCGCCACGGTCGGAACCCTGCCCACGCACACCCCGCTCTTCGCCGGGCTGACCGTCACCGTGGTCGTGATCGTCGCAGGTCTGACCTTCCTCCCCGCCCTCTCCCTCGGCCCCCTCGCCGAACACTTCACACTGTGAGCACGCACATGGACGAGAACACACCCTCCCCCCGACCGGGGGGAACCGCCACCGCCCCCTGCCCCCCAGACACACCGGACGCACCCCGCTCCGAGGAGGGGCCGGTACCAGTAGCGACCCGCGGATCACTGACCTCGGGACCGGTCCTGCGCCGGGCACTGGTCGAGGCGCTGCGCAAACTCGACCCGCGGACCCTGGTCCGCAACCCCGTCATCTTCGTGGTGCTGGTCGGCAGCGTGCTGTCCACGGTGGTGTTCCTGGTCAACGCCGGGACGACGGACACCCGAGGACTGGTCTTCGGTGCCCTGATCACCTTCTTCCTGTGGGCGACGGTGCTGTTCGCCAACTTCGCCGAGGCCCTGGCCGAAGGCCGGGGCAAGGCCCAGGCGGACGCCCTGCGGGCCGTGCGCGCAAGCACGACCGCCCTGGTCCGACACCCCGACGGCACCACCGAACGCGTCCCGGGAACCGAGCTACGGGTCGGTGACACGTGCGTCGTCGCGGCGGGGGAGATTATCCCTGGAGACGGCGAGGTGGTCGAGGGCGTCGCCAGCGTGGACGAGTCCGCCATCACCGGTGAGTCCGCGCCCGTCATCCGCGAGTCCGGGGGAGACCGCTCCGCTGTCACCGGCGGAACCACCGTGCTCTCCGACTCCATCGCCGTGCGCGTCACCAGCCGCCCCGGCGACACCTTCCTGGACCGCATGATCTCCCTGGTCGAAGGAGCCGAACGCCGACGCACCCCCAACGAGATCGCCCTCAACATCCTGTTGAGCGGGCTCACCCTCATCTTCCTCATCGCGGTGGTCACCCTCCAGCCGATGGCCGTCTACTCGCAGGCACGGCAGGACACCCTCGTCCTGGTGGCCCTTCTGGTCTGCCTCATCCCCACGACGATCGGTGCCTTGCTGTCGGCGATCGGCATCGCGGGCATGGACCGGCTGGTGCGCCGCAACGTACTGGCCACCTCCGGGCGGGCCGTGGAGGCGTCCGGTGACATCACCACACTGCTGCTGGACAAGACCGGCACCATCACCCTGGGCAACAGGCAGGCTGCCGAACTCCTGCCCCTGCCCGGTGTGCCGGACGACCAGCTCGCCGCTGCCGCGCACCGCTCCAGCCTCCCGGACGGCACCCCCGAGGGCCGATCCATCGTGGACTTCACCGCGGCCCGGTACCCCGGACTCCGGCGGCCGGAAGAGATCGGCGGAACCCCGGTGCCCTTCACCGCACAGAGCCGGATGAGCGGCCTGGACGAGGACGGCCGCCTGGTCCGCAAGGGAGCGGTCGACGCCGTCGCCCGCTGGGTACGCGAGAACGGCGGCGAGGCGCCCGCGGAACTGGATCGGTTGTCCGCGGCGGTGGCCGACCAGGGCGGCACCCCGCTGGCCGTCGCCGAGGTCCCCGGGGCGGGCGCCCCGGCCCGGGCACTCGGGGTCGTCCACCTCAAGGACACCGTCAAACCGGGCATGCGCGAACGTTTCGCGCAGCTGCGCGCCATGGGCATCCGTACGGTCATGGTCACCGGAGACAACCGGCGCACCGCTGCCGTCATCGCCGACGAGGCGGGGGTGGACGACTACCTGGCCGAGGCCACCCCCGAACGCAAGCTGCGGCTGATTCGCCAGGAGCAGGACGGCGGGGCGCTCGTGGCCATGACGGGGGACGGTACCAACGACGCCCCCGCCCTGGCCCAGGCCGACGTGGGCGTGGCGATGAACACGGGCACCCAGGCCGCCCGGGAGGCCGCCAACATGGTCGACCTCGACTCGGATCCGACCAAGCTCATCGACATCGTCCAGGTCGGCAAACAGCTGCTCATCACCAGAGGGGCGCTGACCACCTTCTCCATCGCCAACGACGTCGCGAAGTACTTCGCGATCCTGCCCGCGATGTTCGCGGCGGCCCTGCCCGGGCTGGAGAGCCTCAACATCATGGGCCTGCAGTCGGCGGAGTCGGCCATCCTCTCCGCGGTGGTCTTCAACGCCCTGGTCATCATCGCGCTCGTGCCGCTGTCGCTGCGCGGAGTGCGGTTCCGTCCCGGGTCGGCCACCACGGCGCTGCGGCGCAACCTGCTGCTGTACGGCCTGGGCGGACTCATCACGCCGTTCGTCGCCATCAAGGCCATCGATACGGCCATCATCGCGTTGGGAGTGCTCTGACATGGTCCGCAACCTCATCACGGCCGCGGGCATGCTCGCGCTGTTCACCCTCGTGACCGGTCTGGCGTACCCGCTGGCGGTCACCGGGGCGGCCCAGGCCGTCTTCCCCCACCAGGCCAACGGCTCCCTGCTGGAACGGGACGGCCGGGTCGTGGGCTCGGAGCAGCTCGCCCAGGGCTTCACCGGTCAGGGGTACTTCCACCCGCGTCCCTCGGACGTGAACCACGACGGCGCGGCCAGCGGCGGCGCCAACCTCGGCCCCCTGGACGAAGGGCTGCTGGAGGACTTCGCCGTCCGAGCCGAGGAGTACCGGGCCGTCAACGGGCTCGCGGAGGACCACCAGGTCCCCGTGGACGCCGTCACGGCGTCGGCCTCGGGGCTGGACCCGCACATCTCGGTGGCCAACGCCCGGCTCCAGGCCGACCGGGTCGCCGAGGCCAGGGGGGTTCCGCACGAGGACGTGGAGGCCCTGATCGGGGAGCACACCGCACCGCGCGCCGCCGGAGTGCTGGGCGAACCAGGGGTCAACGTGCTCAACCTCAACCTCGCCCTGGACGAGGCGGCCCCCTGAACCGGAGGAGCGCCCGCGGGGTGTGCGCCGGGCTCTGCCCGGTGCGCGCCCCTTACCATCTTGACGCCGGACGAAAGCGGCGAAACACCAGTTCAGGCGCACCTGAGAGAAGGACGCGCCGACTTCGTGAAGAACGGATCCGTATGAACGAGCGGAACACCGCCGCGCCGGCGGTCCTGGTCGTCGACGACGACCCCCGTCTGCTCAGGGCGCTCGATCTCAACCTGCGGGCGCGGGGCTACACCGCCCTGATCTCCGACACCGGGGAGCACGCGCTCAAACTCGTCGCACACCACCGTCCCGACCTCGTACTACTGGACCTGGGACTACCGCAGATGAGCGGTTTGGATGTGATCCGGGGGTTGCGCGGCTGGACGGACGTGCCCGTCGTCGTCCTGTCCGGCCGCGATACCGAGCCGATGAAGGTCCAGGCTCTGGACCTGGGCGCCGACGACTACGTCGTCAAGCCGTTCGGTATGGACGAACTCTTCGCCCGGATCCGTGCGGCGATGCGCAGGACCGCGGCCACGGAGGAGAAGGTGTCGGTGGCGACCGAGGACTTCACCGTCGACCTGGCCGCACAACGGATCACCAGGAACGGGGATGCCGTGCAGCTCACTCCCAGGCAGTGGCACATCGTGGAAGTGCTGGTGCGCAACCGCGGCAGACTCGTCACCCACCGGCAGTTGCTCCAGGAGGTCTGGGGCCCCAACTACGGGCGGGAGACCAACTACCTTCGGGTGTTCATGACCAAGATCCGGCAGAAGTTGGAACCGGACCCGCCCCGGCCCCGCTACTTCCTCACCGAGCCGGGGCTGGGGTACCGCTTCAGGACGGCTGAGGAAGACGAGTGACTCCCGGTCGACGCCTTCGGCCGGGGGCCGGACCGGCCCGGCCCCGGTCCGGGCTTCGGAAGGGGAGGTGGTTCTGGGCGAGTCCTCCCCAGTTCACCGTGGTGGCCTTCGCCGCCCTGGTGCTGTTGGGCACGGGGTTGCTCTCGCTTCCCCAGGCCACCGAGACCGGTGAGCCCGCGGCTCCGGCCACGGCCCTGTTCACCGCCGTCTCCGCGGCGAGCGTTACGGGGCTGGTGGTGGAGGACACCTCCGGGTACTGGTCCGTCCTGGGCGAGGTGACGATCCTCCTGCTGATCCAGGTCGGCGGTTTCGGAGTCATGGCCCTGGCCACGGTGCTGGCGCTGGTGGTGGGCCGCCGACTGGGCCTGCGGATGGCCGTCTACACCGGTACGGAGGCCAAGGGGGTCTCCCTGGGCGAGGTACGCCAACTGGTCACCGGAGTGCTCTACGTGACCCTGGTGTTCGAGGGCGCGCTGGCGGTCCTGCTGACCCTGCGCTGGTGGCTCGCCTACGACCTGAACTTCTTCAGCTCTCTGTACACGGGGATCTTCCACTCGATCTCGGCGTTCAACAACGCCGGGTTCTCCCTCTACTCCGACAGCATGGAGGGGTTCGCCACGGACCCGTGGATCACGGTGCCCATCGCCCTGGCCGTCATCGCCGGCGGAATCGGCTTCCCGATCTGGGTGGAGCTGTGGCGGTTCTCCCGGAAGCGGGGGGAAGCACGGCACTGGTCGGTGCACGCCAAGCTGACGGCCGGGATGTCGGCGGCGCTGCTGCTGATCGGACTTGCGGCCTTCCTCACCCTGGAGTGGAACAACCCGGCCACCATGGGGGCCCTGAACGTGCGGGAGAAGCTGTTGACCGGTTTCTTCCAGGCGGTCATGCCCCGCACCGCCGGCTTCAACAGCCTGGACTTCGGTGCGATGAACACCCAGACGCTCCTGGTCACGGACATCCTGATGTTCATCGGCGGCGGCAGCGCGGGCACCGCGGGCGGTATCAAGGTCACCACTTTCGCGGTCTTGATGCTGGTGATCTACAGCAACGTGCGCGGTGAGCCCACGGTGCACGCGGCCGGTCGCCGGTTGAGCCAGGCCACGGTGTCACAGGCCACCACCGTCGCACTGCTGTCGCTGGGGCTGGTGCTGTCCGCGACTCTCGCCCTGATGACGATCACGTCGTTCACCCTGGATCAGATCCTCTTCGAGACCACTTCGGCCTTCGCGACCGTCGGCCTGTCCACCGGTATCACCGGCGACCTGCCGGTGCTGGGGCAGATGATCCTGGTGTTCCTCATGTTCGTCGGGCGGATCGGCCCCATCACCCTGGCCTCGGCACTGGCCATGCGGCGGCGCAGCCGGGCCTACGAGCTCCCCGAGGAGCGTCCGATCGTGGGCTGATCCGCAGGCTTGGCCGTACCCGCACCCGCTACCGGATCCGGACGGACCCCGGCGACCAGGGCCTCGCCGATGCCGGTGCGCGCGTGCAGGACGTAGCGGCCGGTGCGGTGGGCGCTCACCAGCCCTGCTCGGCGCAGTGCGGTCAGGGCCTCCGAGACCGAGGCCTTCGACCTCCCGGTGCGCCGGGCCAGGTCCCCGTGGCTCGCGGGAGTGTCCAGCTCGGACAGCAGCAGTGCCCGGGTCCGTCCGAGTACCCCGGCCAGGGCTTCGGGGACCGCGGACGTCCGCCGCTCCCAGAGGGTGCCCACACCGCGTGCGGGGTAGCGCACGGTCGGCGGGGCCAGTGGCGACAGGATGTGCCACACCCCCGGATGGACGAACACCGACGGGGTCAGGACCAGGCCGCGTCCGTCCAGGTCGCGCGGGCCGTCGACCATCTTGCTCGGCACTCGCAGGGTCGGGCCCTTCCAGCGGATACGAGGGTCCAGGTCCGCGAACGCATGGCCCACGCCCCCCTCCGCCAGCCGTCGGGCGCGGTAGAGCACCTCGCCCTCCAGCAGTGAGAGCACGCGGGGCCAGTAGGGCGCGACCGCTGTCTCCCAGTAGGCCTCGACCTCGTCGGCCAGCTGCCGCAGCCCGTTCTCCGGTTCGTCCCGCAGACGGTCCACTTCGGGGCCTCGGACCTCGGAGACCAGTTCCAGCGAGGCGCGCACGAACTCCGCTGACTGGGCGCGCACCGCTGCCAGCTCCAGGGGCAGGTCCGGCATGGCGAGGGAGGGCACGGGGCACACCAGGGCGGGTACGATCCGCGAACCCGGGCGAACCAGCTCGCTGAACATCGGCCATTCCCGTTCCGAGCTCCTGACCCGGTCCGAGACCTCCTCGGCCCACACCCGGTGCACCGGATCCGGGGCGGCCCTGGTCAGCTGGATGCGCGCGGCCACCACCTCCCAGAGCGGGGAGACGGCGAACCGGCTGCCGGTGATCTCCTCGGTGCTGAAGGTCAGCTCGATCATCACGCCTCCGCCGCGGTCGCAGTTCGGCCATGTCCGAACTCATGGTGCCCCAGCCGCCGGTGCGCGCACCATGCCCGTATGACCACGACCACTCCCCAGCCCACCCGCGGGCCGTTCGCGTCCGTAGGCTTCCGCCGCTTCTTCGCCGCCCGCACCATGGCCGACACGGGTACCGAGGTCGGCGCCCTGGCGATGCCGCTGCTCGCGGTGCTCACCCTGGACGCCACCCCCGGTCAGGTGGGTCTGCTGGGAGCCCTCACCACCGCCGCCTACCTGATCATCGGCCTGCCCGCGGGGGTCTGGACCGACCGGCTCCGCCGCCGCCCGGTGATCGTCGTCAGCCAGTTCCTGCACGGCCTGATCCTGCTGTCGATCCCGCTCGCCTGGGCGCTGGGGGCCCTGACCCTCACCCAGCTCTACGTGTGCGCTCTCCTGGGCGGAGCGGCGGCGCTCTTCTCACGCGTCGCCCAGCAGGGTTTCCTGCCCGCCCTCGTCGGCCGGGACCGGCTGATGCCCGCGAACGCCGCGCTCACCGGCCTGCAGTCCACCTCGATCCTCCTCGGGCGCGGCGGCGGCGGTTACCTGGTGCAGTTCCTGGGCGCCCCCGTCGTCCTCCTGCTCAACGGCCTCGCCCAATGCGCGTCGTCCCTGATCACTGCCGCTGTCCGGGTCCAGGAGCCACGACCGGAGCGGAGCGAGCGCCGCCTTCTCCCCGAGATCCGCGAGGGGGTGCGGTACGTGTTCGGCCACGAGATCCTGCGACCGATCGCCGCGTCCACCCTGATCGTCAACCTCGGCCTGAGCCCGCTGATCGTGATGGCACCGGTCCTGATCGTCACCGACCTCGACCTTGGCGAAGGGCGCGCGGGCCTGTTCTTCATGGTCGGCGCGGTCGGGGTCCTCCTCGGCTCGATGGCCTCCACACGCCTGGCCGCCCGCCTCGGTACCGGGCGGACTCTGCTGCTCACCTCATGCGTCACCGGGGTCGGCGCTCTGGCGGTGCCCTTCCTGACCGCCGCCAACTTCTGGGTGGTCAGCGTGGTCTGGGCGCTCTCCCAGTTCGGAATCGGAGCGCTCAACGTCGTCCAGGTGACCCTGCGTCAGCGGCTCACCCCGGACCGGATGCTCGGCCGGATGACCGCGACCCTGCGGTTCCTGATGACCGGATCCCTCACCGTCGGGGCCCTGTACGCGGGCGCGGTGGCCGAGCTGTGGGACGTACGCACCGCCCTCGCGGTGGGCGCCGCGGTCAGCCTGCTCGGCTGGATCCCCCTGGCCCTGTCCCGCCTGCGCGGCCCCGACCCACAGGGCGGCTACGGCCCTCAGTGACTGTGGCGGGTCGGGCGAACCGGGGTGATCCGCCCCGGGCTCAGCCCTTCTCCGGTGCCTTGGGCGTGCCCAGTCCCGCGCGTTCCCTGACCCGGCGGCCGACCCCTTCCACCGCGCGGAGCGCGTCGCGCACGTCCCGGTGTGAGGGGGTGAACGGGAGGTTGTGGATGGTCTCCTCGGGGGCCATGGCGGCCTCGACCACCCGGTCCAGCAGCGCGTCGTCGGCATCGCCCAGACCCGCCTCGGTGAGTGTGGTGGGCAGGCCCGCCCGCGCGGTGAACTCGGCGAACTCCTCCACCTCGGCGGTGGCGGCGCCCTCCAGAAGCAGCTGGGTGAGGGAACCGATGTTGACCTTCTCGCCGTGGGCCAGGTGGTGGGACTCGTCCACCGCGGTGAGGCCGTCGTGCACCGCGTGCGCGGCGGCCAGCCCGCCTGACTCGAAGCCCAGCCCGGACAGCAGGGTGGTGGCCTCCACCACCGCCTCCACGTCCGGGGTCACCAGATCCCGTTCCACGGCGTCCAGCGCGGGCAGGGCGGACTCCCACAGGATGTCCCAGGAGAGCTGGGCCAGCGCGGTCCCGGCCCTGGTGGGGAGCCCGCTGACCATGTTCGGCGCGTCGGTGCCCCGCAGGGCGCGGGCCTCGATCCAGGTGGCCAGGGCGTCGCCCACCCCCGCCGCGAGGAACTTCGTGGGGGCCTGTGCCACCAGCTGGGTGTCGACCACCACCAGAGCGGGGTTGCGGTCGTAGAAACGGTAGGACTCGAAGGCGCCCTCCTCCGTGTAGACCACGGAGAGCGCGGAGGTGGGCGCGTCGGTGGAGGCCACCGTGGCGGCGCTCACCCAGGGCACCCCGGCGTTGTCGCCCGCGGCCTTGGCTGCGTCGATCGCCGCCCCGCCGCCCAGACCCACGATCACGTCGTGGCCGTTCTCCTCGATGACCTCGCCGACCCGTTCGGACTCGGCCCTGGTGGGGATCCCGCCGAACCGCTCGAAGGTCAGCGGCACATCGGCTTCCTTGAAGGAGCGCGTCAACGTGTCGTCGACCAGGTCCCGCACCACGTCGTCGGTGAGGACCAGGGGTTTGTACCCCAGTTTGCCGACCAGGGCGCCGAGCTGCTCCATCGCGCCCCGCCCCTGGACGTAGCGGTCGGGTGAGGCGAAGACGCGCAGGGACGGAGTGTTCGAGGCCATGGAAGTTCCCCCTGTGGTTGGTGGTTCCTCTCCCCGGCCTGACCACTGTCCCGCCCACCCAAACGTCGGGTGGTCGAGGTTGCCCCGTTCTTTGCCTCACCCCTGTCCGTCACGGGCCTCCATGGCCTCCATGAACTCGTGTGAGCGGCGCCGCGCGCCCGCGTTCAGCGGTACCGAGACCGCGGCCGCCACCACCAGCAGGACGCACGTCATCGCGAAGGAGGAGACGGAGAAAGCAGGGGCGGCGTCCAGGTGCATCCGCACCGCCACTCCCGCGGACACCGCTGCGAACAGCAGGAACAGCGGGACGGTGAGCCAGGGTCCGCTGCGTGAGGCCAGGGTCTGCTCGGCCTGCGCTCGGGCGGTCTCGTTGGTGGCGGGATCCTCGCCGGGGCGGCCCAGGAGCAGGAGTTCGTAGGCCCGCACCGCCTGGTCGGGGTCGGTTCCGGCCGGGAAGCGCCCTGCTACGGACCCTGAGTGGTTCTGGCACAGGAAGGAGTAGCCCATGAGGAGGCCGAAGCCCGTGCCCAGGGCCAGGCCGAGCAGGGCCGCCTCCCAGGCCGAGGCGCGGCCCGTGCCTGCCGCGTGTGCGGCCATCGCGGTGCCGAAGATGAGCCCGGCGAACGCCCCTTGGCAGAAGGCGAATCGTCCGGGGAAGCGGAGACCGTAAAGCAGCACGCGCGCGTGGAGGCCGCGTGGGGGAGGCAAGCGCTCGCTCATGCCGTGAACCTACTCCTGAGGCCGCCTCCGAAAGGCCACCGGGACCGGAAACGCCGAAAGGGCCCCTGCCACGTGCGGCAGGAACTCCTTCTTGTCGGCGCAGGAGAGGGGATGTGAGCCCGTGAAGGGGTTGACCCCTCACCGCATCAGCGGTTCCCTGGGTGGCGGAAACAGGCTGTGGCAGCTGGATCACCTGCTGGCCGCGCGACCCCGCGATGATCTGGGCACAGGCTTCGGCCGTCTGTTCAACACCGCGTACGAACCATCACAGGACGGCAGATCCTGAGAGGATGATCTCTGCTCGCCCACCGATCCAGATCTTGTCCTGGTCACTGCTGACATGAATGCGGCCCCGTCGTTCCATCGCGGTGCCCTGCGCTGCCACATAGGGCGTCTCGGCTCGGCCGCTCGCGATCAGCCATTCCGCGGCCGCGGCATTCAGACTGCCCGTCACCGGATCCTCACGCAGAGGGTCCTCGCCCTCGGTGAAGAACGCCCGCAGTTCGAACGCCGCCTCCGAGCCCGGATCGTGAGCCCCGATCACACCGATATCCCACCGGCCCGGATGCGCTGACGCGTCCGGACGCAGCTTCAGTACGGTGTCCGCGTGGTCGAGCAGGAGCCCCACCCAGCCGGGACCGTTATCCAGCCACTCCGCGTCGACCACGTGCTCACGCCCGATCCCGAGGATCTCGAGCAGTGCGGTGAGCAGGTCGGAGTCGACCGGTCCTGATCGCAGTCGCGCAGGCGCTGAGAAGGCGAGCCTGTCGCCCCCGAGACGGACGGGAACCAGCCCGGCATCGCACTCCTGCACCACGACGCCGGGCGTGGCGGGAACGCCGCCCGCGTCCAGCCACGCCCGTGCGGTTCCCAGGGTCGGGTGCCCGGCAAACGCGAGCTCGGTGTTCAGGCTGAAGATGCGCACCCGGTAGTCCGCGCCCGGCATTGTCGGGGGAAACACGAAGGTGCACTCCGACAGGTTCGACCAGACCGAGAATCGGCGGAGTGCCTCGTCGTCAAGCCCTTCGGCATCGAGTACGACTGCGACGGGATTGCCAGTACAGGACTCCTCGCCGAAAACGTCGACCTGCCGGAATCTCCTCATGCGCGCAGAATATTCGAACGCGTTCAAGGTCGCGTCATCGTGCACTCGCGTCAACCGTGGCCCTCTCCCTCGAAGTCATGGGGAGCGCCGTTCCCAGCGCCGGCGATCCCTGCGAGCGTGAACGCCGTGAAAGCGGTGGGAACGCTCGGTAGGGGGATGACCAGGAGCAGGGCCGCCGCGACGACGGAGGCGACGAGGGGGCCACGAGCGCCGCTGGCGACGCCCCGGCTCTGCGTCTACCCAAGGCCGAGTCGGTCGACGATCCCGGCGACCCGGGTCCGCTGTGCGTCGGTGAGGCCTTGGATCGGCAGCGGCAGGCACCGCGTAGAGGCCAGGCCGAGGTGTTCGGCGATCGCGGCGACCACGCGCAGACTGCCGCCGAACTCCGCGAACAGGTCCCACAGCGGGGCGAGGCGTTCCGACTCCGCGGTCGCGTCGTCGGGCCGACCGTCGAGCGCCGCACGAGTGATCGTGATCGCCGGGCCCGGGAGGGTTCCGCCGATCACCGAATACCAGGCATCGCAGCCCGCGCTCAGACCGGTCGCGGCCGACGCGTCCCCGGAGACCCCGATGGTGACGTGCTCCGGCACGGTCGCGCGGATCGCGGCGACATGTTCCCGCGCCTTGGTCGGATCGGCGGGGACACCGGGGATCTTGATCGAGGCGACCCCCGGAAGCCGGGCGATCCGGGCGTAGAGCTCGGTGCTGAAGGTGAAGCGGGTGGTGCCGGGGTTGTCGTAGACGATGACCGGCAGTTCGGTGTGCTCGGTGACGGCGCGGAACAGCTCGAACACGTCGTCCTCGGTGAGCGGTTGATAGGTCATCGGGGCCAGCAGCACACCAGCGGCACCCGCGGCCTCCGCGCTCTCGACGTGGGCCAGGACCTGCGAGGTACGCAGCGCCCCGACGCCGATGAACACAGGCGTGCCCCCGGCGTGCTCGACCGCGAGCCGGGCGACGCGGGCACGCTCTTCGGGAGCGAGATAGGCGTAGGAACCGGTCGAACCGAGTGCCGTGACCGAGTCCGCCCCTGCCGCCGCGAGTCGTTCGACCAGGCCGACGAACGCCGCCTCATCGACGGCGTCATCCTTGAGCGGGGTCAGAGGGAAGGCACTGAGGCCGGTGAAGACGCTGTTCATGACTGTTCCTGTCTCTGGACGGAATGCACGCGATTTCCTTCATCGCCTGGAATACCTGGGGCGGTGTCGGGCACAAGCGGGCTGCGCTCCCCCATCCTCACTCTTCTTCAGAGGTTCTGAACCGATGCTTCGTTCTGCTGGGAAAGTTGGTCTTTCCGACCCCTGGAGACATCTTGGAGACGTGTCGCTGGCAGGGAGGGCCGGAGCGCGACCCCGAAGGAGCCCAGCGGCCATGAGCGTTAGGAAGGCGCGACGTCGACGCGCGGTGATGCGTCGTAAGAACCAGGTCACCCTGCCCCGTGAGGTCGCCGAGGCCCTGCACATTCGTGAGGGCGACGAGGTCGAGTTCGATGTCACGGAGAGCGGTCAGGTCGTGCTCAGGGGCATGGCATCGGCTCCCGCTGGCCAGGCGTGGTTCTGGGACCCCGAATGGCAGCGGGGTGAGCGGGAGGCCAGTGAGCAGATCGCCACGGGCCGGACCGAGGAGTTCGAGGGCGCGGAGTCGATGTTCGACGCTCTAGAGGAAGAGGCACGCTGAGAGCACTGGCCGCGTTCGCCACCACTTCCCGCTTCCAGGCCGATTTCCAGAAGCTGCCCCGCCAGCAGGCGGAGCGCTTCGGGTGCTTGATGCCGCACCAGGAGCGTGAGGCAGCAGAGCTGACAGCGCGCTACCTCGATGCGAAAGACGCTGGGGAGTCACGACGGAACCCGAAGGGAGCTGCCGGGAGTGCTCTCCAGGCCGACGGACGTGCGTGCCGACCGTCCAAAAAGAAACACCTGGAGCCTTCCGCAGTACGGAAAGCCCCAGGTCAGAGCGCGGAGGATATGGGATTTGAACCCATGAAGGGGTTGCCCCCTAACCGCATTAGCAGGGCTATGGATCAAGGTTTGAGTAGGATCTGTGGCTGCCTGGTGGTGCCATTTCATATGGCCAGACTGGGTTCGATGTGCCATGGTGTGTTGCCCTGCGAACCCTCGTGCCGGAAGGTTTGTGCCAGGAACGTGCCAGGATCTCTGCCCAAGGCCTCTGCTTAGTTTGTACCAAGTTGATGAAGCTACCACGAGCTGACTCTTCCCTCGGTGGTATGGCCTGTTGGGCGAGGTCCTGGAGTTGATTCAAGGGACGTTCCACGGGTCCGTTCCCTACCTCGTTTATGGGCAGATCATGTGGGAAATCCTGGCTTACTGAGGGAGTCAGAAAATCTTTACTTAGATGCCTGTTTCGGCCCCGATAGGCCCGAGGTTGGAGAGGCTATGTTTACGCCTCTGATGTCGCGGGACTGGACGACAGGCGCGTTCACCGGACCATAGATGTTGTTGTGCGTGCCGAGGTCGGCGGTCCGGATCAAGTCGATCAATCGCCGTTCCTGTTCCCGCTTGGCAGCTTGTTCTCGCCAACGGCGTTGCTTCTTTTTGAGGCGGCGTCCGAGCTGCCAACTCCGGCATGTGAGCAGGATCGATGTGCAACCGACGAACACTATTAGACTGCCCCATGGAAGCTCAGGAAAGTGGCCCGGGAGCAGGGCAATGCTGCACCAAAGGATCACCTGTGTGTAGAAGATCTGTTTGTCAGCCTGTTCTTCGGGGAAAACGGGTGGTTCTTCGGTGATCTCTTGGTCGAAGTTCATTCGAGAATCATAGCGCCGACCGAGCCGATCCGGGGGAGAACGGTGCATTGCAGCCCGTGTAGCTTAGTGTGGTTCATCTTGATCTGGGCGTCACATGATCTATGTCGAGCCGATCGTCCGCATAAGGTTGGGACCGTTCTATCAGGATTCCGCATGCTCCCTCTCAAGTGTCAATGCGAACCTGTCTCAGGGCTGCAAAAGCGACCTTGATGGGAGATGAGAACTTCATCATCCATTGCGGCCTTTGTTGCAATATCGCACCAGTGGGGCAATGTCATAGGGTGATGCTCTTCCAATCCCGGCTACTCAGGGGAGCGGTCGGCTTTCACTACTAGGACTAGGATTCCCAGGGCTGCTCCAGCAGCAGCTCCTGCAGCCAGCAGGGAATCTGGCCAGGAGGTTCCTGCTGCCAGCCGCAATGCCCCGGTGATGACTCCACACCCCGCACTGCCCAGCAAGATCAATGCCGCTCGCACCTCGAGCATGGTGGTCCTCCTTGAAAGTCCGGCTCCGCCGGTTCGCAACAGCCACTGGTAAACCCGGGCGGGGCCCTTGAACCCGACCCTGGGCGAGCAAAAGACCGACGTGCGGTCGACGCACTTCAACGGAGTGGGCCCAGGACCTTGTCGAGGAACTCGTTGCGCACGTCCTCGTCGAGCTTGCCGTCCAGGCTCAGGGCTGTGCGCAAGGAGCGGGCGGTGACTTCACGGGGGATGTCCAGGCGACGTTGGGCGTTTCCCACGATGGAATCGATGGTGTGCTGGGCTTGGGTGGGATGGTGGCGGACCAGCCAGTCCAGCATGGTGGCGACCTGGATGCCGATCCCGTAGAAACCGACTTCGGCATCGGGGTTTCTTGTGGTCTTGGACCGGTTGTCCTGGCTATAGGCCAGCTCGTCCAACACGGCGTGCTGAATGGTCGCGGTCAGCGCCTCGATGGGGATGATCTTGTCCAGGCTCTTGGCCACGTCCCAGGCGAGCTGGTCGCTGACCTGGCGCACCGACTCCTCGGTGCGGTGCCGCAGTGCCCACTTCTTGCGCCGGTCGGGGTTGCCCCACAGCCGGGAGAAGAACGAGGCGCTGAAGCGGCGCATCACCTCTCCCTCGCCGAGGCTGAGGGATACATCGCTGTCCTTGTCGGCCAGGGTCTGGGCCACGCTCTCGGGAGAGCGATGGCGCTGTTCGGCCCAGTCCTGGACGACCGGTAGCGACCAGGCGTTGCGGCCGCCCGGTGAAGCTTGGGGCAGGGGGACCTCGCCTTCACCGCGGGAGATATAGGCGCGCAGGGTGGAGGCGGCGACTTTGCCGGCCGCGGCCATTTCGGTGACACCGACGAGCTCATCCGGGGACAGCTCGGGGGCCGAGAGGGTGATCACGCACCGGTCCAGGGGCAGGGACCGCGACTCTTGAGCGCGGTGCTGGGCCCACAGGGCGAGGTGGTCCTGCCACCGGCCCTGGAGTGGGGCCTGGGCGTCGAAGTTGGAGATCTTGACGACGGTTCCGCGGGTGGGGTCGGTGGTGCCGTCGATCCGGTCGGCCGCAGTGACGGTGATCGCTCCCGAGACGCGGCGGCGTTCGTACTCCTCGGTGGCACCGTTCCAGACCTGGTTGGGGCGGTACCAGGTGGTGCCATCCCACCAGTAGCCGCCAGCCCGCCACAGCAGGGTGTCGTTCCACCATTCCATGTGGACGCTGGCCGCTTCGGCATCGGTGTAGACGAGGACAGTGCGGCCGTGATCGGGGTGATAGCGCACGGCCCATCCGAGGTCGTGGCGGTAGGGGTCGGTGGTGAAGGCCAGCCAGCCCTCGTCCTGTTCGTCATAGCGGCCCCACATGCCGTGGCCAGCCTCGCGGCCCACAGCCTCGATGGCTTGGGGGTCGTGCAGGTCCAGGTGGGAGTCGTCGACGAACGGCAGGCCGGGAACTGGGTGATCGGTGCGCAGCCCGTTGGCTAGGGGGGAGGGGAGGCTCATGAGTGCTGTGCCTTTCCACAAGGGGGTGATGTAGATATCTACATCGTAGGGTTGTCTCCTTGTGCAGCGCAGCCTAAACCAGTAGAGGGTCCGAATTTTCTTGTCCGGGGCAGGTTGTGGTCCGAAACGACAGGACGTCCTGGTTGACCGCGATGGCGGCACCGTTGGTGATCTTCAGAAGCGGCATGGCGCCATCGGGACGGCCATACTCCAGTTGCCTCCCACACACACGGTGTGCCACCATGTCCGAACGGTGATGAGGGCGCCGTGTCTCCCCCACTCCACCCGGCGCTGGGGCGCGAGGCTAGAACGGCGGAACCGCCTGCCTTCACCGATCAACAAGCGTGTAGTGCGACAGGACCTCTTCGAGCGTGGCCGGGGCGCTGGGAGTTCTTATGTCCCGCCACACCTCTCTTACCCGAGTGCGCGCCGCAGCCACTGGGGAAAGCCACAGCACCGCCGCCAAGGCCGTCACCGCGCTGCCTGCGGGCGCTGCGATCATCCCTGAGGCGTCCCAGGACCAAGCCCACCTGGAGACTGACCTGCTCTTGGGGCTTCGCGAGCTGATCACCATGGGTCCCCCCTATGACCCGCCGCTCGGTATCGCACGTCGTACCCCCGCCCCGGACGGGATCATCCTGGAGATCGCCCGCCCCCACCTCACCGACGCTTTGACCCTTTGGATGCCGCACAGCGACAACGACGGTGAATTCCACGGCATCCCCGGCCTGCGTGCTCGACACCACGGCCGCCACCTGCAACTCCATCACCTGGCCCTGGACGCGATCGTCCACATTCCCGCGTCCCGAGCCCAGTGGGCCTGGGCTCGGGACCGGATACACGCCGCCCACACTCACCTGGGGGAACCGTTTTGGGCTCAAGTACCCAGGGCCTTGACCGCGCTGGAACGCGACACACTGGCTACACGCCGTGAGTACTTCAAAGGCCCGGGCATGCAGGATTCGACCCGCCTGGGGTCAGCGTTGTTGCGCCGGCTGGGGTTGCTCACCACACATCAAGCCAAAGGGGTCGCTGGGTATGCCGACCTGTGGCGCGGGCTCCCTTGGTCCCGTCACGGCGGGTTTCCTGTGCACCTGGAATGGGGGCGAGCACACCATGTGGCCGCCTTGGCTGAGCAGCTGACGGATGAGGCCTCTGCGGTCGCTCTGCCCCAGCCGCTGCGCCAGCGTGTTGAACGGGACCCGCGGACGTCCACGATCCAGATCCGTAGCGACCGGGACATCGAGGTGCAGCTGCGGCCCTGTCCGGTCTCCGCCGATGGCCCTCTGTGGGGGTGGGAGGAGCGACTGCCGCTTCATGGATCCCACCGCGTCCCGCAGCACCGGCGATCACACCTGCTCCCTGCCACCGTCCACAGCATCCTCGTCGAGGCCTTCTCCGGTGAGTATGACGGAGTCCTTGCCAGTAAAGACCTCCAGATCACACCCCGGGATGGGGGCGGCTGGGACGTCACCGGGCTCGGCCGACTCTCACGCCCCGTTGAGTTCCTACGCTTCCTCGCCATGTCCAACGCGTTCCCAGCTCTGTGGCCCAACGATCTGCAGGACGCCACTGACGTTTACAGCTCGGGCCGAGCCCTTCGGATGGTGAGAATCTGCGGAGTGGACGTGGCGTTTGACTGACTACACCCCAACACGATGAGGCTGGTCTTTTTCGTGCCGGGTGTGATGGAGGCCCTGGCACGTACCGGGTCTCGCACCTGACAGATGTCGGAAATCCGTTTCTGAAAAACGCGGGACACATCACTCCATCACACTCGGTGTGAAACACTCCAGCCAACCCGCTTCAGGTCGGCGACGCCGACGTGCGCTTCGCAAAGGGCTAGGTCATGGCTGCTCTGCAGTACTACGAGGGCCATACACCGTGCCTGCCCCATCCAGTCTCCGCGTTGAGCATCAGCGTTTGTGGGTTCTGTTCCTGAACTTTCTGCCTGCATGCTAAGCAGCGCGGGTGGGCCAGTGGGGCTGGCCGAAACCGCTGGACCCGTACCCATGCCGGCCGACCTCACCAGACCAAGCGACCCCACCCCGGGGAGTAGGCGGCGTACCTATGTCTGAGGAGCGGGGCCCGGTCCGGGCTGCTCCCTGAACACTGGCCGCAGGGCTCCTCCTGTGAACCGTGGTCGGTGAGGTCACTGCCCCAGTTCGTCCCAGGTCCACGCCCGCGCAGGGGTACCGTCCAAGTCACGGCCGTAGGGCAGCAAGGAAGAGGGCATGGACCGGAGCGCACCAGCGTTCAATGCCCGATGCTCCCACCTTGCTGCCGCCTGCTCCTGACCTACCTCTCGCAACGTCTTCAACAGGTGGGTGGCGGAGTTTTCTTCAGTGGCGCCCCTGAGGATTTCGCTGGAACGACCTGGGTGGGTAGGGGCGGCTTCCACGACGGTGCGGTTGGCCAGCTCCGTCACCACCTGCTCCTCGCCCGACCGGTGCAATACCCGCAATAGGTCGGCGATGCTGTCCGGGTGGGTGAGGTCAGCCTCGGTGACAGCACGGTTGGCTAGCTCGGTTACTGCCTGCTCCTCGCCCACCTCACGCAGTACCCGCAACAGATAGCCAATACTGTCCGGGTGGGTGAGGTCAGCCTCGGTGACAGCACGGTTGGCTAGCTCGGTTACTGCTTGTTCCTGGTCCATCTCACGTAGTGCCCGCAACAGGCCAGCGGTCCTGTACGCATCGGTTGGGTCTGCCTCGACAGCGGCGCGGCTCGCCAACTCCGCCACTGCCTCCTCTTCGCCCACCAGGTACAGCATCTCTAGCAGGCGGGCCGCGCTGAACGGGTCGGTTGGGTCTGCCTCGGTAGCGGCGCGGCCTGCCAATTCCGCTACTGCTTGTTCCTGGTCCATCTCACGTAGTGCCCGCAACAGGCCAGCGGTCCTGTACGCATCGGTTGGGTCTGCCTCGACAGCGGCGCGGCTCGCCAACTCCGCTACCGCCTTCTCCTCGCCCACCTCACGCAATACCCGCAACAGATAGCCGATGTTGCCCGGTTGGATGAGGTTGGCCTCGGCGACAGCGCGGTTGGCTAACTCCGCTACCGCCTGCTCTTGGCCCGCCTCACGCAGTACCCGCAGTAGGCGGGCCGCGCTGTACGGGTCGGAGGGATCGGCCTCGGCAGTGGTGTAGCTGGCCGGCTCCGCCACCGCTTGTTCCTGGCCCGTCTCACGCAGTACCCGCAGGAGATAGTCAGGGCTATTGGGGCTGGCGTAAGTGGCTGCCCAGCAGGTGCCGTGCTGGAGGGGGTCAGTGTCCGCAGACAGCAAACGAACAAGGTCGTGTGGGGCGGTGCGGTGATGGTAGAGAACGGCGCGATGGTAGAGCCGCACCGCGTGTTGGAGGAGGCCGCGGCGCTCAGCGGCAGCGCCCAGGGTGTGCAGGGTGTCGGGGTCGGTGGAGTGCTCCAGCAGGGCCTGCCACAGGGCTGGACTGCCCACCTGTTCCATGCGCTGGCGGTGCAGGTGCTGATCGAGGTATTCGGCCGGTTCGTAGAGGACCTCGGCCCCGACATCGGACACGTGGGTGTGTAGGGCGGTCAGAGCACGGCGGATGCCGGTGTGTGTGCCGTCCGTGCGCTGGCCGGTGCATAGGGCGGACAGGGTGCTTTGGGCCCAACCTGGAGCGGTAGGGCGCTCACGGGGGTCCAGTTCGGGGATGGCGGCCTGGGCGAGCAGGGCGGCTGGGAGAGGGGCGCGGTGGCCCAATCGGCGTGCATCGACGGCGGCGGTGATCAGGGCATGTTCCAGGCGGGTGAACGGGTGTCCGGAACTGGTGGCGCTGTCGTTGTAGGCCTTGAGGAGTTCAGGGCCGCCGCTGAGGTGTTGGACCACCCGTCCTCGGTCGGCGGTCCCGGCCTGATGGGCCTCACGCATGCGCCGGTCGGTGTGGGTGAGGGCCAGCTTCCGCCATTCGGTTTGCTCATCGGGAGTAAGGCGGTCGGGGACGATGATGCGGGCAGTGACCGACCCGGTGAGCAGGGCCCGCACGTGGCTGCACGGATCAGCGGGGATACCGGTGCGGGTCAGTTCCTCCCAATGGGGGGTAGTCCACAGCGTTCCCATGGCCACGATCCCGCTCTGGCGTGTGAGCAGGTGGTGCAGGGCGGTGGCGGCCTCGGGGGCGTGGGGGCCGTAGAAGACACGCTGTGCCTCGTTCAGCCACAGCACCGCCCCTTCATCTACCCGGCCACTGGTCAGCAGATGGAGTAGGTCCTTCGGTGTTTGCGGGCGTAGCAGGGCACGGCCGGGGGCCAGATCGGTCAGGGCTTCGTACAGAGCGCGGGTCTTGCCGGTAGAGGAGTCACCGGTCACCATTACCAGCATCGAAGCATTGCCCTCCAGCGCTGGCGCCAGACGGTCACGGATAACAGCGTCGTGGGGGCGGATCAGGTAGGGGGTCAGGAACGGGGAGCCGCCCGCGTCGGGGCCGGGCAGAACCGCGTGGTGCACCTCCAAGTCTTCGGGGGTGACGCGGCCCACAGGCGCGGCGTCGTCCACGGCCGGGGTCGTCTCGGTCCCCCGGCGGGAAACAATGGTTACGTTCCGGCCCTGGATCAGGGTGCCGGAGACGACGCCGTGGACGGTGTTGGCGGTCTCGGCCGGAGGAGAAGGGCTGGTATCCACCGCAGGACCGAGGGCGGATGGTGTGTTGCTGGCGTGCGGGAGCCCGGCGGCCGTCTCCCGCAGGGCCAAGAGCGGGCCCACCTCAAGGTCGAGCGCGTCGGCAAGGTACGTCACTGTCCGCCGTGAGGGCACAGGGGCGTTGCCGGTGTCGCTGACGACCGAGTTTACTACGGTGCGGCTCAGGCTGGCTTTGTCGGCCAGGGCCTGCTGGTTCCAGTTCCTGCGATGGAAGGCGACCCGGAAGCGCTGGCGCAGCTCACCCAGGGCGGTCTCCGGATCGAGGAGGCTCACTTTACCTTCTGGATCCACACCAACTCCTGGTCCGCACAGCTGTGTGCTGATGTTTCATTGTGTCCAGTACCGACTCTGGCAGGTACCCCTTCGGTCAGATTCGATTCCACCGGCACCAACACCGAGTCGAACAGAAGGAGGAGGGCCACGTCTATGCCCACATCATGCTGCGGGTCCTGGCTCGCGTCCGGATCGTGATCGCGGCCGCGCCAGTGCGTCTAAGTCACCAGCCCATCTCCTGGTGCGACCGCTCCCGCTACCCGGCACCACTCCACGCTGCCAAACAGATGGACCTCGATCACCCGCAGTACCGCCGTTCCGCGCTTCCCGAAGAGCAGTCATCCGCAGAGAAAGAGGAAGAGTTCGAAGACTAGGTTTCCGTGGCTCGACAGGGGGTGAGCCTTCTGGTTCTGGGAGGCTGATAGCCGTGGCTCTGGGGGCGGCCCCAGAGCCACGGCACACCAGCGACTCCATCAAGACCGGTACCCAGCAGCAGGACAAAAAGTTGAGCTTCGCCTCTTGCACCTGATGGATCCCCTCACTCATGTCGGTTTCAGGCATACCATCCCCGGTAGTGGCATATCCTCCCAGGAAACAGCCGTCATGCCTCGTAGTGCGTGGGAGCGGGATGCGATTCAAGCGACGAACATTGATGCAGATTGCGGACATGATCTGCGGTAACTATCCCAACGAGTCAACTAACTTCGTCTACCGCAGCAGCTCCTTCCTCACCGAGTTCTTCGCTGACGTGGAGACCGACTACACACACGACGGATCGACACGCCAACACTGGGTCGCGGACGCTTTGGAGAAGATCCTTGCGGAACCCCACTCCGGTGTCGGAACAGTGCCGTGGACCTTCGCTCTTGTGATCCAGAGACTCATGGATCCCGAAGACGCGATCAACGAAGACTCCGAACGCCTGGGAGCGCTGACGATACTGAACGCCTCGTTAGCTCGGGAGGGGTTCGAAGCTTATTACGCATCGGACAGCCAGTGCTATCTGCGCCACGTCGCTACTAACACAACAACAGCCCCTGAACACAACCCGCATCGGCCCTTCTCTGCCGCTGAGATTGAGCGCCGAACCCAGCTCAGCGCTTACCTTGACAACGCCTCCGAAGATGAGCTGATCGAGGAGATCCTGCTACCGCTGTTTCGCCAGTTGGGCTTCCACCGGGTTACGGCCGCAGGGCACAAGGACAAGGCTCTTGAGTATGGCAAGGACGTGTGGATGAAGTTCACGCTGCCGACCCAGCACGTGCTCTACTTCGGTCTCCAGGCCAAGAAGGGCAAGCTCGACGCTTCTGGTGTCAGCCGGCGTGGCAACACCAACATCTCTGAGATCTACAACCAGACCCTGATGATGCTCAGCCACGAGATCTTCGACCCCGAGTTCGGCAAGCGTGTCCTGGTCGACCATGCCTTCATCGTTGCTGGCGGGGAGATCACCAAGCAGGCACGGAACTGGCTTGGCAACGCTCTGGACGCATCGCAGCGCAGATCCGTCATCTTCATGGACCGTAACGACATCCTCGATTTGTTCGTAGTGACCAACCTTCCTTTGCCCACGGCCGCGCTCCCAGACTCAACAAGCTGGCCAGACGAACCGCCGTTCTGATACTGGTTTGCCTCCGTCCCTGAAGCAGACTGGGAGTTGAGTTGCGGAACGGGGATATGCGCTCAACACCTGTCTGGGCGGTACACGGAACAGAACATTCTTTCAGTCTGGTCTTTAGCTCTCTACCAGCCGCGAAGTCTGTCCTGTTCCTCCTTCGCTCGCGCAGCCTCGAGTTCCTTGCCCAGCTGTTCGGCTGCCAGGGCACACACTTCGGCAGCCTCGGGCCGTCGCTCTTTCAATTTCGCGAAGAACTCAAGGTCCTCGAGAATCGCGTCTGACTCTGCGCCGATCCAGCTGCGATTGCTAAGAGCTTTAGCGATGATCTGGCTCGGAGGGACTTGTGCAGTTATGAGAGCTGGTACGAGAGCCTCGATGGTGTGGTCGCGATGGCCGGACATCGATTGGAGGAGGGCCAACCCATCCACGGCGTCTTCGGCCAGAAGTTCGGTTGCGAGCTCAGCGTCGGCACCAAGCACGTCTCCTGCGAACCCGCTGGAGATCAGCGTCTCGGTACCGAGCGTCGTGACGATCCGCCGCTTCTGATCCCGTGGGAGAGCTCGCAGCACTTCAGAGAACGACTCCACCAGTCGGCGCGCACGTGAGGAGAACCCAGGTGTTCCGGCATTCGCGATGCACCAGTCCGCGCAGAGATCGGGATCGTTTGTGACGGCGTGCTTGAGTATCTCGCCCAGGCGCCATCTCGAGTGCTGTGGCAACTGAGCGGGAACCGCCCCAACGAGCGCTACGCGCCAGGCAGGCCGGAGTTCGTCGGGCAACGCTGGACCGTGACCTCGTGCCTCCTCTCCGAAAGCAACAGCAGCAAGAGCCCGAACTGACGTGCGCTTATGCACCAGCAATGCACGCAGCATCGGAGTCACCGACTCGCGGACCCACAGCTCGCCGATGAGTGGCACATCGTCGTCGGTCAACCCGTCGATGACAGCGTGCGCCAGGTCATCCAGCTCGTCTTCCTCCTGCGTGATTGCGCGCAGAACGCTGGACCTTAGCTCGGGTATCTCGAGAGCCCCCCTGACCGAGTCGCTGATCTCAGCACCATCCGCGCGTGCCTTGGCTACCAAGGGCGCCACGAGTGGACGGACACGCACCTCGACAGCGGCTTCCAACCACGCGCCAGAATTGCTCACGTGGTCGGCGAGTACGCCTGCGAACAGGTCGCCCTCGGAGTGTCCTTGGAGCACTGAGGTTTTCTCAGCGAAGATCATTTCCACTGCCTGTTGAGGACAAGAGCCGCACGGGCGATGTCTCCGATCCGGCTCGGGCTAAGCGTGACGTACTTCAGCGTCCGCCAGCGCTCCTTGAGTTCGGCGGCGGTGCGCTCACCGAGCGCACGCACGTGCCGCAACAGCGCGTTATACATCCGTGTGTCCACGTGCAGAGCCCCTTCGCCCTGGCCCGTAGGGCGCTTGATGGGGGTGTGCACGCCGATACCGGCGCCTTGGTAGCCCTTGTCAGCCAGGGTGGGCAGGCCCTCGGCCGCTGCCTTGTACAGGGCGGGCAGGGCGTGGAGGCGGGCGGCGGTGATGTCGGGGGTGGATCCGGGCTCGACTGCGGAGACCCACAGCGGGGTGCCGTCCGGTGCGGATAGGAACTGGATGTTGCCGCCGAAGGCCTTGTGTTTTTGGCTGAACCACAGGTCGTTGCCGTTCTCGCGGACGCCCGCGAGGCGGTCGGAGGCGATCAGCGTGCCGTCCAAGACTACGCGCGCTATCCCTTCGTTGTGGCAATTGGCCAAGACTTCGTGCAGGTCGGGGGCCTGGCCGGCGAGGACGTCGATGCCTTCGTGTAGGTAGCGGTAGCTGGTGGCCTGGGAGATTCCGGCGTCACGGGCCAGGCAGTGCACACAGCCGCGCTCACGGAACCAGCGCAGCACCAGCACCGCTTGGCGGAACGGCCCGAGTGCCCGTGAGCCCTTCGGAGTGGCGATGCTTCGGCGGTGGGCGGCCAGGTGTCGGGCGAGGAACTCGACGATGTGGCGTGGGACGTCGAGGGTGGCAGAATAGGTGACCAACGTGAAGCCTCTGGTGGTTACGGACATGATCTTGTGGTGAGACCTGTCCTACCAGGGGCTTTACGTCTGCTCGCATCCAGGTGCCACTCGTCCGGCCCGGCGGGGATCCGAAAATCACCCTGCTCCGCAGAGATCATTTCGCTGAGAAAACCTCACTGAGGCTTCAACCACTAGCCTCTGATACTCAGCGACGCCTTCCACTGCGGTTAGCTCGTCCAGTTCACGAGCGAGGGATGTCTGCTGCTCCCTACGGTTGGCCATCCAAACGTCGATATCGTCGTCGGGTTCTCGCGTTCCCACAAAACGAGAGAGACGGTCGTCGCCGACTGGAAGCTCCTCTAGTGAGATAGGCCCCCTGTTCCAGCTTGATACGAGGGCGAGCCGGTTGTTGACACGAATCGGTACCGCTGGAAAGCGCGCAGCCAGCCCCCTGAGAGTGCTGAGCACCAGTTCAGCACCCCTCGCGCCGACGAGCTTGTGCTCAATAGAGACCTCGACCCTAGAGCCGGTAGCGCCCGCGGAAAGCCCAGACCACGAGTCGAAGGTTTCACAGAGTTGTGCTGCCGCACGATGCGTGATAGTCGCAGCTGCATCTCCGCGGACTCTGGAGTCGATCTCATCCCAGAGCGCTAGCAGTGATTCCATCGCCTCGGGCGCCATGACGCCACTGGACAAGGTGAAAGTGCGATGGCTAGCCGGATCGCTCCAGTTGCCCTCAACCCTGGGGTCGAACACGTAATGCGTGACCTCTGCGAATACCTGCCACCGGGCCTCGTCGGGGTTCTCGTCAAACCACTCCAGCGTGTACGTCAGGATGCGTTCACGCAGGTCATTGAAGGGCCCCAAGTCAGGGTCGAGGTAGTGCGCCATGCTCTGGATGATCCGCATCGGGTGCTCGGGATCCCGGTGTCGAGGCCGGTCATCGTCGATTGCGAGATCCAGCAGCCCGCGAGCAGCCTCGCGGGAACAGGTACGGCGGAAAGCGGCGCGCAGAACTCCCTCAGCAGCACGTCCAATCGGGTCGTATCGGACGTCACCGTAAAGAGTCTGAAGCTCACGAGGAGTCCCAAGGACAGCACGGGCGAGCAAAGCGGCACGGTCAGCCGCAGTCTCGTCGATACGGCTGTAGACCTCAACCAGGGCCAGCGGTACTTCGTCGATCTCTCTGGTCGCTATGTCGGCGAACCACGCATCCGCCAGCGCTCGCACCTCAACATCCGGAATATCAACGGCGATATCGAGGACGGTGCGGTCCAGTCGCTCGTCGCCGCGGAACCTCGTGGCGAACGAACCCCAACTCCTCCTCTTCCGAGCCCCGAAGAACATCGACGCGACGATCAGCGACCGGAGCGGAGCGAGCACCGACCAACTGTCGCCGGTCCGCTCCACGAGGCCCCCTTGGGCCGTGACCTCAAGCCAAGCGATCAAATCGGCGTAGGGAACACCGGCAGGGCCCGCGATGATCTCGATGTCCTCAAGAGTTGCTGAACCCAGCGCGGCGATGCATGCCAGTGCCTCGCTCAGTACAGCGCTGCCTGCGATGGCATTGGTGAAGCCGGCGACATGGTCAAGGAGCGACTGACCGGTCGCGAGGTCAGCGCCTGCTCCGTCCACGACCAAACGCGAGAGGATGACTGCCCAACCGGGCCGACCGTCTGATTGCTTGAGTACCAACGAGCGGGCACGGACACCATGAACTCCAAGCGCCTGGATCATCTGATCGAGTGCCGCTCTCGCTAGTTGGTCCACTACTACCCGGGTCGGATCGTTCAGCAACGCCTCGACTGGAGCCTCGCTCCCAGGCCACGTCGCGGCGACGATGGTGAAATCGAGCTGTTCCTTGCTGCGAATGCTTACCAACTGTTCGAGGAGCTTGAGTTCGAGGTGGGCGTCGTCCAGCACGACGATCGATGGGTCCATAGCGAACAGATCATCGACGAGGTAGTCACTGGCAAGACGGTCTACGAAATGCACGGTGCCTTCGAGTTCTGCGAGCAAGCGACTCTTGCCGACACCGGGCACGCCTGACAATGCGACGTCGCTCGTTGATGCAACTGCGGCGCGTAGGCCTTGGAGATCCTCCTCTCGCCCGAACAGATCGGTGGACGATGATGGCTCAGGTGCTTTCGTCGTCAGCGCTTCGAGACGACCCTTGACTCCGGTCAGCTCGACACGCAGCTCCGGGTCGCGGCGCAGGGACTCGACCAACCACTGCCTCGTGTAAAAGTGCGGCACCGGGAGCCCGTGTTTTTTGCAGTAGGTCTCGATATTGCGGCGTTTGGTGTCCGAGAGGCTGTTCGAGGTGACCATGACGATCTGGTCAACCTGGAACGTTTCGCCCGCATCCCAGAACTTCTTCCAGGTCTTATGACTGCTCTTCAGGTTGTCGAGAGAGTCACCCGTAGTCACGAGGATCCGTCCGCGAGAGTCGGGCTCGCCAGCGATGGGTGCGATGATGTCGCCGTCGCGACCCCCGTCACTTCCGCCCTCGATGCCAACCACGTTCTCGTAGTGATTCGCCATCAGTGCCACGGCACACCTCTCGAACACGGCAGCGTCGATGCCTGCGTCGAGCTTCGCTGTGATACGCGCGTTCAGACCCATGAGCTAATGTTCCCAGGTTTAAGGATGTGAGGCGTTCCCCCGATGGATGATCTTTACGTCGTGGTCCGTGATGGCCTGAGACACATCGTTGTGGACACCGATCCTCACCCGAGGCTTCTTTTGGTGGTGTGCCCAGTCGGCCTTGGCTCGAAAAAGATCATGTCCATGAAGTTCGGCGGTGGTGCTGACCTCGTGATCGACCTCGGCCTTGGCCACCACCGTGTCCAAAGCATCAGCTAGGGGCATCGCTTCTCGCTCAGGGGCCATCAGTGCAGCGATGTAGTAAGCATCTGACGGGTAACCCTCGTCCACGAAGGTGAACAGTACTCTGGAGTTCTGTGGGGCTCCGAGTGGTTTTCCACATGGCTGTGGATACCTCCCGCATCCAGTCCGGGTACTTGCTCAAGGGGGAAGGGCGGTATCCCAGTTTTCGTCCCGGTAGGTGAAGCCGTATCACGCTCTCAACTAGCCCGCACTGTCGGGGGCTGTGGGCCTACGAGTTGGGTTCCTCGGGGTGCTGAGGGTCGGGTGTCCTGGAGTTGCTGGTGGGGCTCCCCGGCGGCATGGATGTGTGCAGGTGGATGCTGATGTGACCTGCCTGCAGGACCGTGCTGGGGTCATGGACGCTGCCATGAATTACGTTGCGCGTAGTTTCGTGCCCAGGCGCATCTTTGGCCAGAGTATCGATTTTGTGTTGAGGCTGCAGAACTCTTTTTCTGCTCCACCAAATTTCTATTTGGCGATTAATGATCCGGAGGGCAAGGAAGGCGAGTCCGGAGGTGAAGATGCAGGTGGACAGTCCGGCTGCGATGGCCAAGAGGTACTTAAGGAGCTGCCTTGGGTCGAGCTGAAGGGTGCTTGGTTCCAGATTTTGGGCAGCGTCGGCTTGTGGAATTACTGACGTAATGTGAGCGACTCATTAAGTCGAACACGATGCCTTCGATTTCCTGGAACCCCTTCTCGGAGTCTGCTATGGGTCAGGAAGGACACTACATGATCTGGGTTGCAGGCGTGGACGACTCCCAAGGAGCCGTTGAAACCTGCGGGTCGGTATCGCGCAGGGTCTGCGAGAACTCCCTCCAACGTGGACGGCTCACGAGAAGCCGTTGAGAAATGGGTCGCGGCCGAAGGCGCAATCCTCGACATGTGACTTCGACGTGGACAGCTTCTGAGGAGCCGTTGAGACCCACAGCTCCCGGTTGGGTTGGGCATGCACCTCGTCCCTTCAACGTGAACGGCTCCTGAGAAGCCGTTGAGACAGCTGATCCACCTGGTCCCACTCACCGATGTTGTCCCTTCAACGTGGACGGCTCCCAAGGAGCCGTTGAGATCGTGGACGGTGGAGCTCCCGCTGGGGCTGCCGATGATCCTTCAATGTGAACGGCTCACGAAGAGCCGTTGAGACTTCCAATCCTGTCCGGCGGCGTCGCGGGTGAGGCCCCTTCAACGTGGCCGGCTTCCGGGGAGCCAGTGAGACCCGCGGGTTCGTACTGATCGACGAAGCCCAGGACATCCTTCAATGTGGACGACTCACAAGGAGTCGTTGAGACGGGTTCTTCGCGATCGGTACCCCGAGCGCGGTCGCCCTTCAACCTGGTCGACTCGCGAGGAACTGTTGAGACCCGAAGCAGCGTATCCCGACGAGGAGGGGCCAGCTATCTTCAACGCTGACGGCTCGCGAAGAGCCGTTGAGACCGGGACCAGGCCCCGGTTATACACGGTGTCGATGACCCTTCAACATGGACGGCTCCAGAGGAGCCGTTGAGATGGGTGGACGGGCAGGCCCTCCTTGTGGAGGTAGGCCCTTTAATGTGGACGGCTCACGAGGAGCCGTTGAGACGATAACTCGGTCGTCAACACCGGCGACGGCGACCTCCTTCAACGTGGACGGCTCCGAAGAAGCCGTTGAGACGTCCCTGCCGGGAGGCGCACGCGGCCGGTGTCCGCCCTTCAACGTGGACGGCTCACGAGGAGCCGTTGAGACGGTCGCGGGCAGTGTCGACAGGATGTCGTTGGTCGACCTTCAATGTGGACAGCTCCCAAGGAGCCGTTGAGGCCGCGAACCCCTCGAAGACCGTAAAGAGCAGCCAGTTCCTTCAATGTGGACGGCTCGAGAGGGGCCGTTGAGGCTGCTGGCCGCCGGACCTGACGGTCTGGACGATGTTCCTTCAACGTGGACGGCTCAAGTGGAGCCGTTGAGACGATAACGCCCCGGCGTTCGTGTCGAGCGAGCAGCTCCTTCAACGTGGACGACTCCCAAGGAGCCGTTGAGACGACCACCTGCTCACCCGGGCTCCACCCCCGAGAGACCCTTCAATGTGGACGGCTCCGAAGGAGCCGTTGAGACCGAGCTGTTCCACACCGAGATGCTCGCGAACTCACACCTTCAACGTGGACGGCTCCGAAGGAGCCGTTGAGACGAGCATGAGACCGCGGGCCAGTTCGCCGCCCGGCACCTTCAACGTGGACGGCTCCGAAGAAGCCGTTGAGACTTCCCTTCGGACACTTCAATGGTCACGTAGACCGCCCTTCAACGTGGACGGCTCGCGAGGAGCCGTTGATACTCGGTGATCTGCTCCGGTGTGACCCCGTCGATCTGCTTTCAACGTGGACGGCTCAAGGGGGGCCGTTGAGATTGGTGGTTGATCAGCCGGTAGTTGACCTCCTCCGTCTTTCTACGTAGACGGCTCAGGAGGAACTGCTGAGACCCTGTCTACATGAAAGAGTGCCCGGTGGGGCGAAACCTTGAAGGTGGACGGCTTACGTGGAGCTGTTGAGATTGGTGGTTGCGCCACAAATCGACCACGGTCACGGCGCTTCAACGTGGACGGCTCCCAAGGAGCTGTTGAGGCAAGCGAGTGCAGCAGATCGACCACGAAATGCACCCCTTCAATGTGGACGGCTTGCAAGGAGCAGTTGAGACCGGGGCGGCGTCCTCGGCCAACCCCAGCGCCTCCAGCCTTCAACGTGGACGGCTCCGAAGGAGCCGTTGAGGCAAGCCCGAGATGGTCAACATCTCCTTCACCACGGATCTTCAACGTGGACGGCTCCGAAGAAGCCGTTGAGACCATCACGATGATCCCGGGCCGCTCCCGTGTGGGGGTCCTTCAATGTGGACGACTCCCAAGGAGCGGTTGAGACTCGCGGCCGTCCTCGGCGACGATCCCGATCGAGATCCTTCAACGTGGACGACTCCCAAGGAACCGTTGAGACTGCCGGGAAGCTCTACAAGGAGATCAAGACCGACCCCCTTCAACGTGGACAGCTCCCATGGAGCCGTTGAGACCACCATCCCGGCCAGGTCCAGCACCAGCGTGGCCACCCTTCAACGCGGACGGCTCGTGAGGAGCCGTTCAGACCACGTGCCCGGTCACCAGGTTGTCCGGGTTCCTATCCCTTCAACGTGGACGACTCCCAAAGAGCCGTTGAGGCAGCATCTCCACAGGTCACCACCCCAGCAGAGGGCCCCTTCAACGTGGATGGCTCCCAAGGAGCTGTTGAGATGGGTGGACGGGCAGGCCCTCCTTGTGGAGGTAGGCCCTTTAATGTGGACGGCTCACGAAGAGCCGTTGAGACGATAACTCGGTCGTCAACACCGGCGACGGCGACCTCCTTCAACGTGGACGGCCCCGAAGAAGCCGTTGAGACATGGAGTAGAAGTCGTACTTCGACGGATCCACCTGCCTTCAACGTGGACGGCTCCGAAGGAGCCGTTGAGACCGTGGCCGACGAGGGCGGCCAGGTCCTCGTCTGGCCTTCAACGTGGACGGCTCCGAAGGAGCCGTTGAGACCGTGGCCGACGAGGGCGGCCAGGTCCTCGTCTGGCCTTCAACGTGGACGGCTCCGAAGGAGCCGTTGAGACCGGTCGCCGCGCTTGAGTGCGCGCCGGTTGCCGTACCCTCAATGCGGACGGCTCTCGAGGAGCTGTTGAGACCGTGAAACACCCCGGCTTGTTCGTCCCCCTGGACGTCGTTCAACGTGGACGGTTCTCGAGGAGCCGTTGAGACGGCGTCCAGGACGTCACCGCCCACGCGCCAGTGCGCCCTTCAACGTGGTCGGCTCCTGAGGAGCCGTTGAGACCGGGATCAGGCCCCGGTTGTACACGGTGTTGATGACCCTTCAACGTGGACGGCTCCGAAGAAGCCGTTGAGACGTCCGACAGGTGCGGGTTGAGCTGGTAGTCAGACAGCCTTCAACGTGGACGACTCCGAAGAAGCCGTTGAGACATGTCCGCGGCCGGGGTGTCGGTCGGGCCGCCGGTCCTTCAACGTGGACGGCTCCCAAGGAGCCGTTGAGACTACCGGACAGCACCAGGACGCCACACAGCGTGTCCGCCTTCAACGTGGACGACTCCCAAGGAGCCGTTGAGACCGGAGCTGGAGCTCCGAGGCGAGCCGCTGCATCTGCCTTCAACGTGGACGACTCCCAAGGAGCCGTTGAGACCGTTCGCGCGTTGTGTCCGAGGTCCCCGGCAGATTCCTTCAACGTGGACGACTCCCAAGGAGCCGTTGAGACGGCATCTGACCAGCAAATATCCATAGCAGGCCTCTGTGAGAAGACAGAAAGTCTGTCCTGGCGAGTGTTGTGTCGGTTTTCTGCTTGGGAACCTGCTGGGGTTTTCATGCGCACTGCAGGTTCGCGCGGGCCGAGTTCCGTCATCACAGATGCTTGGCGATTGTCGGATCGGCAGACTAACACCCGGTTCTGTCACACCCTGCCTCTACGGTGTTGCTTGGTGCTACCCACACCGCTGTAGGACCCCTTTCACCCCGCTGGTCACCGCCATCACTACGCAGCCCCCTTGCCTTGTTGAAGGAGACGTTGATGTCCAGTCAGTTCCTGGAGATGTTGCTGGCCGCGGTGGGGCCCGAGCGCCCTTGGGCCGGGGTGTCGGCCCAGGCCGAATACCGTCCCGCCGCAGGCGACAAGGTGTTCCCGCCCTCCTACCCCAAGGACAGGAGCCAGGAGAAGGACAACCCGCTGGCCGATGCGCCCTACCTGGCCGAGGAGCACTGGGTGGACGGCGAGCAGCGGTGGGTCGTGGTGCTGGACCAGGTGCCCAGCCAGGCCAACCGCGTCGAGACCGCCCTGCTGGAGGCCCGTGACGAGGGCCGGATCCGGCTGCCGTTGTTCGAACTCACCACCTCCACCTCGCGTGGTCCGGTGCGGATCACCTCGTTGGAGATGCCGCACCGGTTCGCTGACGCCTACCTGCGCGACAGCCAGATCGGCGGGGTGCGCTTCCCAAAAACGGAGGTGGGGCAGAAGATCCGTGCGGTCACCACGCAGGATGTGCGGGCCCTGTTCGAGTACTCGCCCGAGTCGCTGCTGTTCGGCGGCTGGGACTCCCACCGCAAGGGCCACCAGACCCGGTTCGCCCGCGCCTACTCCTCCTCCATCGTCGGCCTGGACCCGCGCCTGGGCCAGCGCCAGGGCGGGCGGATGGACCCGGTCAACCTCACCGGCGCCGTCAAGGACTCCACGAAGGACGACTGGGAGTTCATGATCCCGGGGGAGAAGAAGGCCAAGACCAAGGGCGAGAAGCTCAGCGAACGCGGCCTCGGCAACATCGCCCCCAACCCCGCCCACGGCGGGGTGTCCATCACCGGCGCCCGGCGCGCAGGATGGCTGTCGATGGCCGCTCTGGCACGGCTGCGTTTCGGTGACGCGCCGGTGGAGGCGGTGCGTCTGGCCCGGGCCACGCTGGCCGCCTTGGCGCTGGCCGGGGACCGGTTGGCGTTCGGTGGGCCCTCGGTATGGCTGCGCTCAGGGTGCGACCTGATCCACACCGGCCAGCGCCTGGTCTTCGAAGGCGAGGGCCAGGCACGTGAAGAGATCACGTTGGGGGCGGGTGAGGCGATCGAGGTCTTCCACGAACTGTGCGAGCGCACCGCCAAGGCCGGCATCACCATGTCGAAGGAGACCATCGCCCTAGACCCGGTTCCGGCACTGGCCAAGGCCATCGAGTACTCGGTGGCCAAGTCCGACGAGCCGGGGGAGTAGTCCTGTGCCGTTGGTGATGAACGTGCGGCTGTTGCAGGGCCGCTATGACGCCGCCGATGGGTGGCGCGAGAACGTAGAATGGCCCCCCGCCCCCTCCCGGCTGTTCTGCGCCCTGGTGGCCTCGGCCCCCACCGCAGAGGAACGACAAGCCCTGGTCTGGTTGGAGAACCAGGGCCCACCCCAGGTGTGGGCAGGGGGCCTGCCCGAGCGGGCGCGGTTCCGTTCGGACGGGTATGCGGTGACCAACAAGACCTCGAGCAAGGGCGGTAGTCAGTCCCTGCCCGGGCGGACCACCGCGCCGTTGACCCAGGTCTCGGGCATCCCGGACACGGACGAGTTCGCGTTCGTGTGGCCCGAGGCCGACCCACCTGCGCAGGTGGAGAAGGCGTTGGCGGAGCTGGCGTGGAAGGTGCCCTACCTGGGCCGGTCCACCAGCACCGTCGCCATCCGCGTCCACACCACCCCCGCCCCGCGGCCGGAGTGGACCCCCTACACCCCCGTGGCGTTGGGCGAGCGGGCCACGACCGCGCTGGGCGTGCCCTACCCGGGCTACCTGGAGGCTTTGGACCGGGCCTTCACCCAAGGGGACAGTGCGTGGGATGTGCGCCGCACGATCGGCTACACCACCCCCGACACCCCCACCGTGCAAGAGCCTGAGGTAGTGCGGGGCCCGTTCGGAACGATGCTGGTGTTCGCCTTCGCACGTGACGTGGTGCTGCCTGCTTCCGGTGAGCTGTTGACGTTGACCGACAAGCTCCGCGACACGGTGATGGCACGCATCGGTGAGAACATCCCCGGGCAGGTGTCCGGGCACGCCGAGACGGGCCGTCACCACGTGGGCTTTGTGGGGTTGCCCGAGGTCGGCCACCGCCACGCCCGCGGTGCCCTGCACGGCCTGGCGGTGGTGCTGCCCCACGAGGTGGACCCCGTCGCCGCTGAGGCGGTACGCCGGGCTGTGGTGGAGGAGCCGTTGACCCATCTCAACCGCGGCTACGGACCCATCTTCCCCCTCGCGCTGCAGACAGAAGGCTCCAACACCAAGGCGTTGAATCCGGCTCGCTGGAGCGCTCCTGGGACGGGCTCGCGGGTGTGGGTGAGCGCGACCCCGCTGATGCTGGACCGGTTCGTGCGCCGCAACAGCGACCCCACCGACAGCATCGCCCGCTCCGTGGTGACCGCGGGCTACCCCGCCCCCTCGCACGTGCAGGTCTCCCAGGCCCCGTTGACCCCGGGGGCGATGCTGCGCCCCCGCAAGGACACCTACCCCCCAAAGCGGCCCCGGCGTTGGGTGCTGCACGCCCGCATCGAGTTCCCCGAACCCGTGGTGGGCCCTGTCCTGGTCGGATCGATGCGCTATCTGGGTCTGGGGTTGTTCGAACCCCACCCCACAGCTCGCCCCCGCACCAAGGCCGATGACCGTGCCCGTTCGGAGGAGGTTGTCGATGTCACCGGCTGAACTGCCCACGTTCACCGCGTTCTTCAAGGCCGTACACGGACACGGCCCCTTCCCCTGGCAAGCCGCTCTCGCTGACCGGCTCCTGGCCGGTGAGGACTGGCCCGAGGCGGTGGACGTGCCCACCGGGCTGGGCAAGACCAGCCTGCTCGACATCGCCCTGTACACCGCCGCAGCCGGTGCGGTCGACCGACGTCGCCGCGTGTTCTTCATCGTCGACCGCCGCCTGGTGGTGGATGAGGCCTTTGAGCACGCCAACGTGATCGCCGGCCTACTCAACGGACACACACCAGCGGGTGTTGACCGCACCGCCGCCGACCTCGCCGTCCTGGCGGCGATTGCCGATCGGTTGCGCCAGCCCGAGGACCAGGGCCCGGTCGTGGAGGTCACGCGGATGCGGGGCGGCACCACCTGGTCCTGGCAGTGGATCCAACGCCCCGACCGCCACGCCCTGGTGGTGGGGACCGTCGACCAGATCGGCTCCCGCCTGTTCCTACGCGGCTACGGCGTCTCCGACCGGCTGCGCCCCATCGACGCGGCCCTGGTGGGCACCGACAGTCTCATCCTGGTCGATGAGGCCCACCTGGCCCAGGCCATGCTCACCAGCATCGACGCCGCCACCGTCGACCAGCCCGAGCACCGGCTCGCCCGGCCGCGTGTGGTGCAGATGTCAGCCACCGTCAAAGACGGTGCCGCCCGCCGGACCCACTCCATCGGCGAGGCCGACCACGCCCACCCGGTGGCCTCGCGCCGGTTGACCTCGCCGCGGTGGATGCACCTGGTCGAACCACACAAGGCCACCAAGAAGAACGCCTCACAGGTCATCACCGCCCAGCTCGCCTCCTGGGCCCAGGCGCTGGCCGCAGCCCAGCCCATGGCCGGCCCGGTGGTGCTGGTGGTGTGCAACACCGTCGCTCGAGCCCGAGCGGTCTTCACCGCCCTGGCCCAGGCACAGATCGCCCCCGAGCGGAGGGTGTTGTTGATCGGTCGCAGCCGCCCCGCGGACCGGCAACGCCTCATGGACACCTTCTACGACCGCATCCAGGTCAAACGCAAGCACGGTCGGGAGAGCGAGCCGCTGTACGTGGTCGCCACCCAGACGGTGGAGGTGGGCGCCAACATCGACGCCGATGTGCTGCTGAGCGAATCAGCGTCCATGACCGCCCTCATCCAACGCCTGGGACGGCTGGCCCGCACCCCCGAAACCCGCGAAACCCCCGCCACCACTGGCAGTGAGTGGGGCTGGCGTGCTCCCGCGGTCATCGTCCACGACCCTTCCGTAGAGGACGAGGACCCCGTCTACGGGGCTGCCCGCCAGGGCACCTGGCGCTTGCTGTCCCGCCTGTGCCCGCCCCTGGCCGCCACCCCCAAGCAGGCCTGCACTGTGGAGGACCTGGGTACCGGGATCGAGGTCTCACCCGCGGCCCTCAAGGAGCTGCTCGCCCAGGCCACCGGGGAAGAGCGGGCCGCCCTGCAAGAGGCGGCCAAAGCGCCGCCGGTGATGCACCCGGGGGTGATGCGGTCCTGGGAACACACCAGCCCCACCCCCGTGACCGACCCACCCGTGGCGCCGTTCCTGCACGGACTCGACACCCGCGACCCCGACGTCACCGTGCTCTGGCGCGAGGACATAGATCCCGCCACCTGCCTGGACACGACCGGGAAGGTCGCCCAGGCGGTGGTCGAGCGGCTGCGGCTGGTACCGCCCAGCAGCGACGAACAACTCCAGGTCTCCCTGACCGCTCTGCGCCGCTGGCGCAACAGCGACCACGTCGCGGCCGGCCAGATCGCCGACCTCGAAACAGGCCCGGTCCGGGACGTGGAGGAGGTGGCTGAGCAGGAGTTCGTGCTGCGCTACCGCGGCCACCGCGACCTGGAACGCATCACCCTGAACCAGGTCCGCCCAGGAGACACCGTCATCCTGCCCAGTACTTTCGGCGGATGCGACCGCTACGGATGGGCGCCCCAGCACCACACCGGGCCCGTCGTGGACGTGGCCGACCTGGCCTCACGCCGCGGCTTCCCCACCGTGCGCCTGGACCAGCGCCTGATCCACACCGTCGGCTTGGTCGAGGCGAACGATGCCAGCGCACCCGCCCAGGCCCTACGACAAGCACTCCACGAACTGCTCGCGGTCCAGGACGCCTTCGAAGAGACGGGCCGGGCCCCCGAACCAGGCGACTACCGAGCCGCTCTGGAACAGGTCAACGCACTCATCCAAGAGCAACGCCTACAGCATCCGCTGGCCACGAACCTGACCCGGCTCGCCCACGCCGCCAAGAACCGCAGCCTGCTCGTGAAAATCCTGCCCGCTGAGAGCACGGAGCCCCACACCCCCGACCCCGGGGTTGAGGTGGAACAGGAGTCGCTGCGGGGAAGGGTCGTGCTGGCCGCACGCAGGGTGCTGCGCGGCGGCGACACTGACGAGGCTTCGGCCTCCACCACCGACGAATCCGAACCGGTGTGGTTGGACGATCACCAGGACCAGGTCGCCCGCCAGGCCGCGGCCTTCGCTCGCAACATCGGCCTGCCCGGAACCGAGGTGCACGCCGTCTACCTGGCGGGCCTGTACCACGACGAGGGTAAACGCGACCCCCGCTTCCAAACGATCCTGCGCGGCGGCCTCCCCCTGCCCGCCGCGCAAGCACAGTCAGGGCAGGTGCTCGCCAAGTCACTCCAGGCCCCTACCGACCCGACCGCACGCGAGCAGGCACTGCGCACCTCGGGCTACCCGCCCGGCACACGCCATGAAGGGCTCTCCGCCCGCATCGCCCAACACCACCTGGACTCCCACGGCCTCGACGAACAGGTACGGGATCTGGTGTTGCACCTGGTGGCCTCCCACCACGGCCACTCCCGCCCCCTGCTGCCACCGGTACCCGACCCCGCACCCGTCCAGGTACCCATCCCGGGCACCGACACCACAGTGGACACCGCGGACCTGTTGGACTGGCGCTCCCCAGCCCGGTTCGCCCGCCTCAACCACACGCATGGACGGTGGAAGCTGACCTTGCTGGAAGCGGTGGTGCGCATGGCCGACATGTGGTGCTCGGCCGGACAACCGGTCACCACCACAACGCACACCCCACCCCGGCCCCACCAGCACCCCACCCCCGCCGCCACAGCGGCCGAGGCGCACACGGTGACGTTGCCGGCCCTGGACGGACGCGACCCCTTGGGCTTCCTCACCAGCCTGGGCGTGCTGCGCCTACTCCACCAACACCTCGGCCCAGGCCGAGTACGGCTCTCGTTCGACGCGTTGATGGTCACCGCGCAGATCACCAGCCCACTCGGCGACGTGGAACAGATCAGCGCTGCCCTGCACCGCATCGTCCAAGACATCCCCACGGGCGGGGCTCTCCCGCAGGTGCAGGCGGCCTGGCCACCCCAGATCGGTGTCGGCAAAGACCCCCTGCGTGTTCCCCGCCAACACTTGCAGGAGCTGCGAGACCGGGCCCGACAGCTGGGTGGTGAACACGCCCCGGCCTGGTTGCACACCATCGTCACCGACCTGGCCACCGACAACGACGGCCGCGTCGTGCTCACACCCTTCATGGCACCCGCGGGCGGGCAGAAGGCCGCCACGTTCTTTTCCAAACCCCTGGAACTGGTCCTCAAAGACCCCAAGGTCCTGCACCAGGCCCTGACGGGTTGGCAGCGTCTGGAGGGGTGCACCGGGGAGAACCTCGACCACCGAGCCATCCGCACCGCGGTGGACACCACCACCGGCGCCTCCACACCCAACGGGGTACCCGGCGCGACCTGGCTGGCCACCCAAGCCCTACCGCTGCTGCCGCTGTCCGGCGATGGCAAATACCTGCGCTCAGGCCTGTGGTACCGCCACAACCGGCAACGCATCATGCTCTGGCCCGTATGGAAACACCCCTTGGACCTGGACAGCGTCCAAGCCCTTCTCACCCACCCGAACCTGACACCTCAGCCCGCGGATCAGCCGACCCTCCGTCTGGACCGGAAGGGCCTGGCCCCGTTGGGTGTGCTCACCGTCGCCGCCGCGCACCGCCGCCCCATCCCGGGCGGAAAGTCCGCAGGCGTACTCACACCGATGCCCGTCAACCTGTTCTGAAGCGCGAACCCCAAGTGCACGCCACATCCCCGGGAGGTCCCCAACCACAAAACCGCCCAAAACGCCTAGCGTGCGTCCTGTGACGAGAGTTCTCTCGACTCCTTCAGAGGGTTCTGCCTGTTCACGCGCTGTCTCAACGTCCCTGAACGGGACGTCTACGTTGAAGGCTAGCCGTACCCCGGGGAGGAGACAGCTCCCGGGAGGGGTCTCAACGTCCCTGGTCGGGACGTCTACGTTGAAGGGCGGCCGGGATGGCGGGGTCCCGGGGCGGCGAGCCCGTCTCAACGTCCCTGACCGGGGCGTCTATGTTGAAGGACCTTGGACCCCTACGACATTGAGGGCGAGCCCGCGTCCCAACGCCCCTGACCGGGGCGTCTACGTTGAAGGATGAAGGCCGTGCGCGCTGTGACCGGGCCGATCAAGTCCCAACGTCCCTGATCGGGGCGTCTACGTTGAAGGAGGCGTCGGGGTCCTCGGGCCGGTCCGGCACACAGGTCCCAACGTCCCTGACCGGGGCGTCTACGTTGAAGGCTGCACATCCCGGCCCCCCTCGCGATCGTGGTCATGCCCCAACGTCCCTGTTCGGGACGTCTACGTTGAAGGTCGAAGGCGTCGTAATAGCGCACCTGGGAGTCGAGGTCTCAACGTCCCTGCGCGGGACGTCTACGTTGAAGGTTCGAGGCCGAGCACAAGGGCGCCGCGAACGCCTAGTCTCAACGTCCCTGAGCGGGACGTCTACGTTGAAGGGACTGCATCCTCAAGCCCGAGCGCAAGAAGCACACGGTCTCAACGTCCCTGCCCGGGACGTCTATGTTGAAGGGACATGGCCACCCCCGCCGCCCCGGACCTGGTCGCGGTCTCAACGTCCCTGTCCGGGACGTCTACGTTGAAGGGGTTGGCGCTGGCTCCGTGGGGTCACGAGCAGAATCGTCTCAACGTCCCTGAACAGGACGTCTACGTTGAAGGGAGATGATCCGGGGAATGCTCGTCGCGTCTCGTGCGAAGTCTCAACGTCCCTGCTCGGGATGTCTACGTTGAAGGCAGGCGGGCATGAAGGGTGTGCAGGCGGTCTCGGGGTCTCAGCGTCCCTGACCGGGACGTCTACGTTGAAGGCAGGACACCCGCCCCTAGCCATGGCACTACAAGCCAGTTTCAACGTTCTTGAGCGGGACGTCTACGTTGCAGAATCGCCTTCACGATGGTGGCCAACGCCGCCGCCGGATCCCAACGTCCTCAAGAGGGGCGTCTACGTTGCAGGTCGAACTGCTCGTGCGTGAAGGTCACAGCGTCCCAGGTCTCAACGCCTCCGAGTGGGGCGTCTATGTTGAAGGGCTCGCGCCGCGCTCGCGGACCTGTCCGAGAATGAAGTCTCAACGCCCTCGAACAGGGCGTCTACATTGAAGGACCCGCGCGTTCGGAATGCCAGGTCAACCTTGGTGCGTCTCAACGCCTCTAAGCGGGACTTCTACTTTGAAGGACCTTCGTCACCGAAGCGGTAGCGCCCCGCAGGGCGTCTCAACGTCCCCTCACGGGGCGTCTCCATGTTGAAGGAACTGGGTGGCGAGCATAACTCGCCCGTCTATGGGGTCTCAGCGCACTCTCATTGGGGCGTCTACGTTGAAGCTATCGGGACCACGTCTTCCAGTTCGCCGGGCTGCGTTGTCTCAACGCTCTCAGGCAGGGCGTCTACGTTGAAGGATCGACATCCTCAGACGGATCAACCGGACCCAGATGTCTCAACACCTCCGAGCGGGGCGTCTACGTTGAAGCGGCGTGGAGGCCGGGCCCGGCATGATGGCGGTCCTGGAGTCTCAACGCCCTCAGGCAGGACGTCTACGTTGAAGGGACCAGCTATCCGGGCTTGCTAAAGAGCTCGGCGCGTCTCAACGTCCCTGATCGGGGCGTCTACGTTGAAGGACCACTGATGAGAGCCTCCTCCAGCTGGCCACCAGGTCTCAACGTCCTCAAGCGGGACGTCTACGTTGAAGGGAGCACACCATCCGCTACGCGGACGAGAGCTGGCAGTCTCAACGTCCCTGACCGGGACGTCTATGTTGAAGGGCCCACCGGCCGTCGATGACCTGCGGGGGGATCAGTCTCAACGTCCATGGCCGGGACGTCTACGTTGAAGGTCGGCGCCTTTTCCGACGCTCTTGGTGAGGTAGTCGTCTCAACGTCCCTGACCGGGATGTCTACGTTGAAGGTTGCGCGAGCACGCCGCCCAGGCCGGGATCGACGAGTCTCAACGTCCCTGAACGGGACGTCTACGTTGAAGGCTCCAGGCGGTGGTGGCGTGACGAGCCGCGGGCTCCGTCTCAACGTCCCTGACCGGGATGTCTACGTTGAAGGAACGAAGCGTTCGACGCCGCCGCCCGCGCCGACATGTCTCAATGTCCCTGCTCGGGACGTCTACGTTGAAGTTGTGAGGCGCTGGCAGTACATGCCGTCCTCGGCAAGTCTCAACGTCCCTGAACGGGACGTCTACGTTGAAGGCTCGGGGCGTTCGGGCTGGAGGAGGAAGGCGGGTCGTCCCAACGTCCCTGACCGGGACGTCTACGTTGAAGGTACAGGGGCAACGTCATCAAATACGTGCTCCGCAAAGTCTCAACGTCCCTGTTCGGGACGTCTACGTTGAAGGGCTCCCGGCCTGGCGGACGACCCGCTCATGGAGGTGTCTCAACGTCGCTGCTCGGGGCGTCTACGTTGAAGGAGCAGGATGGCGCGCCAGACCTGCGCGGCTGCCTCGTCTCAACGTCCCTGTTCGGGACGTCTACGTTGAAGGCGTGCGTCCTGGGTGTGCTCGTGCGGGGCAGCCCGATGTCTCAACGTCCCTGACCGAGGCGTCTACGTTGAAGTGGGTGGGTCGCTGGTTACGGGGCTGGTCATGCCTGGTCTCAACGTCCCTGACTGGGACGCCTACGTTGAAGCCCGACGCCGCCCCACTGGTACGGCTTGCCGTGGTGGTCTCAACGTCTCTGCACGGGACGTCTGCGTTGAAGCTGGTTCCGCGAATACATCAAGCTCGACCTCGCCCGGTCTCAACGTCTCCGAGCGGGACGTCTGCGTTGAAGCTGCCGGATTATGACTATCAGGTCACCCGCGCCGCGACGTCTCAAAGCTCTTGGGGAGGGTGTCCACGTTGAAGCGCCAAGGCTGACCAACCCCTGATCCTGGTGGATTTGGCTCAAAGGCTTGGTATGTACCGTTTTTGGTGGAGCCGTGTTTCTGGATTCCAACACGGCTGGCCGGGCCTTGGCAGAGAGGGTCTCTTCCCTCAGCTGAGCCACCTCAATGAAAGCCGCTGGCGCTCTTTCCACCGCACCCCACGTACTGCTGGACCACGGCACGTATCTACTGGAGTCGCTGCCCATCGGGGCTCAGGTAGGAGCCAGGGAAGCGAGTTCCGCGCGAGATCGATCGACAGACCATGGGTAGGAAAGTTGAACTTTCTTACTCGCAGAGGCATCCTGGAGACGTGTCACCGGACGGGAAACCCGGAGCACGACCCCAAAGGAGCCCACCAGCCATGAGCGATACGAAGGCGAGACGTCGACGTGCGGTGATGCGTCGTAAGAACCAGGTCACCCTGCCCCGTGAGGTCGCCGAGGCCCTGCACATTCGTGAGGGCGACGAGGTCGAGTTCGACATCACGGAGAGCGGTCAGGTCGTGCTCAGGGGCATGACCTCGGTCCCCGCCGACCAGGCGTGGTTCTGGGACCCCGAATGGCAGCAGGGCGAGCGGGAGGCCAGTGAGCAGATCGCCGCAGGCCGGACCGAGGAGTTCGAGGACGCGGAGTCGATGTTCGACGCTCTCGAGGAAGAGGAGCGCTGAGAGCACTGGCCACGTTCGCCACCACCCCCCGCTTCCAGGCCGACTTCAAGAAGCTGCCCCGCCAGCAGGCGGAGCGCTTCCGGCGGGTGGTCACCACCGAGTTCGCACCCGACGTGGAGAAGGGGCAGTTCCGGCCGGGCTTGCGTGTCAAGGGTGTGCAGGGCGCCCCGGGGGTCTACGAGATGACCTGGGCGCCCGATGGTCGTGCCACGTGGGAGTACGGCCAGGAACGGTACCCGGGCAAGCCGCACGTGATCTGGCGCCGGGTAGGCACGCACGCCATCTTCAACCCCGGCCCGCCTTGAGCACACCGCACAACCCTCGATGCCCTCTCCCTAGACAGGAGGAGACATTTGGCTGTCAGGGCGCCTCGTGAGGAGTGATGTCCCGAGAGCTCAGGCTGCCTGATGCAGCAGTCCGTCAGCGACCCTCAGGGAGACTTCGCATGCGTTGGACCGTCCACTCGGAAAAACCCCTCTATACCGACCAGTGGCTCGACATCCGCCTCGCGGACGTGGAGATCACCGGAGGTCGACATCTGGCGCATCGGGTCATCCGCTCGGCTCCCGGCGCTGGAGCCGCCGTGCTCGACGGTCAGGGCAACGTCCTTCTCCTGTGGCGTCACCGCTTCATCACCGATACCTGGGGCTATGAGATCCCCATCGGTGGCATCACCAAGGGAGAGCAGCCCAAGGACGCCGCCGCACGCGAGGTCGAGGAGGAAACCGGATGGAGGCCGGGCCCGCTGAGGCCACTGCTGTACACCCAGCCCTCCAGCGGCCTCTCGGACACCGAACACCACATCTTCGTCGCTGAGAGCGCCGAGCACGTCGGTGAACCGGAAGAGGACTGGGAAGCCGAGCGCCTGGACTGGGTCCCGATCGAGCGCATCCCTGACTTGGTGAGCAAACGCGAACTCGTCAGCGGTACGTCCATGAACGCGCTTCTCTACCTCTACGCGACAGGGGCCTGCGCGCGGTGAGCACACAGCCGGGATTCCTGATGAGCTGAGAAAGCCGGTCGGGCTCTGGCCGGAGCAGGACGGGTGCTGGGCCGTGTGCACCGTGCCCAGCGCCTCTGATCTGTCACAGACGAGGTCGGACACCCGGGGACGTGGTGTGGAGGTCGCCGGCCGCCCCCAAACGCTCAGGACCGCCCGGGCGGGCAGCGCCCGTGACCGTACACGGCGCGGGCCCTGGCGCTGCCTCGCGGGTGCATCTGGACACAGGCCCGCGCCCCAGGTGTCAGGCTGGTGTGTGACCCAGGAGGGCGAAGACCGCCTCAGCGGCCTGAAGATCGTCGTCGGGCATCATGTTCGTGTAGAAGTCAGCGGTGAAGGCATAGCTGCTGTGCCCGAGCGTCTCGGAAATGATCTTCATGTCCGCGCCCGCGGACAGCGTGAGACTCGCGGCGCAGTGCCGAAGGTCGTGGAACCGGATCGGCGGCAGACCAGCCTCGTCTGTCAGGTGGATGAACCGCTCCCTCAGGGTGTGGCGGCTGATCCGTTTCCCCCACCGGTCGGTGAAGACCAGCCCGCTGTGCGTCCACAGCAGACCACTCCGCTCACGCTCACGTTGTTGGGCATGCCGCCACTGGCGCAGGGCCACGACGTTGGCCTGGCCCAGGTGGATGGTGCGGTAGCTACGCTCTGTCTTCGTGCCTTGGATGGTGAAGGAACCCGGCGCGTTGAGGTCCACGTCGGGCCAACGCAGCCCGAGCAGCTCGCCGCACCGGGGGCCGCGGCTCATCGCCAGTAGGTACAGCGCGAAGTAGCGTTCACCCACCTCGGCCAGGTGGCGCAGGAAAGCCACGCACTGCTCAGTGGTCCACACCATGACCTGGGCCGGCTTCTCACCACTCTCCCGCCAGGCGTCGACCCGCGCCTGGGTCCACACCAACGGCGGTTTCCTCGCCAGCGGAGGCAGACCGGTGTAGGTGGCCGGGTTGTTGACGAGCAACCCCCTTTCGCACGCCTCCGTCAGTACTGAGCTGATGACCGCATGCACCTTGCAGATGCGTTTGGCGCTCAGGGGGTACTGCCAGGTCCCCTTGAGCTTGCGGGCGCCGCGGTTGGTCCTGGTCGGTGCGAGGCGTTCGGTGACGGTGGGGACCAGGTCGTTGGCCGCCGTGTTCTGGGATCCCAGAACCCGATAGAGGGCCTGCAGGTGAGGCGGGAGCAACTTGACGAGCTTGAGGTCGCCCCAGACCGGGACGAGCAGGTTGTTGATGATGCGTTCGTAGTCCTCGAACGAGGTCTTGACCAGCCTCGGCTTGTTGCGCACCAGCCAGTCCTGGAAGTACTCGGCCACGGTGACCTTGTAGGCGCAGGGCAGACCGCCGAGGCTGGTGCGCAGGATCTCGGCCCGAACCGCCGCCTCGGCCTCGGCGCGGGTGCGGAAGGGACCGACCCTGGGTTGGCGGCGCTGACCACCGGCGCTGGGGGCGTCGTAGCGCCCGTACCACTGGGCGTGCCCGGGCCTCTTGGATTTCGGGCACTCACCTTTCCGGTAAGGCCTCTTCGTCGTCGGGTTCTGGCAGAAACACATGCGGGCGAAGCTCCCGTTGATGGTGCTACCTCCAGCAAACGGGGGAGGGGTTTCAGCCTCTTGTGTTCCCGATATTCAAGCGGAGCAACGTGTTTCTTTGATTCTTCCGAAAAGAGGTCCTTTTTGTTGGCATTGGTCTGAAACGTGCTCGGGGTTGGGGGCTCTTGTTTAAGGCAGTGGTTCTTTCTTTGGGGCGTGGCTCGAGAAGGAGACAAGCGAGCCCCCGATGGGTTGACGGTCGAGAGTTCGAGGCCACGAGCTCGAGGGCACGGTGTTGCCTTGGCAGGCCTGATGCCGGGTGTTTCTCGTCGATCGGGTGTCTGCGAGGATCGCTCTTCGTAGACACAACCCAACAGTCACACCTGAGATCGGAGGACGCCAGGTGCGCGGTAGCGTCAAGCGCCAATGCTGGTGCACAAACCCTGAGACAAAGCGTGCCTATCGGCTGGGGCAGTGCCCGAAGTGGACCGACCCCGGACACGGCAAGTGGTACGCGCGCTATGACCTTCCCCTGGAAACGGGAGAGCGCTGTCAAGGAAGGCTCGGTCCCTTCGACACCCAAAGGCAAGCACAGGAAGAGGTCAAGGCCGCCATCACTCGGACCAGAGCTGGGTTGGTGCCCGAAGTGCCCCACCAGACCGTGCCCGAACTCGTTCAGGGGTGGTTGGAGAGCAACAAGGCCCACTGGGCGATGAGTACCTACAACGACTACGAGACCATCTGGCGCCTGTTCATCGCGCCAGCCTTGGGGAAGGTGAGACTGAGCGAGCTCACCTGCCAGCACCTGAACCGCCTGTACGCGGCCATGGGCGACAAGGAGACCTCTGCCCTGGATGCGTACGAGCGCAAACTGAGACGGCGTCTTCAGCAGGCACGGGCAGAGTCCGCAAGGAAGACGCCGTGGCGCCCCTCCAGCCCAGGGCGCATTCACAAGGTGCACGCGGTCATCAGGTCGGCTCTGACTCATGCCTGCAGGGTGGGGCTGCTCGCTCACAACCCCGCCCAGTACGTGACCCTGCCGAGGGTGCCCTATCGGCGCGCTCTGGTGTGGACCCCTGAGCGCACGGAGAGTTGGCGACGTACTGGCGAAAGGCCGTCCGCGGTCATGGCCTGGACCGAGGGCCAGGCAGGGTGGTTCCTCGACCAGATCGAGGAAACAGAATACCGCGACCACTCCCTGTTCCATCTGGCGCTGACCCGGGGGCCTCGGTGTCAGGAGATGCTCAATCTCCAATGGCGCGATCTGAGCCTGGAAGACTCGGGGGCGGTGGCGATCCACGGAACAAAAACCCCGCGTAGTCAGCGCACCATCAGTTTGGGCAAGGAGAACGTTGCGCAGCTGCGTAAATGGCGCAAGGTTCAGCAGGCCGAGCGGGAAAAAGCTGGCAAAAAGTGGGTGCAGTCGGATTATGTGTTCACTGATGAGGACGGAAAGAGGCTGACCCGACACCAACTGCGAGACAAGTTGATCGCGTTGACCAAAAAAGCGGACTTGCCTCCCATTAGGGTGCACGATCTTCGGCACTGCGCGGCGAGCTATTCTTTGTCCGCAGGAACGAGCCTGAAGGTGATTTCGAAGATGCTCGGACACCGGAACTACAAGTTCACCCCTGACACTTACGTCCATGTGATGCCTAAGTGCGATGAGGCGGCTGCTGAAGCGGTAACCAGGGTTATTCCTCGTCTTGCGGCTTGAGGCTCTGAAACCCGAGTGTCCTCACACAACGCCTAAGGGCTCTTTTCCCTGTTGAGCCTGGGGTGACAAATCAATGCGCAGGCGAAGCATCCAACCAGCCAACTCTGATGCGCTCGCCCTGCTCAGCGCCGGCCCAACCGTTTCAACGACACGTCCTGGCGGTCCAAGCGGTCAGCGATCACGCCTGTGCGGCACTGGTGCAGGTGCTCGTAGTCATGCCCTTTGCCTTCGCGCAGCGTCGGTTCTTCCCACTGGCGTCCACCCCGAGTGCGGAAGGGCGTTTCCCCAGTTCCAGGGCTTGCCGAGCCTGGCACTCAGGCGGAATCGCGCCCGAGAACACCCTCAAGGACTGGTGGGCCGCCTCGATGAGGATGAGGGCTGCTCCCCGCTGTGTGCCTCGATGTTCCGAAGGTCTGCTGACCGCTACACCCAGTGACAAGACGAGCCCATTTTATGTGATGCAGGTCACTCTCGCTTGGTACAAAGCCGCCTGGGGCTGGCCTGCTGAGGGGTGCTGGCGCGCTGGGTTTCGCCGCATGCCTTCTGCGGCACTCTCAGGTCCAGGTCGCCCGAGGGCTCGTTCCCGCAGTTCAGCGGCCAGGGGTGGGGGCAGGGGGTGACTGGCGTGCGTACCTGACACGGATCCTGTGCCAGTGGACCCCTGAATATGAGAAGACCTGGGGCTTCTCTCGCTTTCGCGATGCGAGAAGCCCCAGGTCAGAGCGCGGAGGATATGGGATTTGAACCCATGAAGGGGTTGCCCCCTAACCGCATTAGCAGCGCGATAGTTCACTATTGCATCATGTTCTCAGGTGCCCTGTGATGCCATTTTATATGGTCAGTATAGGTTCGCCGTGTCATGGTGTGTTGCCCTGTATCCCATGGTGCCGGAAGATTTGTGCCGGGAAAGTGCCAGGGTTCTGCCAGTGGGATCAAGCTTTGTTTGTACCAGCTAAACGAAGCTATCACAAGCTGCCTCTGTCACTGAACGCAGTGTCTTCCTCTTTGAGCGGAGCTCCAGGTGGACTCAAGAGCAGCGCTCCGGGGTCGTTCTTCGCCTCGGGTGCGTGCAGAGTGCATGGTTGCTCATGGCTCACTGAGGAAGCAAGATGAAGTTTTACCTGACTGCCTGTCACAAGCTTCGGTCCCAGGCCCCTTCTTCTGTCGAAGACAGAGTGAAGCGGGGTGGATCCTGTCTGAAGAAGGCGAGTCCAAGGAAGAGCCAAGAACCGAACTATTGATCTGCGGAACCACCAAGATCGTAGTCTGCGGAGTGGCTGTCATCGCTGCGATCGTCTCCTGTCGGCACGCATACGCGGTGTTCACGGACGACGGGGAGAGCAGCGCTACCGCGATCATTATCCCCTTGACGATTGATGGTCTGGTTTATACAGCGTCGATGGTGGTTCTGCACTCAGCCGGGGTGGGGGTGAAATATCCTCCCTTGGCTTGGATGTTATTGTGGTTGAAAATAATAGCGACTCTAGCCGCGAACATTGCTTATGGGTGGGTGACTGTTCAGGTGTCCTGAAGAAGACTCAAGCTGTTTCGGGCATCCAGCACTCGCCCTGGGCCAGGTGGACCAGGGCGTCGAACATGCCAATACCGTGCTTGGCGGCGGTCGCGATATAGGAGCGCACCGCGCAGAACCACTCGGCCCCGGCCAGGGACCGTAAGCACCCCGAGACCTTCTGGCGGACCTTGACCATCCGCACCTCGCGCTCGGCCGCGTTGTTGTCGAACGGGGCCCGCTCATCGACCGTGAACCGCAGGTAATCCGCTTCCCGGTCGCGCATCCGCCTGGCCAACGCGTGGAACTTGGCCACCAGCTTGGACTCCCGGCCCGAAGTCTGGGCCAGGCCGATGGCCACCGCGCTGCGCCACTGGTGACCCAGCCCGTCCAAACGCACGGTGTCGATTCCCTCCAGCGAGGAGACCGTGGCCAGGTGCGCATCGACCAGGCGCTTCATCTGACGCAGCGCGTCAGCGGCCTGCCCGGCCCAGCACCACACCCCCTCCCCAGCCGCGTCCTGGACCGCTTGCAACTCGCGCAGCAGGTGGGCGTTGCACAACACATGAGCGGCCACACCCTTATAGGTGTCATAGGGGGCCCAGGCGTCATGGACCGCCAACCCAGCGAAGGCGGGCAGGACCCCGGCGGCGTCCATCCCCACGGTGCCGCGTTTGGGGTGGGCGCTCAGCAGGCTCCACTTGCCGGTGGAGGCCGAATGCACCCACACCAGGCCCCCGCCCACCCGCAGCGAGGTCTCGTCGAAGTGCGCCACCTGGGCGGAAGCGATCTCCTCGGTGGCGGCGCGAGTGAAGGCCTCCAACGCGGTGGCGGCCCGGCGTGCGGTGTCCACGACTGTGCCCGCCGACACGGGGCATCCCACCAGGTCCGACAGGGCTTGGGCGGTGCGCTTGGCGGACAGGAACTGGCCCAGGTACAGGTAGCAGATCATCGCGCGCACGTTCGCTCCGAACTGGACCGGAGCGTTGATCCCCTCGGGGGCGCTGGCTCGGGTGCGCTCCCCGCAGGCGCAGGTGTGCTCGATCATCTGGTGCTCGGTCACCGTGGGTTTGATGGGGGGCAGGTCCACGACCTGGCGGCGCACCAGCCCGGTCTGCTCGGATCCGGCCAGGTCTCCTCCGCACCCACCGCAGGTGTGGGGGTGGTGTTCCAGCACGTGGTCGGGGTCCGGGGTTTGGGCGCGCGTTTGGCCTGGGTGGCCGGGTTGCCCGCCGGGTTTGCGGCCGGTGCGGCGGCGCTGGGACTTCGGCTTCGGCTTGACGAAGGGGTCCGTGGAGGAAGGCTTGGAGGAGTTCGTGGAGTCGCTGTCCAGTCGGGCTTGAAGCTCGGCGATGCGCTCGTTGGCTTGGGACAGATCAGCGCGGAGTTGGGTGATCGTGGCTGCCTGCTCAACGACCAGCGCGGCGAGCTCCTCGTAGGAGGGCGCGGGCTGGTCGGAGGAGGTCACGGGCTCATCGTTACAGGCTAGGCGCGTGCCGCGCAGGCAAACCGATCAACCCGCCCGAGAGACCTGAACAGTCACATGGGTGGCAGCATGAGATTGTCGGTTCACTTGTGGCCGCATGGCCAGCGATCGCCCTAGTGGGGTGTTACGAGATACTCATTTGGTTAGTGCGTACGATGGGAAATCGGGGTCGGTGCAACCCAAAGAGAGTGTGGGAATCGACCAGGAATCAATGAGTGCCTACAGGGAGAGCGTGCGTATCGGAAGTCCACTCTCAGAGCGCAAGCTAGCTGAGAGATACGGGAAGACCAGACGCTGGCCAAGATCCATTATTGAAAGATCAGGTGATCAGGAAGGCTTCTGAGACGATAAGAGGCTGGCAAGGGCAGCAGTCCACCCAGTCGTCAGTTCAGTGTGAGCTGTTCGGTGCGTGGACCAGTTTGGTACGTGCTGGTACACGTACCTGTTTGCCTGGAGCGATCGAGGTTGATTGCGGTACGGGGGTCTGTGGCTGTTGCACACCCCTTGGGCCAGTTTGGTACGTCCGTGGTGGAGGCAGGGCTCCGGCAAAGTCGGGTTGTAGGGATGTGACCTGCGTCTTCGTAGGGCGAACAAGCAGAAGCGGGCGTGTCCGACCCGGTTGGATGGAAGTTCTTCACGCTTTCGCCCAACCGAGGAACACGCCCGCGAATGTCATCGTCTCACCCCGGCGAGCTCATCGTCGAGCCCGTCTCCCGCCAGGATCACCTGATCCAGGTCCTTCAAGGTGTGCCCGACCCACGCAAACCCCGCGGACGACGCCACACCCTGGCCGCGCTGATCGCCGTGGCCGTCTGCGCGACCCTGGCCGGAGCCAAAGGGTTCACCGCGATCGGCCAGTGGGCCGCCGAGACCACCACCCACACCCTCACCGCCCTGGGCATGCTCCGGGGAGCCGCCGACGAGGCGACCTTTCGCCGCACCTTCGCCCGCTTGGACGCCGACCTGCTCGATCAGGTGCTGGGCGCTTGGGCCGCCACCCGCCTGATGGTGGTCAACGGGCTGCGGGTCATCTCCTTGGACGGCAAGACCCTGCGCGGTGCCCGTACCGGAACCGAACGGGCACCGCACCTGGTCGCCGCCTTGTGCGGCACCACCACCCTGGGCCAGGTCGCGGTGGACGCCAAAAGCAACGAGATTCCCGCCGTGCGGGACCTGCTCGGCCTCCTGGACATCGACGGAGCGGTCGTCACCCTTGACGCGATGCACACCCAGACCGACACCGCTACCACCATCCGGACCGGGGGCGCCCACTACGTCTTCACAGTCAAGGCCAACAACAAAAACCTGTACGCCCAGCTCAAGAAGGTGCCGTGGAAGCACGTGCCCGTACACACCACACGCGATACCGGGCACGGCCGCAAAGAGACCCGCACCATCAAGACCGCCCAGGTCCCGGCATGGGTCACCTTCGAAGGCGCCGCTCAGATCGCCCAGCTACGCCGCACCACCTGGCGCAAGAAGTCCAAGGGCTCACCCAAACGCAAGAGCGTGGAGGTCGTCTACCTGATCACCTCGGCCGACCACCGCGTTGCTCCTGCGTTGGTGCTGTCCGGGTGGGTGCGCCAGCACTGGGGGATCGAGAACAAGCTCCATCACGTGCGGGATGTGACCTACGACGAGGACCGCTCCCAAGTGCGCACGGGCAGCGCTCCCCAGGTCATGGCGACCCTGCGCAACACCGCGATCGGACTGCTGCGAGCAGCCGGGTTCGACAACATCGCCCAGGCCAACCGTCACATGATCCGCGACGAGGCTCGCCCACTCAGACTCCTACAGACCTGACTTTGCCGGAGCCCTGGTCCTGGGCCGCCGTCGTGCGGGCCGTGACACCAGAGCCTCCCACAGCCCGGCCGGCGGAAACACTCCCGGGTGCGCGCCGAGTTCGGACGGGCTTCCTGCCGAAGAGATCCGCTAGCACTCGAAGGGGTCAGGCCCGACCGGTGCACGGACGGATCGTTCGGCTTCCGGCCGGTCCTCAGCCTCGGCCGACTGTGCCCACCGCATGGGCGCTGTGGTGGGGAACGATGGCGACGGGAACGCGGGCCTGGTGGAGCACGCTCTGGCTCACCGATCCCAGGAAGAGGCCGCGCACGCCGCCCCGGCCGCGGGACCCGACAACCACCAGGTCGGCTTCGGCGCTCTCGGCCAGGAGCGCGTGTGCCGGGTCCTCCCGTGTACAGGTCACGGTGATGTCGACGTTGTGCACGGTGCCTTCCCCGGCCTGCGCGATCATGTCCGTGACCAGGTCCTTCGACAGGCGTTCGGGCCACCTGTCCGGCGGGTATCCGCTCAAGGCGACCAGGGGCTGGGCGGCGAACGGAGTAGGGGTCTCCGTGCTGTTCACCACGACCAGGGAGGCGTCCGCGGCCCTGGCCCCCTGTTCCAGGGCGAAGACCAGTGCCCGTCGAGAGCACTCGGAGCCGTCCACTCCCACCACGATCCGTCTCGGCTCGATACCAGGGCTGTGGGTGTCGTGGACCACGACCACGGGGCAGGTGGCCTGAGCGGCCAGCCGGACGCCCACCGATCCCAGCACAGCCGTGCCCAACGCACCCAGGCCGCGTGAACCGACAACGATCACGTCCTCAGGCCCGGACCGCCGTAGCAGGGCCAAAGCGGGCTTCTCCAGAGCCAGACGCGTCTTCACCGGCCCGGCGAAGCGCTGGGAACGCAGGTGTTCGGCCGCGTGCGCGAGCACGTACTCGGCGTACTCGACCGCCATGTCGGAAGGGAGCAGGCGGAACACCCCGGTGTTGCGCCGTCGCGCCAGCGGCATCGACAGGGCGTACACCACGACCAGCGGCACGTTTCGCCGACCGGCTTCCGCCGCCGCCCAGGACAGCGCCTCCTGTGCTGTGGAAGAGCCATCGACTCCCACCAGCACCTTCGGTGAGGCTGGCGCGTCGTCGACCATGCCCGGCTCCTTCGTGAAGACGCCGTAGTCCGTGCCCTACTCCTGGTCTTCCGTGCAGCCACCTGGGCAAACATGCCATGTACAGGTTGTACGCCGCTGGTGCTCGCCTCCCACGAGGCGGCTCGTGGGATGAGACAAGCTGGGGGATGGATCACCCGGGCGGCAGGTCGGGTCCAGGCTCCATCCCAGCTGCGCGGCGAGCAGCCCCCGCGCAAGCCCGCGATAAGAGCAGACCCGTCTCACGGTCGGAGGCGAACCAGCGTGCCGCGATGAGGACCTCGGGGATGCAGCGGGTGTCCTCCCGCTCCCCCGGGTTGCTACCCCTCACAGGGGCGATGAGGACGGTAACGCCCCAGGGCAGCGGTGACCCACGCTGATGTTGCTACCCCTCACAGGGGCGATGAGGACCAACGGTAAAGTCCCTGGCCACAGCAAGTACGACTCATCGATCCAAGTCAGATTTTTCAGCGGCCCTCCGGTAGTGCAAACGACCCCGGTGCGTCGCTGAAAACCATCCTTGAACTCAGCCACACTGACATCCAACACCATCGCTCGGACAGGCCCACCTTTGCGAGAAAGCACCTGCTCCGAACGAGGGCAAGCCTTCTAATCCGATGGCCGCAGGTCCGAATCCTGTCGGGTGCTCAACAAAACCCCAGTTCAGGATGAGTACATCGCCTCATCTCAGAGGAGACCTCGCGCTGATGGGGTCCAGTGTGGGACCGAGGCGGGACCGATCCTTCGCTCACGCCAACGGACCTTCTCGAGTTGCGCCACCCCAGGGACGCTGTACGTTCAGCCGCCCGCTGCGCCGCCTCCGGTGGCACAGCGCCGGCCGCACCCGAGTGCCCCTTCAAAGCTGACCGGTTCCCGGGAGTGACGGGAGGCGATCCCGACATACACCCTTCCCTTCACCAGACCCGGCACAAGACACCTCGACTCGTGATCGATGACCGGGCCGGGCACCCCGGTCGCCTGCCCTGATGCGCTGGGTGATGCGGTGCCCGGAAGGGCGATCATCCTTCCGTGGTCTTCAGCTGCCCGACGATTCCTCGTTCTCGGTCATCGACGTACCAGTGCTCGGCGATCAGCCGCGGATGCCGGGCCCGTAGCGCCGCCATGCTCGTCTCGACGGCGTCGTCCTCGGCGAAGACGGGAACGAACGCCTCCGGAACGGCCGATTCGGGCGCTGCGTCCTCCACCAGGGCATCGAGGATCCGGTTCCGCATCTCGAACGGGCCCTGTGTTTCCCGCAGGGCGGGTCCGTCCGTCCAGCACAGGGTCCAGATGCCCGCCAGCGAGAACGACCTCTCGATCCCCACCGCTTCGGAGGGCGGTTGAGAGGGCGTGACGTCAGCGGCGCCAGGGAGCAGCACGGGCAGCCCGGCTTCGAGCTCGGGGCGGATCCACAGTCCGAGCAGCCGGTTCGATCCCGGTTCATCCCCGAACTGCCGTCGATGGTTGACCAGATAGTCGCTCACGTTCTCGACCGCGGACCTGACGTCGTCCACGCTTCGAACCAACAGGAGCATGTTCATCGGGTACTTCCCTTCCCTGGAGTGAAGTGGCGCTGCACGTGCCGGTCGTCATGTGCTCAGCGGTGCGGACGGACGGCCGCCCTCGGGGGTGGCCGTGGCCGGAAGCCAGGGCCGCCAACCGGTGGAGGTGTAGCGGAGCCAGGGTTGATCGGGGCGCTCGCGTGCGGCGAGACCGACCCAGTCGTGGTCGAACATGTGACGCAGCACGGTGTGACGCGCAATGAGGGTGTCCAACCGCTGCAAGGGTGCCTGCACGATGGCGAGCAGGCGTTGCGGTTCGTGCCTGGTGTGGTGGCCGTCGGTGAGGGACTGCCAGGGCAGGCCGGACCGAAGGTCGCCGGTGTGACCGGTCATGACACCGAGGCCACCGCCGACGACGTTGTGGAGGGCCTTGCTGCCGGCGCCGAAGGCCTGGGGATCGGTGGCGGCGAAGTAGTACTGGCTGTTGATCCAGTGCGCGACGACGAGCGGCGCCGTGAGGATGGTCTCCAGGACGGTGCCGGCCGGGTCGAGGTCGGGGTCGTAGTCGTGGAGGAACAGACGGCCGTGCAGGTCGATCCCCCGGGTGAGGGCGCGGGGTGCGATGAGGAAGGCCGCGTTGTCGGCCAGACCCCATTCGGGGAAGACCTGGGCCCAGTCGCGGGCGCGCGTGCGGGTGTGGCGCGCCGCCTGCCGGGGGCGGGGCCGGGAAGGTGCGCCCGGTAGGGTGGCGCAGCGCTCGGCGGCCAGGTGTGCGCCGGCCGTGCGAAGATCGGCGGTGAGCCGGTCGACGTCCCGGCGGTGGGTGTCGGGCAGGAGGTGGGTGTCCAACAGGCGCACGGTGTCGGTGGTGGTGTCGTGTTCGGCCGGAACGAACCGGGTGTCGTCGGGAATGCCGATGCCGCGTTCGGCGAGGTGTCGGCGGACCTGTGGATCGTTGAGCAGGGCGGCGGCGGCGCGGGCGTTGGGGCCGCCGGGGTGCCCCCCGCATGCACCGCAGTCCAGTGCGGCCTGGTAGGGGTTGTTGTCGGTGTGGGCACGGTGCCCGCAGAGCACGACCAGGCGTGCGAACCCCTGGGTCAAACCCATCAGCGTGAGGATGCCTTCGGCGGTCGCGGTGCGCTCCTCGGGGGTGAAGGCGTCCTCGAGGGAGATCTCGGTCGCAGGGTCGGCGGTGATGCGGCGCGTCCACCACGCGCGGGCGGCGCCGACGGCACCGGGAGTGAAGGTCTTGGCCGCGGCCAACGGGCCCAGGAGCCAACCGGCCGATTCGGCGAGCACGAACGGTGCCACCAGGTCGTCCTTGGCGGCGTGGAGGGAGTGGTCGGCCGCGGCGAGTACCCGGCGACCGGTCAGCGACCGTTCGGCCGCGCGCTGTCGGCCCTCGCTGGGGCGTTCGGTGACGGTGTGCCGGGGCGTGATCGGGCCCGGGCACTGGGCGCGAGCGGTTCCTCCGGCGAGGTCGCGGTAGCGCATGGCGACGGCGAAGAATCCGGCGAAGCCCAGGGTCTGGTAGTCGCCGAGCGCTTCCAGGTGGCGGCGCAGTCCCTCGGAACGGGGATCGATGCAGCACACCACCTGTGCCCGCGGAGGGGCGTCGGTCCACTCGGGCTCCGAGCGGCTCAGGGTGCGCAGCAGTCGGCTCCGGTAGTGGTCTTCGTAGGCGTCCAGCCAGACGAGGGTCCGTTGTTCCACCGGGAGTCGGTCGAGGAACCGCGCCAATTCGGTGCGCTGTGCCGCGTCGGTGTCGGTGATCTTCAGGGCCTCCAGTAGGTGGCGGGCCCGATCTTCGGGTTCGGTGGTGGCCTGCCTGGTGTCGAGCAGGTCGGCGGAGGCCGAGTTCCACGCCGTACCGCGGGTATGGGTCTCGGTGAGCGCGGCGGCTTCGGTGGTCAACCGCAGGGCGAGGTAGGCGACCAGGTCGATACCACTGCCCTGCAGTTCGCCCCGCCAGCGGATGTGGGCGGCGAATCCGGGAAGGCATGCCAGATGGGCCTGGAGATAGCGGGTGCACTGGTCGTCCGGGACACCGAGGGCGGCCAGAGCCTCCGCAACGGCCTGCTCGGCCCGTTCGGGCAGGTCCCGAAGACGTGTGCGCACGCGCCGCGGCAGGGCCGTGTCGTGTACGGCCAGAGCCCGCCACGCATGGTAGAAGCCTCGGTCGCGGCCGGGCATCCGCCAGGTGGACTGGCCCTCGTCCAAATAAGCCGAACACCACTGGATCGTGTGGGTGTCGAGGAGGGCGGCCATGTCCGGGGCCAGCGCTTCAGTCGCTGTGCGTGCCTGGCGGATCGGCGGGGGTTGGTGATGCCCTGGTGCAGATCGGCCGACAGGAGTTCGACCGGGTCGTAGGGCCGGCAGCCGAGGGTGAGCGGTCGGCATCGCAGCACCTCGGGGTGGCGGCGGATCAACGCGGCACGCACGTCGTCGTCGGTGATCCGCCCGTGCCGCCAGGCCGCCCGCAGCCAGCTCTCGTCCGGGGTAACCCGCGCTCCGAGCAGGTCCGCGGCGGTGATGGCCGCGTCCGCGAAGGGGCGGTCCACCAGGCCGGACAGCGGGTTGACCGCGATGAAGTCGGCGAGCGGCCAGGTCGGCGCCAAGAACGCGGCGGCGTCGGCGATCACGGCACGCACGGCGGCTGCCGAGGCGGCGGGCTCGGGAGCGGCCTTGGTGATGGGTCCGATGGTCATGGGTTGCGACTCCTCACTGCTGTGATGACGGTGGCGGGACGCGCGACGGCGTGAAGCCCTGGGGCCGCGCTTCCGGGAGACCCGGGTGGCTCCGGTCAGAGCGCCGGAAGCCGTCCGGCGGTCCCGTCGAGGGTCCGGGCCCGGCCGATCACGCCCCGGCCCCCTCGGGAAGGGGCACCGGCCGTGGGTGCGGTGCGGGCACCGCACGTGACGGGAGACCCGGAGTGGTGTGCGTGCGCTGCTGTCCGGCGGACAACGCCAACACGTAGAGGCGGTCGCGCCAGCGGCCGAGACCGAGTGCGTGTGCCCGGTGGACCAACAGCGCTCCGACCACCGGCACCGCCACCACGATCGCCGGCAACCAGGCCGGAACTGCGGCGGTGGCGGCGACGGGCATGCTCGGGGCCAGGAACTCCGTGACCGCGGCCACCACGCCCAGGTAGCCGATCACCGCACCCGGCAGCACGACCACCACGGTGGCCAGCGCCCCCACGGTCGGGTGGCGCCGCAGCCATCCCCACGCCAGCCGTGCGGCGGTGGCCGCGGCGAAGATCAGTAGCGCCGCGCCTCCGGTGTGCGGGGGCAGCCACCAGATCGCGACGGCCACGGCCGCAACCGCGACGGCTCCGGCGAGGACGGCCACCTGCACCGCACGCGCGGGGGTCCACCGGGGCGCGGGCGGAGCCAGGATGCGCTGGGTGTAGCGCTGCACCGCCGACCCCGAGCCCAGGAACAAGGCGGCTTTGAACAGTCCGTGCGCCAACAGGTGCACTACCGCCGCCGCGTAGAGGCCGAGCGCGCAGGTCATGAGCATGAACCCCATCTGCCCGATCGTGGAGTGCACCAGCGAGCCCTTGACGTCGGGGCGGGTCAGCATGATCGCCGTGGCGGCCACAGCGCTGACGGCGCCGATGGCGAACGCCAGGTGTGTCGCCGCCGGGACTGCACCGAAGATCGGCGACAGCTTCACCAGGAGCACCCCGCCCGCGTTGACCACGCCGGCGTGCAGCAGCGCCGAGACCGGGGTCGGCGCCGCCAAAGTCGCCGACAGCCACCGGTGCCAAGGCAACTGCGCACACCGTGCGGCCGCGGCGATCACCAGCGAGCAGGCCACCGCCGTGCCCACCGCGCTGCCGAAGGCTATGTCGTTCTGGTCGCGCAGGTCGAGATCGCCCCAGGCGGCGACCGCGAGAACCACCCCGGACCACAATGCGACGTCTCCGATGATGACCACACGCGCGGTGCGGTGGGAGGCGTCGATGGCCGAAGGGGCGGGTCGGTACATTCCCACGAGTCGCCACAGGGCGGCACCGGTCAGCGACCACGCCACCGCCAGGGTGACCAGCGTGACCGCGGCCACCATCGCCGCGGTCGCGGCGGTCAGCGCCCCGGCCGTGATGGCGAACGCGGCCGCGGCCGGGTCGCCGCGCAGGTAGCGCAGGGCGAACACCTGGACCACCGCGCTGATCGCGCACACTAGCAACAGCACGATCGCCTCGAGGCGGTCGGCCGCCAACCCGGTCCAGACGTGCCCGTCCGGAGCGGCCAACACCATCGCCACCGGTCCGCCGAGGGCCACCGTCACGGCCAGAGCCCCGGCCAGTGCGGTCGTCGACAGTGCCGCGCCCGCGCCCAGCGCGGGTGCCAGGGGTCGCAGGCTCCGGATCGATCCGGTCATCGCCGCGACGGCGGGAAGGGCTACCAGGGCCAGCAGCAGCATCCCCGTCACGCGGCCGCACCTTCCGTCTCAGCGCCCGTCGCGGCGCGACCCGAGACCGGGGTCGCGGTGACGTCGGTGGCGATGGAGCCCGGCGAGCCGGTGTTGATCGCCGCGTCCGGTGACGGGGACCACCGGGAAATACGGCCCCGCGAAGCCTCGTCGGCCGTCGGCTCACCACCGGTCGGCACACGCGCCATCTCGACGCCACCCATGACACCCGCCTCCAAAGCACGACATTGATGACGCGTGTTAATATACACGACATGAATCGTACGACATCAATAGCGTGCAATGAGGATCGTGCTATCAGTCACCTGCCACGGGGTGCCATGGTGGATATGCAGGAGTGGACGTTTCTCACCAACCACGCCCACGTACTGCTGTGCGTGGTGCGGGATCCCCAGGCCCGCTTGCGGGATGTCGCCGAGCAGGTCGGCATCACAGAACGGGCCGCACAGCGCATCGTGGCGGACCTCGTCGAAGCCGGATACCTGGAACGAGAGCGCGAAGGGCGCCGCAACCGGTACCGGATGCACGCGGAGTTGCCACTGCGCCATCCGATGGACCGCGACACCCCCATCGGAGAACTCCTGACCGTGCTCATCGGCACCCGCAACGGCCCTGACGAGGCCCTGTGACCACCACCGCCCACCCCTACGCGGACGCACGCGTCGCACTGGCCACCAGACACGCCAAGGACAAGGTCCTGGGCCCGGCCTTGGCCCGGATCCCGGGTCTGCGCCTGATCCTCGCCGACGACGTCGACACCGACGAGCTGGGCACTTTCACCGGTGAGGTCCCACGCGCGGCATCGCCGTCCGTGACCGCCGTGCGCAAGGCACGCCTCGGTCTACGGTCGACCGGCCTCGGTCTCGCCGTGGCCAGCGAAGGCTCCTTCGGTCCGCATCCCATGGCTCCGATGCTCAGTGCCGGCGACGAGATCCTCGCCTTCCTCGACACCACCCGGGACCTGTGCATCGTGGAGCGCCGCCTGGGCCTCACGAACTTCGCCCACACCACCGCCCGACGCCTCGATGAGACCATCGAGGCGTTCTTGGGCCGAACCGGTTTCGGCGCCCACGCGATGATCGTGCGCCCCCACACCCCGATCGATCCGCAGGACCCCCGCCCTATCAGTAAGGGCATCCGGACCCGCGCCGAACTGGCCGCCGCGATCGACGAGTGCGCCCTACGGTCGGCCGACGGCCTGGCCCGGCTGGAGACCGACATGCGCGCCCACCTCAATCCCACGCGCATGCGCGAGATCGGACTGCTCGCCGACCGGCTCACCGACCGCCTCGCCACGCTGTGCCCCGCCTGCGGCACCCCCGGATACGGCCAGGTCGACCGAGAACCCGGCCTTCCGTGCGACAGTTGCTCTGAGCCCACATCACAGACCCTCGCCGTCATCCACGGATGCCAGCGGTGTCCTCATCGCAGCAGCCACCCCAGAGACGACGGTCGGGTCAGCACCGACCCCACGTTCTGCGACGGGTGCAATCCGTGATCGAACCCCGCGGTCCGACATCACCGACGCGACCGTCGGTAGGGCCCACCGGCGCAGACCAGACCCCAAGACGAAAGGACTGACGTGCTCGACATCGGCCTTACCACTTGGATCGTCACGATCGCCGTCATCGTGGCCCTGCTCGCCGCAGACCTGACCATCGCCGCGCTGAAGCCGCACCGCGTCGGGTTCCGGGAGGCGACCGCGTGGTCGGTCTTCTACATCGCGGTGGCCCTGATCTTCGGCGTGTGGTTCACCCTGGCTCACGGCGGCGAGCTCGGCACCGAGTACTTCGTCGGCTACCTGGTGGAGAAGAGCCTGTCCGTCGACAACCTCTTCGTCTTCGTCATCATCATCACGACCTTCGCGGTACCGGTCGAGCATCAGCACAAGGTGCTGACGTTCGGCATCGTGCTCGCCCTGGCCATGCGGGCGGTGTTCATCGCACTCGGAGCCGCGCTGTTGGCACTGTTCTCCTTCATGTTCCTCGTGTTCGGCCTGCTGTTGATCTACACGGCGATCCAGTTGTTCCGGCACCGCAACGAGGACCCCGAGATCGATGACAACGCCGTGGTGCGTCTGGCCCGGCGGGTCCTGCCGGTCACCGACGGGTTCGTCGGTGGCAGGATCTTCACCCGGGGTCGATGGCCGCCGCGTGGTCACGCCGATGCTCATCGTGCTGATCGCAATCGGCACCGTCGACCTGCTGTTCGCCGTGGACTCGATCCCGGCGATCTTCGGGATCACCCAGGAGCCCTACATCGTGTTCACCGCGAACGCGTTCGCCCTGCTCGGGCTGCGCGCACTGTTCTTCCTGGTGAAGGGCTTGCTCGACCGGCTGGTGTACCTCTCGACCGGGCTGGCGCTCATCCTGCTGTTCATCGGCGCGAAACTGCTTCTGCACTGGGCCCACGTGGACCTGGACGAACGGGTCCCGGAGATCCCGACGCTGGCGAGCCTGGCGGTGATCATCGTGATCCTGGTCGTGGTCACTGTGGCGAGCCTGGCCAAGACCCGCCGCGACCCTACGGCCAAGGCCCACGCGGGCTCACTTCGCGCGCACGACGCCGAGGCCGGGCGCGAGGACACCACCGAAGAGCCGTGAGCCGGGCAATTGGACGACATGAAATACGCGTGCCGAAAGACGCGATACGCACGACAGGGAGGTGGGGTAAGGTCATGGTATGCAGGAGTGGACGTTTCTCACCAACCACGCCCACGTACTGCTGTGCGTGGTACGGGACCCCCAGGCCCGGTTGCGCGATGTCGCCGAACAGGTGGGCATCACAGAACGGGCCGCGCAGCGCATCGTGGCGGACCTCGTCGAAGCCGGATACCTGGAACGAGAGCGCGAAGGGCGCCGCAACCGGTACCGGATGCACGCGGAGTTGCCACTGCGCCATCCGATGGACCGCGACACCGCCATCGGAGAACTCGTGGCCGTGCTCATCGGCACCCGCATCGACCCTGACCAGGTGGCGTGACCGCCACCGTCCACCCTCGTACGGACCCGCGCGTCGCGCGGCCCACGGACACGCCGAACAGCGGGCCACGCGCCTGACCCTCGCCGACGACGGCGACGGCGACGGGGCAGGAGGCTGCGCGGGCAGGAGTCCGACCACGTGATACCTCTGACCGCAGCCGCCGTCGCCGAGGCGACCGGAGGTCGCCTGACCGCCGGCACCGACCCCCTCCTACGGGTCACGGCACCCGCGAGCATCGACTCACGCCGGGTCGACCCCGGCGGCCTGTTCGCCGCGATCCCCGGTCGGCACACCGACGGGCACGACCACGCCCAGGCCGCCATCGCCGCGGGCGCGGCGCTGGTGCTCGCCTCACGGCCGGTGGCCGCCCCGGCCGTCCAGGTCGCCGATGTCACCGTCGCGCTCGGCACGCTGGCCCGCCACGTGGCGGGCCAGCTGTCGGCGACCGTCATCGGCATCACCGGATCGAACGGAAAGACCAGCACCAAGGATCTCGCCGCCCAGGTGCTGGCGCACCACGGACCCGTCACCGCCACCGACGGTTCGTACAACAACGAACTCGGATTCCCCCTCACGGTCCTGCGCGCCACCCCCGACACGCGCTACCTCGTCCTGGAGATGGGCGCCCGGGGCCGCGGGCACCTCGGCTACCTGTGCGACCTGGTCACGCCCCATGTAGGCCTGGTGCTCAACGTCGGCACCGCCCACATCGGCCAGTACCCCGACGGACAGGCCGGGATCGCCGCGGCCAAGAACGAACTGGTCACCGGACTCCCCGACGCCGACCACGGCGGCCTCGCCGTCCTCAACGCCGACGATCCGCTCGTCTCAGCCATGGCGGACCGAACCCGTGCCCGCCCCATGTGGTGGAGCCACCACCCCGATCCGACGCGCGTGCACGCCCGCGACGTGCGCCTCACCCCGGACGGTCGCGCGGAATTCACCCTGCGCACCCCCGAGGGCACCGCGCCCGTCATGCTCTCGCTCACCGGCCGACACCACATCGGCAACGCACTCGCCGTCGCGGCGACCGCCCATGGCCTGGGCCTGGACACCGCGACGATCGCCCAAGCTCTGACCGAAGCACGGCCCGGATCCGCCGGACGTATGCAGACCATCATCCGGAATGACGGTATTACCCTCGTCCACGACGCCTACAACGCGAATCCGGACTCGATGTCGGCCGCTCTCATCGCACTGACCTCGATGACCGCGCGTCGCCGCATCGCGGTCCTGGGAGAGATGGCCGAACTCGGAGAGCACGCCGCCCAAGCCCATTGCCACCTGGGCGTGCTCGCCGCACAGGCCGCTCTCGACCTCCTGGTCGTGGTCGGCGATGACCACGCCGCCCTGATCGCCGACGCCGCCCGCGCCGCATGCGCCCACCTCGACATCGTCTCCGTCCGTGACGCACGGCAGGCCCACGACGCCCTCCACCGCGGCCTTCACCCCGGCGACCTCGTCTTGATCAAGGCCTCCCGGGCCGCCCGCCTCGAAGACCTCGTCGCCGCCCTCAACGACCGCTGAACCGGCCGGAGCCACGACTCGCCCGGTCGCGGGGCCCGGCCGCCCGGCCGAGCCGATCCGCGATCGCCGATCCGATCCCCTCCAGGGCGGGAAGCGATGCCACGACGACCTCGCATCCATGCCGGTCGAAGTCATGGAGGAACCCATAAAGCCGCTGCGCGTACTGTGCGGCCGAGTCCGGTACCGCGATCACATGCTGCGCGGAAGACGACACGGCATCACCCGCGAACTCGGGAGGAAGAAGGACACCGACCCGACGCCCTTGCGCCACCAGCAGTTCGGCTTCGTCGGGGACCCGGTCCGGCTCGACCAGGAGGACCCGGGCCTGCGGCGCGTAGTGCGACGGGAACTGGCCCGGAACCCGGACAGCGCTCTTGGCCCGCACCGACACGGCACGGCCCAGTACGTGCTCGAGATCCTCTCTACTCACACCACCGGGGCGCAGGATCGCCGGCTCACCCGTGAGATCGACGATGGCGGACTCGACGCCGACCGAGCACGGGCCACCGTCGAGCACATAGTCGACGTCCGCGCCCAGTCCCTCATGGACATGACGGGTCGTCGTAGGGCTGACCTCGCCGAAGCGGTTGGCCGAGGGCGCCGCCACCCCGCCGCCGAAAGCCGTCAGCATCCGCAGGGCGACCGGATGGTCCGGCACCCGCAGCGCGATGGTGTCGAGGCCACCGGTGACCACACGGGGAACACGGTCCGCCCGCCGAAGCACCAGCGTCAACGGGCCCGGCCAGAAGCGTTCGGCGATCAGGTGCGCGGTGTCGGGGACGTCGGCCGCCCACTCAGCGAGCTGATGTGCGCCGCCGAGGTGCACGATCAGCGGATGCGTCGTCGGCCGCCCCTTCACCGTGAAGACACGCTCCACGGCGCCGACATTCTCGGCATCGGCGCCGAGCCCGTACACGGTCTCGGTGGGGAACGCGACCAGACCGCCCGCACCCAAGGTGCGAGCGGCGCACTCGATGCGGTCGAGTACGAGTTCTGGTTGATCCGAAATCTCCGTTCACCCCTCGTAACAACAATCTGACACACCGATATTCAGCGTGATCAGTTACCGTGCTGTATGCCGTCGGCTCTCCCGGGGAGTAGCGATCTCAGCCTATCCTCGCTGGGCGCTGCAGCGTCGACCAAGATCCCGGTCACACCTTCACCGCTGTCGAACACGCTCTGCTCACCGCCGCCGTCGACGCCCGTCGCTTGGGCCACCGTGCTCCTCTGTCCGCAGCCCTGCTCGCCCAGGCCGCCGACGCGGACCTGGACCCCCGCGAACGCCCCACCGGTCCCGACTGGGCCCAAGCGGCACTGGCCGCGTTCAAGGCAGAGTTGGTCCGCAATCGCGGGCCCTGGAGGAATCTGGACGAGGTGGAGATCGCGGTGGCCGAGTACGTGGACTGGTTCAACCACCGCCGGTTGCACGGCGAGATCGGTCTGGTCCCGCCGGCGGAGTTCGAGGACGGCTTTTACCGGCACCTGTCGGGTTCAACAGAAGGCGAAGCGTTGGTTCCGAGCCTCCAATAAACCCGGTACGAAACAGACCAGCCAGTCCTGGAAGTACTCGGCCACGGTGACTTTGTAGGCGCAGGGGAGGCCGCCCAGACTGGTGCGCAGGATCTCGGCTCGGACCGCCGCCTCGGCCTCGGCGCGGGTGCGGAAGGGCCCCACCCTGGGTTGGTTGCGCTTACCGTCTGTGCTGGGCGCGTTGTAGCGCCCGTACCACTGTGCGTGCCCGGGCCGTTTGAATTTTGGGCACTCCCCTCTCCGCAGGGCTCCGGCAAAGTCAGGTCTGTAGGAGTCTGAGTGGGCGAGCCTCGTCGCGGATCATGTGACGGTTGGCCTGGGCGATGTTGTCGAACCCGGCTGCTCGCAGCAGTCCGATCGCGGTGTTGCGCAGGGTCGCCATGACCTGGGGAGCGCTGCCCGTGCGCACTTGGGAGCGGTCCTCGTCGTAGGTCACATCCCGCACGTGATGGAGCTTGTTCTCGATCCCCCAGTGCTGGCGCACCCACCCGGACAGCACCAACGCAGGAGCAACGCGGTGGTCGGCCGAGGTGATCAGGTAGACGACCTCCACGCTCTTGCGTTTGGGTGAGCCCTTGGACTTCTTGCGCCAGGTGGTGCGGCGTAGCTGGGCGATCTGAGCGGCGCCTTCGAAGGTGACCCATGCCGGGACCTGGGCGGTCTTGATGGTGCGGGTCTCTTTGCGGCCGTGCCCGGTATCGCGTGTGGTGTGTACGGGCACGTGCTTCCACGGCACCTTCTTGAGCTGGGCGTACAGGTTTTTGTTGTTGGCCTTGACTGTGAAGACGTAGTGGGCGCCCCCGGTCCGGATGGTGGTAGCGGTGTCGGTCTGGGTGTGCATCGCGTCAAGGGTGACGACCGCTCCGTCGATGTCCAGGAGGCCGAGCAGGTCCCGCACGGCGGGAATCTCGTTGCTTTTGGCGTCCACCGCGACCTGGCCCAGGGTGGTGGTGCCGCACAAGGCGGCGACCAGGTGCGGTGCCCGTTCGGTTCCGGTACGGGCACCGCGCAGGGTCTTGCCGTCCAAGGAGATGACCCGCAGCCCGTTGACCACCATCAGGCGGGTGGCGGCCCAAGCGCCCAGCACCTGATCGAGCAGGTCGGCGTCCAAGCGGGCGAAGGTGCGGCGAAAGGTCGCCTCGTCGGCGGCTCCCCGGAGCATGCCCAGGGCGGTGAGGGTGTGGGTGGTGGTCTCGGCGGCCCACTGGCCGATCGCGGTGAACCCTTTGGCTCCGGCCAGGGTCGCGCAGACGGCCACGGCGATCAGCGCGGCCAGGGTGTGGCGTCGTCCGCGGGGTTTGCGTGGGTCGGGCACACCTTGAAGGACCTGGATCAGGTGATCCTGGCGGGAGACGGGCTCGACGATGAGCTCGCCGGGGTGAGACGATGACATTCGCGGGCGTGTTCCTCGGTTGGGCGAAAGCGTGAAGAACTTCCATCCAACCGGGTCGGACACGCCCGCTTCTGCTTGTTCGCCCTACGAAGACGCAGGTCACATCCCTACAACCCGACTTTGCCGGAGCCCTGCCCCTCTCCGGTAGGGCTTCTTCGTCTGCGGGTTCCGACAAAAACACGTTCGAAAGAAGCTCCCGTTGATGGTGCGACCTCCAGCAAGGGGGAGTGATGTGACAGTGCCTGTTATTCCCCCTATTCAAGCGATGCAACATCCCTCTTTGATAACTTCAATAGCAGTCCTCTTTGTTGCAATTCGCCTGAAATGCACTCGCACGGTGAGTGTAACTTCTCGGATGACATCCTCAACCTTGGGGATCGACCCTCGGAGAAGACAGACGCCCCAGCTCCCACGGCCGAGAGCCCAACGCCCCGAGGGAGAGCACGCGAGGGGGTATCGAGTGCCCTCGCCGTAGAGCGCGTCCCTCACATACCGTGTCTGTCATAATCGGCCACCGAAGCGTCAACCCAACGGCCACACATGAAAACGGAGGACACCAAGTGCGCGGTAGCGTCAACCGTCTCTGCTGGTGCAGGAACCCCGACACAAAGCGTCCCTACCGGCAGGGCAAGTGCCCCAAGTGGGCCAACCCCGCACACGGCAAGTGGTACGCACGCTATAGCCAGCCCATGGAAAAGGGAGAGCGCTGCCAGGGCCGGCTGGGCCCCTTCGACACCCAAAGACAGGCTCGAGCAGCGGTCACAGCCGCCATCGCCCGGACCAGGATCGGGCTGGTACCCCATGTGCCCTACCAGAACGTCTCCGAGCACGTTCAGGGATGGCTGGAGCTCCGCAAACCCGGCTGGACGGTCAGTACCTACAACGATTACGAGACCGTCTGGCGCCTGTTCATCGCACCAGCCATCGGGAACATCAAACTCACTGACCTCACCTGCCAGCACCTCAACCGCTTGTACGCGGCCATGGGTACCAAGCCCAACGCCGAGCTGGACCCCTACGAGCGCAAGCTCAGGCGGCGCCTTCAGGCGGCGCGGGGAAAGACCTCGGTCAAAGCGGTCTGGACACCATCCAGCCCAGGGCGCATCCACAAGGTGCACGCGGTCATCAGATCTGCTCTGACCCATGCCTGCAAGGCCGGACTCCTCAACCACAACCCCGCCCAGTACGTGTCCCTGCCGCGGCTGCCCTACCGACGCGCACTGGTATGGACCCCGGAGAACATCGAATTCTGGCGCCGTACTGGAGAAAAACCTTCCGCTGTTATGTCCTGGACCGAGGAACAAGCGGGACGTTTCCTCGACCAGATTGAAAAAACAGAGGACCGCGACATCTCCCTGTTTCATCTAGCTTTGACCCGTGGCCCTCGATGCCAGGAGATTCTCAACCTCAAATGGAACGACATGACCCTGGAAGACTCGGGAAAGGTCGCCATCCACGGAACAAAAACCCCGCGCAGTCAGCGCACCATCAGTCTGGGCAAAGCGAACGTCGAGCTACTGAAGAAATGGCGGCAATCCCAAAAGCGCGAGCGTGAAATGTTCGGAAAGCATTGGGGGGACGCGGGTCATGTGTTCACTCACAAGGATGGAAAGAAGATCACTCGCCAACAGCTCTGGAAGAAGCTAGGAGAACTGGCTCAAGAGGCGGGATTGCCGCCAGTTAGAATCCACGACCTTCGGCACTGCGCGGCGAGCCTTTCCCTGGCTGCCGGAACGGATATGAAGGTGATCTCGGAAATGCTCGGGCACCGGAACTACAAGTACACCGCCGATACCTACGTCCACGTGATGCCCAAGCACGATCAGGTGGCTGCTGAAGCGGTGACAGGAGTTATTCCTCGCCGAACGGCTTGACGCTCCCAGGCCTCGAAGGGCGCCTCACTGAGAGGCTGAAAGCTCACCTCGTCCGGCCTTGGAGAACAAACCAATGGTGCAGCTGAGGTGCCTGCCCAACCAGCGATGGTGCCTCTGACCTGTATCAGTGCTGGCCCAGCCGCTTCGACGTCTCCACTCGGGCCACGCGGCCGGCGACTCTACGCCTGCGCAGGATGGGCGCAGGTACTCTTCGTCATGCCCTCTGCCGCTGCGCATCGATGGCCCGCGGCGCTGATACCTACGCCAGGAACGAGTGGGTGTTGCCTGCGTCCAGAAGTTGAATGGCCTGGATGACCTGCGGTTTCTTCCCCTGAAGCGCCTGCAAGGGGCAGGCCGCCTCGGTCGACGGTCAGGGTAATCCCTCATCATGCGATCGGATGTTCGAAACCCCAAGAGTCGTCACGTACAGTGACGACCGGCGTTCGTTGCTTTTATATGGCCCAGGCCACTCTCACTTGGCACAAAGACGTCCGGGTTTGGCTCGGAATTGGCCCAGATCGAGGCCCTGGAGGGCTGAACGCTACCGCACGCCTTTGGCGGCGCCTCTCGGCCTCAAGCTGCCTGCAGAGTCATCCTCGCAGGTCAGTGGCCAGGAGGGCAGGGCGTGGGTGGCTGGAGTCCTTGGCTGGCACGGATCCTGTGCCAACCACCCCCTGAACATGAAGGAGACCCAGGGCTTCTCGCACTCTCATGATGCGAGAAGCCCCAGGTCAGAGCGCGGAGGATATGGGATTTGAACCCATGAGGGGGTTGCCCCCCAACCGCATTAGCAGTGCGGCGCCATAGGCCTCTAGGCGAATCCTCCTGGCTGCGACCAGACTACAGAGCGCGGAGGTCCTGCGCAAAACGAATCCCCCACCCCGGGAGGGGCCCTGGTCGGCGACCCCTCCCCGAGTGGGTTCCGGCGGGTCCCGGTGGGTCAGGGCGTGCGCGGCCTCGGGACGGACGGGGTCCGGTAGGCGCTGGCCTGGAGTTCCCACAGTTCCCGGTAGAGGCCGCCCTCGGACATCAGCTCGGCGTGGCTGCCCTGGGCGGTCACCCGGCCCTGGTCGAGCACCACGATGTGGTCGGCCATCCGCACCGAGGCCAGGCGGTGCTTCTCTAGGCAAGTTGTCTGTCGGATTGATGAGTGTCGGGTTTGCTGTGTCATCGGTCACCCCTTTGGTGTGGACGTGTAGTGCCTGCCGACCGGCAAGCGGTTGATGGTGCTGGTCCCGGCGATCTCTTGGCGGGCTTGTTCCAGCTCGATCGAGAGTTCCGCGATCGCCAGCCGCAGGACCGAGTTGCGTTGGCGTTCCTCGGCAAGTGCTTGGGTCGCGATGGCGAGGTCTTCCTGTGCCTTTGCGTAGCGGTCGGCGAGGTCCTGCATCGCCGAGGGTGTTGTGTGCTGGGCCTTGATACGGGCCTTGAACTCGTCAATGAGGTTGCCGTGCTCGTAGACGACGTCGCGGCGCAGTGCCGACTCGATGATGAGCTCGGTGACGGTCAGTTTGCCGCTGGTTGAGCGCAGTGGGGTTCCGGACAAGAGGCGGTCTGCGCCGGCTTGGATGGCGGCGGCTTCGTCGGTGCGGTTTCGTGCGGGGCGGCTCATCGGGGCTGCTCCTGGGCTGTGGCCTGGCGGTGACGTTGGATGATCTGCTTGAGTCCCTCGGCTTGCGCGGTCAGTCGGTTCCGTATCGGCCGGGGCACCAGCTCGTCGTCGGCGCCGTTCTCCAACTGGTCCAGGCGTTGGCTCAGCTCAGAGATGTCGCGGTCGGTGTAGGCGAGGTTCTGGCAGGCGGAGCGGCATTCGGACTCATCGGGCACGTCTTCCGCGGGCAGCCCGGCCTCCAACTTGCTCTTTCGGCAAAGAGCGGTTTCCTTGCGCCAGACGCAGGTCATGCCCGCCCCGTGGTGGATGTTCGGGTCGGCCTGGGCCAGCAGCCGACGTGCTCCCCGCGGGGTGTTGACCACGCGTCCGGCGAACCGGACGGATGCGGTGACACGCATCCGGTAGTCGGTGGCCGACGGGCCGCTAACCGATTCACCAGCCTGGAGAGTGCTCCAGTCCGTGTCGAGCTGGTCCATCACCATCTCCAAGCGTTCCAAGGTCAAATCGTCGAGCCAACCGGTGTCCGCCATGCCGCTGTAGCTCAAGGTGACCTTCGTGCTGACATGTCCGTATTGCAGTGCGGCGGCGATCAGTCCGCGGTGTCGCCGGACGATGAAGTAGGCCAGGGTCCGTCGGAAGCGCGCGGCGTGGATGTGCCGGGTGGGGTCCTCGGGGATCAGGGCGGTGCCGTCGGGGCTGAGGGTGTTGTTGACCCAGGTGATGAGGTCCTCGATGTCGCGGTTGATCGAGTCGGTGCCTCGTGCGTAGCGGTCGCTGGGCCTGCTGGGCTTGCCAGCACGACCGGGGCTGGCCGGGAACAGCAGGTCGCCGTCGGTCAGTGTCTCCAGCACGGCGATCGCGGCGTGGACCGGCTCGACCACGGTCCAGGTTCTCGTCTGCTGTTCGGCTGCGGAACGGCCACGGCCTTTGCCCCGGCGGCCGCTGATCTGTAGCTCTCCAGTGGCCGGGTCGGTTCCCCGGCAGCCCCGACGCAGGTTGAGGACCTCTCCGGGGCGAGCTCCCGATAGATAGCAGACGACCACGAAACAGGCGGCTGTCAGCAGCCTGACGAACCTGCGGATCTCCAGGGTGCCGATCGGTCGCTCTCGCCAGGGGCGGCCGTTGATCTGCCCGGCGATGGTCGCGAGTCCCACGTCTCCGCCGATCGGCAGGCCGGCCTGCTGGACGCGGGCCCTGTGATGCGGGTTACTGATGGAGCGGCGCAGGCCGAGCATCCTGCTGAACGCCTCCCAATTGATCTTCAGTTCGCTGGCGTCGATCCGTCCCGGCAGGCTCAGCCCATCGCGCTGGGCTTCGTCGATGAAGGCAGTGATGCGCTGATCGGTGTCCATGCCGTCCAGGCCGACGTGGAACGGCTGAGCCCCGGAGCGGAAGCGGACGAACGCAGCCCATGCTTGTTGGATGTCCGGACCGATGTCCTCGACCATGCGCAACGCCCAGGCCAGTAGCGGCTCCATGGTGGCTGGTGCGATCCGAGGTGTGCGGTTGGTGCGGTTGGAGACCACCGCTCCGATGAGGCGGTTCGGCAACTCACCGTTCCAGGGCGGCCCGCCTGGGTCCAGTCGGGCGTGCGGAGGCATCAGTGGCGCGAAGCCCCAGAGTGTGCGGACGGCCTGCAGCAGCGCGGCCTGGCGCGGCAAGGACCGGGGCAGTTCCCTGACATGGCCGAGGTACGCCTCAAGATCCTCGGTGGTGATGTCGCCGAAGCGGTGCTGGTCGCGGCTAGCCATCCAGTTGACGAACACCACCAGGTCCCGGATACGGATGCTCACCGTGCTGACTGCGGCCAGATCTCCGGCGGATGCGCCCAGCAAGCTGGCCGGGACGGGCTTATCGAGCATGGCGAAGGCAAACTGTTTGAGCTGCTCGACCAGGGGCTCTGGTGTGTCCAGCTTGTGCCAGCGCAAGTCGCCGAGCATCGTGTGGGAGTCCGGAACTGCGGGCTTCAGGTCCCAGACATCATCGCCAAACCGCGACAGAGCAGTCCCGGACGTGGTGTGATGCAGATTCTGACAGCGCAGCACGGCGGTGTCAGCGGTGGGCCAGATGCTCGGCTCGCCACGGGTCTCAAGATGTGCGGTAGCGGTCATCGCAAGTCCAGCCTTCCGTTGATGAGGTCGGCGATCATCCGGCGCTGGCTGTCGGTGACCTTGTTGCGGGCATGCTCAGCCTCGGCAGCGGTGTAGTGGCTGATGAGCTCGTCGAGTTGGAGGATCCGCGGCTCGTAGCGCACGCGCCAGACCCCGGGATCCAGGTTCGGTCGGAGGGCAGCCAGCTGGTCGCGAAGTGTGATCTGAACCGGCAGGTGGTGCGGCAGTGCGCGGGCGTTGCCGCAGTCCAGACAGTGCAAAAACGACGCGCTGCAAGGCTGCCCGGGTGGCGCATCGGGGGCATTGGTGTCATCGGTACAGGCAGCTGCGACGGTGTCCTGCTGGCCTGCCACCATCGAGGCCAGCACCTCGGGAGCTAGGCCAGCTTGTCGCGCGGCTTCCGCCAGGTCGGTGCCAGCGGCTGCGACCACGGCGGGCTCGATGATCTGGATGCTTTGGCGCTGCCGGGCTTTGGCGACCTCGCCCCGCAGCGCCTCGCCGACGACGATCCGGCTGTCTTCGGCGACAGCGCGGCTGCGCTGAAGGTACCGGTCGCGTGTGTTCCTGGTATGGGCGACTGGCCGGTGGCCGCCCTCGATGACCGACTGCCGAAGACGTCGAACGTTGATGGCCGGCTTGCCGCCGGGCTGGGCCGTTGGTACCCCAGGGAATCCGTGCTCGCGGCACCATCGCGTCAGCGCGGTGCTGTCCGGACTGCTGCGCCAGCGGGCCGCGCTGTTCGGGACGACGAATCCGAACGCGCGGTCATGTCCGCCGTGACGCCGCGACATCTCGGTCAGCTCGACGAGCAACAGGTAGATCCGCAGCGGCGATCGGAACAGCCGTACCTCCTCGGTATCGCTGGTCAACACTCCGGCCAACACCGGTGGAAGATCCTCCAATGCAGTGACCATGTGTTCCCGGTCCGGCCCGCGCCGGGCCTTGACCGCCTCGATCAGCGCGAGCGAGGGCTCGCCGATCCCGCCGTCCGGCCGGTGGTCAATCGCTGGCCAGGCGGCGACTGTGGAGAAGTTCTCGCCGGTCAACGCTGTGAGCAGCACGGCGAAAGCTGCAACCTCACGGGCGGTCGGACACAGCAGAGGCAGCACCACACGGAGCCCGCCGCATGCGGCCAGGCGCTGTTCGGGCTTCCCGTTCGCCAAACGCAGCACGTCCCCATGGCGGTCGTAGTGGTCCAGCACACCGCCCAGGACGCCGTCAGGACTCTGCATATCGACATCGCCCGAGCGCACCTGGGCCAGCAGTGTGCGGGCGGTGCGAATCCGGTCGCGGGACCGCCGGACATCGGACCGCAACGCGGTCATGATCTGTTGGATCTCCACGTCGGTGTAGGCGGTGACCGGCTCCGGAACCGCCGCCTTGGCCAGTGGGACGTCCAACAGCTCCGCGCGAGCCCCAGCTGGCAATATCGGATCGCCTCGCAGGATCCTCCGCAGGGCCTTCATCCGGGTGCGCCGGTTGGACTCCGGGACCAGACTCATGCGGAACGCCTTGATATGTGCGGCCTTCAGCTGTTCCGGACCAGTTAGGTCTGGTGCGGTCCGTTCCAGGAACACTGCGAACTGCCGCAAGTCGCCGTGGATGAGGGAGGCCGTTGTCGCCCGTGTCACGCGCGCGCCAGGTCCTACCACCGAGGCGAACGCCGAGGCCAGCCAGGATCGCATGTCATCGGAGAGAGCAAGGCCTGCGAAATCGAAGGACTTCTCCCGCCCCGTGCCCTGCTCGATGAACCGTACGACGGTGCCGCTCGGGCCGTCCGGACGGCGTTGAGGCGGCTGCCACCCGGTTGGCGGCATGCTGGCTCGACGGCCGCCCCGCGACCTCGCGCTCACTGCGACACCTCGCTGGCCTCGCCGGGCGTGATTGGTGCAAGCGTCCGCCCACCGGCGCGGGCCATCGTGGTCACCATCGCGTCGACCGCGGCAGTCTCTTCCCCGTCCAGCAGGGACATCAGATAGTCCATCTGCAGACTGTTGAATGGTTCGAGGTAGTAGTCGCGCGTGGTGGCCGGGTCGGCGTGGCCGAGCAACGTGGCCAGCTGGAACCACACATCCCCGATCTGATCTCGCAGGTCCTTGCGTTCCTCGGCAGACAATCCCTCGATACGGGGCTCCCAGACCAGCGACAAGATGGAGAACCACTTCAACGCGAAGCTGTGCCGGCACATGTGCGGACGCAGCCACAACGCTGCCTCGCCCTCGCCTCCGGCCTCGCTCCAGGCTCGCTGGATCCGGCCGTTGGCAGCGGCGAACGTGTCCTCCCAGCTGTGTGCCAGCCGGGGCATCCCGTCCCAGGACAGCCACAACGACAACGGTTCCAGCCCGTTCTCGCCCTTGCGGAACAGCAGCCGCCGCTCGGCTGGCCCGAGAACGTCGACCGACACCGGCTTCGAGCCGGAGGGGTCGAGTACATGCAGTACTCGACTGCGACGGTTGTAGCCGGTCACGATCCGCCTGCCCGGTACCTGCTCATAGCGTCCGGCCCGCTGGGCTCGTGCGATCGACTCGGCCCGCGAGCCCGACAGCGGATCGGTGTAGGCGGCTATCGTGCTCAGCACCGTTGACGGCACGAAGTACTTCCGCCCCTCCTTCGCGCCCTTGACGCATGCCGCCGACAACCATGTCCGCGGAAACCGGCCGACCCCACCGGCCGGGACCTCGATGTCCAAGATGCTTGCCCACTCACCCAGCCGCAGGCCCGTGCCGTACAACCCATCGACGAACGCCGCATCGCGGTCCTCGTTCCATCCCCGCCACGACTGCACGCGCAGCCCATCGAAGCCGTAGCCGCGCAACCCGACATCGCGCCACTGCTCGAATGCCGGGCGGAGTACCCACTTGACCTGCCGCCGCCTCGCTCCAGCTGGTCGCCCAGGATCCCTGCCAGCCCGCTTCTCGCCAGTCGTCATCGAGCCGGAACGGGCCACCGGTGCGATCGGATTGAACACGCCGTACCGAGCCGAAGCCCACGTATAGAACGTGTTCAGCGCCGCCCGGTCGGTATCGAACGTGCTGGGCGCGACCCGCTCGAGATTCCTGACGTCGTTGAGCCGCCAGTCCTTGAACGCGTCCATATCGGCAACCGTCGCCGCGTCCCACGTCGTCCCGACCGCGTCCAGGAACATCAGCCACACTTTCAACGCGAACGCGTACCGGCGCCACGTCAACGGACGGGCCGATGCCATCGGCCCGGTCCGGAAGAACAGCTGCACCCGAGCATCCGAACGTCCATCGGGCCCGATCAGCACCGGGGTTCCGTGCCGTGCACTGTTCTGTCGGGCCCGCGCTACAAGATTCCCAAACCGTTCCATATGAGGATCAAGACCTAGATCCAGTGGGTTCAGGAAGTCGTGGAACTCGACCTCCCATGTTCCAGGCACCGTCACGCACCCAACCCCATCCCTGGCCTATCCGACAAGTTCAAACAGCCTAGAGAACGGTGCGTGATGAGGACCACCGTCGCTCCGGTGCGGCGGGCGTGGGCATGGACGGAGGCGAAGAAGCCGTGTTCGGCGCGGGCGTCCATGGCGGCGGTGGGTTCGTCGGCGATGAGCAGGGGCACCTCGGCGCCGTCGTCACCCCGGTAGAAGGAGCGGGCTGCGGCATTCCCTTTACAGTCAACGTGTTGAACGGCCGAGAGAGGGGTCTGCGAGTGCCAGGTTGGCGGGTTTTCTGGGTGGGTGAGGAATGGCTGGCAGGTCTGAGCCGGAGAGATCTAGAGACGGTCGGCATGCGTCCGGGAGACCCGGTCTTCGTGGCCCCGGATCTTCGAATTGACCCGATCTTGTGCCGCTACGGGAAGTCCCGGAGGTTTCGCGCTTACACCGTCGAGTCGAAGCGCAACTTCTCGACGGACCTGACGTTGTTGCTGACATTTCTGTGGAGCCGTGGATTGTCGTGGTTGGACGCTCACAAAAAGGACCTGGACGACTTCGAGGACTGGCGGCGCCGCGCCCCGAAGAATCCGGAGAGGATCGGAGATGCGAAATGGAACCGTGAACTGGCTGCTTTCTCCGGGTTCTTCAAGTGGGCCAAGAGCGAGGGCTATTTGACGGCAAGTCCGGTCGCCACCCGGCGGATCGTGGACGAGCGCGGGGCGGTCCTGGATGTTCCAGTGTCCCTGGCGCCGAGCGGGAAGTCCGCCAAGATGCACTGGCTGACGCCCCGCACCTGGAGGCTGTGGACAGATGTGGGGCTGCGCGGGCACACCCAGGCTGGGATTCCTGGACTCGGCTGGCAGGGGCGGCTCGAGGACCGCAACGTCGCGTTCGTGCGGCTGGTCTTGTCGTCGGGGCTTCGTCGGCAGGAGGCCGGCACGCTGCTGACGTTCGAGCTCCCTGGCACCTCGCTGCCCGGGAACCGCTACTGCCGCGGGACTGTCGCGGGGGCGGTGACGCGGTCGAAGGCGACTCGCACGTTCTACGCTGCGACCGACGCGATCGGGGAGGTTGAGACCTACTGCGAGTCGTCGCGGGCCTGGGCCGTTCGCAAGGCTCAGCGCGCTGGCCGCTACGACCAGCTTTCCGGGATGCGGCTGGTCACGAAGGTGACCGCTGGTCCGAGGCGGGTCGTCCACTGGGTCGACTGGGCGGGCGAGGCCTTCCAGATGCCGCTGGAGCGGCTGACGGCCGCAGACCGGATCTGGATGTTCACCGAGGGGCCGGACGGTCCGGAGCCGTTGTGGTTGTGGCTCAACGAGGCGGGACTTCCGTTCCAGATCGATTCCTGGGAGGCGGTCTTCCGCACCGCCAACATGCGCTGCCAGGAGACGTTGACACCGCCGAGGCATCTGCGACCTGATCCGCACAGGGTCTACGCCCCCTACGCGACCGTCCATGCCGCGCGGCACAGCTTCGCGTTGTTCGCCCTGGTGGTGCTGAACTCGGTGATGGACCGCCGATACGGGCTGAGTCCGGCCGAGCGCAGGGACTTCCGGCTGCTCTACGGCGATCCGTGGTTCATGGTCCAGGGACTGCTCGGGCACGCAACCCGGCAGGTGACCGTGGACACCTACCTGGCCCCGGTCCGCCACCTGCAGATGGAGTCACTGCTTGCCGATGTTGATGCGCCCTCGGCCGGTCCGCTACCCGACCTCGACGGCGTCTTCAGCCGAATCGCCAGCACCGCAGAGACGATCCAGGACATCGACACGCTTCTGGCTCCCACCGGAGGTACTGCGTGAGTCCGCGCGGACACTCCGCTGCTCTGCCTCCAGCCGACCACTGCCGGCCTGAGGTTCTGACCGAGGACGGACTGTATGTCCGCCACATCAACAGGGACGGGCAGCTCCTGGTCTATGACGTCTCCACGCTGCCGGGAACACCTGACATGCAGCGCTCTCTCGCGCGACTACTCGCCGCGGGCTGCGAGGAACGCTGGGAATCCCACGCCAGTTCAGACGTCGCCTGGCGACAACTTCGGGACTTCGCCCGCCGCGCGGTCAAACACGAGCCGCCACTGCGCGACCTGGACGACGTCACAGCCAGCTTCGTGAACAGCTGGTGGATGGCAGTGCGGACCTCGAAGACAGGGCGGGACGCCTTCCGAAGCACGACGGGCATGATTCGCACGGACCCCCGGCTTCAGGCCGGGCCGGTCGCCGAAGCACTCTCGCGCCGGGTGCCCCGACTTCCATCCCCGCAACGCTCTTACTCAGACAGGGAGTTCGGGCAGATCCGGGCGGTCGCCAGGAGGCAATTCCGATCCGCGCTGCTGCGAATCCAGGACAGCGCGCAACACCTGGAGTGCTGGCGGTCCGGGGACTTCCTCCCCGGCAGCCAGGAGTGGGCTCGTGGCGAGGCCCTCGACATTCTGGCCCGAACCGGCGACCTGCCCCGCGTCACCACCGCGGCCGGGCGGACACGGATCGTCCGCCGCTATGAGGCGGCGACGAACGGAGCGAACTGGCGAGCCCTGTTCCTGAACCGGATGGAGGCAACTTCCCTCGGTGTCCTACTGATGACCCATTTTGGCTGGAACCTCGCGGTGATCTCCCAGGTCAAAGCCCCGCAAGCTGCCCCAGATCTCGGTCTGGACGGGCATCCGACGTACCAGGTCCCGGTCAGGAAGGACAAGGGGCACCGCTTCGAGACGGAGAACGTCTCCGACATCGGGGCCGACTCTCCCGGCCGACTGATCACGCAGGCTCTGGAAGCGACCCGGTTCGCCCGCGCACTTGTCGCGGAGGTCCAGCCGGATGCGAACCGGCTCCTGGTCTGGAGGACCCAGATGCCGGGTCGCGTGATCAAGAAGCTGGAACGACGCCCAAAGGTCGGTCTGTTCTGCCTGGGCCTGAACGGTGACGATGGCGCCCGCTGGGGCCGCCACTCCGGCACGGGCTCACCGTTCCAGCGCGGCCGCAGAACGGTCGTCGCCGTCGAACGCCGTGAGGCGTCTCAGCACACGCAGGCCACGCATGATCGCTCCTATTCACTGCCGGACGAGCGGGTCCAGGCCGAGGCGGCCCCGGTCATCGCGGCCGGCGCTGCGGCCGCCTTGCGCCAGGCCAGGGCCACGACAGCCAAACTGGTCGCATTGGTCGCCGAGTCACGCGACCCGCAGCACGCCGAGACGGCGACTGCGGACTGCAGCACCACTGACGAAGCCCCGGTCCCTACCCAGGACGGAGGCTGCGGGGCATCGTTCCTACTTTGCCTGGCCTGTGAGAACGCCCGCGTTCACGCGGACCACCATCCACGACTGGTGCAGCTGCACGATGCCCTGGGCCACGTCCAGTCAGTTCTTCCGCCCTCCACCTGGGCTCGAGCCTGGCAAGACGCTCACGAACGCCTGGAAGACCTGCGCGACAAGGTCGGCGAAGGCGGCTGGAAGCATGCTCGCGCTCGGATCTCAGACGCTGATCGCACCATCGTGGAAGACCTACTTAGGGGGGACCTGAACCCGTGAACACCGCCGCAGAAGCAGACCCTTACATTCTCCCTCTGCCAGGGCCGGACACCCCCGTCATCCCCGTTCAACGCACCTATCCGCAGCACGCCCGCCTCAATGCCCGATACGGCGACAGCCGGTGGCCCCTGGCGCCGCTCATCGACGACCCCAGCCACCGCCTCCACTGCATCGACTGGGACACCCACCTGCCAGCGTTCCGCGAAGAACTACGGCTGATCACGTGGACCTTCCTGAACGGCGAGCTCAAGCCCACGTTCCTGCGCGATCGCGCGTCCCGGATCCGCAGCCGCCTGTCGCCCAGCGCCGCCCACGCCACGGTTCGGCACTGGCGCGACCTGGCCGTTTGGCTAGACGAACGCGGCATCAGCAGCCTGGCCCAATGCCACCAGCCGATCCTGCATGAATACGGAGTCCACCTCCGCGACTCGGGCGCAAGCAGGACCCATGTCTCTAAACAACTCACCGCGGTCATGCGCCTGTGGGCCTTCGACCAACTCAGCGTTCAGCCCATCGGGATCGCCCGGCCGCCCTGGGACGAGTTCGGCATCGACGAGTACCTCCCAGCGGTAACCGCCGCCGGCGCGGAGAACGCCCGCGAACCGCTGGCCGAGGAGACCATCAGTCTCCTGCTGATCTGGGCCATCCGCATGGTCGAGGACCTGGCCGACGACATCGTCGCCGCGGCCGCCGAGAAACAGCGCATGATCGAGGCCGCCCAGCGGCAGCCGAGCACCCCCGGCGGACGCGCGGCCCTTCACGCCTTCGCTGCGGAGCGCCACCACGCGGGACAACCCCTGCCGTCCGTCCGCAAGCGCGGGAAGCGGGCCCTGGCCCGCTACTACCTCGCCGACGTGACCGGCTCCTCGCTGTCCCAGGTCGGACGCCTCCGCAACGAGGCCATCCCGTTCACCTTGTCCGATGCCCCGGGGACCTGCCCTTTGCCCATTGAGCTGAACGGGCAGATCGCCGGGCGCCGCTGGCGGGACCAGGTGGACTTTAGCGAGGCCGACGAACTGCTCAGACACCTGGTCACAGCTGCCTACATCGTCTGCGGCTACCTCACCGGCATGCGCCCACAGGAGGTCCTCGCCATGCGCTCCGGCTCCTGCCCCGAGCCGGACACCAAACCCGACGCGCTCCACCACCGGCACCTCATCCACATCGCGGCCGATGACATCGACGACTCGGACACCGGCGATGAAGAAGCGGACGAACCGCACCTGCTGATCCGCAGTCGGCACTACAAGTCCGCCCGCGACGAGGACGGCAACCACCTGTCCTCCGGGGTCGAGCGTCCCGTCCCCTGGGTCGCCATCACGCCCGTGATCAACGCCATCCGAGCCCTGGAACAATTCGTCCCTCCCGGTGAACTCCTCTTCGCCGCATCCATCCACGGCACGACCTACCGCCGCAACCGCACTGGAACACTCAGGCCCGACTCTGTCCGTCAACGCATCGAGAGCTTCATCGACTGGGTCAACGGTGAAGCACCCGGTCAGAACCTGGCCCACGAATCCATCCCGGCCGACCCCTTCGGCGCAGTCGGCACCGCACGCTTTCGCCGCACCCTGGCCTGGCACATCGCCCGCCGCCCTGGCGGGCTGGTCGCGCTCGCCATCCAATACGGCCACCTACGGACAGCGCTGGACACCGAGCAGTCCGGGCGCTACGGCAACCGCAGTCGCCGCGGCATCCACGCGATGATCGACGTCGAAACCGCCCTGACCACCGCCGAGACGGCCGCCCGGCTTCATGATCGGTTCCAGGCAGGCGAAGGCATCTCGGGCCCAGCCGCCCGCCAGGCCCTCCAGGCTGCCTCCAACGCTCCGCGGTTCGAAGGCCGCTTGGTCAAGGTCGACTTCGCCCACAAGTATCTGGGCCGCGACGGCGCCGTTCTCTACGACAACCCACACGCTCTGGCGCTCTGCCTCTTCCGCCACAGCAAGGCCCTTTGCGCGAAGGACGGCCCACGCACAGCACCGAGTCTGGACCGCTGCGTCGCCAGCTGCAGCAACCTCGTCCGCACCGACGAGACCGCCAGCCTTTTGCGCAAACGTGCCGAGCAGCTGGACCGCAAGGCCGAGCTCTGCCCCGGCATGCTCGGCACCCGTCTGCACGCCAACGCGTCCAAGCTTCGTTCATTCGCCGACCACCACGACCGCAACCGATTCACCATCGAGGAGGCCAGCGAATGAGCCCAACTCCCGACGAACGCGCTCGGATCCGCTCCGCGATGGAGCGCATCCTCGCCAGCACTCCAGAACGCTCAAACGGAGCGCTGACCATCGTTGCCCTCGCCCAAGAAGCCGATGTTCCCCGGAACGCACTCACACAACGGCACACCGATATTCGCAACGAATTCTACGAAGCAATTCGCAGCCGCGGGGAAACCCCCGAAGTCGAAACCCGACTCCGTCGAAAGGTCACGGAACTCAAGAAGACCATCACCAATAAGAGGAACCGTATCAAGCAACTCGAATCCGACCTCGAAGGGCTTCTCGCCCACAACACCATCCTGACACTGCAGAACCAGGAACTGCGAGACGCCCTCAGCGGAGCCAAGACCAACGTCATACCGATCCGTCCGACCACAGGAGAGCAACCATGAGGGACCTCCTGGGGGGCGACCGGAATACGGGACGGACCGGCAACAGGACTTCGTGTTCACCAACGGCCCTTCCGTCGATCCGAACCCCGATGAAGGGGGCAGATACGACGTAACTATTCAGGTGGTTGAGGGGATCCAGGCATTTCCGGCGAACAGCTCCGCGAGCTTGTCCATCGCGGCGTGACCCTGTTTCCTGGCCGTGGAGATGAAGGACCGCAGGCGGCAGAAATACCGGGCTCCGGCCAGGGTCCGCCACCCGCCGCTGACCTTGACCTGCAGCTTGATCATCCGCAGGTCGCGTTCGGCCGCGTTGGAGGTGAAGGGCACGTCCAAGTTGGCCGCGAACCGCAGATAGTCCTGGCGGCGCTCGTCCAACCGGCGCACCAGCGCATGGTGCGGCCCGGCTTTGGTGAAGGCGATCACCCGACCGTATCTGCGGCCAACACCCTCGAGTTCGGCGCTGGTCAGGGCGGTGCGCCCCTTCAAGCGGGTCTGTTCGACCAGATCACGGGCCCCGACCAGGACGTCGGTCATGTTCTTGGCCCATGCGCCATGGTCGGGTTCGAAGTCGATCAATGCGGCCAGCTCGCGCAGCACGTGGGTACAACACAGCTGATGTGCGCTGCCGTAAGCGTTGTAGGAGCCCAGAGCGTCGGTGACCAGCGTCCCGGTGAATGCGGGCAGGATCCCTGCCGCGTCCATGGCCTGGCGACCCCGCCGGGGGTGGGCGTCGTAGCAGGTCAGTGCGGGGGTTCCGGCGACGTGCACCCAGTGGCCCGCCCCTGCTACGCGGGCGCCGGTCTCGTCGGCGTGGACCACGGGCGAGGCCGTGATCGCCCGGCGCACCTGGGTGTCGAAGCCCTCCAGCAGGGTGTGGGCGCGCCTGCCCAGTCCGGCGAGCCACCCGGTGGACACGCGGGCTCCGAGCAGGTCGGCCATGATCTCGCTGGCGCGCTCGACGGGCAGGTGATGAGCGCTCATCAGGTAGGCGCCCGCCGCGCTGGCACGTGGCCCGTAGCGGACAGGGACGTTCGCGCCGGGCATCGGCTCGGCGGCGGTGGAGTGCCCGCACGGGCACCTGAGCCGGTGGTAGCGGTGCTCAGTGACCACCAGGTCGGCGGGTTCGGGCAGGTCGAAGACCTGGCAGGAGCGCACCCCAGCGGGGCGAGCCGCCTGCAGGGGCCGCTCACACCCGCCGCACACCCTGGGGTGATGGTCGATGACCTGGTCGGGATCGGCCACCTGACACAGGGTGGTACCCGCCTCGCCGGGCTGTTTTCCGGGCTTTTTGCCGGTGCGGGTGCGCAGGGAGCGCGGGGCGGGTTTCTTCGCCGGTCCGTCCGAGGAAGGGGGCTTGGAGGAGTTGGTCGAGTCCAGGCCCAAGCGCCGTTTGAGCTGGGCGTTCTCGGCTTGGAGTTCGGCTATGCGCGCATCGCGGTCCGCGAGGTCTGCCTCCAGCTTCTCCACGCGTGCGAGCAGTTGCTCGAGCAGCGCGGAGGAGGAGGTCATGGGGTCGATCATGCCGCCTTGAGCGCTGTTTCGTGGCCGCTTCTCGGAGTCGGTGGCGCGCTGACCGATATGCCCGAATCCCAGCGCCAACCTGAATAGTTACGATACGACAGAAACCGGAATCGCCCCTGGTCATAGGCATGACCTCGGGGTAAGGAGAGGTTATGGGTAAGCGCACCGAGATGGACAAGGACGCGGCCGCGCGGATCCAGTCCGCCAGAGCGAGGAATTTCGACAGCGACACCGCAGCCAGCGGGTTTGACTCCAGTGCCCAGTCGGCCGCCGCCCGCCACGAAGCGGACGGCGGCCAGAGCGGAGGCGCACGCGGACAATCCGTCGATCTAGACGAGGATGAGGAGAAGACCCTCGAGGAGATCGAGGCACGCGAGCGGTGGGCCGAAGCCACCGAGGGGCACCGTCTGACGGCCCACTATGGCCTGCCCATGGAGGTCCTGGAGGCGATCGAGGTCACCGAAATGGACACCTACGAGTGAACAGCCGGTCCCTGGGCGGCCTCGGGACCGAGGGAGCACGTCAGAGCGTGAGGTACTCGCGGAGCTTACCCTTCACGTGCCAGGGGTGTTGCAAAGTCGGTGATCGATGGGATCGCGCCTGGTCACAGGCGAGCGTCAGGACGAGCCAAGCCCCTTGAACACGGCAACGGAGCCCTGGTAGAAGGTCAGGAACTCTCACACCCCTGGCCTCACAAGGACTCCGTTGCGCTCCCAGTCTGCCATGCCCTCTCCCGCCCTGTCCGCGCCCACAAGCGAGGAGGCCGACCCCCGCCACCGCCGAGGGCGACGCCACCAGCTGGGCTGCATCGTCCTCATCTGCCTGTGCGCGGTCCTGGCAGGGGCCCGTTCCCTGACCGCGATCGGCCAGTGGGCGACCAACGCGCCCCAGCACACCCTGGCCCGGTTGGGAGCCCGCACCACCTGCCCGGCACTGGGCATCCGTCGGCCTCCCAGCCCCGCCACCATCCGACGCGTCCTGACCGGCCTGGCCCCCGGAGCTTTGACGCGGATGGCCACCGCCCAGGATCTGGCTGTTCTCGTCGTGGACGGTAAGTGCGTGCGCGGCTCGCGTACCCGCCAAGACAAGGCGGTGCACCTGCTGGCCGCGATGACCCCCGCCGGGCACGTGGCTGCCCAGGTGCGCGTGGCCGACAAGACCAGCGAGATCGACGCCCTCGCCGGGCTCCTCCAAGGCCTGGACATCGAAGGCAGCGTGATCAGCGCTGATGCGCTGCACACCCAGACCGACACCGCCAAACACCTGGTCGCCGAGCGCAAGGCGCACTACGTCCTGACCGCGAAGGCCAACCAGCCGACCCTGTTCGCGCAGGTCAAAGCGCTTCCGTGGGGGCAGGCGCCCACCTTGTTCTCCACCTCGGAGCGGGGCCACGGGCGGTGTGAGACCAGAACCGTGAAGGTGCTCACCGCACCGAAGATCGCGTTCCCGTACGCGAAGCAGGTGCTGCGGGTGCACAGGTGGGTCAAGGACCTGCCCACGGGGAAGGTGCGGCGCACCTACGCCTACGTGGTCACGAGTCTGAGTGCGGAGCAGGCCGGCCCGGAGCGGTTGGCGGGCTTGGTGCGGGGTCATTGGCGGATCGAGGCGCTGCACCATGTGCGGGACGTGAGCTTGGGTGAGGACACATCCCGGGTGCGTACCGGGCATGGCCCGCAGAACATGGCGATGTTGCACAACCTGGCCGTCCCGCTGCTGGCAGGGCTGGGGATGGCCAGCATCCCCGAAGCGATCCGCTGGGTCTCCTATGAGGCGTTCACCCGCCCGCTTGGTCTGCTGAGGATCCCCTGATCAGGGAGAACATGTCTCTCACCCGACTTTGAAACAGCCCTGTTCACGTGCGGGCGCGCGTCGCCCACGCGCAGACTGAGGGCGGGCAACTGCGCGAGTTCTACTTCGAGGCCAATTCCAGTATCAATCCCGCCGTCGTTCGCACGCTGGGCTCGTACGAGTGGGTGAAGAAGGGCCAGCCCCTGCGTCGCATCGGTGACCCGGGCACGGGCAAGTCCCATCTGCTCATCGCGTTCGGTTTCTCAGCGTTCGGATGCGTTGGCACGTGCGGCGCTCACGGCCGTCGCGAGCGCCGCGATCGCTTCGTCGACGTCTTCGTGTGACAGAAAGCCAACGTGCCCGAATTGGAGAGTGATGTCGTTCTTGGGCGTCGTGGCGTAGCCGGCCACGATGCGCCGGTTAACGAAAAGGCTGTTCTGGACTTCGGTGACGTCGACGTCGTTTGGGAGGAGAGCGGTTGTGCACGCAGCAGTCGGGTGAGATGCGATGAGTGCGAGGCCCGCTTCTTCCACACAGCCGCGCCGAAACCTCGCCGCGATCCGCTGATGGTGCGCGAGGACACTGTCGAGGCCTGTGGTCAAGGTCATCTGGACCGATATGTAAAGGCCGGAAACGGCTGGTGCGGGCAGTTGCGCGAGAGGGCGGTCACCCGCGGAGACGTGTGTCCGTAGATTCAGGTAGCCGGCCGGGCGTGCGCCATTGGTTGCGGGTCCATCCAGTTCCCCGAGAACTTGGGGACCAAGGGCGACCAGGCTGAGGCCAGGCGGAGCCATGGCGCCGCTGTCGGACGATGAGACGGCGATGTCTATGCCCCAATCGTCCATCCGGAGGTCGTCGGCGCACAGGCTCAGGCACGCGTCGACGACGAAGAGTCCGGAGGTACGCCGAAGTGTCTCGGCGACCATGGCGAGCTCAGTGAGCGTTCCATCGTCGGCTTCGGCCTGCGATACGCAGACGGCGCGCAACGCCGGATGCCGACGGAGAGCCGTTTCGAGGTCCGAGCGTTGCAGGGCCGCGCCGAACGAGGTCTCGAGGTGCGCCGTCCGTACGCCGAGACGTTCGGCGATGGTGCTCCAGCGCCGGACAGTTGTCCGGCCTCCGACGATTAGTATCTCGTCCGCCGGATGGCAGATCGTGGAGAGTACGGCCTCGATCGCGAACTCACGGGGGCCGGTCAGCGTCAGCACTCGGCCCGATGTGCGAAAGACTCCGGGGAGCAATTGTGAGAGCTCCCGCCAGACCGTCGTCATGACCGGTGCGTCGGAGGAGAGGGGCTGCCTCCCCAGGGGGGTGAGGACCTCTGGGGGGAGCCTCGGCATGCCGGGGGCCCACCATTGCGCATCGGGAAAGCGGTGCAGGGACGCCTGCGCAGATCGCCTCGACGCCTCGGTAAAAGGCCCACGGTCAAGCCGCACGGGCGCTTCCCATTTCCGTCTGTCGGCCACGCTGACGAGTGCGAAGTGAGGGACGAACACCAGAGCAGACAATGCTGCGAGAGTGACCGTGAGGGCGAGTACGACGCCTTCCGTTACGCCGAAGACGACCAGGAGCACGATCATCGGTAATTCGATGGGGGAGAGGTTCCAGATGCCTTTGGTGATTCTTCGGAAGGCCTTGCGGAGCCGTGGGTGCCCGATGACTTCCGCAGCGTCAGGTCGGATCTGGCGTACGACCGTGATGTACACGGCTTGGACGACGACGAGTACCGATGCCAGGAGGACGTTTCCCGGTCGGGGGTCGGCGAGGACGATGGCGGCGCCTGCCCCTGCCGCCAGGCCCATATTGCCGATCCAGTGTGCGAGTTGTTCGAGATACGTCCCGGAGAGGGAGGGGCGGTACCGGTATCTGGCGAGATCGCCATCAAGGCAGTCAAGGAAGATGGCGAATAGGACGAGTGTAAGCGCGGTCATGGGACGCTCGTAGGCCACAGCGAAGGATGCTGTGGCCAGGAGCGCGGCCCACGCAATGGTTAGGGCATTCGAGCTGAGGGAAGAGTCCCGAAACGCCAGCGCGAGTCGCAGGCTGAGAAACTTGAACGGTGTATAGAGTGGAGGATAGGGCGGCGTTTCCGGCAACGCTTGGGTCGCGCCAGTGGACTGATTCAATCCCCCTCCGAGCCGCTCAAAATGGTGCCCTGAACTGGCATGTGGCAGGAAAGCCTGAGCCCGGTCTCTGAACTGAGGCCGACCGCAGGGCTACACCCCTTTGATCCCCGTGAACTCGGTGGGCGAGAGGTCGGGGGCCAGGCTGGCGGTGGGCGAGAGGTCGGGGGCCAGGCTGGCGGTGGGCGAGAGGTCGGGGGCCAGGCTGGCGGTGGGCGAGAGGTCGGGGGCCAGGCTGGCGGTGGGCGAGAGGTCGGGGGCCAGGCTGGCGGTGGGCGAGAGGTCGGGGGCCAGGCTGGCGGTGGGCGAGAGGTCGGGGGCCAGGCTGGCGGTGGGCGAGAGGTCGGGGGCCAGGCTGGCGGTGGGCGAGAGGTCGGGGGCCAGGCTGGCGGTGGGCGAATAATTCATGATGACTCCCGTCGAGTGAGCCTATCCTTCTACATTCCCCCGATTATGGAAGCCGTAGCCTGGCCAGGTCAAGGCGTTTGGTCGTTTTCGCTGGTAAATACAGGGGTCTTCGAAGTTAGTGGGGGTCCCGTTCCAGGTACTACAGTTGCGCTTCCGTTTTGTCCGGAATCCTCCTCGCCTGGGGCTTCTGGCAGCCGAGCATCCGGGCAACGACCAGAGCCAGGGCCTGGAGCATGAACTGGCGGATGGCCGCGGTGCGGCGCTGGGCTCCTGTGAATGGGCGAAGAAGGGCCAGCTCCTGTGTCTCATCGGTGGCTCGGGCACGGGCAAGTCCCGTCTGCTCATCGCGTTGGGCACCGAGGCGGCGATGAACGGCTTCCGGGTCAAGCACACCCTGGCCACCAAGCTGGTCAATGAGCTGGTCGAGGCCTCTGACGACAAGCAGCTCGGCAAGACCATCGCCCGTTACGGGCGGGTGGATCTGCTCTGCATTGACGAGCTTGGCTACATGGAGCTGGACCGGCGCGGCGCTGAGCTGCTGTTCCAGGTCCTGACCGAGCGCGAGGAGAAGAACAGCGTGGCCATCGCTTCCAACGAGTCCTTCGGCGGGTGGACCAAGACCTTCACCGACCCGCGGCTCTGCGCAGCGATCGTTGACCGGCTCACCTTCGGCGGGGGAATCGTCGAGACCAGTACCGATTCCTGTCGGCTGGCCCAGACGCGCGCTGCCACGAGCTGACCCCCTCGACGATCCGTATGCGAGCCGCCCGGGATGCCCGGGCGGCTTTGGCGTGGTGTGCCCAGCATGGGCAGTTGCTTGGAGGTGGGAGTCCTCTAAATGAGTAATTCCAGGGGGTGCGTGGTCTGAGCACTCACCTGAGTGATGAGTTCCCCTACCTGCCCCAACAAAGCGGCTACAACAAACGCCTACGCAAGGCCTCCGAACTGATCCGCCACCTCATCCGCCATCTGGCCACCGACACCAGCGTCTGGACAGACGACGTGTGGGTGGTGGACTCCACCCCCGTGGAGTGCGCGCGCTCCCGCGAGACCGTCAAACGCTCCGACCTGGCTGGATGGGCCCAATACGGGTACTGTGCCTCCCATTCCCGGTTCTTTTGGGGGCTGCGCCTGCACCTGGTGTGCACCCTGAGCGGGCTTCCCATCGCCTTCGCGCTGACCGGCGCCAAAGCCGATGAGCGCACCACCCTGCTGGAGATGTTCGAGGAAGACCCCGGCCTGGTCACCGACCGCTCCGAGCAGATACTGATCGCTGACAAGAACTACTACGGACGCGACTTCGAACGCTCTATGGCCGAAGCAGGCCTGTCCTTGCTGCGTCCGGCCCGCAAGGGCGAGTCCCCACGGGCCGGATCAGGGTTGTTCCGGCCGTTGCGCCAGGTCATCGAGTCCATCAACCAGACCTTCAAGGGTCAGTTGGACCTGGAGCGCCACGGCGGGCGCACCCCGGGCGGGGTGATCACCCGGGTGCTCCAGCGGATTCTGGCGCTGACCGCCGCGATCTGGCACAACGACCGCACCGGCCAGCCAGTCCTACGTTCCCTGACGGCCTACGACCACTGACCCCTTGGAATTACTCATTTAGTGGCCCCGGCCCCGGGTGTAACAGCGTGGGCAGGCCGGGGCCGTGACCTCTGTGGGGGGTGTTCCAGGTGAGGCGGCAGTACCAGCGGCGGCATCGGCGGGTCTGGGTCGTGGGAGCGTAGTCGTCGGTGGACAGCGTCGCGGTGTGCCCGCAGGCCGGGCAGATCCATTTGTGCGGGGTGGTCTCGGCTCCGTGGGCGCGGGTCAGCCGCAGGTGTAGGCGCATGTGGGTCGGCCACGTCGGAACGGGCGGGGTGAGGACTACGAAGACATCGCGGGCAAGGCAAACGGGGCGACAGGTCCCGCCGTTTTGGATCACATCACTTCGGCCGCCGCGCTCGGGGCGTGAGCCATCCGCACGCGATGATCCACCGACTAATCAAAGTAGCTCTTGAGACCACCGCGTCGGCGAACGTCGAGAGTGGCGCAGTGCAAGCCCCCACCGAAAACGTAGTGGTCCTTGAAGTCCACCAGAACGGGCTTTATACCGAGGCTCTTGAGCATCTTGATGGTCGGCTCCTCGTGCTTGTCGACGACGACGCGCTCATCGCCGATGACGAGGAGGTTCATCGACAACCAGCGACTGGACAATTGGAACTCTGCGGGCGCCACTCCTTCGGGAGCCTCATGGATCTCCCAACCCGCGCGCTGGAACATGTCCATGATCTCCGGCGACAGGCACGGCCGCGCCGGGCAGGTGAGCACACGGCCCTCGCCGAGAGGAACCCAGGTGGTGTCGATGTGGACAGGGCCCGATGAGCGGAATCGCGCACGATGGATGCGATACTCGGCACCCAGGTGCCGCTCCAGCCACCTGATACCGAGTTCGTTGGTGACCTGGCTGCGTTGAACGATGATGTCGCGACCGAAGCGCACGAAGTCGGCCGCGTCGAAGCACGGTTCCACTTCCTTGGTCATGTACTGGCCGACCAGCGGGCCCACGTCGTCGGGGATGTCGGGATCGCCCCGAAAGTACGCCAGGTGCTCTTCAGGGTAGTCCTGATCGTACATCCACTGACCCATCGTGCACTTCGGCGCCGCAGTCCAGCGGCCTCCCCGCTCGAAGTACCGCTGCAGCAAAGAGCGGTACTTGAAGTGCTCGAAATAGCGAGGCGGAAGCGCCATAGGAGCCTCGATGATCTCATCGCCGACCACCAAGAGAACATCGCGCACATCAGCGTTGAAGAATCCGGTCGACTCGAAATGCGGCGTCCGGAATCTTGTGGCGGCGTAATCCACTGGATCCGGGCGAGTGACAGCGACCCCTTCATCCTCTAAGACCTTCTGAAGGTTGTCGAGCGCTCTCGCCGCCCCCTTAACCAGTTCCTCAGGGTAGGGTTCTCCAGCGTGTTTGCGGTAAAAGTCCCAGTAGTCACGCCGCACCATCACCTTCATTTCCCGTGTGAGCGGCGGGATGGTGACGCCGCCGATTGTGCCGACGATCACTTCTTCGAGCGGATCCCACTCGTTGTAGGACGAGACGGCGGAGGCGACCGGTGTGTCAATATCACGTGCGTCCTCAATCTTCAAGGCCTCTCCTCTGCGGAAGCGAACTCGTGGCGGATGCCGATGACCTGGGCTTGGGCCTGGGTCTGGCCTTGCGAACGCCTTCCTGTCTATGATGACAGGTGAGGTGGTCACGGACATGGTAGACGATAGGCACACAGGAAAACAGAGGCGCGTGTACGTCGACATGGTGGGAGATCTTTTCCACCCAGGTCATGTAGCACTCCTCAAAAGAGCTCGCGAGTTTGGGGACTGGCTGATTGTCGGTGTACTCTCCGATGAAGTCGTCTCGTGGTACAAGCGGCCTCCCGTCATGACGCTCGCCGAACGGGTAGCCGTGATCGAATCATGCCGCTACGTCGACGAGGTGCTACCGAACGCGCCGTATCAGGTCACCGAGGTCTTTCTCGAGGAGAAAGACATTTCTTTAGTCGTTCACGGCGACGACATCTCCCCAGAGATCGTCGATGAGGTCTTCGGCCCCGTGGCGGCGGCCGGAAGGCTCAAGCTCGTGCGTTACACCTCGGGCATATCGACCACCGACCTCATTCGCCGGGTACAGGAACGGCCACCGCTGCAGCCGGGGACGGGCGGCAGGAACGGCCCTTACCGCTTCTCAGGGAAGGCCTCCGACCCAGAGTAAGGAGACACGTGCCGACCCACGTTCTAGGGATATCCTGCTATTACCACGACGCCGCGGCCGCGCTCGTATCTGACGGGCGCATCACGGCAGCTGCGCAGGAAGAGCGCTTCTCTCGCCGGAAACACGACGCGAACTTTCCGACAAGCGCCATCGAATACTGCCTCGCCGAAGGCGGGGTCGATGTCGGCGATCTCGACGCGGTGTTGTTCTATGATAACCCGGTCCTCACCCTTGATCGAAACCTGACCACATTCCTCTCGATGTCGCCGCGTGGCAGTGAGCGTTGGAGGGAGTTTGCCTCTGCATTTCTTGGTAATAAACTCCTTATCGCTCGGGATATTCGTCGCCGATTGAACACAAGCGCACCCGTACGGTTCACACGCCATCATTTGAGCCACGGCGCTTCGGCCTTCTACCCGTCGCCTTTCGAGTCGGCGGCCGTCCTCACCATCGACGGGGTGGGCGAATGGGAGACCACTGCAATCGCGTACGGCTCCGGCAGCGAGATCCGGCCGCTGAAGTCGATCCGCTTTCCTCACTCACTAGGCCTCCTCTACAGCGCGTTCACCTCCTTCTGCGGGTTCCGCGTCAACTCAGGGGAATACAAGCTGATGGGGCTGGCCCCCTATGGCCGTCCGCGTTATGCCGACATGATTCGCGAACACCTTCTACACCTCGAGGCCGACGGTTCCTTCCGCCTCGGACTCGAATACTTCGACTTCCTCGACGGCGAGCGACTGACCAACGAACGTTTTCAGGACCTGTTCGGAGGGCCGCCCCGCCAGCCCGCATCCCGGATCACCGGCCGCGAGACGGACCTGGCCGCCTCCATCCAGCTCGTCACGCAGGAGGCCGTGCTCGGTCTTGCACGGCACGCCCGTGAACTGACCGGCTCGCCGAACCTCTGCCTCGCAGGCGGCGTCGCGCTGAACTGCGTCGCCAACGGCCTCTTACACCGAGAGCGGCTATTTGACAACGTCTGGATCCAGCCCGCGGCCGGTGACTCCGGAGGCGCGCTGGGCGCGGCACTGCTCGGCGCGCACAAACTTCTGTCGACTCCGCGCCGTATCCCCGTCGATGCCCCCGACTCCCAGAGAGGGAGCCTCCTCGGCCCGGACTACTCGGCCGAGAGCCTGCGAGATGAGCTGGACCGGCTGGGGTGCGCGTATGATCTCGTCCGCGACCGCCGCGAACGCGCCGACCGAATCGCCGGGCACCTAGCGGCCGGCGACGTGGTCGCTCTCTGCTCCGGCCGGATGGAGTTCGGCCCCCGCGCGCTGGGCAGTCGTTCGATCATCGCCGACCCCCGCCGGGCTGACACCCAGACTCGCCTCAACATGAAGGTGAAGTTCCGCGAGTCCTTCCGGCCGTTCGCCCCCGCCGTCCTAGAGGAGGCGTGCGGCGACTACTTCAGCTTCCATGGCGCCAGTCCGTACATGCTCGTGACCGCCCCGGTACGCCCCGAGCGCCGTGTGGCGACGGACCGGCGGCCGTGGGAGGACGACGACCTGCTCGCGATCGTCCGTGACGTGCGCAGCGACGTACCGGCCGTCACCCACGTCGACTTCAGTGCCCGTCTGCAGACGGTCGGTCCCGACGGCAATCCGGAGCTGCGGTCCGTCATCGAAGCGTTTCGGGACCTCACAGGTTGCCCAATGAGGTTTTCTCAGCGAAATGATCTCTGCGGAGCAGGGTGATTTTCGGATCCCCGCCGGGCCGGACGAGTGGCACCTGGATGCGAGCAGACGTAAAGCCCCTGGTAGGACAGGTCTCACCACAAGATCATGTCCGTAACCACCAGAGGCTTCACGTTGGTCACCTATTCTGCCACCCTCGACGTCCCACGCCACATCGTCGAGTTCCTCGCCCGACACCTGGCCGCCCACCGCCGAAGCATCGCCACTCCGAAGGGCTCACGGGCACTCGGGCCGTTCCGCCAAGCGGTGCTGGTGCTGCGCTGGTTCCGTGAGCGCGGCTGTGTGCACTGCCTGGCCCGTGACGCCGGAATCTCCCAGGCCACCAGCTACCGCTACCTACACGAAGGCATCGACGTCCTCGCCGGCCAGGCCCCCGACCTGCACGAAGTCTTGGCCAATTGCCACAACGAAGGGATAGCGCGCGTAGTCTTGGACGGCACGCTGATCGCCTCCGACCGCCTCGCGGGCGTCCGCGAGAACGGCAACGACCTGTGGTTCAGCCAAAAACACAAGGCCTTCGGCGGCAACATCCAGTTCCTATCCGCACCGGACGGCACCCCGCTGTGGGTCTCCGCAGTCGAGCCCGGATCCACCCCCGACATCACCGCCGCCCGCCTCCACGCCCTGCCCGCCCTGTACAAGGCAGCGGCCGAGGGCCTGCCCACCCTGGCTGACAAGGGCTACCAAGGCGCCGGTATCGGCGTGCACACCCCCATCAAGCGCCCTACGGGCCAGGGCGAAGGGGCTCTGCACGTGGACACACGGATGTATAACGCGCTGTTGCGGCACGTGCGTGCGCTCGGTGAGCGCACCGCCGCCGAACTCAAGGAGCGCTGGCGGACGCTGAAGTACGTCACGCTTAGCCCGAGCCGGATCGGAGACATCGCCCGTGCGGCTCTTGTCCTCAACAGGCAGTGGAAATGATCTTCGCTGAGAAAACCTCACTGGGGCTCGGGTATAGGGGGCCTCAGGAACTGTGTACCCACGTCACCGAGGCCGGGAACCCGGCAGTGCCCTCTGCCGTGCCATCGAGCCCGGGCGGGGACGTGCCCAGGGCCCGGCCGGTGTCCACGGCCCACTGCCACCAGGGCAGCGCCGCCACGAGCGCGAGCGCCAGGGCGCCGGGCAGAGGGTGAGCATGGCCCGTGTTTCGTACCGGAGTCATGGGCACATGCCACATCGGCGGCGAGGTTCGGGCGGCTGCGTACGTGGTCGGCCACAACGTGGGGGACCTTGTCCAAAAGGGGGAAGTACCCCAGCCGCTGGAATGGCTTGAGCTGGACCACCAGCACGAGCAGGTGCTCATGCTGGGCCCACTCGATCTCCTTCGGCGAGGGGGCGAAGACGTCGTACAGCTCCTGCGGCGGCACGCTCTTCTTGAACCGGGGGTAGGTGGCGCGGTCGATCGACACCATCGGTCCTGCCTTGACTACGAAGCGGAAGCGGCGCGGACAACCTAGCGCTACTCAGTGCAGTGTGTCCGGGAAGTAGTCAAACCGTCACCATCAGGTTCAAGTTCAGGGCCTGTTGCCCGTCCGTCCCGTATTCCGGCCGCGCCCTCACCCGCCTCCCTCGGGCACGGTCACTCTTCCGACACGTTGACTTGACAGGGAAGCGGCCAGCCGCTGCCACTGGCCTCCTGAGGGTTCGACGCCGTGGGCGAAGCGCTTGTCCAGCAGGGTGTCCCAGCCGTTCCGGAAACCCGAGACCACGGCGTCGGCCCGGGCGGCCGCAGCGGCCCGGGAGAAGCGGTCGGGGCACTCGGCACTGCTCATCACGGTGTTGCCGCGCGCGGTCAGCGGCCAGTGCGTGTGGTCCTGGGCGATCACCGAGATCCGCTCGCGCAGGCTCACGCCGTCCACCCCGGCCAGGTCGGTGCCGTCCCAGCGCACGCTGCCCTGCTGGGGCGTGTACAGCCCGGACAGCAGCTTGGCCAGCGTGCTCTTGCCCGAGCCGTTCTCCCCGACCAGCGCCACGGTCCGGCCGCGGCGGAGGGTGAGGTTCACGTCCTTCAGGGCCGGGGCCTCGCTGGAGGGGTAGCCGAAGGTCACGTTCCGCAGGCTGATCTCCTCGAACCCCGCCGGGGCGGGCGCGAGGTCGGGTCGGGGCAGACGGGTGCGTGCCTCGTTCTGGAAGGCCACGAAGTCGGAGAAGTACAGCCCCGACTCGTACAGCCTGGTCACCGAGTACAGGGCGTTGCTCAGCGCACCCTGGGCCACCCGGACGGCGACGACGGCGGCCCCGGCGACCGCGATCGGCACCACGCCCTGGACCAGCAGCACGGCCAGTGCCGCGAAGACCCCGGCCGTCACCAGGCCGCTTGCGGTGTCCCCGGCCAGGCGGACGGCGGACTGGCGGGTGGCCAGGTCCAGGTGGATGTCCAGCTCGCGCCGGGCCACGCGGTCGAACTCCGCGAGCAGGCGGCGCTCCATCGTGAACGAACGCACCTCGGCGGCGCTCTCCCGTGCGGTCATGAGCTGTTCCAGCATGTACTTGCGGCGGCTGCCCTCGGTGAAGGCGAGGATCATCCGGTACCGCATCCGGGCCGAGGCGGCCGCGCCCCACCACTGGGGGACCATCGCCAGCAGCAGAAGCGGCACCAGCGCCGGGTGCAGGGCGGTCAGCACCCCGGCTGCGGCGACGATGCCCACCAGAGCGGTGAGCAGGTCGGTGGTCTGACGGACCAGGGAACCCGCCTCGTCACAGCCCCGGGTGTGCGAGCGGTACAGGTGGTCGTGGAAGTCACTGTCGTCGAAGGCCCGCAGTTCCACGGAGGTGGCGTCGCGCAGCAGGCGCCGTTCGGCGGCCAGGACCACCTTGGGCGTCAGACGGGCCTGGGCGCGACCGGCCAGGGCGCCGCAGCAGCCCCGCAGGACCAGTGCCAGGGCGAGCAGAGCCAGAGAGGGGAGCGCGGCCGAGACCCGGTCCGGCGTGGGCACCTCAGCGAAGAGTTCGGTGAGGACGGAAGTGGTGGCGATCAGCGCCCAGGCGGTGGCGGCACCGGAGCCGATGTTGAACAGGACGGTGGTCACGACGTCCCGGCGGCCGCTCTGCCAGGCCAGGACGGCGGCCTGGGCGACCAGCGCGGGCATGCGGCGGGCTATGCGGAACCAGGAGGCCTCGGCGACGGCGGCGCCGTGCCGGTTCCACTTGGGTGGGGTGAGCTCGGGCAGGTCAAGGCCGCCATCGGGGGTGCTGTCGGGGCCATCGTCAGGGGTGTGCGGGTCGGGGGTGTTTGACCCTCGGTCCTCGGGGGAGCGGGTGGTGCGCACGGCGGTTCCTCCTGGCGGTCGGGGCGGGTTCGGGCGGTGCCGATCATGGCCCGGGGGGTCGACGCCGCGGGGAAGGTTCAGAGGTTGCGGACGGGCCGGATCACGGCCGGTCCGGACGGGGTGTGCGCGGGGCCGGGGGGAGGGGCGCGGAAGGCGCCGGTCGGATTTCCTCGGATAGTCACGATCCGAATACCTGTACGAATCGGCCGCGCGCAAAGCACCGGGGGCGGGTGCCGGTGGCTGGCGGCTCGGGGGCCGAAAACCGGAGCACGACCGACACGGCTGAAACGGCTCGAAGAACCTGGTGGCCAGGTCGGGTTCGGCTGGGTGGTGCGCTCAGCTGGTGGTGCGCTCGATGATGAGGTCGGCGTCGCTGCGCAGCTTCTCCACGGCCCGGGACAGGGTGCTCTTGACGGTCCCGATGGTCACGCCCATGCGTTCGGCGATCTGTGCTTCGGTGAGGTCGTCGTAGTAGCGCAGGACCACCGTGGTGCGCTGGCGGCCGGGTAGGCGCTCGATGGAGCGGCCCACCACGTCGGCCAGGTCGCTGCGCCACGTCGGATCGTCCACCCGCTGCTCGGGGATCTCGTCGGTGGGGTAGACGTCCAGGTGCTTGCGGCGCCATTCGGAGATCTGGGTGTTGACCATGGCCCGGCGGACGTAGCCGTCGCGGGCGCGGGGGTTGGCGATGCGCCCCCAGGCCAGGAAGGTCTTGACCAGTGCGGCCTGGAGGAGGTCCTCGGCGTCCGCGTGGCTGTTGGTGAGGGAGCGGGCCATCCGCAGCAGGGCCGGTCCGCGTTCGGACACGTAGCGGCTGAACTCCTCGGACCTGGGCGTCTGAGTAGTTCCGGACACGCCGTTCACCGCCCCTCACGGGCCGCGCGGAACTCTGTCGCGCGCCGTCGCTGTGTTGCACGGCGGCCGCGGCCGCCCTGGACTTCTCACTCTCACACAGCGAACGCAAACGCCCAGGAATCTGTGCGCCACGTGCCGACAAACCGCACAAAAGGCGGCGAAGAGGGCGCCTCATCCCCCTTCGCCGCCGTCCGCACCGGGCCGGATCCGATCCGGTCGACCGGGCCGGGCCAGTCGACCGGGGCCCGCGGAACCCTGACCAGGTCCTACGGGCCCAGGTCCTACGGGTCTGGGTCCTACAAGCCGAGGTAGGCGAGCAGGGCGCTCAGGCCCAGCTGCTCGGAGGTCACCGCGACCAGGTGGTCCACCGCGCCCGCGATGGGCGCGAGCTCGGCGGCGCCGGCCGGGGCGGCCAGACCGATCAGGACGAGGGGCACGGCCACGGCGACGGCGGCGGTGTTGCGCAGGGCGCGGTTCTTGTTCATGTCTCGCGTTCTTTCTGGAACTGGGGAGTACGGGGAGTACATCGACAACCTTGCGGCCACAAGCTGTACGCGGATGCTCGCACCCGGTGACCCCGGAGTGTGGGCGATTTACGTGGAGTTCTTCTTTGGTCACAGGGGAAGCCGAAGGCGCGCCGCAGTGCGATGCCCCGGACATGTCACCGAAACGAACCGGTCCGTGTCGGCGTGTGAACAGCCGTTACGGGGGTCGGGGGCGACAATGGGCACAGACGGACGAGTCGGTCTACAAGGGGGCGCGAAGGACATGTCAGTGATGACGGACAGCGGTCGGGATCACGGGCGGGACCGCCGGCGGTTCACCGCGGCCGTGCTCGGCGCCGCGGCCGCACCCGAGCCCACACCGGTCCACCACCGCGTCGCGCGCGGCGTGGTCGTCGACGCCACCTCCTACATGCTCTGCCTGGCCACCCCGCGGGGCGAGGAGCGCTTCCTCTACGAACGCGTCACCAGCTTCTGGCGCGGTGGTGAGGTCCGCCCCACCGAGCTTCGCCCCGGTGACGACGCCGTGGTGCTGTGCTCGCACGACGGCCGTCTGGTCGCCGAACACGTCTGGGCCCAGGCCGCCCGGGCCACCGGCGTCATCACCGCCCGGGAGGGGGACACCCTCCAGGTCGACCCCGGCCACGGCCGCCCCCGGCTGACCGTGGTGCTGCCCTACCGCTCCTCCGGGCGCATCGCGGTCCGGCACCCGCGCCTGGAGCCGGGCTATCTCTTCGACGCCGTCGGCACCTGGCAGAACGGCGAGATCCAGGCTTCGCGGCCGGTCACCACCCAGCCGCCCTACCCGCTGAGCGCCACTCCGCGGCGCCCGCCCACCCGGCAGTACTCGACGACCGTCACCGGCATCGCCACCTGGTACGACCCCGCCTGGGGGCGCTCCAGCCACCTGGACCCGCGGGCCCTGGTCGCCGGTGCCGCCTACCCGGCGCTCGACCCGGTCGGCCACGAGGGCGAGCACAACGGCACCTGCGACCGGCGCACCTCCTGCGTGCCACTGCCGCTGCTGTCCACCGGTGCCGCGCTCAGCCTGCGCAACGACTGCACCCGGGACACCGCCGTGGTCCCCGTGGTGGACTGCGCGGCCGCCGACAGCTGGCTGTGCGACCTGTGCCCGGCCTGCGGCAGCCAGAGCGCGGGCCGGCTCGCCTCCCTCACCATGACCTCCTTCGTCGCCCTGGGCGGGCGGCTGGAGGCGGGTTGTTTCAACGCGACCATGACCGTCGCCAACCAGGAGGGGTAACCGATGTTCCCGGAGGTTCTCGAAGCGGTCCGCGAGGTCCAGCTACCGCTGCTCGCCGCGCTGCTCCTGCTCGGCGCGGCGGCCAAGGCCAGTCCGCGCGCGGCCGGGACCGGCGCGGCCGTCCTGCTGCCCGAACGGTTGCGCGGACCGGCCACCCTGGCCACCTGCCTGCTGGAGGCCGCTCTCGCGGTGGCCCTGCTGACCGCGACCGGCGCTCTCGGTGAGGCGGCCCGGCTGCTCACCGCCCTGATGTTCGCGGTGTCCGTGGTCCTGCTGCTGGTGGCCCGCCGCCGAGACCCCGAAGCCGGGTGCGGCTGCTTCGGCGGGCTGAGCCAGGCGCCGATCGGCTGGCGCACGCTCACCCGGGCGTCCCTGCTCGCGGTGGCCGCGCTGGCCACGGTCGGGCTGGCGCCCACCGGCTGGCAGGTGGCCGCCGAGCCCACCCCGGTCCACGGCGCGGTCCTGGGCGTGCAGCTGCTCCTGCTGGCCCTGCTCAGCCCCGAACTGCGCGAGGCGGCGGCCCGGGGCGCCACCAGCGAACCGTGCGCGCTGCGCGAGGTCTCCGAGCGGTCGACCACCCGACGCCTGCGCCGGAGCGAGGTCTGGCGGACCAACGCCAAGCTCATGCTCAAGTCCGAGCCTGAGGAGACCTGGCGCCACGGCTGCTGGCGGTTCCTGCGCTACGACGGCCTACGGCACGGCCACCGGGTGGACGTGGTCTACGCGGTGCGGATCGGCGGCCCGCGCCGGACCGGGGTGCGTGCGGTCCTGGTGGACCGGGAGAGCGGCACGGTGATCGCCTCCTTCGGAGCGGTGACCACGCTCGACCTCCAGGGGCCGCCGCGCAGGCTGCCCCGGCCGCGCGAGGCGGCCAGGCGGGACGAGGCCGACGGGCGGGGTGCGGCCAGACCGGGGACCCTCGCGAAGACGCTCCCGGGCGAGTCCGGGCGCGGCCGTCCTGAGGACGTCCCGGACGACGTCAGAGCATCTGGCCCTGCCGTTTGATCGCGGCCTCGCTGAAGTCCACGAGCATCTGCTCGTAGTCCTCGGCCTCGCCCGGCCCCATCACGGAGGTGGTGCCCAGCAGGCCGCCGTTGCGGTACATGACGGTGTACATGTGGTTCTGGCCGTCGTCGTCACTGACCTGGATGCTGAAGGCACGCGACTCGTCGCCGACCCGGGGGACGTCCAGGTCGGTGACGCCGTAGTCGGAGCTGCTGCCGTCCTCGTAGGTGGCGGTGTACTCGGCGCAGGCCTCCGGGGGTTTGACGGCCAGGGCCTCGGCGGCGGAGTCCTCGTCGAGCTGGACCAGGATGCTCGAGACGTTGCCCAGCTCCCACTCGTAGGCGGCCACGGAGGCTGGGGCCTCGCGCACGGTGTCCAGGTCGCCCCACCGGTTGGCGGCGTCCATGCACTCGGGTTTGTCCAGTTCGGTGGAGGCCCGCACTTCTTCCGAATACTGCACTGTGACAAGCTCGGAGTAGGTTCCGGCCTCGCTGCTCTCGGGGAGCAGTGTCACGTCTGCGACGTTGATCGGCTGCGCCTCGTGCAGCTGCGCGGCGGCTTCGGCGTTGGGGTCCTCGCCCTGTTCCCCGTCCGCTCCGCCGCAGGCCGCCAGGGTGATCGCACAGGTCATCGCGATCGCGGCGGGCAGGGCCGCGTTCGATGCGGAGCGGACAGGACTATGACGCAAACGCATGGTGATATCTCCTCGTTTGTGCGATATTTCCGCTTGGAGCGGTGGCCGTCCCGGGCACCTCATTGCTGAGCGTGTCGCGGGGTTAGCACAAAGTATTGAGGAAGGACAATGGTGTCGGAGTCGAAATCGCCATATCTGCGGGCGGTACTGGAGTCCATCCCCGCCTACAAGCCCGGTCTCAGGGTTGTCGGGCCTGACGGACGCTCCATCAAGCTGTCCTCCAACGAGAGCCCCTACGGGCCGCTCCCGTCCGTGCGTGAGGCCATCACCGAGGCCTCCGCCGACCTGAACCGCTATCCGGACCCGGGCGCCACCGAGCTGGTCGCCAGGCTCGCCGCGCACCTGGACGTGCCCGAGGACCACGTCGCGCTCGGCGCGGGCTCCGTGGGTGTGCTCCAGCAGCTCCTGGAGGCCGTCGGGGAGCCGGGCGCCGAGGTCGTCTACGCCTGGCGCTCCTTCGAGGCCTACCCGCTCCTGGCCGAACTGGCCGGGGTGACGTCGGTCCGGGTCCCGCTCAAGGACGAGACCCACGACCTCGAGGCCCTCCTGGCCGCGATCACCGACAACACCCGCATGGTGCTGGTGTGCAACCCGAACAACCCGACCGGAACCACGGTCCGGGAGCGGGAGCTGGTCGACTTCCTCGACCGCGTCCCCGACCACGTGCTGGTCATCCTCGACGAGGCCTACCGCGAGTACGTGCGCGACCCCGAGGTCCCGGACGGCGTGAAGCTGTACGGCAACCGCCCCAACGTCGCGGTCCTGCGCACCTTCTCCAAGGCCTACGGCCTGGCCGCCGTGCGCCTGGGCTACCTCGTCGGCCACCCCCACGTGGCCGCCGCGGTGCGTAAGACGATCGTGCCCTTCGCGGTCAACCACCTGGCCCAGGCGGCCGGTATCGCGTCCATCGCGGCCGAACCCGAGCTCCTCGAGCGCGTGGAGGCCACCGTGAAGGAGCGTGAGCGCGTCCGTGAGGCCCTCGTGGCCTCCGGGTGGACCGTGCCCCTCACCGAGGCGAATTTCGTCTGGCTGCGCGCGGATGAGGACACCATGGACTTCGCCGCCGTTTGCGCCGAGGCGGGCGTCTCGGTGCGTCCGTTCGACGGCGAGGGCGCCCGGGTCAGTCTCGGCACCGCGGAGGAGAACGACGTGTTCCTCTCCGTCGCGACCTCCTACGCCAAGCGCCGCTGACCGGAAACCACCGCCGCGACGCCGAAGGGGGCGGCCCCCAGGTCTGGGAGCCGCCCCCTTCGGGCGTTCTGTTCCGTGCACCTGCGCCGTGCGGATGCACCGCGCAGCCGCACGGGCGGGCTACTTGCCCGCCGCGTCCTTGTCCAGCTTCTCCACGATCAGCCGGTAGAGCTGTCGCGGACGGCCGGGCTGCAGGGTGCGGTTGGGCGGCAGCGGCCAGGCCAGGCCCTCCTCCACCAGGGTGCGCAGCAGCCGGCGCGCGGTCCGGGAGGTGACCCCGAGCATGCGCCCGGCGTTCTCCGCGTCCACGACCAGCGGCCCGTCCTCCTCGGCGATCTTCTCCGAGAGCCGCACCAGGGTCTCGCGGCCCTTGGTGCGCAGGGGCTCGGACGACTGGCGGGCCGGGGCGCGCTGCGCCGGAACCAGTGAGCGGCCCTCACGGTCCACCGCGAAGCTCTGCCGGGACGCCTGGGCCCGGTTGAGCGCCGCGCGGGCGTGCGACTCCGCGTCCTGGGTGGTGCGGCCCATGCCGATACCCACCTCGATCGCGATGCCCAGCTCCGCCTTGATCCGTTCAACGAACGGCGGCTGCCGGAAGCCCTCGGTCGCGGTGACCAGCGAACCACGCGTGGCCGTCACCATGAACGAGTGGTCGTCCAGCCGGTGCGCCGTCGCGTTGATCCGGTGGGCCTCCTGAAGCAGCAGCCGGTGCAGCGACAACCGCAGCTCATCCCGCCAGTAGCGCGGGGTGGAGCGTCGGGAGGAGTCGCGCAGTGTGGGCACGTCCACGACGACCACACCGAGCTGGGCCTCCTCCAAACGGTGGTGCGCGCCCAGCAGACCGGCGGTCTGCAGTGCGCTGCGCACACCCGCGTTGGTGGGCCGCAGCCGGATCACCGGAACCCCGATGGCCTCCAGCCGCTCGGCGACCCCGCGCACGCAGGTGATCGCCATCTTGGTGGCCTTGCGCCGCCACAGCCCCTCGTGGAAGGACGTGAGCTGGGCGGTGTTGGTCAGCTCCTCGTGTACGTGGATACCGTCCACGGGCAGGTCGACCTCGGAGTAGGCCTCGACCACGTCAGCGCGGCTGAGCACGTCGAGACTGGCTCTGGTCGGGTCGAACCGTTCGTCCAGGGTCGCTCGGAGCAGGGCTTCGTGCAGGCTGGCCCCGCCGAGCGGCACGAAGGTCGCGGGCATGGTCAACACGCCGGCCTTCCGTGCGAACTCGTAGGGCACGGGGCTGGCGAACAAATAGGCATCGATCGCCGACCCCAGCCTGACGACCTTGTCCGTCGCCTCTTGCTCATCTCGGTAGGCGGCGGCGATGAGTCTGGCGTTGAGGGGCCCGGTGGACCCCGGACCCATGAGCATGACCCGTTCGACCACCTCATGGGGTCCTATGACGCCGATCGTCAAATCGCCAGTACGCTGCGCACTCACCTCGGGCTGCTCCCCGCTACCATTCCACGCTCTTCACTATGTGCGCCCACTGGTTTCCCGACCCGATCTCTGTCACGGCATGATTGCCGAGATCGTACCCATTGTGCGGGGCCAAAGAAGATCGTTTTCCATATCAACGCCGAAAGCCCGGGTGGGAGGAAGCCCCCCACCCCGGCTTGAACTGCGCTTACGGCTCTACGAGACGGTGACGCGCTCCACGTCGCCGCCCAGCGCGGCGAGCCGCGAAGCGAACTGAGCGTGACCGCGGTCCACCAGATAACCGGGCGCCACGATTGTCTCACCTTCGGCGACCAGTCCGGCGAGAACCAGGGCCGCACCGGTGCGGAGGTCGTGCGCGATCACCTCGGCGCCGTGCAGGTTCGTGGAACCGTGCACGATGGCGCGGGTGCCCTCGACCTCGATCTTCGCGCCCATCTTGTTGAGCTCGTCGGCCAGCGCGAAGCGGCCGTCGTAGATGGCCTCGTGGATGTAGCTCTCACCCTCGGCCAGGGTGGCCAGGGCCATCAGCGGGGACTGGAGGTCCGTCGCGAAGCCCGGGAACGGCGAGGTCACCGCGTTGATCGGGCGCAGCGGCACGGACGGGTCCCGCTGGACGTGCAGGACGGCGCCCTCCTGGGAGAAGCCGACGCCCATCTGCTCGAGTTTCCAACGGGCCACACCCAGGTGGTCCAGGTTGGCGCCCACCAGGCTGACCTCGCCACCGGTGGCGGCGACGGTCATCGCGAACACACCGGCGTCGATGCGGTCGGACATGATGGTGTGCTCGACGGCGGTGAGCTCCTCGACGCCCTCGACGGTGATCAGGCCGGTGCCGCCACCGCTGATCTTCGCGCCCATGGCGGAGAGGAAGTTGATGACGTCGATGACCTCGGGCTCGAGGGCCGCGTGCTCGATGACGGTGGTGCCGGGAGCCAGCACGGCCGCCATGAGGAGGTTCTCGGTACCGGTGTGGGACGGGGTGTCCAGGTACAGGTGACCGCCGCGGAGCTTGCTGGCCTCCACGTTGATGTGGTTCAGCTCGAGGTCCTCGGTGACCTCGGCGCCCAGCCGGGCGAAGCCGCGGTAGTGGAAGTCGAGGTTCCGGCTGCCGAGGTTGCAGCCGCCGACGCCCTCGATGCGGGCGCGGCCGGTGCGGTGCATCAGCGCGGGGACGAAGAGCACGGAGCCGCGGAAGCGGGCCGCGATGTCGGCGGGCAGGACTGCGCGCTCGGGGTCGTTGAGACCGGAAGCGTCGATGACGACGGTGCGCTCGGACTCGTGGAAAGCGACTTTGGCGCCCACGTGTTCGGCGAGCTCAAGCGCGCGGTAGACGTCCTCGATGACCGGAACGTTCCGCAGCACAGTACGGCCCTTGGCCGCCAGCAGGGCGGCTCCGATCATCGGCAGGACGGCGTTCTTCGCGCCTTGGATGAACGCCGTTCCGCTGAGGGGGCGTCCGCCGCGGACGCGGTAACGAACCTCCTGGCCCATGCTCATGTGCTCCTTTGTGAGGCAGATGTGAAAAAGAGGGACACCCTCGTCGGGTTTCGCCTGTTTGCGTTTAAGACGCGGGTTCGCCCCGAAATGTTGCGGCCATCTTGCGTGTGACCTGCGCAGCCTTGAACCGGTGGGTTCGCGATGACTCTATAGCAAGCACTACACATGAACAGGCCCAGAACGTGGTATACCCGCAGATCGCGGTTGAAGTCCCGCCAAACGGCCAAAGAGGCATTACACCGGAGGGAGAGACCGAGGGTCGTACGCATGGCTGTCCGTTACTTCGGCGTTGCATACGACGACACCACCATACGCGCTCCCACAGCCGAAACGACGTCCGCGTGCGCTGAATCACGCGGACGGTGTCGGTCACAGGGCGGGCTTGGTGCCGGTCAAGCGCTCGTAGATCTCCGTGTAACGGGACAGAGTGTGCTCCACCACGTCGGCCGGAAGTTCCGGCGGGGGCGTGTCCGACGCGCGGTCCCAGCCCGAGGCCGACGAGGTCAGCCAGTCGCGCAGGACCTGCTTGTCGAAGGACGGCTGGGGGCGTCCCGGGCTCCACTCGTCGGCAGGCCAGTAACGGGACGAGTCCGGGGTGAACACCTCGTCGGCCAAGACCAGGTCACCGGCGGTGTCGCGGCCGAACTCGAACTTGGTGTCGGCCAGGAGCACACCGCGTTCCCGAGCGATGTCCCGGCCGCGCCCGTACACCCGCAGGGTCAGGTCCCGCAGCTCCGCGGCGAGTTTCTCCCCGTGCCGGTCCGCCACGACCCCGAACGACACGTTCTCGTCGTGGTCGCCGACCTCGGCCTTGGTGGCCGGGGTGAAGATCGCCTCGGGCAGTTCGGAGCCGCCGGTGAGCCCTTCGGGGAGCGGCACCCCGCACACCGTGCGGTCCACCCGGTACTCGGCCAGTCCGGAACCGGCCAGGTAGCCGCGGGCCACGCACTCCACCGGGACCATGTCCAGCCGCTCACAGACCAGCGTGCGACCGGCCCAGTCGGCGGGTGCGCCCTCGGGAGGGGTGTCCGAGACGACGTGGTTGGCCACCAGGTCGCCCAGCCGCTCGAACCACCACAGGGACAGCTGGGTGAGCAGGCGGCCCTTGCCTGGGATCTCCGTGGGCAGCACCCAGTCGTACGCCGAGACCCGGTCGCTGGCCACCATCACCAGCTCGTCGGAGGCCGTCGAGTACAGGTCGCGCACCTTGCCGGTGTGCAGGTGGGTGAGCCCCGGAACCTCGACGGGCTCGGGGACGGTGACGAAGCCGCTCATGACGCTACTCTCTGGGTTTCGGTGCGAACCCCTCCAGTATCGCGTTCCCGCTGCTCCGAAGGGTCGGGCGGCCCCCGCTCAGGCGCTCATCGGCCAGTCGGCCCCGGCTTCGGTCCCGGCTCGGGTCCGACTTCGCTCCAGGCCCGGCCCCGCGCCGTACGGCGAAGGGCCCCCGGCGGTTGCCGAGGGCCCCTCTCGCGCTCTCGCGTCGCTTCCGGGTACTAGACCTCGGCCGCGGCGCGTTCGGCGATGTCGGTGCGGTAGAACGAACCGCGCAGTTCGAGGCGGCGGGCCGCCTCGTAGGCGCGTTCACGGGCCTGGCGCAGGTCCGCGCCGGTCCCGACCACGTTCAGCACGCGGCCGCCGTTGGACTTGATGTCGCGCACCCCGTCCCAGGCGGTGCCCGCGTGCAGCACGTAGGCGCCCTCAAGGGCGTTCGCGGCCTCCAAGCCGCCGATGAGGTCGCCCTTGACCGGGTCGCCCGGGTAGTTCTCGGCGGCGACCACGACGGTCACCGCGGCGCCCGACTTCCACTGGAGCGAACCGATCGAACCCAGACCGCCGGTGTCGGTCGCCTGCAGGACCGCGCCGATCGGGGTGGCCAGCCGGTCCAGCACGACCTGGGTCTCCGGGTCGCCGAAGCGCGCGTTGAACTCCACCACGCGCGGACCCTTCGAGGTCAGCGCCAGGCCCACGTAGAGCAGACCCTGGTAGCGGTGGCCGCGGCGGTTCATCTCCGACACGGTCGGCCGCACGACCGACTCCATGACCTCGTCCACCAGACCGGCGGGAGCCCACGGCACCGGGGCGTAGGCGCCCATACCGCCGGTGTTGGGGCCCTGGTCGCCGTCGTAGGCGCGCTTGAAGTCCTGGGCGGGCAGCAGCGGCAGTGCGTGCGCGCCGTCGGTGAGCACGAACAGCGAGACCTCGGGACCGTCGAGGAACTCCTCGATGACGACCCGTCCGCACTCGCGGGCGTGCTGCTCCGCGAGCGCGCGGTCCTCGGTCACCACGACGCCCTTGCCCGCGGCCAACCCGTCGTTCTTGACGACGTAGGGCGCCCCGAACTCGTCGAGGGCCTCGGAGACCTGGCCGGCGCTGCGGCACACGCGCGCCTTGGCGGTGGGCACCCCGGCCGCCTCCATGACCTCCTTGGCGAAGGCCTTGGAGCCCTCCAGGTGCGCGGCCTCCTTGTCGGGGCCGAAGACCGGGATGCCGCGGTCGCGCAGGGCGTCGGCCACCCCGGCCACCAGCGGCGCCTCCGGGCCGATCACGACCAGCTCGGCGCGCAGGCGCGCGGCCAGTTCGGTCACGGCCAGCCCGTCCGTCACGTTGATGACGTGGTTCTCGGCCAGATCGGAGATCCCCGGGTTGCCGGGAGCGCTGTGAATGCTGGTGACGCCCGGATCAAGGGACAGAGCGCGGACGAGTGCGTGCTCGCGGCCTCCGCCGCCGAGAACGAGGGCTTTCACTACTGGGGGCCTCTTCTTCTACTGGAGCTAAAGACGGTTGGTGGCCGGTCAGACCAGGGAACGCAGCTGAAGGGTCTCCTCGCGGCCCGGCCCGACACCGATGGCGGAGATCGGGGCTCCGGCCATCTTCTCTAGAGTACGCACGTAGTCCTGCGCGTTCTTGGGGAGTTCCTCGAATTTGCGCGCGCCCGTGATGTCCTCGGACCAGCCGTCGAAGTACTCGTAGATCGGCGTGGCGTGGTGGAAGTCGGTCTGCGTCATCGGGATCTCGTCGTGACGCACGCCGTCCACGTCGTAGGCCACGCACACGGGGATGCGCTCCAGGCCGGTGAGCACGTCGAGCTTGGTCAGGAAGAAGTCCGTGATGCCGTTGACGCGCGTGGCGTAGCGGGCGATCGGCGCGTCGAACCAGCCGCAGCGGCGGTCGCGGCCGGTGGTGACACCGTACTCGTGGCCCTGGGTGCGCAGCCAGATCCCCTGCTCGTCGAGGAGCTCGGTCGGGAAGGGGCCGGAGCCGACACGGGTGGTGTAGGCCTTCAGGATGCCGACGACCTTGGAGATGCGGTTGGGGCCGATGCCCGCGCCCGCCGCCGCGCCGCCCGCGGTGGGCGAGGAGGAGGTGACGAACGGGTAGGTGCCGTGGTCGATGTCCAGGAGGGTTCCCTGGGAGCCCTCGAGGTAGACCGTCTTGCCCTCGTCCAGCGCCTTGTTCAGGATCAGGGAGGTGTCGGCGACGTGCGGGCGCAGCTTCTCGGCGTAGCCCAGGTACTCCTCGATGATCGGCTCGGCCTCGAGGGCGCGCCGGTTGTACACCTTGGTGAGGAGCTGGTTCTTGTCGTGGAGGGCGAGCTCGATCTTCTTGCGCAGGATCTTGGGGTCGAACATGTCCTGCACGCGCACGCCCTGGCGGGTGACCTTGTCGGCGTAGGTCGGTCCGATGCCGCGGCCGGTGGTGCCGATCTTGCCCTTGCCGAGGAAGCGCTCGCTGACCTTGTCCAGGGCCCGGTGGTAGGGCATGATCAGGTGCGCGTTGGCCGAGATGACCAGGCGGGACGTGTCCACGCCCCGCTCCTGGAGGCCGCGCAGCTCCTCGAAGAGCACGCCCGGGTCGATGACGACGCCGTTGGCGATGACCGGCACGACGTTCGGGGACAGGATGCCCGAGGGCAGCAGGTGGAGGGCGTATTTCTGGTCGCCGATGACCACCGTGTGCCCGGCGTTGTTGCCGCCCTGGTATCGGACCACGTAGTCCACGCGGTCGCCGACCAGGTCGGTCGCCTTGCCCTTGCCCTCGTCGCCCCACTGGGCACCCACGAGCGTGATCGCCGGCATTGGTCTCTACCTCTTCGCTCGACACCTGACCGGGGCGTTTTTGGCCCCGAACATGGAAGAACCCCTGGCGCAAGGCAGCGACAGGGGCCGTTGCGTATTGAGCGTACACGACCTGCGCATCCGGGTTAAGAGGGGCACTGCGGCGCCTGCGCCACACGGTTCGGAGGTGCTTTGTGCGCAGGCCGTTTCCCCGGGCGGGCCGGTCCGGTTCGTGGAGGGAACCGGCCCGGCCCGCCTTCGCGGAGTTCGGTGGGCTCAGCCGTTGAGGGCCTTGTCGGCCTCCGCGCTGGACTCACGGAGGAAGGTCGCGCAGCGCTCGGCCTCCTCGGCGTCGCCGATCTGCTCCGAGGCCTTGCCCAGGAAGTGCAGGGCGCGCAGGAAGCCCTGGTTGGGCTCGTGCTCCCACGGAACCGGGCCGTGGCCCTTCCACCCGGAGCGGCGCAGCTGGTCCAGACCGCGGTGGTAGCCGGTGCGGGCGTACGCGTAGGCGGCCACCGGCTGGCCGTCGGCCAGGGCCAGCTCGGCCAGGCGGGCCCAGGCTGCGGAGTAGGAGGGGAAGCGGCCGGCGACCGGGGTGGGGTCGTCGGCGATGGCCAGGGCCTCTCGCGCCTCGGGGTCGTCGGCCAGGCGCGTCTCGGGCGGCTCGTTCAGCAGGTTCTGGTGCAGGTTCATGCCCCCCATCCTGCCACCGGGTGCGGCGTTCCCCGGAGCACCGGGCTCAATCCGTCTCCGCCCCGCGCCGTTGGACCCGTGCGGTGGAGCCGTGCGCCAGCGCGTGCGCCGCCACCGCGGCCGCGGCCAGTCCGAGGACCAGCACGGGTACCGTCGCCCCGGCGAGCAGGTCCGGGGCCCGCCACCCGTCCGATCCCGCGTACGCGTACGGGCTCACGCGGTTCAGGCCCGGCGCCGTGTTGCAGGCCGCCGCCCCCAGGAGGATCCCCGCCAGCACGCCCAGCCCGGACGGCACCGCCCCCAGGAACGGCGCCAGCAGGTACACGGCGCAGGCCCCCAGCAGGACATTGGTCACCAGCAGCCAGGAGTTCTCCGCCTCCGACGCGTGGGGTAGCAGTGCGAGCGCGGCGCCGCCGAGCAGCAGCATGCCGAGCGCGGCCACCGCGGCCGCCCGGATCCGGGTCCGCGCCCCGCCCAGCCTCTCCCACTCCCACAGCCGGGGCCGGTTCGCCCACGCCCCGACGGCGGCCGCGCACACGCACAGCAGTTCGGCCACGGGGATTCGCTGTTCCTCGCCCGGCCAGTCGAACACCGCCACCGGCACCACGACGCCCGCGGTGGCCAGCCCCAGAAGCACCGCCGCGACGGCCGCGGCCAGGGCATGCAGCATCGGCAGCAGACAGGGGCGCAGGGGGATCGGGACGGGGCCCGGTGTCCAGCGGCGCGGTGTCACGGTCGCCACGGCAGTTCCTCCGGTTCCACCTCGCACCGGGCCAGCCGCTCCTCGTTCCGGCCGATCCAGTCCCGGACCCCGTCCTCGTCGGAGGCGGCCTCGGACGACGGTCCGTCACCGGAACCGTGGGAGAAGGGGCGCGAGGCCAGCCACGCCTCGAACTCCGCCAGCGCGCTCATCCGCCGCTGCTCCGGGGACGCCCCCTCGTCCGTGCTGCCCACACCCCCGGAACCGCATACCCCCAGGTCGGGCACCAGCCACACGGCCGCCGTCGCGGGTACCTCCTGGTACGGGTCCCAGCCCGGATAGATGCCCGTCCAGAGCACGCCGTGCTCGTTGCCGTGAAGCACCTCGTCGTCCTCGGTGGCCAGGCTGCGGTCGCGCACCTGCGCGGGGACGGCTTCGGATGACCCGTAGGCGGCGAAGACCGGCGCGGCCAGTTCGACGATCAGGGCGAGTTCGTCCGCGTGCCCCTCGTGCACGCAGTAACGGACCCCGTCGCGCTCCGCGCAGACCTCGGAACCGCTCGGGGCGTAGGTCACGAGCGGGAACGCGTACAGGTGGGGCAGGACGGCGGCGGCCGCCACCGCGGCCACCGCCGTGACCTGCGGGGCCGACCACCGGCGCGGGGCCCGCAGCAGTCGGAGGGACGTCCACGCGGCGGCCGTCACCAGGAGCAGGAAGAACCCCAGCCGGTAGAAGCTGAGCGCGACGCTCTCCTGACTGCCCAGCGAGAGGGTGAACGGAAGCTGGAGCGACAGCGCGGTCCAGGTGTCGGAGACCAGGGGCATGCTGGTGCACACGAAGACCAGGCCGATCGCCACCGGGACCGCGATCAGCCCGCGCAGGGCGACCCCGCACAGGTAGCCGAGCAGGGTGAGGGCCGCGAACCCGGTCAGCGCACCCAGGATCGGCACCGGGTGCGGCGCACCCGCGCCCTGAGCGGCGACGGCGGCGGTCAGCGGGAGCAGCCCCACCAGATAGGCGGCCAGGCACCAGCCGGTGACCACTGTCGCGTGCCGCAGCGGGAGGCCCCGCTCCAGGCGGGGCTGCCAGGGCTGGGCGAACACCAGGCTCGGCCGGGTGAACCGGGCGGACGCCAGTGCCGCGGCCCCGGCGGCCACCACGACCGGTAGCCGGGCCTGGACCCCCACCTGCCCGGAGAGGTAGACCCAGTCCAGGGCCCGCCAGGAGAGCTGGCCCCAGGTCGCTGTCAGTGTCATGACGAGGATCAGCCCGGCCGGGACCAGCACCAGGGGTGGCGGGAGCGGCCAGAAGAGGGGAGAGGCCGTCCACCGGCTCCGGAGCGGGTTCACGGGGCGGACCGAGGGCGTGGACGGGCTCGCTGGCGGGCTTGCGGCGGGGTTCTCGGAGGGAGTTCCAGCAGGGCTCACTGATGCTCTCCGACCCGGGTGATCAGCCGGTCGTAGGCCCGTTCGAACCCGGAACCGTAGGCGCTCGCCTCGGCGGTGTCGTCGATCAGGGCCTCCAACTCGGGGAAGGTGCCCTGGAACTCGAGCCGGCCACCCGCCAGGACCCCGATTCGGGAGCACAGGTGGGCGACGTCCTCGATGAGGTGGGTGGAGATCAGCACGGTCCGGTCCGCGCCCAGACCGGCCACGACCTCGCGCACCCGGAGCCGCTGTCCCGGGTCGAGACCGGCGGTGGGTTCGTCCAGGATCAGGACCCGGGGGGCGTGGGCGAGTGCGGCGGCGATGCCCACGCGCTGGCGTTGGCCCCCGGACAGGGAACGGGTGCGCTGGTCGGCGAGCTCGGCCAGGTCGACGGATTCCAGTGCCCGTCGGGCAGCCTCCCCGCACGCGCGTCGGTCCAGCCCGTGCGCCCAGGCCGCGTAGGCGACGGTGTCCGCCACGGTCAGCTCGCCCGCCAGAGTGAAACGCTGCGGTACGAACCCCAGCTCGCGGCGGGCCCGGGACCGGCCGACCCCGGTGGCCAGGTCGTGCTCCCCGATGAGCAGCCGCCCTCCCCGGACGGGGAGCAGCGTCACGATGAGCGAGAGCAGGGTGGTCTTGCCCGCGCCGTTCGGCCCGAGGAGTCCGGTGACGCCGGGTTCCACGTTCCAGGTGAGGGAGTCCAGGACCTTCTTGCGACCCCGGTGGCCCCAGCCCCGGTATCCGAAGTCCAGGCCCTCAGCGGTGATCCGCACGGGACTTTCCTTTCCCCTCACCGGCAGTCGGCCGGGAGCATCGATCGGAAGTGGGGCGGCCCCTGGCGGACGGCGGTCCGCTCCTGCCCGAACCCCTGCTCACGGCCACGGCCTGATCGGGCCGGGCGGCGCAGCGCTCATGCATCCGGACGCAGGAAGAATTCCCCTTGCTTCGGATCTCGAAAACGAACTCCGGCGGAACGTCTTCACTGTTGGGGGGAGGTTGGGGGGCATATGCATAAATGGGATGAAAGGTGATCCCGGTTTCCGTCGCGCCGGAATTCAAGGAAAGGCACCGGGCAAAAAGACGGTGCCCGGCGGTCGTGACACGACCACCGGGCACCGGGTGCCGGACCGCGGGGGAGCGGTCGGGCAGAAGCCCTACTGGGCAAGGGTCCTACCGGGCCCCTACTTCATCTTGTTGCCGGCGGACTTCAGGTGCTGGGCACCCTCGACCACGCGGGCGGCCATCCCGGCCTCGGCGACCTTGCCGTAGGCGCGCGGGTCGTAGGCCTTCTTGTTGCCGATCTCGCCGTCGACCTTCAGCACGCCGTCGTAGTTCTTCATGATGTGGTCGACGACCGGACGCGTGTAGGCGTACTGGGTGTCGGTGTCGATGTTCATCTTCACGACGCCGTAGTCGATGGCCTCGTGGATCTCCTCCATGGTGGAGCCGGAGCCGCCGTGGAAGACGAAGTCGAAGGCCTTGGCCTTGCCGTACTTGGCGGCGACGGCGTCCTGGGCGGTCTTGAGGACCTCGGGGCGCAGCTTCACGAAGCCGGGCTTGTAGGAGCCGTGCACGTTGCCGAAGGTCAGGGCGGTCATGTAGTAGCCCTTCTCGCCCAGGCCCAGCACCTCGGCGGTACGCAGGGCGTCCTCCGGGGTGGTGTACAGCTTCTCGTTGATCTCGCCGACGATGCCGTCCTCCTCGCCGCCGACGACGCCGACCTCGATCTCGAGGATGGTCCGGGCGGCCTTGGAGGCGGCGAGCAGCTCGTCCGCGATCTGGAGGTTCTCCTCCAGCTCGACAGCGGAGCCGTCCCACATGTGCGACTGGAACAGCGGCTCCTGGCCCTTGGCCACGCGCTCCTTGGAGATCTCCAGCAGTGGGCGGACGAAGCCGTCGAGCTTGTTCTTGGGGCAGTGGTCGGTGTGCAGGGCGATGTTCACCGGGTACTTGGCGGCGACGACGCGAGCGAACTCGGCGAAGGCGACCGAGCCGGTGACCATGTCCTTGACCGAAGCGCCGGAGAGGAACTCCGCACCACCGGTGGAAATCTGGACGATGCCGTCGCTTTCGGCCTCGGCGAAGCCGCGCAGGGCGGCGTGCAGCGTCTGGCTGGAGGTCACGTTGATCGCCGGGTAGGCGAAGCCCTCGGACTTCGCGCGGCTCAGCATCTCGGTGTAGACCTCGGGGCTGGCGATGGGCATGGCTTGACTCTCCCTGGTTCGGCCTGGAGCGAGCGGCCGCCAGCGCGATGCTCTCGCCTGCCGAGCTCTCGCGTACTGACGGCACCCCACGTGCGTTGTCCCGGTGGAGGGAACCAGACCGTTGGGGGCGGCCCGCGGGCCGCGTGTCCGGAAGTGTCCACCGGGCGTCGTCCAAGTATCCCGAATAGCCGGAGCCGTTGGAAAGGTCTAGACCAAAAAGCTCAGGATCGGCGACGTACCCGCAGCTTACGGGGACAGGAAGGAGCGCTGGGGCGGGGGTGCCGGATGGGTCAGGGGTTTCTGCACGGCTATGTCACGAATGATGGTGAAGCTGCGTCTTCTGGGCGACTGCTGTCGCTTTTTGTCGTGATACGCGCTACATTCATCGCCGTGGGAAGGCATAGGAACGATCCTCGTGGCGTTGGTCAGGTGATGGCCATCGTCGGTGCCGTCGTGCTCTTGGTCACCTTGGTGGCCCTCGGCGGCTATTTCTTGTACCGAGCCCTCCCGGGCACCGGAACCAGCGTCAGCGCCAACGCCTCCGAGGCGGCCGCCGACGCGGTGGACTCCGACGAGATGGGCGTCCTCTACATCCGCGTGGTGGGCGAGTCCAGCAAGGTGTTCGTCCGAGTCCCCGGCGGGGACGTGCTCCTGGACCAGGACCTCACCCAGGGCAGCTCCGTGAACTACCCCAGCAACGCCAACGGCCTCGAGGTCACCATCGGCGACCCGACCGCCGTCGAGGTCTACGTCAACGGCGACCACCGCGACATCTCCGACCGCGACCCGGGGCACAGCTTCACCCTCAAGCCGTAACCCTGATCCCTTGGTCCTGACCCCGTAGCCCTGACCGGGGCGGGGCCCGAAGGCCCCACCGCGAGCAGTCAGTGGTCAGTGATCACCGGGGCGATCAACCGGGTTGGTCACCGGGGTGGTCAGACGTCCAGGTCGGACACCTCGAAGACGGGCCGGTACTCCAGGCCCTCTCCCTCCAGCTTCCCGCGCGCGCCGCGGTCCACGATCAGCGCGACCGCCACCACCTCGGCGCCCGCCTCACGCAGGGCCTCCACGGCCGTGAGCACCGAACCGCCGGTGGTGGAGGTGTCCTCCAGCGCCAGCACACGGCGCCCCTTGACGTCCGGTCCCTCGATCCGGCGCTGCAGGCCGTGCGCCTTGCCCGCCTTGCGCACCACGAAGGCGTCCAGCTTGCGCCCGCGCGCGTGCGCCGCGTGCAGCATCGCGGTGGCCACCGGGTCCGCGCCCAGGGTCAGACCGCCCACCGCGTCGAACTCCAGGTCCTCGACGGTGTCCAACAGGACCGAGCCGACCAGCGGCGCGGCCTCCCCGTCCAGGGTGATCCGGCGCAGGTCGACGTAGTAGTCGGCCTCCTTGCCGGAGGACAGGGTCACCTTCCCGCGCACGACCGCCTTATCGTTGATCTGACGCAGGAGTTCATCACGTTCGCTCATGATCAGTGAGCCTAGAACACCGGGTGGGGCCGCGCGGACCTGGGCTCCCGCCCCGGAGGGGATGCCAGTGAAGGAAGACACCGGAGTCGTCCGGGTGGAGACCACCGTCGACAGCCGCGAGGGCGCCGAGTCGGTGGCCGGTTCGGTGGTCGAGCACCGGCTTGCGGCCTGTGCCCAGGTGGGCGGGCCGATCCGGAGCTTCTACCGCTGGGAGGGCGAGACCCAGGCCGACGAGGAGTGGACGGTGGTGATCAAGACCGCCGCGGACCGCCTTGATGATCTGGTCGCGCACCTGGTCCGGACACACCCCTACGACGTCCCCGAGATCGTCGCCGTACCGGTGACCGGCGGCAACCCGGCCTACCTGGCCTGGGTCCGCGACGAGACCCGCACTGGTGGTTCCGCGTGATCACTGTTCTCCTACCCCCCACCCTCCGCGCCCCCTTCTCGCTCCTCGGCACTGCCGAGGCGCTCTCCGCCCAGGGGCACACCCCGGTGTTCCCTGAGATCCCGGACGACGACACCGCTCCGCACGCCGCCCGCTACGTCGCCCGGGCGAGCCTGGAGATCGGTCGCCTGGCCGCTGACCGGGCTCCGGCGGTCCTGGTCGCCGAGGGGGACAGCGGTCCGCTCCTGGGTGCTGTGGGGGCGGCTCAGCGCTCCGCGCACCGCCCCGTCCACGGTTATGTACTGGTGGACGCCCCGCTGCCCCAACCCGGCAGCCCGACCCGCACCGACATCGCCAAGAACCAGCTGCTCACCGAGGTCCCGCCCCGCGAGGGCGAACCCGCCGCCTACCGCACCGAGCGCCTGCCCACCGTCCCGGACTGGCCGGACGCGCCCTGCGGCTACCTGCTGACCGACCCGGCCTTCGCACACCCCGCGCACCTGGCCGGGATGCGCGGCTGGGCGGTCCGCGACGCCACGGGGGACCGGTCCAAGGCGGCGGCCGAGCTCGCCGCACTCATCGACGAACTCCTCCTCTGACCTCCACTGCGCCCCCAGGGCACCCGAAATCAAGATGACAGCGGTGCCGGGCGTAGCCATCATCAGGACATGATCGCGGACCACTTCCCCCCGATGGGGCTACGCCTGAACACTCCCCGCCTCCAACTGCGGATGCCCTCCGATACTGACCTGTCCCAGCTGGCCGAAGCCGCCGTCGCGGGCATCCACGACCCGGAGCGGATGCCGTTCATCGTCCCGTGGACCGACCAGACGCCCCGCCGTTTGGCGGCCGGCGTCATCCAGCACAACTGGTCGGCCATGGCTTCGTGGACACCCGAGAAGTGGACGTTCAACGCGGCTGTGGTGCACGAGGGCACTGTGATCGGCCTTCAGGACATGACGGGGAAGGACTTCGCGATCACCCGTCAGGTGGGTACCGGTTCGTGGCTGACCCAGCGCCACCAGGGCAAGGGGTTCGGTACGGAGATGCGGGCTGCCGTGCTGCACCTGGCCTTCGAATACCTGGGGGCGGAGGCTGCGGTCACGGAGGTCTTCAAGACCAGCGCGGCCTCTCGGGGTGTGACGCGCAAGCTCGGCTACCAACCGGACGGGAACAACCTGGTCGCGGTCCGGGGGCAACAGGTCAGCGAAGACCGGTACCGGCTGACCAGGGAGAACTGGGAGAAGCACCGCACAGTTCCGGTGACCGTCGAGGGGTTGGAACCGTGCCTGCCCTACTTCGGACTGGGTGAACTGCCCGACTGACGCGCGGTGGACGCCCCGGCCCCGCGGTTCATCAGGATCAGCACCACGAGGGGGCCGAGCAGGAAGCCCGTCCCGGTGACGACCCCGCTGACCAGCGGTACCCAGTCCGGGTGGCCCAGCAGCGCCATAGCCAGGCCGATTCCGCCGAGCACAGTGCCGTACCCGGCGACGTACAGGATCTCGGGCTGCTTCCAGTACCAGGCCAGTGGGAAGAAGTGCAGCCCGACGATGAGCGCAACCCAGGCCACCCCGGCCTGGTCGGGGACAGCGTCGAGTCGGCTGATGGTCTGTGCCCCGCCGATGATCAGCAGTACCTCGATCGTGGTGACCACCCCGAAGAAGGCGCCGAAGCGGGGTGCACCCGGGGGAGCGTCGCCTTCCTCTGACCGATTTTCCTTCCGCACCCTGAGTACAACCAGCCCCACGATGGCGACGGCGGCAGCCACAGCCAGGCCCCGAACCCCCATCGACACCGCCGGAGGCAGCGGCGGCCCGCTGTTGATCAGAACGAAGGCCAACCCGAACACCGAAGCGACGAAGAACCCAGCAAAACGCGCGATCATTCCTGGAAGCTACCAACCGCTATCGACGCGTGCTTTGCATTTTGGGGCCTATATGCCGCTTTGAGGCTCCTGTGTTCTCTGGTGAATAAAGTGTGGTGCGAGCGTCCCAGCGCCAGCATGCTGTCCCTCCTCGTGCCACCACGCCTTCCCCTCCCCGGCTGGAAACACCGAAGCCCCCGGCAGGTAGCCGGGGGCGGAGCTGGTTCAGTGAGGGGTTTAGACCCGGTCAACACGGATGGCGCGGAGGGCGGCGGTCCACTCCGATCCGGCGAAACCGAGGTGGCCGGCACCCCTGTTCTGAGTGTCGCGGACAAGGTGCTGGCCGAGGAGATCGGCGACCTCCACGCAGTTCTGAGCCTGGTTGCTGTAGCTGCTCTTGCGGAACTCAGGTGTCGGTGCCATGGGTGCTCTCTTCTCGAATGCCCTCGATGATCTGGGCACTCCTGACGGTACTGGCTGCCGTGCCTTGTACATGCCCGAAGGTCACGACGTACTGCTCGACATCCTCGGGAGCCTCTTCGAACTGCCCGCCGGTCACGGTGTCCGTGTACACGATGGTGGGATCGAGGGGCTCTGGGAACTCCAGGATGGTGAATGGGCTGCCGATCCCAGAGTATGCACCGGCGGAGAACGGCAACACCTGGATATGAATGTTCGCGTTCTGCCCGATGCGAGCGAGGTAGTCGAGTTGCCCCGCGAGCACGCCGGGGCTACCAATCGGGCGGCGAAGGGCCGCCTCATCGATCACCGCCCACAACTGAGGTGGCCGCTCGTGCCGGTGGAGGATTTCCCGGCGGCGCATACGCGCCTCGACTTGGCGGTCTATGTGCTCCGACGCCGTCAAGTTGCCTGCCTGGAAGATCCCAGCAGCGTACTCGGGTGTCTGGAGCAGCCCCGGGATAGTAGCGACCTCATACGTCTTGATGAGGGAAGCCTCGGTCTCGAAGTCTGGCAAGGCGCCATGGCCGAAGACGTCCCGATACCTCCACCACCAGCCCTTGTCTCCCGCGTCGCGGGCCAGCTGGCGTAGCGCTTCAGCTTCCTCATAGGGAGCCTTGTAGAGCTCGACCAGGCGATCCAGGTGGCCTGATTGGACCTTCTGGGTTTCTGCGGTCTCGATCTTTCCCAGCGTCGTCCGGGGGATCTTCGAACGATCGGACGCCTCGGTGGCGGTGAGCCCAGCGGCCTCTCTCATGCGCCTGAGCTGCATTCCTAGTCGGCGGCGCCGAACCGTGGGGCTGTACGTAGGGGAGCGCATGGCGACATCCTAGACGGGTATTTTTTAGGGAAACCCTAATTTTCGGTTGATGAAGCGGGTTGGTCTGTGCATCATAGACGGGACCTGAGCTGTTCGTTTCTACTGTGCAAATTGGGGTTATCCCTTATGTTGCTTTTTGCTCATTATTCGTGGCTTCCTGTCCCTTTTGGGCAGTTGGGGAAGTGCCGGGCTTCCCGGCTGCGGCGCTTCGTGATCCAGGACGAGGCTGGTGTGGCAGTCTCCGCTGGCCTGGAGGTGAGCGTGTGAGCGCCTCGACGCTGGACCTTCCGGAGGTGACGGTGCCCCTCCTGGCAACGGTCCAGTCCAAGTACCGGCACTACTTCGACTCGAACTCGGGGCGGGCGCCCTTCCGGAACCGGCGCTACGAGTTCGGGGCCGGACCCCTTCAAATGCCGCTGGTACGCGCCTTCTTGAACGCCTGCGCGGAGCGGCAGGACCCCGACTACCAGGACCTGTTCACCCTCCTGGGCAGCGAGCTTGCCGCCAACGCGATCCGGCACACGCGCTCGGGGGAGCGGTTCGGCTACTACACCCTCACCTGCATGCGACTCCGGGACGAGCTCCGCCTGCTTTGCAAGGACCAGGGGGTCAACACCCCGACACCCTCCACCCCCGACAACCCCCGCTACCTCACAGCCGACCCGAACGGGCTCGACGCCAACGTCAACGCCGGACGCGGGCTGGCCATGATCAACGCCCTGGCATCGGAGTGGGGCGACAACGGACTCACCCAGAACCGCCAGGTTTGGTTCCACCTGCCCTACGACCTGAGCGACAACCCCTGGAGTTACTTCTAGGACTCAGGTCAGGGCGGCATGGACAACCAGACCACCTGCTCAGACACCAACGGGCACGACTACATCCCGGACCAACCACCGGTGAAGCGCGGTAACACAGCGACGGCCACGTGCCGCTACTGCGGTCACACCATCACGGCCACGCGCTGAATCCTCAACACCCAAGAAAAAAGCTCTGGCGGGTGCGGCAAACACCCCCAGAGCAGGCCGACAAACACCCCTTAGAGAAAGAGTTGTCGACATGTCCATTGTGCCTCACCTGAGCCCTGCCCGCTGGCAGGCGCGGATCTATCCGGGACACCTGTCCCAGATGAGCACCGTGCGCGCGGACCTGCGCACCGACCTGACCGGGTTCAACGAAGACCTGATCGAAGCGCTGACCCTCTGCACCAGCGAGCTCGTGGCCAACACGATCGAGCACACGCGCTCCGGCGGCTCCGGTGGCCGGGTCCTGCGCGCACTTTTCGAGTCCGAGCCGGGGGTGCTGCGCCTGGTGGTCGTGGACGACGGCGCTCGCGAGTCCGCCCCGGCGATCCCGACCGACCGCACCGAGCAGGAGTGGCTGACCGCCGAGCGCGGCCGAGGCCTGCTCATGGTGGACATGCTCGCCTCCAGGTGGGGCGCCTACCCGGTCGTGCCCTTCCCCTTCTGCGCGGATCTGGGCATGGCGGTGTGGGCCGAGTTCGCGCTGGGCGGTGCTCAGCGATGACCGCCGTAGACACCAGGGTCAGGTCAGTGCTGGCCGCCCCACACGGGGCCCGCTTCACCCGAACCCCCGCACCGACACCCCGCAGGTTCGCCACGGCCCCGGAGACCTTCGCCGAACGCGAACAGCGCCTGATCCGGCAGATGTCAGGCAACCCCAGGGTCGCCCACCGGATCAGGAACGGTGCCGTCCCCGAATGGATGGCCGTGGACAAGGACCGCCGCGAACACGCCGAACGCAAAGCCAAACAGGCCAAGCGCTGGGAAACCGCACCCGCCCCTGACCCCGGCGACCCGTTCCCGCCCCGCAAGCCCCGCGGCCGCCACCGGGCCCCACACTGGTGGCGCAGCGAGTGGGCGGCCTCGACGCTGACCTTCGGGATGGCGTTGGCCGCCGGGATGGTGGTCAGCCACATCACCGCACTACTCCTGTAGTCAAGGCCGGAACTCTGTCCACAGGCTGTGGAAACTTCCATCCGCAGCCTGTGGATGTTCGGAACCTTGTGGCCACGAATAGCCCGTGCCAGGCTCATGCCCCGTGATCGATGACTTCGCGAAGGCCAACCTGCACGGAAGACTTCGCCGAGACCGCAAGGCGCTGCTCTGGAAACTCGACGGCCTGTCCGAATACGACTCCCGCCGACCTCTGACAGCGACCGGGACCAACCTCCTCGGCCTGGTCAAACACGTGGCCACCGTCGAGGCCAGGTACTTCGGCGAGGTCTTCGACCGCCCTTCCCCCGAACCGCTGTGCCGGTGGCAGGACTCCGACGGCAGCGATCAGTGGGCGAACGAGCACGAGAACCGCGATCAAATCATCGAGTTCTACCTACGCACGTGGGAACACTCGGACGCGACGATCAACGAGCTCCCCATCGACGCCCCCGGCCACGTCCCGTGGTGGCCGGAACCCCACCCCAACACGAACCTGTTCGCCGTCCTGGCCCACGTCCTCGGCGAGACCCTCCGACACACCGGACACGCCGACATCCTCCGCGAAACCCTCGACGGCCGGACCGGCCTACGCCCCGAATACGAGCAGCCCATCGACGAGGCAGTCCGCGCGGCCTACCGAGCCAAGGTCGAACAGGCCGCCAGGTCAGTCGCCCCGCTCAAGGCTTAAAGGTCGTCTCACGTGACTTGATGCGAGCTGTGACCGCTGATCCAGCAAAGCGTCTGCCTCCGGACAGTGCTTCAGGTTCAGATGGGAAATTCTCCGTACCAGGCAGCGTCCAGCAGGTGTTCAGGAAGGTAGTCCGAGCGCACGTCCATCCGGAATGACGGATCCTGCCGCGCACGGTCAAAGCCCAGGCAAGCCAACGCGAGCAACCCCAGGGGGAGCAGACTCGCAAGATTGTCCTTCCCCTCCCATGTCTGGGTGTGGAACTCACCGAACGACTCCAGCCCTCGGACCAGGGTCTGCTCGAACTCCTCGGGGTCACCACTCAGGAAACTCCGCAGCAGATCCATCTCCGGAAAGACCAACAGGTTCAGACCACGATCGGCCGACTCCATGCCCACGCGACGGGGGTCCGACAGCTCCATGGCTCGGCCCAGTCGCTCTACCAGGAGTTCGGGATCATCATGAACCAACGCCTGTAGAGCGCCCACCCACTCGTAGGCGTACTCGAGATACTGCGCCCCGTCACTCTCCCCGGCTTCCCTCAACAGCTCCACGGGAATCCCCGCCAGGAAACGGATCCGCTCAACGTCCCGACAGACCACCGCCATGTAGAACGCGGTCTGCCAGTTCTCGGCATTGGTGCAGTATCGAGGACCGGTCGCCACCAACTTCCGTGACTTGTGGTCGATGAGGCACTCAACCTCTTCACCTGGCGGAGCCGTGGTGACCGCGAACATCGCGTTGTAGTACTGCATCGCAGCAACCCACGACTCCCAGGTCTCCAACCGATCACACACAGGGTCAGCGACCAAAGCTTCACTGGCGAATCGGTGCATGAACCAGAGATAGATGTCAGCAGACTCAGCATCGCGCACTAGGTTATCGATGAACTCCTTTCTCAGTTCAATATTTTTCTGTGCATCACTCTTCAGCACGTCAGGAGAAATCTGCGAAACTCGATCAATGAAAATCATTCAGGTTTTCCATCCGTAAATATCAAACATTCGATAGAAGAACCCGTCGGCAATGGGAGTGCTTCTTTCGGATTCTATGACTGGATTCCCGTCCACTCCTCTGGCGACATCGGGATTCCCCTTGAAGAGAGCGTATCTTAGAGATTTATTATTGACTCCATTGATAATTTCCGTAGCTAGGGATATTTCTCCGCGTTGCCACATTCGGTTGGCGATTTCCATCACATACTCCTTCCTTCCCTGCATCACCTTAACAGGCTTCCCCGACTGTGGGTAGTGGGTGGTTTCGCCGAGGTCAGTGTGCTTGCTGCCCTTCGCCTCGACGATAACGATCCCATCTTTGGTGCGGTAGATGAGGTCAAACTGGTTGTTTCCGTTAGCCGGGGCCAGGGGTGACGGGTTCAGCAGCACCGCATCAGTCAGGTCGGGTTTTTCGATTTCTACGAGAGTTTTATTTCCATCCAGGTCAACCACCTCTCGCGTGACGGGGTTCCCCTTGGAGTCCCTGAGGGTCCCACCATCGAAAGCAAATCGCGCACCCAGGTCCGCGCTTTTCTCTCCGAGGAGTTCGGAGGTAATCGACATTTCAGAATTAAGGCGATCGTACTCTTTCTTTGCCTTCGCGACGTTCGTGTGGTTATTCCCGTCCTTTTCATACTTGCCGTGGTCGGACTCTGCTTTCTGAAGTTTGGTCTCTGCCGCCTTGACTGCGTCGATGCTCACCCGCCGCTCCTCGGCCAGCCATTGGAGCTGATTGAATCTGAGGCGAAGGTCCTCCCTTCTGTAGTATTCTTTTGCGGTCAGTTTGTCGTTCAGGAAGTTTTTGTCACTGATGGCCGTCTTGATATTGTCGCCAAGAAAGTCGGGGGGGATTGGCGAAGCGAGAGGGGTCCATCGTCCGGTGTTGGGATCCTTTGTGATTTTTGGAAGGGGTAGCTCTTCTGCGCCAACCCTGGTGTGAATGGAGTGGCGATGACCGTCTTTCTCCCGATAGTACTCTCTGAGTACATCCTTGTTGTTGGGATCGTTGATGAGATTTTCGAGGTCCCGAAAGAAGGCGTCCTGGTCACCGTTCCATCGGTGCGTCTTGAACTGGGCCAGGGTCTTCGGGCTGGGTGGCCTGTTGCTGTCGTCGGGCCCTCCTGCGTTCGAGGCGACCGGGCTGCCTCCGTCGCCGCCACCGTTGCCTGAGCTCCCCCTCCGTTGTTGCTTCCGCCTCCGGGGGTCTGCTGGTTCGAGTTGGAAGCCGAATCCTCGGAGGTGTTCCCTCTGCTGCTGCTCGTCTCGTTGTTGGACGTGGTGGAAGTGCCATCATCCGTTCCCCTGGCCTCAGCGAGGGGTGAAACGCTCTGATCATCGTCCGACCGGGTCTGTTGATCCGAGCTGTTCTCCGAACGCGAATCGATGGACTCATTGTCACCACGCCCGTTTGCGGCCTGACCGTCCCCGTCCTCGCGGGTTCGGTCTGCCCTGTCCCGATCCTGGTCGCTGTCCTGGCGCTCACGATCGGTTCGGGGGCCGTCTTCGGAGCGCTGGTCACCGTTCCGGGACGTGTCGTTCTCGCCCCCGTTGCGGGTGTCGCCCTGCTGGGCGGGGCTTTGGGGGGTTGGGTTCTGTTGAGAGGGGGACTGACTGGTTGGGCTCTGGTCCGGCGACGGTGTCGTGGGGGCGGTCGGGGTTGAGGGTGGCGGGGTACTGGGGGACACCGGGGAACCAGCAGAAGGAGCCTGGTTCGGTGAGGTCGGTGAGGTCGGTGAGGTCGGTGAGGTCGGTGAGGTCGGGCCTGAAGGTCCGTTGCTTTGGCTACTGAAGTCGAAGTCCAGGTCCCCGACGATGTCGTCAAAGCGCTCGTTCAGGGATGGGCCGCCAGGACCATTCGTAGCTCCCGGTGAGGGTCCTTCACCGAAACCGGATGCGTTCTGATCCCATACGGATTCCCCGTACTTGAGACTCTGATCACTGCCAGGTGTGCCATCCAGCCCAAAGATGCTGCGCACGCTACGGGCGATGCCGCCGACACCGAGGGTTGCCACGTTCACCGAGGTGACGCCAGCGGTAGTGCCCGGATTGGTGTTGCGGTGGGACCATCCGGTGAAGCCCTCGAATATGTCGCCCCAGGCAGTTCCGGCGTTGCTCTTGGCCTCTTCCTTATCCCAACCCCAGTAGTCCTCCCCTCCAGTGGGGCTCAACAGCCACCCGCCCGGGCCGTGCAGCCCCACCAGGGCCAGGGCTCCCTCGGCACCTTCCAACAAGAACTCGCCCTGGTTCTTCACCCTGATGATCGGGTTGAGTGTCCACCCGCTGTTCGGGCTCCAGTGACCGGTCGCGGCAACAGCTGTGACGCCGGTGCCCCAGATGATGTCCACAAAGAGGGTTTCCATGGAAGCGGTGCTGTAGTCCAGAGCCCAGTCGAGGGGCCACGGTCGGTCGCCGTTCTTGGCCCACTCCCAGCTGTCGACACCGCCGCGTTTGACGAGGCCCCAAAGGTCGGTGGGAAGCTGACCAGCGTCGCTGGCCAGGCCGTAGGGGATCTTTCCATTGGCTTCAGTGGCCTGGTCCGGCGGCGCGTACTCGGGCCCTCCACACACAGCTGCGATCGCGTTAGCACAATCGATCTCTGCCTGGTTGTAAGTAGACCAGGCCTGATTAACATTCCTTGCGATCTCGGAGTTCTTTAAAAGGGATTCGTGGTCAGCTTTGCCCACAGCCTGGAGAACCCACCACACGTCGCTGTCTGTGAACTGAGAAACGAACTCCCTGGCCTCGGTGCGCAGACTCGACAAGGTGCTCTTGGCGATGGTGACAGCCGCGGCGTAATCTTCCAAGGCGTCGGCGACCACCAGCAGGTCGCTTTCGACCTCCTCGCTCCATTCCACTGCCTTATCCATGGCAGCGAAGAGGGTCTCTTCCTCCGGGGCCTTGTAGTGAGCTGACAGAAGCAGCCAAGAGTTCCTTGCGTCTTCGGTATCGTTGTTGATCTGATTTCCGCCGGACCGAATGCGAACGGCCGCAGCGGAGATGTGGGTCTCATCAGCCAGAGGGTAGGGGATCTGTTCTGGTTTGATCAGGTCGAGCATAAGCTCGCTGACCCCATCCTGGGTTTTGGTTAAATTCCCGCCTCCAGGCATTACCCAGCCTCTTCCTCTAGTCCAAGGTTCTCGATGTTGCCCGCAGTTTTTTGAGACTCCAATGCCATCTCCTGGTCACCGTCGATGTAGAGTTGGGTCGCCTCGCCCGCAGCGGTCACACAGGACAGTCCATGCAGGAAAATATTGCTGGTCTGCGTCTGGACCTGATTCATGAAGCGCATCAGCTCAACTTCGACCAGTGCGCTCTTCGCCGTCATCAGTGCCCGATCCAGCTGATCATCGACCCGGCCAGCGCTTTCGGAGAGACCGCCGCCTTCCTCTCCAGCACCGAGATCGGTTTGGACATTGGTCAAGGCGATCGAGATCCCCACGGGATCGATATCCCAACTGCTCATGACTGATCCCTTTCAGGGCTGGCGCGAAACCGATGAGGATGGAACTCGGCCGGCTCCGCGGACTGTTCGTCGGAGAGGTTGGTCGCGGTGGCTTCGGTCATGCTCAGTTCGGCTGCACGGGCTTGGAGGGAACCAATAACGGCACGCGTTCTGGAGACAGCCCTGTTAACACGCTTTTCTCGTCCTAGCGAACCGCTGTATCCCGGAGAGGGTCTTGGTGTCTGCGGCGGCAGTCCATCCCGGTTTTCCACACTTTCCTCATCGCAGCTCTCCCCGCTGGAGAAAGGGGGGTTCTTTTCTCCAGCGGAGGGCCTAGTCGACTCGAACTTCATGTCTTCCTTTCCCGTTGGTGCAGAGACAGCCACATGCGAAACCATTGGGCATGGTGAGCGTGGTAAAGAACCTCAGAGGGCAGACTAACTGTGTGATGCATGAAGCGGTTGCTTGGTTTTCTCGTCTATTGAAGAAGCGTTCAGTGACGAGTCGCCGAAGCCAGGTGGGTTTCCTGTGCTCTGATCAGCTGATGCGCGCGGTTCTGGTCCCGTGTGTCTGTCACAACCGGGTACCAGGCCGCACTCTTGTCTTCATGGCCGACGAAGGTCGCCTTAATCGGACCGGCCCGTGCCTGGTCCACACCCATCCGTTCCAGCCGCTCAGGCCCCACGGCGATACCAACGGGGACAACCGTTCCCTGCCAGCGAGGTTCGTAAGTGAGGTCAGCGCGCCCCCGAAACCGGCTCACCCGAAATCCGTCCAGAAGCCCTTCCGCTGCCAGTTCTGACACCAGCTCGGGGAGTACCTCAAAGGGGACGTCCTCTTCGTCTTGGAAGCCGATGGCCATGGTCATCCGCTCGGTGACCCGCAGCCTGTCCCAGCGGTAACTGAGGCTGCCTCCGAACTGACGAGTCGCCTCCTGAGAGCCGCTGAAGTGAAGCAACAAGGGCTTGGGGCCCTGGTGCAGGACGGATAGGCGTATCAATTCGGGGTTCCAGGCGTACAGCGCGGGTTCGTGTGGACCCCACCCCGAGGGCGGGTGTCCCGTGAGGGTCTCGGCTACCGTGCGCGCAGCCCAGCCCAGCTTGGGGGCGGAGGCTTCGCGGTGTGTTACGGCCAGGTCCAGGAGCAGCTGTGTCCCCAGGGGATCGTCGTCCAGGAAGCCGGGAACCGCTTCGGGGGGTCCGTCCCCTTTGGCGGCCTTCACGTTGCCTTCGCCGTCCGTGGTCACCTGGAAAGGGGCAAAACCGTGCTCCTCGTGCCAGGTGAGCGGCAACCCGGTGACACCGTCGAAGTGTCCATCGCCATCGTCCTGAACCACCCACCGTCCCCTGGGGCCGGTCAGGAAGGTGCGCAGGCCATGGGTGAGCCGCGCTGAGGCAGGGGTGACCACCTGAACGATCCGGTTCTCGGCCTGGGTGGCAATCGAGTCGGTGATCCAGGAGGACAGCGGTACCACCCTGCGGTCCTGGGCGATCAGGAGCGCATGTTCCCTACGGCGTTCGAGCGCGGGGTGCCGGGTGCCCTCCTCCGGTCTGAACTCCTCCCACAGTCCGAAGTCTGCGTTTCCGGAGGTCCACACCTGCCCCCCGAGCCGCAGGGCAAGACTGTCAACCAATTGGTGTGCCGTGTGCCGCCCCGATTCGTCCGGGCGTGCGCGGACCTCGACCCACCAACACGGCAGGGTAAGTCCCGCCAGCATGTCGTCGCTGAGCAGCCGGACGATCTCGTCCGTGCTATCGACCACCTGTCCTGGCTCGATCGCGGCCAAGTGCACCCCATCGGCGTCAAGCACTTCCAGGACACCGCTGTGGTCGTGCTCGCGCAGCAGCAGGTTCGGATCGAGCCCGCTCAGCACCGTAGCGAATGCTTGTGTGTCGGGCTCGCTCGTCACCAGAGCGACGGCATCGTAGGTCACAGACATCTCCAGGGGGTTGGGGCGGCCGAACTGTCTGATACCAGAGAAAGTCGTTTTGTATCGGAAATGCTAGCTAAAAGGTGATCAAACTGTCACTCTGGGTTTCTGGCCAGATCAGGCCACCCAGGCACCGCGGAAGCGGACGCGGGTGGCTCCAAACGATCTGGTTCTCGGTGGGTTCGTAGCTTCAGGGCTGGTCGCGCAGGGCGGTCTGGATCAGGTGCGGCGTTCTGCCCCGGGGCATCCAGCGGCCTCGGCCCGGGGGCAGGGGTGAGGCGTACACGCGGGGAAAGATCTGGCCCTCGCCGCGGTCACCCGACATCAGGAGAGCGCTGCTTCCCACCTCGCGCATGGACTGGAGCAGGGGGTCGTACATGCCCCGGCTGGCCCCCGCCACGCGGCGGGCGATCACGATGTGCAGACCGATGTCGGGTCCGTTGGAGATGTACGGAACGAACGGGGACAGTGGTTTCTGGCCCGCCGTGGTGAGGACGTCGTAGTCGTCGGCGATCACGACGACACGCGGCCCGGAGAACGAGCCGGGCTCGGTGGAGTCGGCGTCGCCGTCCTGGGGCATGCGGTTCTCCAGTTCGCTGGCCACGCCCTTGGCGAGTCCGCTGCACACCTTCGCGTTGGTGGCGTAGCCGCCCACGTAGTCCTTGGGGACGAGGTCGCGCAGGCTGCGCCGCGGGTCCATGATCGCGAACACGATCTCCCCGGGGGCGTAGCGTTCCACGAGGCCTTCGGCGATCATCCGCAGCAGGTTGGTCTTGCCGGACTCGCCGTCGCCCAGGATCAGCAGGTTGTGGTCCTTCTCCGGCAGGTCCAGCTCGACCGGTCGGAGCGCGCGCTCGTCCAGGCCGATCGGCACGGTCCTGGGCGTCTCCTCCTTGCCCGGGAGGGTGCGCACCGACAACAGGTGGGGCAGGACCCGCACCTCGGGTGCGCGGGGGCCCTTCCACGACCGGTCGATCGCGCGCACGGCCTGCTCGACCGCTTCACCGATGTCGTCGGCGTCGGCCACCCCGTCGAACCGGGGCAGGGCGGTTTGCGCGAACAGCTTCGAGCTGGTCAGGGCGCGCCCGAAGGCGCCCTCCTTGATGGTCTCGGCGAGTTTGCGCTCGATGGAGGAGTCCGTCGGGCTGTTGAGGTGCAGTTCCACCTTCTGGCCGAAGTTCGACTGTGCGGCCATCCGGACGTCGTTCCAGCGGAGCATGGCGCCCACGACGTGGATGCCGTACCCGCCGCCGCGCTGCAGCAGTTCGTTGACGATCGTCTCGACGTCCTCGAAGTCCTTGCGCAGGGCGCCGTAGCCGTCCACGCACAGGACGATGTCGGCGCTGGCCAGCTCGGGGACCTCGCCGCGGGCGTGGCGGCGTCGGAGCTGTTCGATGGAGTCGATGCCGCGTTCGCGGAACACCTCCTCGCGGTGTTCGAGCATCCCGCGGATCTCCTCCATGGTGCGCCGGACGCGTTCGAGGTCGGTGCGTACCGCCACCCCGCCCACGTGCGGGAGCCCGGAGAGCGCCTGGAGTCCGCCGCCGAGCATGTCCAGGCAGTACACGGACACCTGCTCGGGGGTGTGGGTGAGCGCCAGGGACATCACCAGGGTGCGCATGAGGGTGGTCTTACCGCTCTGCGGACCGCCGATGACGGCGACGTGCCCGCCGGAGGCGGTCAGGTCCAGCAGCCACTCGCCCTGCCACTGCCGGGTGGCGTCGTCCAGGATCCCGATCGGGACGTGCAGCGCGGGGCGCTCCCCGGGCAGGCTCAGCCCGTGCTCGGTCTCCTCGGGAGCGCCCGCGACCGCGTCCAGGGTGGTGGCGTCGGGCAGCGGCGGCAGCCAGACCGCCCGGGTGGGCTCGCCGTGGCGGCCGAGCTGGTTGACCAGCACGTCCAGCAGGGTCGGGCCGGTGGTCCGGGAAGGCATGTTGGAGCCCTCGTCGGGCTTGGGCTTCTCTTCTTCTTCCGGAGGCGGGTTGTAGGCGGTGTACAGCCGGGGCGAGGGGGTCTGGCCCTCGTCCTCCTCCTCTTCCTCGACCACCGGGCCGCGGTAGGCGCCTGACACGTACCCGGCCTTGAACCGCTGGTAGACGGTGGTGTCCACCTTCAGGTAGCCGAATCCGGGCAGGGAGGGCAGGTGGAAGGCGTCCGGGGTGTTGAGGACGGTCCGGCTCTCCTCCTCGGAAAAGGTGCGCAGACCCAGCCGGTACGACAGGTAGGTGTCCAGGCCGCGCAGTTTGCCGCCCTCGATGCGCTGACTGGACAGCAGCAGGTGCACGCCGATGCTGCGCCCGATGCGGCCGATGGACAGGAACAGCTCGATGAAGTCGGGCCGGGCGGTGAGGAGCTCGCCGAACTCGTCGATGATGACCAGCAGGTGCGGCATCGGGGGCAGACCCGGGTCCTTCTCCCGTTTGTGCGTGTAGTCGCCGATGTTGGGGACGTTGCCCGCGTCGCGCAGCATCTGCTGGCGGCGCTGCACCTCGCCGGACAGGCTCGCGTGGACGCGCTCGATGAGGGCGGCGTCGTCCTCCAGGTTGGTGATCATCCCGGCCACGTGCGGCATGTCCTCGAACGGGGCGAAGGTCGCGCCGCCCTTGTAGTCGACCAGCACCATGCTGACCCGCTCGGGCGAGTGGGAGGCGGCCAGGGCCAGCACCAGGGTCCGGAGCATCTCGCTCTTGCCTGAGCCGGTGGCGCCCACGCACAGGCCGTGCGGTCCCATACCCAGCTGGGCGGACTCCTTCAGGTCCAGCACGAGCGGCTGACCCATCTCGTCCACACCGATCGGCACCCGCAGGAAAGCGCGCTCGCTGCGCGGGGCCCACAGCCGCTGGACGTCCATGTTCCCGGGGTCGCGTACGCCCATCATCGCGGGAAAGTCGACGCGCCCGCCCTCCTGGGCGGTCTCCTCGATGGACTCGGGGGACAGCCGCAGCGGGGCGAGCATCCGGGCCAGGCCGGTGAGGGTGGCGGGGGAGACGTCGTCCAGGGTCCCGGAGGTGATCACGGGGTCGGTGGGCCGCAGGTCCTCGACCACGACCTCGTCGCCCTTGACGGTGACGCGGAGGTCGACGTCGCTGGGCTCGTCGATCTGCCTGGAGACCAGGTGCAGCACGGTGACGCCGAGGGCGGCGGGGGCGACGGTGTGGTCGGGGCGGACCAGCTCGGTGGCGACCTCGCCGTGGGTGTCGTGGATGACGAGCAGGCGGCGCAGCATCTGGTAGGCCTCGCGGCGGCCCATGCCGCGGCGGACCTCGGAGGCGAAGTCGCTGCGGGAGCGGAGTTCGTCGGAGAGCAGTACACCGAGATCGCGGGGGGTGGGGGCGATCAGCCGGGCCGCGACGCCCGCCTCGCGGCGCTGGGGGTCCAGGACCTGGGGGAACCAGAGCAGCCAGGACCAGTCGTCGGCGTTCTCCTCGGGGTAGGCCACGGCGAGCCCGGCGTCCTCGGGGGCGTGGAACACCCCGAACTGGGCGATGAGGGCGCGCACCAGGCGCATGGCGTCCTCGCGTTCGCCGACCACGCTGATGTTGCCGGTCATGTCCAGCGGCAGGGTGAACGGCATGTCCGGGATGTTCTCGAAGCGCCGGATCACGGTCTCGGCCTCGGACTGCATGAACGGGTCGGTGGGGGTGAGGGCGGTGCCCTGTTCAGCGAGGTGGAGGGGACGCCCCGGGGCCATGCCGGTGCCGACGCGGACCCGGAGGAAGTCGGTGTGCCTGCGGCGGCGCTCCCAGAGGCGCCTGGGGTCGCGCAGGACGTCGTAGAGGGCTTCGGGCGGGGGGTCGATGAGGCGCGCGTGCGCGCGGGTTCCGTGTTCCCAGCCGCTGAGGGTCTCGCGCAGCTCCTCCAGGTACTGGAGGTAGAGCTCGCGCTGGTTGCGCCGCTGCCGGCCGACCTGGCCGCGCCGGGAGAACAGCATGAGCACGGCGCCGAGCAGCGCCACACAGAGCATGACCGCGCCCAGGGCCATGAAGGCCGGGTTGCGCATGACCATCATGATCGACAGCGACGCCATCATGCCCACCAGCGGCAGGACGGTCATCAGCGGGTTTCCCTGCGACTTCCCGTCGGGGAGGGTGGGCGGGGCCTCCACCTCCCGCGGCTCCTGTTCGGGGGCCGGGTGTGTGGTGCGTGTCGGCCGGTGTACGACCCGGAGGGCCATCGGCGTTCCTCTCGATTCAGGGGAAGCAGGGGGAACACAAGGTCGGTCAGGAGCGACAGAAACCCTACCGAAGCAGCCTTCGGTGACGTTTCCGGCATCTCGTGTGGTGGGTGGTCCGGTGGGCCGCCCGTCGGGCTGGTTCGCCTGTGCCCCGGGGTCATGGATGGGAGTGGTGGAGCCCCGGCTTCGGGCGGCGGTTCAACCAGACTGTTATGTGATTTAGGCAACACACTGCGTGGCTCTCATGTGCCCGGGGATGAGTGATGCCTTGGTTTCAAAACGTGTTCGCGCAGGTCGGTGCCGCTTTTATGTGTTCGTGGTGGTGCTCGTACGCTTTCGATTCATGAGGGGACGGGCCTGTGTTCCCGTCGGACCTCTGTGGTGGATTATGAGAACCGAGACTGCCCAGGGCGCGTCTTCCTGGGGGTCACACCGCCCCGTGACGAGTCCGTGACGGGGTCGTGGAGGGCGTGTCAGATTCCAGAGGAAAGGGTGTAGTGATGTCCGGACAGCGTATTGACGTCAACTTTGACTCAGCCAACGATCTGATCATGACCACCGAGCAGGCCTTTCAGGAGCTCGGTACGCAGGTCGAAAAGCTCATGACCGCGGCGGAGCCGATGAAGAAATCCTTCTCCGGTTCCTCCGAACAGGAATTCACCAAACTCCAGGAGCGGGCCACCGCGGTCGCGGACGAGCTCAACCGCGGTCTCTTCCGGATGAACGAGGGGCAGGGTGAGTTCGCCAAGGTGATCTTGGCCGGTGACACGGAAATGGCTGACGAGGCTCGGTCCCAGATGAGCGCGGCCAACTTCGACGCTGCCAAGTTCCGCTAGCGCCCGGATCCGAACGACTCCGGTGCCTAATGTCCGGTCTGAGAGTCCAGGCAGAGGTCATCTCTGAGTTCCCCCAAACAGACCACCCCCGAAGGAGTAGTGCGATGAGTTCAGAAGTAGTCTACGATGCTGCGCTTTCCCAAGAGGTGCAGGCCACCCTTTTTCAGGTCTCCAGTGACGTTGAGTCCCTCATCGCCCAGCGCGGTGTGGATGTCACCGCAGCCATGCAGAATATCAATGCCGGTGAGGCTACCGATACTTACTCGGAAAAGGAATTGGACTGGGCCAGGGCTGCAGAAGAGGTCAGGGGGATCATCAAGAGCGTCGAGAAAACGCTCGTGGAATACGACTCAATCGCGAATAAAACCCTGGCCGACGCGAGCGACGTCGTGCACAATATCTGATCCGCGTTCGGTTGGAAAAGGGAGAATTGACGAGGGGCACCGATGGGCCGCGACTACGATAACCAACTGCTCGAATCCGTCGCGGTCCGTCGGCAGCGCCTGCGTGAAGCGGTGCTGTTCGGCGGAAAGCGCACCAAGCGCCGCTTGGACGAGAACCTCGGCAAGATCACGATCAGCGCCTGCCTGGCCGCGGTCGCCTGCGCCGGGACGGTCGGCTGGTCCTTCGTCAGCAACACCATCAGCAACCAACGCCTGGAACGTGAGCAGGCCGCGACGGGGCCGGTGGAGAACGCCATCCCGCCGACCCCCGGGGACTGGGTCGGCGAAGAGGTCGGGTTCACCATGCTGGTCGACGAGCTGGAGCGGGCCGACGTGCCCGAGGACCTCTACGTCCTGCCCGGTGAACCCCGCCCCGACCCAGGCACCGTCAGCAGCTACTACCTCGTCACCCGGGACGAGGAGGGCTATCTGTCCCTGTTCGTCATGGACTTCGACCAGGGGCGCCCCGTCATGGACTTCTACGGTGAGGACGAGGCCGCACGCTGGCTCTTCCGGGAACTGGCCACCACCGAGGACGAACCGCGCACGCTCAGCTCGGCGGACGAAGGCGCCGCGGAGGAGGCCTCGGCGGAGCTCATCGAGGAGGTCCACGGTGGCCTGGAGCAGCGTAACGCCGAGTCCTACCTGCACACTCTCGTGCCTGGGGACACCCTGGACGCCTTCGGCCCCGAGAGCGGCAGGTACCTCTTCCCCGACGGAGTGCCCTTCGCCGAACGCGGCCTGCCGGACTACGTACGCACCGGCGCCGAGGACGAGGACCTCTACCACCGCTACCGTGTCGTACACCCGTTCCAGGTGACCGCCACCACCGCTCCCGCGGAGGGCGACAACCCCGGCGGCGGGATCCGTTTCACCCTCGACACCGCCGGGTTCGCCGAAGTACCGCCAGCGCCCACCCTGCGCTGGTTGATCGGTCAGGGATACGTCGAGCGCGTCTCGGTCGACACCATCCCCGACTGACCCGTACACCTTTCGACCAACCAGCGCCCACGACCGCCCCATGCCCCCGGTGCCGCACCCGCCCCGGGAGGGAGACCACGGTGCACCGCGCAGCCGCGCAGATTGGAAGATCATGACCGCTTGGAGCCGTGTCACGCTCGTCGGCGAGGAGCGCAGGGTTGACGCGGTACTCCCCGCGGACGAGCCGGTGGGCGCTCTCATGCCGGAGGTCCTGGACCTGCTCGGCGACCAACCCGAGAATCCGGCCCGGCTACGTCACCTGGTGACGGCCTCCGGCACGGTCCTGGCGGGGGAGAGCACCCTGGAGGAGCGCCAGGTCCAGGACGGCGCCGTGCTGCGACTGGTCAGGGACGAGGATCCGGTTCCCGCGCCCGTGGTACACGAAGTGCCCGAAGCGGTGTCACAGGCGTTGGACGAGCACTGGGGGCGGTGGACCCCGGAATCAGCACGGTGGAGCGCCACGTTCGCGCTGGTCGCCCTCGCCCTGGGAACGGCCTGGCTGATCCACGGCCACACGTCCGCGACCACCGGACTGGCCGTGATCGGGGTGATCGCCGGTGCGCTCGTGACAGTCGGGGCCGTGGTGGGCCCGACCTGGCGCGAGCCCCTGGGCACCGCGTTGTCGATCAGCGGCGCGGCGGTCGGAGTTTTCGCGCTCTGGTTGGGCAGTGATCACTTCGGCTGGCCGGAGTGGGTTCTGTGGGGCGGGATCGCCGGGCTGCTCTCCGGTTTGGTGCTGCTTCTCGGCCTCACCTCCGGGCTGGGCCTGGGCGGCCTGGCCGGCGGCGGGGTCGGCCTGGCCATGACAGCGGTGTGGAGCACCTGCCGGGCCCTGGGCCTGTCCACCGACCTCGTCGCCGTGGTCATGGCGGTGGCCTGCGTGGTCGCCCTGAGCCTGCTGCTGCGGGTGGCCCTGATGATCTCCGGTCTCGCGGTCCTGGACGACCGGCGTACCGTGGGCGAACCCGTCACCCGGGCCGACGTCCTCACCTCCGTGGCCCGCGCCCACCGAAGCCTGGTCATCGCCACCCTGGCGGTCGCCGTGGTGGCCGCGGTCGCGGGGCTGGGACTGGTCACGAACTTCACCCCCTGGACGGGCGGGCTGGCCGTGGTGCTCACCGTCGTCGTGGCGAGCCGGTCCCGGCTGTTCCCGCTGGTCGCGCAGAAGGCGGCGCTCATCGCCGCGAGCCTGGTGACACTGATCGCCTTCCTCGTCGCCCTGGCGGATGCCCAGACGTGGGGGGTGTGGGCCGCACTGGGTGTCGCCGCCGCGGCGTCGGCCATCCCCGCGGTGGTGCTCTCCCTCGAACAGCCCGAACACGTACGTGCCCGCCTGCGCGGTGTCACCAGCAGGTTCGAAGTGATCGCCGTGGTCGTGATGGTGCCGCTGGCAGTGGGCGCCTTCGGAACCTTCCAGCGACTGCTCGCGACCTTCTGAGGGGAGACGGATGATGAGTCCCACGAAGACGGTCCACGGTGACCCCTGGCCGCGCCGGTTCGGCCGGGCTGTTCTGGCCCCCTTCCGGCCGATGTCGGAGGTCGTCGACACCATCGAGGTGAGCCGGAGGGTCCAGCGTGCCACCACCACCGGCCGCCGGATCGTCGTGGACGACCTCGGCACCGGCGCGGACACCGCTGTCGTGACCGCCCTGGTCGCCCGGGTCCTGGCCCACCACCGCCACGACCGGGTGCTGGCCGTGGACGCCACCGGTCGGCTCCCGTCCCTGGGCGCCCGGCTGGACTCCCCCGTGGGGCAGGCCCTGGGAGAAGGTGCGCAGACGGGCAGTTTCGAACTCGCCCGGGAGAGCCTCGGCGAGGCGGCCCCGGGACTGTGGACGGTTGAGGCCGCGCAGGACGACGAGGCCGCCCACGCTTCCGGGCTGCTGCCGATCTCCCGCTTCTTCGGGGTGACCCTCGTGGCGGGCGGTTCCGGCGGGGGGTTCGTCGACGCCGTCGCGGAGACCGCGCACGCACGTATCCGTGTGGTCCGCGCGACCCGTGAGGCGGCGCTCCAAACGGGTCGTGCCATCGACGAGCTCCTCCGAGACGGCCGCCGGAGTGAGGTGGAGCGCAGCGTGATCGTCGTCTTCGACCAGGAACGCCGGGAGGACCCGGGCTTCGACACCGCGCGCATCACCCGGATCCTCGCCGAGAGCGGAGCCAGGACGGTGCTCCTGCCCCACGACCGGCACCTGGCCCAGGGGACGGCCGTGGACACCCGCCGCATCGCCGACGTCACCCGCCGGGTTGCGCTCCAGATCGCGGCCGAGACCGTCAACCGGGCAGTGGACGTGCGCCCGCAGCACCCGGGACCGCAAGCGAGAGGTGAAGGGACATGAACCGACCCGACCAGCGACCCACCACCCCCGAGAACGACCGCCCGGGCCCCCGCCCCCAACCGGGACAGCCGGGCCAGCCGCCACAGCCACCCTCGGGCCCACAACCTGCCCAGACACACCCGGACTCGCAGCCACCGCCGAACCACGCCCCCGGCCTGATACACCCCGCGGGTCAGAACCCCGACCAGGTTTCTCCGGAGCGGCGGTCGCCGACCGCCCCCCAGCCTCCCTCGGGGCCCCAACGTCCACCGAACTTCGTTTCCGGGCCGCAGCGTCCGCCTGCGCCGCCGAACCCCGCCCCCGGGCCACCGGCGCGACCCCGTCCCACCTCCGGGGCACGGGAGCCTCAGGCTCCTTCGGGTCCGCAGGCCGCGCCCGGGTTCCAGACTTCCTCTGGTCCGCAGGCCGCTCCGGGGCCGCAGCCCCCTTCGGGCCCGCAGACCGCGCCCGGGTTCCAGACCCCCTCAGGACCACAGCCCGCACCGGGGCCGCAGCCTTTCCGGGTGCCTGAGGGGTCGCCCTACCCGCCCAACCTCAACTCCGGTCCGCGGCCTTCCCCCGCACCCCCGGCCCCGCCCGCCCGGCCGAATCCGCCGCGAAGCCAGCCGCGGGGGGCGATCGTCGAGGCCTTCCTCGCCGGTGCGCCGATGCCCTCGCCCGCTCCGCAGGGATCGCCCGTGCGGAGGGGACAACCCAACCCCGAAGAGCCCAACCACCGCGCTCCGCGGGCACCACAGCCGCAGCCTCGCTCCGCCCAGCCTCCGCCGCACGACGCGCCGACGTCCGCCCCGGCTCCGGCCCAGGCTTCCGAGGCTCCGGCCCAGGCTCCGCCGGGTGGCCCGGTGCGGCGTCCGCAGAGGCCTGTGCCACCCCGTCCGGCGCCGTCGTTCATGCCTGCGCCTCAACACAACACGGGCCCCAGGCCTGCTGAGGCCCGCCCCGGCGGCCTGCGGCCGGGAGGTCCTCCGGTCACGGTGCCGCACCGTCAGCCGAAGCCCGCCCCGGTCGCCGAGCCTGCTCCTGATCCCGTTCCCGAGCCCGCGCAGCCGCCTGCTTCCGTCACTGAGTCCGTGCCCGCACCGCCGCCGACCCCGGCCGCTGAGCCCGCTCCCGAGCCGGCACAGCCGTTGGTGCGGTCACCCAGCCCGAAGCTCGCACCCGAGCCCGCTCCCGAACCTGTTGCCGATCCCGTTCCCGAACCCGCTGAGCAGCGATCGGCGGCCGCGCTCTCGCCCCCGTCGGCCTCTGCCGGGCCCGCATCGGGGATCGAGGCCTGGACCGGGGTGAGTGTCGCCTCGCACCAGCCGGTGCCGGGAGGATTCGAGGAGCGGATCGCCGGGGTCAGGGCGGTTCCCGGGTCATTGTTGGGCAGGGCGCTGTTCCGGGCCAGTCTCGGACGTCTCAAGGTCGGGTGACCTTCCCACCCCATCGTCCGCTGACATGACGAAGGCGCGCCCACCTCCCCTGTGTGAGCGCGCCTCCGGGCGCCGCGCTAGGCGGCGCCTGCCCGTCCGACGGTCCCGTGGGCCGCCCTCTCGTCGGGGGCCAGAGAGCCCGAGGACCCCCGTCGGACGGGCCGCCGACCGCTGCGCGCTCCGTCCCCTCTGGCGGGCGCGGCGGTCGGCTGGCCGCCGGGACCGGGCCCTCCCCCCTCAAGGAGGGCCGCACGGTCCGCGGCGGCGTCAGTGGGTCATTCGTCCTTTCGCGACCGGGACAGCCCGTCGAGCAGGGCGGACGCCTCCCGGTGGGTGCCGGGCAGCGGGACCGACCACACGGCCGCCCCGTGCTCCCATCCGATCCCCTTGCGGAGCTCGTCGATCTGGGCTTCGAGAGCGGGCCCGTCCTGGCTGACCACCGCGATCCGGCCCCTGCTGACCAGGCACACGGACTCGCCCCGGGTGAAGAAGCGGCTCAGTTCGTGTCCGAGCACGATCAGCCGTGCGGCGCGCCGCCAGGGGTCGAGTGCCGGGTCCAGCGCCACCACCACGAGCTGGTGGCCGAACGCAGCCGGGACCGTGTCGTCCGCGCCGCGGTAGAGCTCGCTGATCCGGGTGCGCAGGTACGCCTCACCGGCAAGTCCGGTGAGCGGGTCCTGGCAGGTGTTCCGGTCCCGTCCTCCTTCGACCCAGCCCTCGGCCAGGGCGCGGACGAGCGGGAGCGGCACCTGGTCCCAGCCCACGACCCGGCCGAAGGAGTCGAGGTCGTCCAGGGCCCGGCCGATCTCCACCCCGGAGCGGGCCCGGGCCTCGCCGAGCTGGGCGCAGGCCCCGGACAGGTCCCGTCCGGCGGCGTACGCCTCGCAGACGGCGTCCACGGAGGGCGTCCACCAGTCCTCGCCCGGATCCCAACCCTCTTGCCTACTCCGGCGCCCCCACGGCGCACGTAGTCCCCGGGCGCGGTGAACCACACGGTCCCGCGCTCCGGCACCCACATCGGTCTCGCCCATGGCATAGCTCCCGGTCGTCGTTTGGCCAGGTGAACGGAGGTGGGCCCGCGCCCCCGCGGTGGGCCCCTCCGTTCGCCTTCATCTCAATCACGGAGATCGGTAGCGGCTATGACGCGGATACGGGATATTTTTTCGAGCAGGTGATTCTTTGACACCGCACCCCCGCATCCAGCACCTTCCGGTTCCGGCTCGCGGCGGGGGCCGCCGGACCACTAGGGAAAGGGCGCTGGGTGACCGACGCCGAAGGTGAGCACACAGACACACTCGTCGGTGACGCGGAGATCATCGAGCGGGTGAAGGCCGGCGACAACGCCGCCTACGGAACCCTCTACGAACGCCATGCCGCCGCCGCCCGCGGCCTGGCCCGCCAGCTGCTGCGCGGTGAGGCCGAGGTCGAGGACGCGGTCGCCGAGGCGTTCACCAAGGTGCTCAGCGTCATCCAGCGCGGCGGCGGCCCCAGCGACGCCTTCCGCCCCTACCTGCTGACCGCGGTCCGCAACGCCGCCTACGACCGGGGCCGGGGGGAGAAACGCCAGGTCGTCACGGACGACATGGAGAGCTACGACTCCGGCGAACCCTTCGTCGACCCGGCGCTGGAGGGCCTCGAACGCTCGCTGATCGCCCGCGCCTTCCTCTCGCTGCCCGAGCGCTGGCAGTCCGTGCTCTGGCACACGGAGATCGAGGGGGCCAAGCCCTCCGAGGCCGCGAGCATCCTCGGAATGAACGCCAACGGCGTGGCCGCCCTGGCCTACCGGGCGCGCGAGGGCCTGCGCCAGGCCTACCTCCAGATGCACCTGGAGGGCGGCGGCGCGGCGGAGGCCTGCCGACCCACGCTCGGCCTGCTCGGCGCCTACGTCCGCGGCGGTCTGTCCAAGCGCGACACCACCAAGGTCGACCGGCACATGGACGACTGCGCGGACTGCCGCGAGGTGTACGCGGAGCTGATGGACGTCAACGTCGGGCTGCGCGGGATCGTCCTTCCGCTGGTGGTCGGCTTCGGTGCCACGGGCTACCTCGCCGCGACCCCGGGCGGGGCCGCGACCGGCGCCTGGTGGAACCGGATGTCCCGCCGCCAGCAGCAGACCACGGCCGGGGCCGTGGCTGCCGCGGGCCTGGCTGTCGCGGTCGCGCTCGCCCTGGTCGGCGGGGAGGGCGCACCGCCGACCGACCCTCCGCCTGTGGCAGCACCCCAGGACCAGCCGCCCGCGGGGGACCCGCCCGCCGCCGGTGACCCTCCGGCCGATCCGCCCGGGCAGGACCCGGCGGACCCGGACGCCCCGGCGCCCCAACCCGTGCCCGGGGCGCCCGCGGACATCCCGGCGGCCTCGATCCCGAGCCCGTCGTCCCCGGCCGCGCCCCCGGCGGCGCCGGACCCGCCTGACCCGGACGCCCCCGAGGCCCCCCAAGCCCCACAGCCTCCACAGCCCCCCGAGCCCCCCGAGCCCCCCGAGGCGCCCGAGGAACCCCAGCCGGTGTTCGCGGCGGGCATCGACCCGGTCGGGGCGCTGATCCCGGGCAACGACGGGATCATGGTCCTGGACGTGCTCAACCTGGGGGCGGCCACCCTCGGGGACGTGGTCGCGGCCATCACCCTGCCGCCCGGGGTGGAGATGATCTCCTCCGGCGGCGCGGGCAACGCCGTCCCGATGGCGGTCGGCCACGGCGACTGGGGCTGCTCGGCGGGCAGCGGCGGCGGCGAGTGCGTGCGCACCGGTATGGAGGAAGGGGAGAACAGCACCCAGTTCTTCGACGTCCGGGTGTCGTCCGACGCCGACGTGAACGTGCCCGCCAGCGTGGTGATCTCCTCGGGCGAGGTGAGTTACCAGGCGGTCGGTGAGCGGGGGGTGACCCCGGAGGGCATCGCCGCCCGATACGCCACAGCGGGCCAGGTGCGTACGGAGGCCGTGGGTAACGCCCTGCTGACCTGCACCGAACCGGATCCGCCCCAGGGCGGTTGGCCCTGGCCCTGGTGGGGCTGGCCGGGCGGCTCGGGGGACTCTGGGGATGCGGGGGACCCGGGCGGCCAGGGGGACCTGCTGGACGAGCGCCCGATGGCACCGCCCGGGCCCGAGTCCCCAGAGGAGCACGACGCCGACCTGCGCCGGGCCCCCGTCGACACCGGTGCCTCCGGTGCCGGAGTGGGTGACGGGGTCGGTGATCCCCTTGGTGAGGATGGGCTTCTCGGTGGCTCCGGGGGCGGATCCGACAACGATTCCCCGGGCGGTTCCCCGGGCAGCTCCGAGGGCGGTTCCGAAGGCGGAACGTCGGAGGGCACCGAAGAGGGCGGCTCCGAGGGCGGTGCCGGGGCGGGCGGCGGCGGATCCGGGGACACACCCGGGACCGGAACCCCCGACGACCCCTCCGCCATCCCCGAGGACGGATACGGCGAGGAAGAGGAAGAGGAGAAGTCCGGGCCGTGCGCCGACGCGCGTGAGCGGGTCGGCGACAAGCTCGACAACGACAACTGGGTGATGGCCCCCCTCGACCGCGACTGGGACCCCACGACCACCTCTTCCAGCTCTGCCACCTGGGAACTCCCCGCCGGGGGTTCGGTGCGCTGGGCCGGGCTCTACTTCTCCGCGGCGGGCGAACCCGGTGCGCCCACCGCCCGGGTCAAGGGCCCGGGCATGGCCGCCTACACGACCGTCACGGCCACCGACACGCGGGTCGCCGAGCTCCCGGGCTACCCCGCCTACCAGGCGTTCGCCGACGTCACCGAGCTGGTCCGCGCAGGCGGCGGCGGTGAGTGGTGGGTCAGCGACATCCCCGCCAGGGAGGGCCGGGGTGTCCACGCGGGCTGGAGCCTGGTCGTGGTGCTGGAGGACCCGGCGATCGAGGGCTACCACCAGGCGATGGTGCTGGACGAGACCACCGCGGTCTTCCAGAACGAGACCGGGGCGCGGTTCCCGGTGTCCGGGCTGCTGCCGGAGTCGGTTCCGGCCCGGTTCCACGTGGTGGCCTGGGAGGGCGACGCCGACCTGGGCGGTGACCGGGTGCTGGTGTCCGGGGACCCGGTCGCGCCCTCGGGAGGACACGGCAGTGTCGACAACGCCTTCGTGAGCTCCGCGCGCGGCGCGGTGGGGGACCCGATGACTTTCGGGACTGACGTGGTCCGATTCGACGCGGTACTCGGCCGGGAAACGGATATCCGAATCCCGTCCGGTCAGGACGCGGTTCTGGTGGGGGTTGTCGCCCTCACGGCCCCGATGCGCGCCTGAAGTCCGTTACCGGGGTGGCCTTCGCGGGTCTGGTGAGACGACCGGAAAACCGCTGCCCATTCCAGAAAATCGGCTGTGTGTAGCAAGTTCATAACTGTCAGTGTTTGCCGATGACACGCAAAACGAGACAGACTTGGCTAGGCTGTGCCCCGGTCATGGATATGGCCCCAGAGATCGACAGGGAAGGGGGCGGTGTCACGTGGACCGCTGCGCGTTGTTCGTCGACGCGGGATACCTTCTCGCCGACGGCGCGATGGCCGTACACGGAACCCGTAACCGGGACTCCGTCGCCTGGGACTACTCCGGCCTCGTCCAGTTCCTCAACGAGGTGGCACGGGACCGGACGGGGCTGCCGCTGCTGCGCTGCTACTGGTACGAGGCGGTCGCCGACGACAGGCGCGCCCAGGAGCAGGACAGCATCGCCGACATCCCCGGCATCAAGTTCCGAGCCGCCCGGATACGTCCGGGCCGCCGCGAGGGCGTGGAGAGCTACGTCCAGCGCGACCTCACCACCCTGGCCCGTACCGGCGTCCTGTGCGACGCGGTGCTGGTCAGCGGGGACGAGGACATGGCGTCCGTGGTCGCCGACGTCCAGGACATGGGTGTGCGCGTCACGGTCGTCCACATCTCGGTGGAGGGCAACTGGACCATCTCCCGCGCGCTGCGCCGGGAGTGCGACGACCTCATCGAGATCGGCGCCGGGCACCTGCGCCCGCACGTCAGCCTGCTCTCCGGCGGTGGCTCCACCCAGGAGACGGCCGCCAAGACGACCACCCCCTTCAACAACGGCCGCGCCCGCTCGGCGCCCGAGACGCCGCGCCAGCCCGCGGCGGCGGCCGCCAACACCGGCCGGGTCGAGCCGGTCAACACCTCCACCGGCGGCCTCGAGGCGATGTTCGCCGGAACCGGCGGTCAGCCCGTGCCCCAGGGCAGCGCCATGGAGCAGCTGCGTGCGATGCGCCGTTCGATAGCGCAACAGCGCGGCGTCGACCACCTGGCCGGACCGGGGGCGGAGAACGCCTCCTCCGGTGCGATCGACGTGAACGGCTTCCCCTCCGGCGGGCAGGTCCCGCCCGGTGTGAACGGCAACGGGTCCTACCCCGGTGCCTCCGGGGCCAACGGGGCGCACTCCGCCCCGAGCACGCCGAACGGACACAGCGCTAACGGACACGGCGCCAACGGACACGGTCCCGGCGGTCAGGGCGGCTACCCGGCCTCGGGAACCGGGGGACACCAGTCCATGCGCGGGGTCGACCCGGGCGGCTACGGGATCCCCGGAAGACCGGTGCCGCCACAGGCGCAGGGCCAGGGGCAGCCGCAGGGCCCGCCCATGACCGGCGCCCAGTCGTCCTTCAGCGGGACGGGGCCCCAGGCCTCCTTCGCCGGTACGGGGCCCCAGCGGGCCTTCGACGCCGGAACCGGGCCGCAGGCCTCGTTCGCCGACAGCCAGCAGGGCCCGCCGCAGAGAAACACGCCACCCCCCCAGCAGGATCTGAGGTTCGGAGCCGGCGAGGATCCGGGCTTCGGAGGTGGGGCGGACGCAAACCCTACCTATGGGACCAGTACGGAAACTGACGCCGCACGCCGCGGTGGCGCCGCACCCCGTTTCGGGGGAAGGCGACCTACTGGTCCCGAGTTCGACAGCCGATTCGGCCCCGCTGGATACCAGGAACCCAGTCCCAGTCCTGGATATGGCCAGCAGACGGGCTCCGCCGCGAATACCGTTGATGACGCGGTGCATGTCGCGCACAAAGAAGGGAACGACTTCGCGGAGTCGATCGCACGTGAGGCGCCCGCCCTGTGGGTCGAGGCCGTGCTGGCACGGAGACCCCGGATGCCCTCCGACCTGGAGGCGCGCCTGCTTCAGGGTTCCTCACTCCCGATCGACCACCTGTTGCGCGACGAGGTCCGTGACGGACTACGTCAGGGGTTCTGGCAGGCGTTGGAGCGTGCCAGGCCCTGATCGGCGCGCGCGAGTGCGAGTAGGGGATGGGGGCGATGCGGTTGACCCGCGTGACGACGGCAGAACTCGACCGGTTGGAATTCCACGCCGTCCGGTCGGGTGAGCACAGTCGGATCGCCGCCCAGCTGCTGGATCTGGCCAACCGGGTCGATGCCGGGAGCGAGGTCACCCGGGCGGAGCTGTTCGTCCGCGCCGGGGAGCAGTGGGAGATCGCGCAGGAGTTCGAGCGTGCCTGCGCCGCCTACCAGCGGGCCATGGACGACGGCGGCCCGACGGTGGTGGACGCGCACGCCCTGAGCGCCGGGGCGCTGCTCCAGCTCGACGAGCGCGAACTGGCCTACGAGCACCTGAAACGGTTGGAGAGCGCGGACCGGTCCGGGCTCTCCACCTTCATCCACGTCGCCGAGGCCCTCTACGCCCACGACGACCTGGAGGGCGCGGAGCGCTGGGCCACCCTGGGCGCTCGGGACGCCGAGGGCCAGAAGTCGTCCGCCTACGCCCGGGACCTGTTCCTGGAGCTGCTGCGGATCCGGTTCCGCATCCGGACCGATCTCGGCCTGCCCGAGGACGACCTGGATCTGCGTCTCGATCAGGAGTGAGCTTTCTGACGCACCCGGCCCGATACCCGGCCGGGTGCGTTCCGCCCAGGCACGGCGCAGATGTGGGGGGCGGGCGTCCGCTTCCGGCCTCCCGGCGGCCGAGTCGCGCTGCCGGGCCGACCGGGTACGCCAGGTTCCCCGCCTCCGCCCGGCCCCGCGTAGGCCCTTCCCGGCGCTCTCACACGTCCCTGTGACGATCCTGTGGGAGTGGGTCGGACACGTCTGCCCCTCGAACGTTCTAGGCTGTGTTCGGCCCTCTCCGAAAGCCTGAGAACTCACCGCTCCGCGCCCTGGAATCGGGCGCCGGTGAGGCGCTCATACCACGCTCCACGCGTGTGTTCGACACTCGTCGATGAATCCGAGAAATCAGCGACACGCCATCATCTTGGGGTGTTCCAAGGCAGCCGCCCCTAGATGTAGTATCGGGTCCCGTTGGTGGTTCACCGGGGTTCCCGCCCTGGTGAAGCAGGCGGGAACGACGACCGCCACGCCCGCCGAGGTCCGATCGATCTCGGGAGCGGAGGTCGAGTAGGTCACCCGCGGGTCCCCAGGGCCCGCCATCAGCAACGCAGACGAGGGGGCTTCGAGGGGAGCCGCCGCGACCCACCGGTCGCGAGTCCATCCGCATCCAGTGCGGAGGGCCGCCGGTGCGAGCCGCGTCTGCTACCCGTGAACCCCGTTTCCCCGCCGGGACTCTTCTTTACCGAGGTTGGAGCCGCTGTATGACCCTTGACGTCGAAGCCGTGCCCGCATCCGTTCGGCCCGAGCCGACCAGCGGCGGTGGCGCCCCCGCCGCCATCGACCGGATCGAGCGCGTCGTAACCGAGGCCTGCGCGCGGCTCACCGGTGTTTCGGCGGACAAGGTCCTCACCGAGGCGCGGCGGGGCTTCTACCCCGGGATCTCCGACTCCGAGGTCGAGCTGGCCCTGGTCATGGCCGCCCGCAGCTTCGTCGAGATCGACCCGAACTACTCCTACGTGGCCGCCCGCCTGCTGCTGGACAAGCTCCGCACCGAGGCCCTGAGCTTCGTCGGCGGCGAGGCCGAGACCGCCACCCAGTCCGACATGGACGAGCGCTACGCCAGCTACCTGGGCGCCTACGTCGGCCGCGGCATCACCCTGGGCCAGCTGGACCCGGCGCTGGCCCAGTTCGACCTGGAGCGCCTGGGCAAGGCCCTGCACGCCGACCGCGACGAGCAGTTCACCTTCCTCGGTCTCCAGACCCTGTACGACCGCTACTTCCTGCACAGCGACGACGTCCGCTACGAGCTCCCGCAGGCGTTCTTCATGCGCGTCGCGATGGGCCTGGCGCTCAACGAGGACGACCGCGAGGCCCGCGCCATCGAGTTCTACGAGCTGCTGAGCTCGTTCGACTTCATGGCCTCCACCCCCACCCTGTTCAACTCGGGCACGGTCCGCGCGCAGCTGTCGTCCTGCTTCCTGACCACGGTCGGCGACGACCTGCACGACATCTTCCACGGCATCAGCAACAACGCCATGCTGTCCAAGTACTCGGGCGGTCTGGGCAACGACTGGACCCCGGTCCGCGGCCTGGGCTCGCACATCAAGGGCACCAACGGCAAGAGCCAGGGCGTCGTCCCGTTCCTGAAGATCGCCAACGACACCGCCGTGGCGGTCAACCAGGGCGGCAAGCGCAAGGGCGCGGTCTGCGCCTACCTGGAGACCTGGCACATCGACATCGAGGAATTCCTCGACCTGCGCAAGAACACCGGTGACGAGCGCCGCCGCACCCACGACATGAACACCGCGAACTGGGTTCCGGACCTGTTCATGCAGCGTGTGGAGCAGGGCGGCAGCTGGACCCTGTTCTCCCCGGACGAGGTCCCCGACCTGCACGACAAGTACGGCAGGGACTTCGTCGAGGCCTACGAGAAGTACGAGGCCGACGCCGAGGCCGGCCGCATCAAGGTCTCCAAGAAGATGCCCGCCGTGGACCTGTGGCGCCGCATGCTCACCATGCTGTTCGAGACCGGCCACCCGTGGATCACCTTCAAGGACCCGTCCAACCTGCGCTCGCCGCAGCAGCACAACGGTGTGGTGCACTCCTCCAACCTGTGCACCGAGATCACGCTGAACACCAGCAAGGACGAGGTCGCGGTCTGCAACCTCGGCTCGGTGAACCTGCCCCAGCACGTGGGCCCGAACGGCATCGACGTCGAGCGCCTGCGCCGCACCGTCCGTACCGCCGTGCGCATGCTGGACAACGTCATCGACGTGAACTTCTACACGATCCCCGAGGCGCGCCGCGCGAACATGCGCCACCGCCCGGTCGGTCTGGGCCTCATGGGCTTCCAGGACGCGCTGTTCAAGATCCGCACCCCGTTCGCCTCCGAGGGCGCGGTGACCTTCGCGGACGAGAGCATGGAGCTGATCAGCTACTACGCCATCGAGGCGTCCATGGAGCTGGCCGGCGAGCGCGGTTCGTACGAGAGCTTCGACGGCTCGCTGTGGAGCCGGGGCATCCTGCCCATCGACTCGCTGCGCCTGCTGGCCGAGTCCCGCGGCGGCGACCTGGACATGGACCGCGGCGAGACCCTGGACTGGGACTCCCTGCGTGAGCGCGTCAAGAGCAACGGGATGCGCAACTCCAACGTCATGGCGATCGCGCCCACCGCGACCATCGCCAACATCACCGGCGTCAGCCAGTCGATCGAGCCGGTCTACCGGAACCTGTTCGTGAAGTCGAACATGTCCGGCGACTTCACCGTGGTCAACGACTACCTGGTCCGCGACCTCAAGGAGCGCGGTCTCTGGGACGACGACATGGTGTCCGCGCTGAAGATGCACGACGGCAGCCTCGGCGACATCGACCGCGTCCCGGACGACCTCAAGGCCCTGTACGCCACCGCGTTCGAGGTCGACCCCGACTGGCTGGTGGACGCCGGTTCGCGCCGCCAGAAGTGGATCGACCAGGCCCAGTCGCTGAACCTGTACATGGGTGCCCCCAGCGGCAGGAAGCTGGACGCCCTGTACCGCCGCGCCTGGCGCTCCGGTCTCAAGACCACCTACTACCTGCGTTCGCAGAGCGCCACCCACGTGGAGAAGAGCACGCTCAAGGGCACGGACGGCCGCCTCAACGCGGTGTCGTCCGGTCCGGCGGCCGCAGCCGCTCCCGTGGCCGCCCCGGTGCCCGCCGCCCCGGCCCCGGTGGCCGAGCCCGTGACGCCCGAGGACGAGTTCGAGATCGTCGACGGACAGGCGTGCGGCATCGAGGACCCCGAGTGCGAGGCCTGCCAGTAACGAGGACCCCCGGGGCGCCCGCCACAGCGGGCGGGCGCCCCGCCTCCTCGCCCTCCCTCCGCTCCCACAGACGACCCCGGCCCGGCCGGAGAACGGAAAAGTACCGAGCATGACCGCGGTTTCCGAGAACAGCGCCGCAGCCACCAGTGGCCTCGGCGAGATCGAGCGCGACGCCGAGCGCGTGAACGTCGACGACAAGTCGATGATCAACGCCCGCGCCGACGTCAACCAGCTGCTGCCCCTCAAGTACACGTGGGCGTGGGAGAAGTACCTGTCCGGGTGCAACAACCACTGGATGCCCACCGAGGTGGCCATGCAGGCCGACATCGCGCTGTGGAAGTCCAAGGACGGGCTGACCGAGGACGAGCGCCTCATGCTCAAGCGCAACCTGGGGTTCTTCGCCACCGCGGAGTCCCTGGTCGCCAACAACATCGTCCTGGCCGTGTACCGCCAGCTGACCAACCCGGAGTGCCGCCAGTACCTGCTGCGCCAGGCCTTCGAGGAGGCGGTGCACACGCACACCTTCCAGTACATCTGCGAGAGCCTCGGCCTGGACGAGGGCGAGCTCTTCAACATGTACCGCGAGGTCCCCTCGATCACCGCCAAGGACGCCTGGGCGCTCAAGTACACCCAGAACCTGGAGAACCCGGAGTTCCGCACCGGCACGCCCGAGGCCGACCAGGCCTTCCTGCGTGACCTGGTCGCGTTCTACGTGATCTTCGAGGGCATGTGGTTCTACACCGGCTTCGCGCAGATCCTGTCGCTGGGCCGCCGCAACAAGATGGTCGGTATCGCCGAGCAGTACCAGTACATCCTGCGCGACGAGTCGATCCACCTGAACTTCGGCATCGACGTGATCAACCAGATCAAGATCGAGAACCCGCACCTGTGGACCGAGGAGTTCCAGGCCGAGGTGCGGCAGATGCTCACCGACGCCTGCGAGCTCGAGGTCGCCTACGGCCGCGAGACCATGCCGCGCGGTGTGCTGGGCCTCAACTCCGAGCTGTGCGAGAAGTACATGCACTTCATCACCGACCGCCGCGCCGAGCAGATCGGCCTGGCGCCGATCTTCGGCGAGACGGAGAACCCGTTCCCGTGGATGTCGGAGATGATGGACCTCCAGAAGGAGAAGAACTTCTTCGAGACCCGAGTGATCGAGTACCAGACGGGTGGCGGCCTGGACTGGGACTAGGTCCTCTCCCGGGAGAGACCGAGTTTCTCCCCTCAAACGGCCCGGGGCGGGCGCGCGCCCCGGGCCGTTCGCATGCCCGGGGACCGATACCCGTGGCTGCTTCCGCGAGCCTGAGCACGGGCACTCAGGTTCCTGGCCGGTTCCGGTAGGGCTCTGGCCGGAGCAGGCCAGAACCGGAACGAACCCGCGTGAGCCGCGTCGGAACCGGGTGCGACCAGGACGTTCCTGGCGCGGAAGGGAAAGACGTGGAGCATCACTTCGGCGACGGACGGCACGAGGCGCTGCGCAAGTCGGTACGGGAGTTCGCGGAGCGGGAGGTGGCTCCCCGGGTTCCGGAGATGGAGCGCTCGCGCAGTGTTGATCACGAGCTCTCGCGGTTGATCGCGGAGCAGGGGTGGATCGGGGCCACCGTCGGGCAGGAGCACGGCGGGATGGGGCTGGGACACCTGGCCAAGACGATCATCATCGAGGAGATCTCGCGGGTCAGCGGTGCCATGGGCGCGATGGTGCAGGCCTCGCAGCTGGGGGTCGCCAAGATCGTGCACTTCGGGGACGAGGCGCAGCGCCGGACCTGGCTGCCCGAGGTCGCGGCCGGGCGCTGCCTGCCCACCATCGCGGTGACCGAGTACGGCTCCGGCGGGCACGTCCTGGGCATGACCACCAGTGCGGTGCGTGACGGCGACGACTACGTCCTGAACGGGCAGAAGGTCTTCGTGGGCAACAGCCACGTGGGCGACCTGCACGGCGTGGTCGTCCGGACGGGGACCGGTTCGCGGGGGCTGTCCGCCTTCCTGGTGGAGTCCGACCGGCCCGGGTTCTCCCTGGGCGAGCACCAGGGCACCATGGGCCTGCACGGGTTCAGCTTCGGCGAGCTGCTCTTCGAGGACTGCCGGGTGCCCGCCGCGAACATGCTCGGCGCGGAGGGCGACGGGCTGTCGGTGGCCTACTCGTCGAGCGTCCTGTACGGGCGCGCCAACCTCGCCGCGGTGGCTCTGGGCATCCACCGGGCCCTGGTGGAGGAGACCAGCGCCTACGCCTCGGAGGTGTTCCGCTACGGCAAACCGCTGGCCGAGGTGCCGTCGGTGAAGCTGAAGCTGGGGCAGATGCAGTCCCGGCTGATGATGGCGACGCTGTCGCTCTACCACGCGGTCTCGCTGCTGGACCAGGGGCGGCCCTGCGACCACGAGCTGATCAACGCCAAGCTGGTGAACGTGGAGTACGCCCTGGACACCGCCCGGAACGCGATGGAGGTGCACGCGGCCCAGGGGCTGTACACGCACCGCCCGATCGAGCGGTACCTGCGGGACGCGCACCACATCTTCGCTCCGGCTGGCACGTCGGACGTCCAGCTGCTGCGGCTGGGCGAGGCGGCCCTGGGCGTGGACCGGGGTCAGTGGTCCGACCGCCTCTCCGAGCGCATCACCGAACACCTAGCGGTGCCGGTCGGTTAGGCCCCGTTCCGGGTTTGGGTCCCCCTCCTGTAGATGATCTTGCTACCAGAAGCGAAATCGGCGCCGAACTTGCTCCTGGTAGCAAGATCACCGGGGGTGAGGGGGTTTCGGAAGCAACGGGCACTCCAGGTGTTGGGTTGGGGACACCACGCCGCTGGCCAGCCGGATCCCCGAGGACCAGCCCCAGTTGATCACTCTCCGCCGCCACTGCTCTGTCAAAGAACCCACCTTTGTGAATGCCGTCAAACGGGCACGAAAGCGGAGTCACGTGCCTCTTCGAAATGCGCCCGCCTCCAGTCGGCGGTCTTTTCCGGCCGCCAAGGAAAACGATCAAGTAAATTCGTGAGCCGTGCCCGGTCGAGGCATCGCCCTGTGGGGCTGGAGTGCGCTAGCGTTCCCCCTGTGCTTCGCGCCGCGTCGTGCGCGGGCGCCTCCGCGTCTCGTGTATTTGGGCTCTGACCTGCCATGTCATCGCTGTGTCCAGTGCGGTCGGGGCCCCGATTCGGTGTGCTTGAAGTAGCCCGAAGTCAACGTTGACAGATCAGGACAAGAACATGACCGAAATGCGCGCGGGGGAATCTCAGGCCTTCTTCGGCCGGTGGCGCAAGTCGCAGTACTCCTATGACATCGGGGCCTGCTGTGAGGTTCTCAACCTGAAGTCAGGGGAGTCGTTCTTCCGTGACTCGGTGCATCCCGAGGACGCCCGGCTGGGCTTCGACAACCGCGAGTGGAGCACCTTTCTCGCGGTTTCCAAGGGATCGTTCTGAGGCTCCCTCACAGGGGCGCGACGGGGAACACGTCGCAGTCCTGACGGGTGAACGAGGACATGGACACCGTCCCGGGGTGCTCGCCGCCGAAGCGTTCGGCGAATTCCGCGCGTAGCCGGTCCCATTCCTCGCTCACGTCCTCACCCCCGGCATGTCGGCTGACCAGGTGGTTCCGGCGTGCTGTCAGGAGGATCGGATGGTCGGCGGGCAGCCGGTGACGGCAGTCCGCCTCCGTCATGGCCTCCAGGTCCCCCGCCTCGCGGAACCGGCCCAGGCGGTGCAGGTCGGTGGCCACGTTGAGCGCGGCGGGCAGGGTGCTGAACGACCCCGGACCGTAGATCCGCAGCAGTCGCTCCAGCCCTTCCTGGTCGCGTTCGAGCGCCTCGGTGTGGCGCCCCGCGGCCCGTAGGACGATGCCCATGCTGAGCCGGGCCGCGGCCGGGAACGGGTGCTCCGCGGGGTAGCGCTCGTCCAGCGGCGGCATCAGGTCGTCCACCTCGCGCAGCGCCTCGTCCAGGGAACCCGCCCGCACCAGCGACACCATGCGGATGACCCGGCAGTACAGCACCTGCCGGACGGTCGAGGGGTGTTTGCGCCGGTACCGGACCAGAGCCCGGTTGGCCAGCTCCAGCGCCCGCTCCGGATCCCCGAGCCGCCGGTGCGCCACGGACAGGAACAGCATCCCCTGAAGCGCGTGCGGACTGTCGGGCTCAGCGGCGGTCTCGAACCGCTCCATGCACTCCGTGAGCTGTTTCCGGGCCTCGTCCAACCGGCCCAGCAGGATCAGGTTCAGGCCCAGGGACAGTCCCGTGCGCAGCGTCTGCACGTCGTCCGGCCCGAGCAGGGCGCGGCGCCCCGCCAGGGTGCTCTGGTCCATGGCCAGCGCCTCCTCGAACCGGCCCTGCTCCTGCAAGGCCTGCCCGTAGTCGTGCGCCGCCTCCAAGGTGCGCCGGTCGGCGGCGGAGTGCCGTTCGCGCCGCTGCTCCAGGATGTCGCGGAACAGCTGCCCGGCCTCCTGGAACCGGGCCAGGCCGCTCAGTGAGATGGCGACCGCCCGGAGCGCCTCCAGGGTCTCGTCGCTGTCGGGTCCGGCCCGCTCGACCTGTTCGGCGTGGATGCTCCTGGCTTCCTCCAGCGCGGTGACGTACTCACCGTGGATACGCCGGATCTTGTTGCGCCGCAGCCGGGCGTGCAGGAGCATGCTCGGGTCGTCGAGCCAGACGTTGACGGCCTGCCCGAGCAGGCTGGTCGCGTCCGAGTAGTTGCCGACCTCGGTGAGGAAGTCGACCACGTTGAGCACCATGGCGCGCACCCGCGGGTCCCGGCTGGTCCAGGCGTGCGAGGCCTTCACGTGCGTGTACAGGGACAGGTAGGCGGCGCGGTGGGCCGGGTCGGTGGGTCCCTCCGGGGCGTTGTCCGCCAGGACCAGGTGGGCCAGGTTCCGGTGGTGCACCCGCTCCGCCATGGTGAGCGAGTCGCGCACCACGGACTGGAACAGCTCGTGCAGCTGGAAGGCGTCGTTCCGGTCGTCGAAGAAGGCCAGGTCGTGCCGGCGCATGTACTCCAGGGCCCGGTCGAGCACGGCGCCGTCGGTCCGGTGGAAGAGGCCCCGGGAGAGCGGAAGGGGCGCGAAGAAAGCGCAGAGCCGGACGAGCTCCAGGGCCACCCGCCCGGTCTCCCGCTCCCGCTCGTCGGCCCCCTCCAGCATGTGCTCGGCCTGGATGCTCCAGGCCACCCGCAGCGGGGCGGTGTGGTCGTCCTCCGCCCCCATCTGCCAGAGCATCGCGTCGTAGCGCTCCTCGAACAGATCGAGGAAGTCGCCGGTCGGCATGGCGGACTCCCGCAGGAACGCGCCGACCTGGCTGAGCGCCAGGGGCAGGTGTTCGAGCAGCTCGGCGAGGCGCTCGCCGTCACCCGGGGGCTCCAGCCGCTCGGGGCAGATCCGGCGCAGCAGGGACAGGCTCTCGGCGGTGGTCAGCCGGGGGACCACCTGTCCGTCGAAGCGCTGCCCGCCCTGCCCCCGGGGCAGCCAGCGGTGGTGCCGGGAGGTGACGATGATGTGCCCGCCGCTGTGCGGGAAGTACTCGCTGGCCAGGGCCTGCGCGTCCACGACGTCGTCGAACACCAGCAGCCAGGATCCGAGGTCGGCGCGTTCGGAGAGCTCCCTTCGCACGGACTGCACGGTGCGGGGGACGTGCTCGTAGGAGACCGGCAGCCCGAGGTGCTCGGCCAGGCGCAGGTAGGCGCGGTGCGTCTCGATGTCGGTGGCGGCGGGGATCCACCAGATGAGGTCGTACTCACGCGCGTGGCGGTACGCGTACTCGGCGGCGATGCGGCTCTTGCCGACACCGTTGCCGCCGCTGATCAGGAAGCGCGCGCCGGGACGGGAGCCGAGGAAGTCGTGGATCCGCTCCAGGGCGGCCTCGCGTCCGGTGAAGTGCGGGTCGGCGCGGGGAACCCCGCCGGTGACCGGAAGGAGCTCGTGCTCCCCCCGTCGGGGGCGGCCGGGTCCGGTCGTCATCGGTCCACCAGCTTTCTCGTGCGGCGGTGAGGTCGGGCCCGGGGCCGTGGGCCCTGACGTCAAGACCGTTCACCTGGTGCTCTCGGACGGTGACGGAGCGGCGGAGGAAGGGAGGCGGGGCGCGAACGGCCCTGGGGAGCGATGGGGAACCCTTCCTGGTCAGGGCAGGGCCCGCTTTCCAGGCTAGGTTCTGCCTCGGCGCCGTGTCGATAGCCCGTGATCGGTCTTTTCCGGGCGAGGGTGCCGAACACGCCCTAAGCTGGCCCCGTGGTCCCAACCTGTGATCCCGCGGCCGAGGCTGTCTTCCGCCCGGTCCAGGCCGGTAACGCCCTGGAGGTCACCGTCGAGCGGCTGATGTCCGCCATCAGACTCGGCGTCGTCCCGGCGGGCGCCCGTTTCCCCGCCGAACGCGACCTGGCCGCCCGTCTGGGCGTCAGCCGCATCACCCTGCGCGAGGCGATCCGCCTCCTCCAGCGCCAGGGGTACGTCGAGTCCCGGCGCGGCCGCAGCGGCGGCACGTTCGTCGCGGAACTGCCGCCCAGGCCCACCCCGGAGGAGGCGCGCCGCGAGCTCAGCGAGACCGGCACCGCCCTGGAGGACCTCCTCGCCTTCCGGCGCGGACTGGAGACGGGCGCCGTGGTCCGGCTGGCCGAGACCGGACTCACCGGAGCCCAGGGCGACCTCCTGGACCGGCGCGCGGGCGTGGCGTCCGAGGCCGGGGCCGCCGACTACCGGCGCTGCGACACCGTCTTCCACATCACCCTGGCCCAGCTGACCGGTTCCACGCGGATGGCCGCCGCGCTCACGGACGTGCGGATGCGGATCAACCAGCTCATGGACGTGGTGCCGCTGTCCGAGGCTGGGCTGGCGGCCAGCGACGGCGAGCACCGCCGGATCGTCCGCGCCGTGCGCGAACGCGATCCGGAGGCGGCGCGGCGGGCGCTGGGCGAACATCTGGATGGTGCGGAGCGGCGGCTGCGGGAACTGCTCGGCTGATCCCTCCGGGCGCCCGCGGGGTGACAGCGCCGGAGCAATTCCGGGCGGCTCCGTCCCGGACCATCGGCGTCTCGTCCTGCGAAACACATCCGATCACGGGACGTAACGTATGTCCGATCAGACAAGCGGGCCCTCGCGGTGATGGCCTATCGGCCAATAGTGCCTGGTCAAGAACTCGGCCGGGTCTCAAAAGGGTGTTTTTCCGCGCACAGGGCATTGTGATCCGGATTGCGGGGAGTGATGATCGGCCTCCTCTGGACAAACTGCGCGTAAGGCTCAGATCACGCGCTTCGAAAGAAAGGAGGGGACTGGTGAACAACTCCATGCTCGCGTCAGTCGCAACGTTCGGCGTGTACCTCGTCGTCATGGTGGCCATCGGACTGTGGGTCTACCGGCGGACCGTCTCGCAGTCCGACTTCGTGCTCGGCGGACGGCAGCTCAACAGCTGGGTGGCCGGACTGAGCGCGAACGCCAGCGACTTCAGCGGTTGGCTGCTCCTGGGCCTGCCGGGCGCCATCTACGTCTCCGGCCTCGGTGAGGCCTGGATCGCGGTCGGGTTGGCGGCGGGGTTCGCCGGCAGCTGGATCCTCATCGCCCCGCGTCTTCGGGTCTACACCGAGAGGGTCACCGACTCCCGCTCCGGAGGCGAGTCCGATTCGCTGACGCTCTCCTCGTTCCTGGAGAACCGCTTCGAGGACCGGTCCCGTTCCCTGCGCGCTGTCTCGGCCGTCCTCATCATCGTCTTCTACTTCTTCTACGTCGCGTCCGGCCTCGTGGCCATGGCGGCCCTCTTCGACCAGGTCTTCGGTCTGGACCCGGCCCCCGCCATCGCGATCGGCGTCAGCATCGTCGTGCTCTACACGGTGCTCGGCGGGTTCCTGGCCGTCTCCTACACGGACGTGATCCAGGCCGTCATGATGTGGGCCGCCCTGTTGGTGGTCCCGGTGCTGGCCATCACCGCCATGGGCGGGCTCGGCGGTCTCGCGGAAGGGGTCACGGACAAGGGCGACGGCCTCCTGTCCGCCATGGGGGGCATGTCCCTGGACGGCGACGCCGGTGCCTGGGTCAGCACCGAGACCCTGGGCTGGGTCGTCATCGTCTCCGGCCTGGCATGGGGCTTCGGCTACTTCGGCCAGCCGCACATCCTGGCCCGCTTCATGGGCATCCGCTCGGTGACGGACATCCCCAAGGCCGGGTTCGTCAGTGTGGCCTGGGCGGTCTCCGCGATGGCCCTGGCGGTCCTGGTCGGCTTCATCGGCATCGCCTACTTCGACACCCCGCTCGACTCCCCGGAACAGGTCTTCCCGCGCCTGATCGAGGCCCTGACGCACCCGTTGGTCGCCGGTCTCCTCCTGGCCGCCATCCTGGCCGCGGTGATGAGCACGGCCGACTCCCAGCTCCTGGTGGCCGCGTCGGCGCTCACCGAGGACGGCTACAAGGCCTTCGTCGACAAGGACGCCGCGCCCCGGTCGCTGCTCTGGATCAGCCGCGGCACGGTGGTCGCCGTCGCCGTGATCGCCGCCTGCGTGGCGCTGTGGGGCAACCAGTCCGTCATGGATCTGGTCGGTTACGCCTGGGCGGGCTTCGGTGCGGGCTTCGGGCCTGTCCTGCTGCTGGCGCTGTTCTGGAAGCGGATGACCTGGGTCGGTGCGCTCGCCGGCATGATCGCCGGTGGCGCCACCGCGATCATCTGGGACATCGTCGACAGCGCCTACCTGGGCATCGGCCTGTACGCGATGCTCCCGGCCATCCTGCTGAGCTTCGTCGCGATCTTCGCCCTCAACGGGATGGGTCGGGTCAGCCCGCAGATGGCGGATGACTTCGACAAGGTCGTCCGTGAGATCGAGGAGGCCAAGCAGGCTTCCTGACTCCGCCGGACAGGGTCCGCGGCTCACCAGGGGCGAGCCGCGGACCCTGTGGTGAACGGCCTGCCGTGCCCGTGTCGTGTTCGGCACGGGCACGCTCGCGCCCTGGCGTCCCCGGTGCTCGTAGCGGTAGAACGGTGACATGTCGTCACTGACGGAACACCCCGCCGCCTGGACCCGCATCGACGTCCCCGAGGGGTTGGGGCTCGGCGCGCTCCTGCCCGAACCGGACGGCCACCGGCTGGAGGCGGGGGAGACCGTGGTGGAGGGGGAGGAGCGCTTCTTCACGCGTTTCACGGTCCGTACGGACCTGGCCTGGACGACCCGGGAGGTCCGCGCCGAGGTGCTCTCCGCCTCCGGTCTGGAATCGGTCACCCTCCGGGCGCAGGACGGCCACTGGGCCGACGCCCACGGCAACCCCCTCGCCGAACTGGTGGGCTGCCTGGACGTGGACGTCGCGGCCACCCCCCTCACCAACACCCTCCCGATCCGGCGGTTGGGCCTGCGGCCCGGGGAGCACCGGGACATCGCGGTCGCGTGGATCGACATCCCCTCCCTGCGCATCCGCCGCGTCCGCCAGCGCTACACCCGCCACCCGGCCGAGGCCGGCCTGGAGCTGTACACCTACCGGGACCCCCTGCACGGCGAGTACCGGCTGTCCGTGGACGGCGACGGCCTGGTGGTGGACTACGAGCGGTTCGCCCGAAGACTGCGCTCGGAGCCCTGATCCCTGAACCGGGAGCCGCTGTGCCCGGAGGCCGGAGTCCTGTTCCCTCCCCGGCACAGGTCATAATCGGGGGGCACACGCACCACACGCAGGGAGCGCACGTGACCGAGACCGAGCTGAGCCAGGAACGCCGCGAGATCATCCGCGACCTCGAAGTCCCCGAGCACTTCGACGCCGCGGCCGAGATCGAGCGCCGCGTGGCCTTCCTCGCCGAGAGACTCACCACGACCGGCGCCCGCGCGCTGGTCCTGGGGATCAGCGGTGGCGTGGACTCGCTCACCGCCGGTCGCCTGTGCCGCCTGGCCGTCGACCGGGCCTGCGAGAGCGGGCACGAGGCCGAGTACGTGGCCATGCGCCTGCCCTACGGGGTTCAGAAGGACGAGAAGGACGCCGCCCGGGCCGTGGAGTTCGGCGCTCCGGACCGCTGCCTGACCGTGGACGTGCGTCCGGCCACCGACGCCATGGCGGCCTCCCTCGGCGAGGGCGGCATGACCTACGAGGACGCCGCCGCCGAGGACTTCGTGGTCGGCAACATCAAGGCCCGGCAGCGGATGATCGCCCAGTACGCGGTCGCGGGCGGACTGGGCGGCCTGGTGGTCGGTACCGACCACGCCGCCGAGGCGGTCACGGGGTTCTTCACCAAGTACGGCGACGGCGGGGCGGACCTGGTGCCCCTGACCGGCCTGACCAAGCGCCGGGTGCGCGCGGTCGCCGCCGAGCTCGGTGCCCCGGAGGACCTGGTGCACAAGGTGCCCACGGCCGACCTGGAGACGCTCACCCCGCAAAAGCCCGACGAGGACGCGCTGGGTCTGACCTACGAGCAGATCGACGACTTCCTGGAGGGCCTGCCCGTCTCCGACCATGTGACGCGCACCCTCGTCGACCGCTACCGTGTCACCGCTCACAAGCGCGCACTGCCCACCGCGCCCTGATCGGCGCACTCCGATCACCGCGTGCTGACCCCGCCGCGTCGGCCCAGGCCACTGCCGGGGCGGCGGGAACCCCCGCACCACAGGCGAACCAGGGGACCCGGTAGTGCAGGCACCACCTTCCAGGGGTGGGCAGGCCGCCGGGACGAGAGGGTACCCAGCGCCCTCGCGACCGCTTGACCCCGCGCCTAGGGTCGTTAACAGCGACGCGTCACCACTCGGGACCCGTGCCGGTGAACGCCCGTGAACAGGGCAGACGCCGGGAAACGTGTCGAAACCCCCCATGGGTCAGCACAGCCCGGTCACCGAGGCCTGAGCACCGCCGTGTGCCCGGCCGCCTCCCAGAGACCGGGAAGACCAAGGAGCGACAACTCTATGACCCTGACCGTCGAGCCCACCGGCGGGGACCGACCGCCGACCACGGCCCTCGTCAAGGCTCCGGTACGCGCCGTGCCGAAACCGGTGGTCGGTCGTGACCGCTTCCTCGACGCCCTGCGTTTGTTCGTCATGGTCCTGGTGGTCGTCCAGCACTGGTGGCTGCCGGTGCTGACCGTGCAGCCCGAGGGCGAGCTCGCGGCGACCAGCGTCCTGAGCACCCCGGGCGGGTTCGCGCTCACCTGGGTCTCCCAGGTCATGCCACTGATCTTCTTCGTGGGCGGCGCCGCCAACCTGATCAGCTGGCGCTCGGCCTCGGCCCGGGGTGAGAAGGCCTCGGTCTGGTGGGCCAAGCGGCTGCGGAGACTGGCCTGGCCGGTGGTCCCGCTCGCCGTGGTGTGGATCCTCGCCTCCCACATCGCGGTCCTGGGCGGCACCCCGGTGCAGCCCGTCCTGATCGGTGCGGGCGCCGCGGGCATGGTGCTGTGGTTCCTGGCCGCCTACGTGCTGGTGGTCGTGGCGACGCCGGTGCTGGTGGCCGCCCAGGAGAGGTTCGGCTGGTGGGTTCCGGCCGCGCTGCTCACCGGTGCCGCCCTCGTCGACCTGAGCCGGTACGGGTTCGGGGTGGACGCGTTCGGCTTCCTGAACGTGGCGTTCGTCTGGTTGGCCGTGCACCAGCTCGGTTTCCACTACGCGACCGGCACGATCCGCCGGGCCCACACGGGGTGGATGATCGCGGTCGGCGCCGCGGTCGCGGTGGTCCTGGTCTACGCGGGCCCCTACTCGCTGAACATGACCGGCGTGTTCGCCGCCGAGACCTCGAACGTGGCCCCGCCGACCCTGGTGCTGGCGGCGCTGGGCGCGGTCCAGGTGGGTATCGCGGTGCTGCTGCGGGACCGGATCGCCGCGTGGTCGGACCGGCCCGGACCGGCGCGCATGCTGGACCGGGTCTCCCCGCAGCTGATGACCGTGTACCTGTGGCACATGCTGCCGATCACCATCGTCGCCGGGGTCGTGGTGTACGGCCTGGGGATCGACACGCCCGACCCGATGACCGGGCTGTGGCTGCTGTGGGGCGTGCTCGGTGTGGCGGTCCTGCTGCCGCTGCTGCTGCCGCTGGCCCACTGGGCGGTGCGGTTCGAGAACCCGCCGAAGGTTCTGCGGGGCGACCCGGGCCCGATCCGGGTGCTGGCCGCCGCGGCGCTGATCGGCGGAGGCCTGCTGGCCCTGACGGTGGCCGGTCTGGGCTTCGGTCTGGCCCCGGTGCTGGGCCTGGTGGCCGTGGTGTCGGGCCTGCTGCTGACCGCGGCCCCGCGGCTCCGCCCCGAGCGTGTGGACGGCTCCGCCGGAGGGTCGGCCGAAGGGTCAAGCTGGGTGCACCTGTTGTCTAGTTTCGTGGCTCGGATCGGCGGCCGGAGCGCATAGCTCGGGTAGACCGGTGGAATGGACCCCAGACGCATCGCCTACGACCGACACGGCAGCGGCCGCCCCGTGGTGCTCCTGCACGGGCTGGGTGACCGCAGACAGTGCTGGCGGGCCGTGTCGCCCCGGCTGGCCGACGACTACGAGGTCGTCAGCGTGGACCTGCCGGGGTTCGGGGCGTCCCCGGCCCCGGAGCGGGACGAACCCTACGACGTGCACAGCCTCGTGCGGGTCATCCGGGAGTTCTGCGAGCTGCACGGCCTGGAGAACCCGTACCTGGCGGGCAACTCCCTGGGCGGCTCCATCGCCCTGGAACTCGGGGTCCAGGGGGTCGCGGGCTCGGTGACGGTGTTCTCCCCGGCCGGGTTCTCGGACAATCTCGCCCGCTGGGGCATGCGCACGGTGGGCCTGATGGCCAACCTCGCCACCCGCATCCCGATGCCGGTCAAGGAACGGCTCGCCGACACCCCGCCCGCGCGGGCCGCGGCCCGGCTCGCCCTGCGCGGCGACCCCTCCTCGCCGGAGGCCAAGGCGACCCGGTTCGGTGTGCGAGGGCTCGAACCGGGCGCGCCCTATGTGCGGATGGTGCCCAGGATCGCCGACTACGACTTCACCCCGCGGCCGATCCCCTGCCCGGTCACCATCGCCTGGGGCGACCGGGACCGGACGCTGCTGCCCTCCAGCGCCGAGCACGCGCACCAGCGGGTGCCCAACGCGCGCATGGTGTCCCTGCTCGGGTCCGGGCACATCCCGATGGCGGACGACCCCCGCACCGTCGCCGAGCACATCCGCTGGACCTGCCGCGCCGCGGACCGGGGGGCCAGGACGGCTCCGAGGGGGTGAGCGCCGCACCGGGCCGCGCTCACCCCCTCGGGATCACGCCCCGCCGGCTTCGGCCCGGTCCGGCTCGATCGTGACCGAGTCCAGGTAGCACCAGCCCCAGCTCTCACCGGGTTCCGCGGACGTCACGACCGGGTGCCCGGCGTCCTCGGCGTGGACGCGCGCGTGCCTGCCGGGGGAGGCGTCGCAGCAGCCCACGAAACCGCAGCCGGCGCACAACCGCAGGTGGACCCAGTCCCGCCTGCCCTGCCGCAGGCATTCGGTGCAGCCGGGGCTCTTCGGCAGCACGGGCTGGAGGTTCTCCGTGTGCGCACAGGAGGAGCCGGGGGCCGGGGCGAAGAGGGACATCACGGTGGGGTCGGGGTGGTGTTCTCCGGTGCGGCCGATGCCGAGCAGGTCCAGGACCGCGCGCCCCAGCGGCTCGGTGACCGCGCGCTGGGTGTCCACCACCCGGGCGGCGTGCGCCTCGTACAGGCCGGGGACGTCCGGGGAGTCCACCGGCCGCACCACGATCGGGACTCCTGGTGCGACCCCGTTCAGGATGTGGGCGGTGTGGGTGGCCTCCTCCGCCGTGTTCTCGGAGATCACGATCAGCCTCACCCGTGCCATGTCGATCTCGTGGAGGACGCTCGCCTTCGTGGCCTCCCCCCGGACGACCGTGTGCCCCTCCGCCTCGGCCTAGGCGGCCAGGTCCGGGTTGAGCGTCGTCACCGTCACCGGGACGCCGTTCGACCGCAGGTAGGCGGAGAGGTTGCGGGCCACCGGGCCCCAACCGGAGACCAGGACGCGGTCCCGTGTGTCGCTGTGCTCCCTCGCGTCGACGTGCCCCCGGCCGTCCCCGTCTGCGGAGGGGCCGGCCGTTGTCCCATCCGCTTGGTGATGTGCTCGCCGAGGGCGCCGAGGGCGGGCGTGGCGGTCATGAGGACCACGGTGACGGCCACGAGGAGCTGGTCCCCGTCGGCGCCCAGTCCGGCCGGGCTGAGCCCGTACTCGGCTCCCACCTGCTGGAGGACGAAGGAGAACTCGCCGATCTGGGCCAGGAGGAAGGCCGCTCCCATCGCCGTCGGCGCGCCGACCCGGAGAACGGAGACCGCCGTGTAGGCGGTGGCCACCTTGATGACCACGACGGCGATCGCGGTCAGCAGGACCATCCACCACAGCTGGGCCAACACGGCGATGTCGAGCATCATGCCGATGGACACGAAGAAGACCGCGCTGAAGATCATCTGGAGCGGCATGATCTCGCTCAGCGCGTGGGCGCTGTGCCGGGACTCGCTCAGCACCATGCCGGCGAGGAAGGCCCCCAGCGCGTCGCTCACCCCGGCCAGAGAGGTCAGGTAGGCCACGCCCAGGGCGATGGCGACGATGGACAGCAGGAAGATCTCGGGGGAGCACAGACGTGCCACCCGCTCCAGCAGCGGGGGCATCACCTTACGGGCGACGACGATCACGGCGGTCAGGACCAGCGCCGCGGTCCCCAGGGCCTGGACGATGTCCCACACGCCCTCGCTCTGGCCGCCCAGGATAGGGATCAACAGGACCATCACGATGATGGCGAGGTCCTGGAGGATGAGGGTGCCCACCGAGGCCTGGCCGACCGGCTGTTGCGTGATCCCCTTCGCCGCGACCACCTTGAGCACGATCGCTGTGGAGGAGAGCGCGACGAGGAACCCGGTGAAGACACCGACCCGCCAGTCGACCCCGAACAGCACGCAGAGCACCGTCACGACAGCGGTGGTCAGCAGCACCTGGACCGTTCCGCCACCGAGCACGAACTTCTTGATCCTGGCGAGGCGTGCGATGGAGAACTCCACGCCGATGGTGAACAGGAGCAGCATGACCCCGATCTCGGCCGCGGCCTCCACCTGGCTCTCGTCCGCGACCACCCCCAGCTGGTGCGGGCCGATGAGGACGCCGGCCAGGAGGAAGCCCACGATGGGCACGACCTTCAACCGGACGAAGAGAGCCCCGATGAGTCCTGCCGCGACGAGCAGGGCCACGATGGGGCCTAGGTATACGGGGGTCTCCCCCGCGGCGAGCATCATTGGTCTGTCTCCTGGATGTTCCCGGTGGTGTGGTGTGGGTGCGCCGCGGCGCCCGTGTGGCAGGCAGGACACAGGGGTGTTGTCGCGCTGACCTGGTCAGACCAAACCATTGGTGGGGAACCGTGGCAACTGGTCAAGATATATCGTCATGAATGTCACGTGTGGTCCCGGGGCTGTTGGAGCCCTGGCGCGGGTGGCTCCCCGGCCTTTCCCGGGAGGAGGGCCGCGGGATACGGTTACGCGCGCAACGACTCCCGAGGAGGCACTGGTTTGACCGCATCGACACATCCGCTCCCCGGCGGCCCCGCCTGGCTGAGGGCCGAGGAGCGGCGCCTGGTCGGTTTCGCCGCGGGGGCCGCGGTCCCCGACGGTTTCGGCTGGCTGGACGCCAAGGGCGGCGTGGAACCCGACCGCCCCACCGAGACCTGGATCACCGCACGCATGACGCACGTGTTCTCCCTGGCACACCTGCGCGGCGACCCGGGCGCGGCGGAGCTGGCCGACCACGGCCTGGCCGCGCTGTCCGGGCCGCTGTACGACGTTGAGCTGGGGGGGTGGTTCGACGAGGCGCCTGAGGGCGGGGACGCGGCCGCAATTCGGGAGCGCTCCCAAATGGGGGGCGGCAAAGCTCTGCCGCACAAGTCCGCCTACCCGCACTCGTTCGTGGTCCTGGCCGCGTCGTCGGCCGTCCTCGCCGCCCGGCCCGGCGCGCGTGAGCTGCTCGACCGTGCCCTGACCGTGTTCGACGAACGCTTCTGGGAGGAGGAAGCGGCCTGCGTCCGGGAGAGCTGGGACGCCGACTGGACCGTCACCGAGCCCTACCGCGGCGCCAACAGCGCCATGCACTGGGTGGAGGCGCTCCTGGCCGCGACCGACGCCACCGGTGACCTCCGCTGGACGCGGCGGGCCCTGGCCATCGCCGAACGCCTGGTGCACGGGGTGGCCGCCGCGCACGACTGGCGCCTGCCCGAGCACTTCACCCCGGACTGGCAGCCGATCCCGGACTACAACCGGGACCAGCCCGACCACCCCTTCCGGCCCTTCGGCAGCACCACTGGCCACCTGCTGGAGTGGGCCCGCCTGCTCCTGCACCTCGAACTCGCCTTGGAGCGCGTGGGCGAGGCCGCCCCCGCCTGGCTGCGCACCGACGCCGAACAGCTCTTCGCCAACGCCGTCCGGCGCGGCTGGGAGGTGGACGGCGCGGAGGGGTTCGCCTACACCCTGGACTGGCAGGACAAGCCGGTGGTACGCCAGCGCATGCACTGGGTGGTCGCCGAGGCCACCATGGCGGCGTGGACGTTGGCCCGGCGCACCGGCGACCCGGCCTACACCGAGCACTACGACCGCTGGTGGTCCTACGCCGACCGCTTCCACGTGGACCGCGAGCACGGTAGCTGGCGGCACGAACTCGACCCCGCGAACCAGCCCTCGGGCTCGGTGTGGGCGGGCAAACCGGATGTCTACCACGCCTACCAGGCCACACTCCTGCCCCAGGTGGGTTTCGCAGCCTCGATCGCGGCGGCCCTGCCCGCCGCCGACAACGACGGAGGTGTCGCGTGAGCGACCAGGTTCCCGCACGGCTCGTGGTGGTCGGGGAGAACGTCATGGACCTACTGCCCACCCGGCACGGCCCTGACGTCCTGCGTGCGGCCCCCGGCGGCGGCCCGGCCAACACGGCGGTGGCCGCCGCCCGGCTGGGACTGCCCACTCGGCTGCTGGCACGCATCGGCTCCGACGGGTTCGGTGAGCTGATTCGCGCCCGCCTGCTGGCCGAAGGGCTGGACCCCTCCGGCCTGATCGCCGCCGAGGAGCCGTCCGCGCTGGCCCTGGCAACCCTGGACGAGAACGGGGCGGCGCGGTACGACTTCCGCATGGACGACGCGGCGGACTGGCGGTGGCAGCCAGGCGAGCTCCCGGAGAGCTTCGAGCCCGGGGTCAGGGCGGTGCACGCCGCCTCGATCGCGCTGTTCCGGGAACCGGGGGCCTCCCTCGTCGAGGCCCTGCTGGGGCGCGAGCACGGCCGGGGCCAGGTGACGGTCACCCTCGACCCGAACATCCGCCCGGACGTGATCGGCGACCCGGCCGCGGCGCGGGCCCTGGCCCTGCGCCACGCCGCCCAGGCCCACGTGGTCAAGGCCAGCGACGAGGACCTCGCCTTCCTCTACCCGGGGCGCGGCCCGGAAGACGCCGCCCGGGCCCTGGCGGCGCTGGGCCCGGCCCTGGTCGTGGTCACCCTGGGGGCGAGGGGCGCCTTCGCCCTCTCCCACGGGGTGTCGGCCTCGGTCCCCGCCCCGGAGACGGAGACGGAGGTCGTGGACACGGTGGGCGCGGGGGACTCCTTCATGGGAGCCCTCCTCCGCCGCCTGGACCTGGACGGCCGCCTGGGCTCCGAGCCCCGGAACCGCCTGGCGGGACTCACCGAGCAGGACCTGACTGCCCTGCTGTCCTTCGCCGCCACCGCCGCGGCCCACACCGTCACCCGGGAGGGCGCCGACCCGCCCACGGCGCGGGAGCTGCGGCTGGACCCGTCCGGTGAGGCGGGCCCGCACCCCGGGTGAGGGAGCGGGGCGCCGCGGGTGCGACGGGCCGCGAACCGGCCCGCGGCACCCGCGGCACCCGCGGCACCCGCGGCCCCGGTGGGCACGGAACCCCTGGACGAGAAGCAGGAGGACCATTTCTCACTTCTTGTTTATATGGATTCGTTATAAAAAGGCGAAAGTCCACTTCGAGGGCGATCCGCAGGTTCCATGGCGCGCTTGTGGTCGCCTTTAGTGTTTATCCCGTCGCCTTTTGTGCACCTTTTTGTGCTACTGTGGTGCGCCGTTGGCAGGTCATTGATAGCTGCTTTGTCGGGCTGGCCTCCGTCAGTCTGCTGTCTGTCGTTCAGTGAAGAGGGTTTTGCTAGTGGCTGAAGTGGGGGGACTCATTACCGCCGGAGTCGGTATTGTTTTTGTCTCCGGTTTCATGCACTACGTCAAGAGTGCCACGGAAAATCGATCCCTTGATCGGAACTCGGCTGTCGGGATCAGGACAAGGGTCACCACGGCTTCTGACCCGGCTTGGTGGGCGGGTCACCGGGCTGCGGGGCCGTGGCTGCTTTCCGGTTCTTTCACTGGATATTTCATCTCCTTTCTCTCACTGGCGTCGGCAGGGTATGGAATGACTTCCGGCGGTGTGGGCGATGCTTTCATGCTCATTCCAGGCATTGGTTTCCTGGTGTTGCTGGTGATTCTCGTCGTGGCCACCATTATTGCCAACAAGCACGGAACCAAGGCTGAGGCCAACGGTTGTAAGAAGTGAAGTTGAAAAGGGAGGCGTACGTTTCTGTCGCTGTCTGTGCGGAGAAGTTCTGTTGGTCCGGACCGAACCCGTTCCCTGGTCGTTCAGGGACTCCTATGACGGATGGCGTCTCGACAGCCAGGCCGTCCTGATCGAGGCTGAGTGCCGATGAACGGGAAACTGACCTACCTCCACCGGGCGATGCTCGCTTTCAACCCGGAGTCCAGGGTCCTGGGTTTCGGCCGGACCCTCATCGCCCTGGCTCAGGCGAGCGTGTTCGTCTTCACGCCGGCTTCACACCTGTTCGTTCCCGTCGGCGGGGACGAGGCCGTGGTGGAGTGCGACGGACTCGTGCGGTCGGCCTCGGCCTACTGCCTGGCCAGCGGCTGGGGCCGACAGGTCGTCAGCTGGGTGCTACTGAGTGTGCCGATCATCGCGGCACTCACGTCGTGGGGCGCCGTCATCGGGGAGACGGCGATGGCGATTCTCCTCCTCACACACGGGCGGGGACCTGTCGTCGCGGTGTGTCTCAGCGTCCCGCTCCACGCGCTCATCATCGTTCAGTTGGGAATCGTCAGCTTCGGGTTCATCATGATCGGTGTCGTGCTGTGTGCTGCGGCGAGAAGCCTCTCGCCCGCGGTCCGCGGCAGGTGGGAGCGTGGGGAGAAAAGACCGGAAACCGCTGTCGCCGCGGTCGCGTAGCGGGTTCGGTTCGTGCTCCTCTTCCCCGGGGACCCGACGAGGTAGGTGCTGACAGGATGCGTGACGCTGACGCCGTGGTGGTCGGAAGCGGACCGAACGGGCTGGCGGCCGCGGTGACGATGGCCAGGTCGGGACTGCGCGTCGCGGTCTACGAGCGCGACGACGTGGTCGGCGGCGGGCTGCGCACGCTCGCCCTGCTGGACTCCGGCATCCGGCACGACATCTGTTCGGCGGTCCACCCGCTGGCGGCTTCCTCGCGTTTCCTACGGGAGTTCGACTTGGCCGCCCGGGGCGTACGGATGCTCCGCCCCGAGGTCTCCTACGCCCACCCCCTTCCCGGAGGCGAGGCGGCTCTCGCATACGCCGACCTGGACACGACATGTGCGGAGCTGGGCGAGGACGGCCCTCGTTGGCGGCGCCTGATGGAACCCCTGGTCGGCCGCGGTCACAGGATGACGGATCTGTTCCTGTCCGATCAGCGGTCTCTCCCCGACCCGGTCGACGCGGCTCTCGCGGCCTCACGAATCCTCTCCCACGGGTGGAGGCGCGGTCCCTTCGCCACGGAGCGGGCCAGGGCCTTGTTCGCAGGTGTGGCCGGGCACGTGACGGGCCCGCTGCCCTCGTTGCGGGGGGCGGCGGTCGCCCTTCTCCTGGGGCATCTGGCGCATGCCCCGGGAGGCTGGCCGCTGCCCCGGGGCGGCAGCGCGGAGATAGCCGACGCCCTGGTCGCCGATCTCCGCGCACACGGTGGTGTCGTCTACACGGGTGCGGACGTCAAGGACCTGCGTGACCTTCCCCCGGCCCGGTCGATGCTGCTGGACGTCTCCCCCCGAGGTTTCCTGTCCCTCGCGGGTGAGCTGTTGCCCGCCCGTTACCGTGCCGCTCTGCGGCGTTTCCGCTACGGCCCCGGAGCGGCCAAGGCCGACTTCCTTGTCTGCGAGCCCATCCCCTGGGCGGCCCCGGAGGTGGGAAGGGCGGGCACGGTTCACCTGGGTGGTACCCAGGAGCAGATGTTCCGGGCGGAGACCGAGACCGCGCGCGGGCGCGGCTCGGGGGAGCCGTTCGTGCTCCTGGTGGACCCGGCTGTCACCGACCCCGGACGGGGCGCGCCGGGGCGGCGTCCGGTGTGGGCCTACGCCCACGTGCCGAACGGTGACACGCGCGATCCGGTGGACCTGGTCCGGAGCCGTGTGGAGGAGTACGCGCCGGGTTTCGGTGACACGGTCATCGCGGCCCGGGGGATGTCCGCCGCCCGCCTGGAGGAGTACAACCCGAACTACGTCGGGGGTGATATCGCGTCGGGGGCGATGACGGTACGGCAGACCCTGATGCGGCCCACCCCGCGGGTCGATCCGTATCGCACGCCGCTGCGGGGGGTCTATCTCTGTTCCGCCTCGACCCCTCCCGGGCCGGGGGTGCACGGTATGTCCGGCTACCTGGCAGCGCTGTCGGCGCTGTCGCGGGAGCACGGGATCCGGACACCCCCTGGCCTGTCACCCGGCTCGTCCCCACCGTCACCGAGCGGTTGTTAGCCCTTCACGGGTCTGGGTGAGGACGTGGTCCACCACGTCGGTCATCCGTTCCCGTTTCGCGTAGGCGGCGCGTTGGCGGTAGGCGCCCGAGCCCGAGGTCAGGACGCGGTCGAGGAGGGAGGTCACCAGGTCCGTGTCGCCGGTGACGGCCAGACCGGGTAACGCCGCGCGCCGAACCCGCTCCATCGCGGCGCTCGCAGTCAGCGCCTCGCCGGTCAGGGGGTCGGGGACGACGCCCTCCAGACCCTCGCGGGCGGCCCGCCAGACGGCGGCGCGCAGAGTGGGGGCGCTGATGGCCGGGGCCGGGGCGCCGGCGCGTACGTCGGTCAGGGCACGGGTGGCGAGCCCCCGGGCGAGGGTGGCGAAGAGCAGTGCCTCCTCGGCGGTGGCAGCCACGTCCCCGACCCGGATTTCCAGGGTGGGCAGGTGGTCGGAGAGGCGGATGTCCCAATAGACCATGTGCCGGTCCAGGATCGCCCCGGTCGAGGCCAGGCCCCGGACGGCGCGTTCGTGTTCGATGAGGGTGCGCAGCAGGGGCGGCGGTCCGGAGGAGGGCAGGCGGTTCCAGGTGACCGTGCGCCAGCTGGCGTGGCCGGTGTCGCGGCCGGACTGGAAGGGGGAGTTCGCGGAGAGGGCGACGAGGAAGGGCAGCCACCGGCGCAGGTGGTCGCTGACGGCCACGGCGGTGGGGCGGTCGGGTATGCCGACGTGCACATGGCAGCCGCAGACCACGTGGGAGTCGCGCAGGGCGCCGAAGTGGGCGGCGATGGCGGCGTAGCGGCGGCCCTCGCTGAGGGAGGCGGCGGCGGGGTCGCCGAGGATCACGGTGCCGGTGGCTGCCACGGCCAGTCCGGCGTCGGCGGCGGCCCGGTGGAGTTCGCCGCGGGCGGTCACCAGGAAGGAGCGGGCGTCCTCGGCGGTGGTACACACGGGGCTGTTGGCCTCCACCTGGGCCCCGGTGAACTCACCGCACAGGTGGGCGCCGAGGCCCCGGGTGCGGGCCAGGACGTCGGGTGCTCTGGAGAGGATGCGGCGGGTGCGGGGATCGACGACGAAGAACTCCTCCTCTACACCGAACGTGAGGGGTCGGTTCGCGGTGCCGACGGGAACGGGTCGGTCGTCCGCTGTCAGGGAGCGGTTCTCCATGCGGGTCCTCCGGCTGTCCGATCCAGTGTGTCCCGCACTGGATATCCCGGCCGGGGAGGTCGCCGACAGTGTCCTGGAGAGGACAAAAAACTATCCAGAGAGTTCTATGGGTGATTTGTCTTGTTCGCGGGTGAGGTGTTGCCCGCACGTTACGTCTTGATAACCAGGCCGGACGCGTGCCGGGGCGGTCGGGGGTGCCGCCGCCGTCCCGGCGGGGTGATGGGTGTCACTTTTCTCAGGGCGCGGAAACGCAGGTGGGCAACGGGTTCCACTCCCGGAACGCCTCTCCCGGCAGACCCTCCGAAAGCCGTCCGAGCCCCCTCGCACGGGTACCGTGTGTGACTCCGTGCGGGTATCGGTGAAACGACCAGTGTGCCCACACAGACCTGCCGGAACAGGGTGTCGCTGTGCGAATGTGAGCAACGTGACAGAACGGTACACGGAGCCCCTGAGCGTACGCCTCCGGGGCCGGGACGCTGAGCAGCGGATCCTCGCCGAGGCCTTGGGCGACGCGAGGTCCGGGCGAGGCGCGTCCGTGCTCCTCACGGGCGGCCCCGGCCGAGGAAAGACCACCCTTCTCGAACACACCCGTAACACCGCAGGTGGATTCACCGTCCTGCACATGGCCGGGGTCACCGACGAGGCCGACTTCCCCCTCTCCGGACTCCAGCGCCTCCTCCGGCCGGTGGAACCTGTCCTGGACCGGCTTCCCGAACCCCGGCGCGAGCTGCTGTGCGCGGCCCTCACCCGGGGCGGCGTCGCCGAGACCGACCGCTTCGCGTTCTACACCTCTCTTCTCGACTTCCTCTCCGAAGTCAGCGCCGAGCAGCCCCTCCTGCTGTGCGTGGACGACGCCGACCTCCTCGACGATGCCTCCCTCGCCGCCCTGGCCTTCGCCGCCCGCCGCCTCACCGGAACCCGGGTCGTCGCGGTGTTCGCCGCGGGGGAGGGCCCCGGATCCGCTCTGGTTCCGGGGGTTGCCGAGCAGGTCCTCGCCCCGTTGGAGGACCGCGCGATCCACGACATCCTCACCGACCGCGCCCCCGCCCACCTGTCCTCCTCGGTCCGCGCCGCCCTGGTCCGCGCAGCCCACGGCAACCCGGCCGCCGTCCTCGGCTTTCTCGCGGCCCTGACCACGGAGCAGGTCCAGGGCGACCAGGCCCTTCCTGAACCCCTGCCCCTGGCCGGGCGTCTGCGGGCGGCCCAGCTCGCCCCTTACCAGGAGCTTCCCGAGCGGACCCGGCAGATCCTGCTGCTCGGTGCGCTGGCTGCCGAGCCCCGCGTCCACCTGCTGCTCGACGCCGCCGACGGCCCGCACCTGTCCGTGACGGAACTGGAACCCGCCGAGGAGCGCGGCCTGGTGCGCGTGGACGGCGACACCCTGGTCTTCGTTGATCCCCTGCTGCGTGAGGCTGTCGCCCAGGGCACCCCCGCCGGGCGTCTGCGCGAGGCCCACCGGGCCCTGGCCGCGGTGACCGACCGCGAGTACGCCCCGGTCGAGTTCGCCCGGCACACCGCCTGCGGGGCCGACGTCCCCGACGCCGACCTCGCCGATCAGGTCGCGGCCGCGGCCAGGCGGGCCAAGCGCCTGGAGGGCCCGATGCCGGCCTCGTTCACCAACGAGCGCGCCGCCGCCCTCACCCCCGACCCCGACGAACGCACCTGCCGCCTGGCCACCGCCTCCTTCGAGTCCTACCTCGCCGGGGACTCCGCGCGCGCCGCCCGCCTGCTGAGCCAGGCCCGGCCGCTCGCGGTGTCGGACCGGCGCCGGGCCATCGTCGACCTCATCGAGGCCGAGTTCGACATGCGCGACTCCAACGCGATCGACGCCGCCGAACGCCTGTACGCGGTGGGCAGCGACCTCGTCCCGCACGACCGCGACCTGGCCCTGCGCGCGCTGGTCCGCTCTGCCGACAGTGCTTCCTACGCCGGTGACCCGGTCCGCCACGCCAAGGCCGCCGAACTCGCCGTGCCCCTGGTCCGCCCGGACGACCCGGCCCCGATGCGGCTGGCCGCCGCCTACCTGGAGGGGTGCACGATCTCCTTCCGGGGCGACTACGCGAACTCCACCCCGCTGCTGCGCGAGGCAGTCCGGCTCTCGCATGAGATGACCGCGCCCTCGGAGATGGTGTGGGCGGGCATCTCCGGCCTGCGCCTGGGTGACGCACCCTTCGTCCGCAACGTCACCTCCCGCGCGGTGGAGGCGGCCCGTTCCCGAGGTGAGCACGCGTTCGTCCCCTCGGCCCTGGCCTTCCTGGTCTTCTCCGAGTTCTGGAGCGGTCGCTTCCCGTCCGCGGCCGGGACCGCCCTGGCCGGACTGCGCACCTCCCGCGAATCCGGGCAGTCCATCTGGGCGACCCAGCACCTGGCCTCGCGCGCGATGATCGCCGCCATCCAGGGCGACGTCGACACCTGTCGGATCCGGGCGCGGGCGGTCACCGCCCAGGCCGGGGAGAACAGCCTCGGCCTGCCCTCGGCGCTGGCCGCCTGGGCCCTGGCCGTCCTGGACCTGTCCCGGGGCAACGCCGCGGAGGCGTTCTTCCGGCTGCGCTCCCTGGTACACGCCGGACCCGGGCACGGGCACCCCACCATGCGCCTGCTCACCGCGCCGCACTTCGTGGAGGCGGCCGTCCGTACCGGTGAGACCGAATGGGCGCGCACCTCCCAGGCCGGCTACCGGCGCTGGGCCGAGGCCGTGGAGAGCCCGAGCGCGCTGGCCCTGGCCGCGCGCGGGGACGGCCTGCTCGCCGCGGGCGAGGAGGCGGCCGACCACTTCGAGATCGCGCTGGCCCAGCACCGGGCCTGCGGGGACGACGACGTCGAACAGGCACGCACCCAGTTGCTCTTCGGCGCCCACCTGCGCAGGGACCGCCTACCCGGCCGGGCCCGCGAGCACCTGTACAACGCGCTGGAGACCTTCGAGCGCTTCGGCGCCCGGTTGTGGGTCCGACAGACCCGCGCCGAACTGCGCGCCATCGGGACCGCCGACCGCGGTCCCGAGACCCCCTCCACCGGCGAGCTGACCGCCCAACAGCAGCAGATCGCCCGGCTGGTGGCGGAGGGCGCGACCAACCGCGAGGTGGCCGCGCACATGTTCATCAGCCCGCGCACCGTGGAGCACCATCTGCGGGGCATCTTCCGCAAGCTCAACATCAGGTCCCGGGTGGACCTGGCACGCCTACTCAACTGAAACGTCCATCCCCCCGGGGGGGATGCCGCGACGAGGCGGACTTCCCCCATCAGCAGCGCCATATTCACCTGGTCATACCAACTGGTCGGTACGGGTTCTCTGGTCGCTACCGCGAGAAAGGCAGTCATGACAACGACCGCACCGGAACATCTCCTGAGAGCGGACGGGGTGACCGTGCGCTTCGGAGGGCTCACCGCGCTCGACGACGTCGGACTCCAGGTCGAGCCGGGCTCCGTCGTCGGCCTCATCGGTCCCAACGGAGCGGGCAAGACCACCCTCTTCAACGTCCTGTCCGGGGTGCTGCGCCCCACGAAGGGAGAGATCTCCTGGAAGGGCGCGCCGCCACCCGGCAAGCGCACCCACCACCTGGCCAAGGCCGGGATCGCCCGTACCTTCCAGGGCCTCAACCTCTTCCCGATGATGCCGGTCATCTGGAACGTCATGGTCGGTGCCGACCGCACCGCCAAAGGCGGAGCGTTCTCGCTGATCAGCGGGTTCGGGCGGCACCACCGCGACGAGCAGGAGCTCAAGGAGCGGGCCATGGCCACCCTGATGCGCTTCGGCATCGCCGAGTACGCCCTCCGACTGCCCGGCACCCTGCCCTACGGCGTGCAGAAACAGGTCGCCCTCGCCCGCGCCTGCGTCAGCGAACCGGAACTCCTCCTCCTGGACGAACCCGCCAGCGGGCTCTCCGGCCAGCAGATGGACACGCTCGCCGACCAGATCCGCGGCTTCAGCCAGCACATGGCGGTCGTCCTGGTCGAACACCACATGGACCTGGTCATGAAGGTCTGCGACCACATCGTGGTCCTCAACTTCGGCAAGGTCATCGCCTCCGGGACCCCCGAGGAGATCCAGGCCGACCCCGCCGTCACCCAGGCCTACCTGGGCACACCCGCCGACGAAGGTCCCTCGGACGGCAGCCCCGCCGTCGTCGACCCCTCGCTCGGCAACGGCAACGGCAACGGGAACGGAGCCCTCCGATGAACAACCCGGCCGCCACGAGCACCGGCGCCAACGGGAACGGCGGGCCTCTGACCGCCGAGTCCCTCCTCAGCGTCCAGGGCCTCAGCGCCTCCTACGGAGCCGTCCGAGCCCTCGACGGCGTCAGCCTGGACATCCCCGAACGCGGGCTGTGCGCCGTCCTGGGCGCCAACGGCGCGGGCAAGACCACCCTGCTGCGCACCCTCACCGGACTGCACCGCGCCTCCGCGGGCAAGGTCCTGTTCGCGGGCGAGGACATCACCCGCCTGCCCACCGAGAAGGTCATCACCCGAGGCCTGGCGCACGTCCCCGAGGGCGGCGGCGTGATCGTCGAACTCACCGTGGAGGAGAACCTGCGCCTGGGCGCCCTGTGGCGCTCCGACCGGCGCGACCGCACCACGTTCGACGAGGTCATGGACTTGTTCCCGCCCCTGGTGGAACGCCGGAACAAGACCGCCAGCACCCTTTCGGGCGGTGAGCGCCAGATGCTCGCCATCGGCCGCGCGCTCATGGCCCGGCCCAAGGCGCTGCTCCTCGACGAACCCTCACTGGGCCTCGCGCCCCTGGTCACCAAGCAGATCTTCACCCTGCTCCGCGACCTGCGCGACCGCACCGGGCTCACCGTCGTCCTCGTCGAGCAGAACGCCGCCGGGGCCCTGTCCGTCACTGACCACGGCTACGTCCTCAACCAGGGGAGTGTCGCCGCGGAGGGCCCCTCCGACGGACTCCTGGCCGACGACCGCACGCGCCACGCCTACCTCGGCTTCTGAGGGAGACCCCATGAACTACTTCATCACCCTGACCCTCAACGGGCTGGCGTCCGGGGCGGCCTACGCGGCGCTGGCGCTGTCCCTGGTCATCATCTACCAGGCCACCCGGCTGGTGAACTTCGCCCAGCCCGCCCTCGCGCTGCTGTCGGTCTACACCGCCTACACGGTCACCCAGCTCACCGGCTCCTACTGGATCGGATTCGCCGCCGCCCTCACCGCCGGTCTGCTGGTCGGCGCCTTCGTGGAACGCGTGATCGTCCGGCCCATCGCCCGCACCTCCCAGCTCAACGCCATCATCGTCACCCTCGGCATCCTGCTGGTGGTCCAGGGCGGGGTCGGCATGATCTGGGGCAACGAGCAGCACGGCTTCCGGTACGCGTTCAGCTACGTGGGCCGCTTCGCGCCCTCTGACGTGTTCGCACTGGCCTCCGTGGGCGTGGTCGCCCTCCTGCTGTTCGCCCTGTACCGGTTCACCCCGCTCGGCCTGCGGATGCGCGCCGCCGCCTTCCGCCCCGAGGCCGCTCGCCTCAGCGGTGTGAAGGTCGGCCTGATGCTCACCGCGGGCTGGGGCATCGCCTCCCTCATCGGCGCGCTGGCGGGCATGCTCGCCGGTCCGCCGTTCATCTCCCCGAACGTCTTCGATGTCGTGTTCGTCTTCGGGATCACCGCGGCGGTCGTCGGCGGCCTGGACAACCCCTTCGGGGCCGTCATCGGTGGCCTGCTCATCGGACTCGGCATGTCCTACGTGTCCGGGTACGTCGGCCCCGAACTGGCGACCCTGGCCGCCCTGGCCATCGTCGTCATCGTCCTGAGCGTGCGCCCCGACGGCATCCTGTCCCGACCGACCGCGCGAAAGGTGTAGCCAGACATGACCTCGCCCACCACCGAGCGCGAAGAGCGCTCGACCAGCTCCGGCTCCGGAACGGTTCCGCCCGGGCTGCCCCGCACCTCCCGGTGGGGCTCGCTGCCGCTGCCCGCCCGGCACCTGCTGCTGGCCGCGCTCGGGCTGGCCGCCGTCACCGGTCTGCTGTTCGCCACCGGGGATCTCACCGCCCTACGCGTCGCCGCCGTCGGCTACACCATGCTCGCCATCGCGGGACTGCAACTGCTGGTCGGCGGCTCCGGCCAGGTCTCCCTGGGCCACGGCGCGTTCATGATGATCGGCGCCTACACGATGGCGCTGCTCGTCCTGCACCAACCGATGCTGCCGCTGGCCGCCAACCTCCTCCTCATCGTCGCGGTCTCGATCGCGGCGGGCGTCGTGGTCGGCGCCGCCACCGCGCGCCTGCACGGCCCCTACCTGGCCGGTGCCACACTCATCCTCGCGGTCGGCCTGCCCGGGCTCGCGCACCGCTACCACGACGTCTTCGGCGGCAGCAACGGACTGAACATCCGCACCGCCGGGGCCCCGCCCTTCCTCGACGGCATCATCTCCACCAGCGAGTGGCGGGCCCTGGTCGTGTGGACCACGGTGGTCATCGGTCTGGCCGCGCTCGCCACGATCTCCGCCGGACGGCTGGGCCGCCGCATGCGCGCCATCCGCGACGACGAGACCGCCGCCGCCATGGCCGGCATCCCCGTCGGCAAGACCAAGGTGGTCGCCTTCGTGATCGCCTCCACCGCGGGCGGCCTGGCCGGCGGCCTCCAGGCGTACGTGCTCGGCACCGTCACCCCCAGCAGTTTCACCCTGGTGCTCTCGCTGACCCTGCTCGCCGCCCTGGTCCTCGGCGGCATCGGCAGCCTGTGGGGTGCCCTGTGGGCCTCGATCGCCATCGTCTACCTGGAGATCTGGGCCAGGGACCTGGCCCGGGCCATGGACCTGACCCGCAACGCCGAGAACAACCTGCCGGTCGTGTTCTTCGGCATCGTCCTCATCCTCGTTCTGCGCTTTTGGCCCCTCGGGGTCCACGGCGCGCTCCAAAGCCTCAGAGCCCGGCTCCGAGCCCGCAACAGCAACTCCTCTTAATCCCCCCTTGACGAAGGAGAAAACCATGCGAAAGCGAAGTGGAACCCGAGCCGCCCTGGCTTCGGCCCTTGCCCTGGCCATGCTGGCCACCGCCTGCTCCGGAGCGGGCGAGGTGGGCGAGAGCGCCGACGTCGACCTGGACGTCGCTCCCGGTGTCACCGACGACGCCGTCGTCATCGGCTCCCACCAGCCCCTCACCGGCCCCGCAGCGCCCGGATACCTGGCCGTCTCCCAGGGCGCGGCGGCCGTGTTCGAGTACGTCAACGCCCAGGGCGGCGTGAACGGCAGGCAGATCGACTACCGCGTCGAGGACGACAAGTACGACCCCTCCGAGACCATCGACGTCACGCGTCAGCTGGTCATCGAGGACGAGATCTTCGCGATGGTCGGCGGTCTGGGCACCCCCACGCACAGTGGTGTGCTCGACTACCTCAACGAGGAGGGCGTCCCGGACATCTTCCCGTCCTCCGGCGCCCTGGCCTGGAACAACACCGAGGAGCACCCGCTCACCTACGGCTGGCAGACCGACTACACCAAGGAAGCCAAGATCCAGGGCGAGTACATCGCCGAGAACTTCCCCGGCCAGGACGTCGGTTACCTCTACCAGAACGACGACATCGGCGTGGACTCCCAGGCCGGGCTCGACCAGTACCTCGGCGACGAGGTCGTCGCCCGGCAGCACTACGAGTCCGAGGTCCCCGACCTCAGCTCGCAGATGGCCGAGATGGAGAACTCCGGGGCCGAGGTGATCGTCTGCTCCTGCATCCCCGCCTTCGTCGCGCTCGCCATGCTCGAGGCCGCCGGAATGGGCTACGAGCCGCAGTGGGTGGTCTCCAGCATCGGCGGTGACACCGCCACGCTCCAGGCGCTGCTCTCGACGTTCACCGAGGGCACCGACGCCGAGGACGTGCCGGCCGACGCCTTCCTGGCCGACACGATCATCACCAGCTACATGCCGCGCGTGGAGGACGAGGACGACGACTGGGCGCAGTTCTTCCTGGCCGTCTACGACGAGTACGGCGACGGTGGGCCTCCCACCAACACGCACGTGTTCGGCATGACCCAGGCCGTCATGTTCGCCCAGGTGCTCAAGTCCGCGGGCGAGGACCTCACCCGCCAGTCGCTGATCGACGCCCTGGAGACGCAGGAGTGGCAGGGCCCCGGTTACACGCCCTTCGCCTCCAGCGACGGTGACCACGGTGGTCACGAGGGTGTCTACGTCGTCCAGTACCAGTCGGGCGGCGACATCGAGATGGTCCAGGAGGCCCGGGTGACCGACCGCGAGGGCGGCCCCATCGAGGAGGTCGACTTCGAGCGGCTCTCCCCGGAGGACCTGCCCTTCCACGACTAACGGGCAGGATCAGACAGGCGGCCCGGGGGACCCCCTCCGGGCCGCCGTCCTGTGCGCGGACCGCGTCCTGACCGCCTCCTGACCCGTCCGCTTCGAGCGCCCCTCTGCCCGGTCCGCCCTGCTCCTCACCGAGGCTCCCTGCGGCAGGGCTCCTCGCCCGCAGCCAGCCGGAACCGGGTTCTCCCGCGTGACCCGAGGTCGACCACGGTGCCGCCCCAACGATGAGCGTGCCCCGCCGAGCAGGGACGGGGACGAGGCCGGGCTGGCTCCCGTGCGTCGCTCGACCGGCGGAGCAGCGTCCTCGGGGCGCATCGGAGGAGTCCGTACGGACTCTGGGCCGCGGCCGTGCTCTCAATGGCCGAGCCTGACCGGTGCGACCCTGCGGCTCCGAGCTCCGAGCTCCGGCGCCAAGTCCGGGGCAGCGGCGTTTCCTGCCGACCCGGCCTCCCGTCTCCACCGGAACGGGGAGGCGACCGGCGAAGGGCGGGTCACCGGGGCCCTCAGGCCCGGGCAGCGCACGAAGGGCGGTGGCCCGGAGGGAAGTTCCCTCCGGGCCACCGCCCTTGTCAGTGTCAGACGGTTCAGCTGCCGTGCGGGCAGGTGTCCCGGTAGTCGGAGAAGTCCGTGCCGATGCCGGTGCGGGGCGGCGGGCAGAGGAACTGGTCGTAACGGACGTCGTCGTCCACGAACCGCTTCAGCCAGGAGATGCTGTACTTCGCGATGGTCGTGTTGGAGACGTTCGGCGCGAAGTGGCTCGCACCGCGCAGCTCCAGGTAAGCGGCGTCCAGGGAGCTGTCAAGGCTCTCGTACATCGGGATGGAGTGCGAGCGGACCGACGCGGTGACGTCGTTCTGGGCGCCGATGATCAGAGTGGGGGTCTGCACGCTCCCCCACCTCTTCTGGGTGTGCCAGGGCGTCAGCGGGATCGCCGCGCGCAGTTCCGGCCGGTCGTCGGCCACCGCGAGGGTGCCGCCGCCGCCCATGGAGTGGCCCATGACCGCCAGGCGGTCGCCGTCCACCATGTCCCTGACGGCACTGCGGTCGACCAGGTAGTCCAGCGCGCTGTCCAGCTGTCGGCCGCGGCTGTTGGGCTGGTCGTACCGCGTGATGGTGTCGATCGTGAACACCACGAAGCCCTGGGAGGCGATGCGGTGTCCGTACCAGGACATGGAGGACGAGCTCGCGGTGTAACCGGGCGCGATCACCACGCCGCCGTAGGTGCCCTCGCTGGTGTCGGTGGGGTGGTAGATGGTGCCGCCGCCGAACCCGCTCACCAGGGACGAGACGCGGGTCGTGTCGGTGTCCAGGTGGCCGCGCAGCGCGGTGACGCTCCGCTCCGTCGGGTCGGGGCCCCGCTCGTGGGGGTTGGCGGCCTGGGCGGGCGCCATAACGGCGCCGGCGCCGAACAGGGAGAGACCGACGACGAGTGCGGACTTCGCGGCGATCGCGGTCAGCCAGGAGCGTTTCCTCGGGGCCTTCGCCGGAGTGGGGGAAGGGGGATTCAATGTTCGCACGTGTTTTCCTTTTCTCGTGCAGCGGGAGTCCACGGAATTGACGGGGTCCGTGGGCCGGGCCCCATAAAGGGCGATTCCCGGAAATCAGGTTTCTCGGGCTGCCTTATGGGGGCGTGGATCCGACTATGAAGTCGATCTCGTGAACGTGCATCCGTTGAACCACCAGTAGTGGCGGCTTCCCTGTTCACAAACCCGAAAAACCCACGTCATACTTCAGCTTCCGAGGCCGCGCCACCAGTTGAGCAGCCTCCCGAGCAGGTCCTCCGGCGGCTGCTCCTCCTCGGCCACCGGCGGGACCTGCTCCATCTGCTGGGTGCACACGGCGGGCGGTTCGCTGGGCCGGCCGGGCTGGAAGGCGACCGGAAGTTCCCGGACCCCGTGCAGGAACGGGGAGGCCAGCGGGCGCAGCTCCCGCGGGTCGACCGCGAGCCGCAGCCCGCCGAGCCGTTCCTGGAGCACGGTCACACCGGTCGAGGCCACCAGACGGCCCATCGCGCGGGCCGGACAGCTGTGCGGCCCGGCGCCGAACGCCAGATGGGCGCGACTGCCGCTGGCCAGACCGGTGTCCGGGTCCGGCCTGCCGACCTGCACGGCCGGGTCGCGGTGCGCCCCCTCCACCCCGAGGTAGATGGCGTCGCCCCTGCGTATCCGCGCCTTGCCGATCCGCACGTCCTGGAGCGCGATCCGTCCGGCCAGCAGCTGCAGGGGGCTGTCGTTCCACATGACGTGGTCCAGCAGGTCGTGCGTGGACAGGCGCGCGTCGGTGTGGGCGGAGCGGATGCGGTCGTCGGTGAGCAGTGTTCGCATGGTGTTGCCGATGAGGTGGGCGGTCATCATGTGGCTGGCGCTGACGATGAGAGACGCCTCGTAGGCGACCTCGAGCGGGGTGAGCTTCGAGGGGTGCGACATCATCTGGCTGACCAGGTCGTCCCCGGGGTTGTCCGCCTTGCGGGAGACCAGACCGGCGAAGTACTGCCGCATGCCGTTGATCGCCTCGTCCGTGCGCTGGGCGTCCTCGTGGAAGATGAGGGCGGTGAGGCCGTTCAGCATGTGGCCGTAGCTGTCGGGCAGCCCGAAGAGCCGGTTCACCACCAGGGCGGGGAGCTGGCCGGCGTAGTCGCCGATGAGGTCGGCGCTGCCCCGGGTCACGAACGAGTCCACCAGCTCGTCGGCGATCCGGCGCACGGTGCGGGCCATGCCGTTCATGTCGATCCGGGCCAGGCCGTCCATGATCGGCGCGCGCAGCCGGGCGTGCTCGGCGCCGTCCGCGTAGAGGGCGTTGGGCAGCCAGGTCATCATCGGGACGGTGCGGTCGAGGTCGACCCGGCCCTCGACGGCCTCGCGCCACTTGCGGGTGTCCCGGGCGAACAGGTGCGGTTGCTGGAGGAGGGTGAGGGTCTCCCGGTAGTCGAGCAGCAGCCAGGCACGCACCCCGGGCTCCAGTTCCACCGGAACGAGGGGCCCGTGCCGCTCGCGCAGCCGTTTCCAGAGCTCGGTGCGCCCCTCGGGCGGGGTGGGCTCGTACAGCCGGATCCTGCCAGCGGGGGAGCCGTGGGCGGTCGGGGGACTCTGTGTGGGCGGGGAGACCTGTGTGGCCGGAGAAACCTGTGTGGCGGGGGCGGCCGTGACCGGGCAGCCCCAAGAGCCGGTCGGGTCGTGCGGGGCGGGGTCGCGGACCGGGGCGGAAGCGGGTCGCTCGCCGCCGTTCTCGGCATGGTGCGAAGTCGTCGTCATCTCGGGGGTGCGGACACCCGGAGAAAGGTTCGCGGGGCCGCTTCCCTCCCTTCGGGTTGATACGTCACCTGGACACGCGGCACTGACGAGGTGAAAGGAAGGGGAGCGGGGTGTTCGACAAACGGGGCGGGGCGGCCGGGGATCGAGTCGCCTTGATCCTGGCATCCTAGGATTGTTCGCACCGGCTTTTCAACACGTGCCGGTTCCTGCCCGAATTCTTTTCCGGAACCGTGTTGGGTTTTTCTTTTTTGTCCGGGGCTGGGCGGTGTCCCGAGGGCCCCGGATTGTCAGTGGTGCTCCCTAGTGTTGCCTGTGTGAGCGATCGATGGAGTACCGACGAAGTCTGGGCTCTGGCTCCGGACCCCTCATCACACAAGGCCGCTCTCAAGGTGGCCAAGGCCGGATCGTGGCCCGAGTGCGGCGTCATCGCCGCCGAGGGCGGCGCCGCCTCGGCCGTCTGGGGTGAGTGCAAGGGGAGCGGAGCCAAGCCCTACCTGGCCGCAGCGCACCTGGACGGGGACAAGGGCCCCGCCTACAAGTGCAGCTGCCCCAGCCGCAAGATCCCCTGCAAACACGTCCTCGCCCTGCTCGCGCTGTGGAGCCAGGGCACGGTGGCCGACCGCGAGGACCGGCCCGAGTGGGTCGCCACGTGGCTCGCGGGACGTGTGGCCCGCCAGGAGCGCGCGAGCGGCGCCGCGGCCCCCGCACCGGTCGACCCCGAGAAGGCGGCAGCCACCCTGCGCGCCCGGGAACGGTCGGTCACCGCCGGGCTGGAGGAGCTCCGGCTGTGGCTGCACGACCAGGTCGACGGCGGCCTCGCCGAGGTTCCCAAACTCGGCTACGACCACTGGGACCGGATGGCCAAACGCCTGGTGGACGCCAAAGCGGGCGGCGCGGCCTCGCTGGTCACCCAGCTGCCCCAAACCGGCGGCCGGGGCGGCGGGGAGAACGGGGACCGCTGGCCGGACCGCCTCCTGGAACGCCTGGGCATGCTGCACCTGCTGGTCGACGGCTACCTGGCGGTCGCGGCCGCCGAGTCCGACCCGGGTCCTGCCGATGCTCAGGACGCCACTGGTTCCTCCGGCGACACTCTCGCACGGACCAGACTCCGCTCCCGGGCCGTGCTGCGCGCCCGGGTGGGGATCAGTACCCGCACCGAGGAGGTCCTGGCCGAAGGGGAGCGGGTCCGGGACACCTGGCGGGTCCTCGGCCACCGGGACAGCCTCACCCCCGACGGCATGCGCAGCCGTCGCCAATGGCTGCGCGGGTCGGCCACCGGCAGGTACGCCCTCTCCCTGACCTTCGCCCGCCCCACCCAGACCCCGGACTCCCCCTTCCGCACCGGCACCGAGGCCGACGGTGAACTCGCCTTCCACCCGGACGGCCGCCGCGCGGTCCGCACCGGCTCGATGACCGAACGCCCCGCCCCGCCGCCGCCCGGCGGCACCGTCGACCAGGCCCTGGACTCCTACGCCGAGGCTCTGGCCGAGGACCCCTGGTTGGAGGCCTGGCCGGTGGTTCTGGAGAACGCGGTCCCCGCCCGCTCCGACGGCTGGCACCTGGCCGACCCCACCGGGGCCTCCCTGCCCATGGACAGCGCGGAGCTGTGGCGGCTCCTCGCGGTCACCGGCGGCCGCCCCGCCACCGTCGCCGCCGAGTGGTCACCCGCCACCGGCCTGACCCCCATGACCGTGTGGGACGCCGACGGAAAGGCAGTGACCCTGTGAACCACCCCCAGCCCCCGGAGAGCGCCCTCTCCGAGAACACCTCCCCCGAGCCCGAGACCGCCGAAAGCACGTTCCCCGAGAGCACGTCCGCCGAGCCCCAGCCCTCATCGCCCCCGTCCCCCTCCTGGGACCGCCTGGTCTCCACCGCGCTGGTCGGTACCTCCCGCCGACCCGTGCCCGCCCTTCCCGACCTGCCCCGCAGTACCCGCGAGGGCGCCGCCGCCCTGCTGGACCTGGTCGCCCTCGACACCGTCCGCACCCGCGCCGGGTACACCGCGCACACCGCCGAACCGGTCACCCCCGACGCCCCCGACCACCGTCCCGAGGTCAGCGCCGCCGCCACCCACCGGCTGGACGTCATCCTCGCGGACCGCCCCGAACTCCTGCCCGAATGGCTGTACCTGGCGTTCCGGTGCGGCCGCCGGGCCAGCCACACCCACCTCCCCGACCTGCTCGAACGCGCCGCCCGGGACAGCGGGCTGCGAACCCTCGTCGCCACCGCCGTCGGTGGCCGGGGCACCTGGCTCGCCTCGTTCAACGGCGCGTGGTCCTTCGTCGCCCGCGAACCCCTGGCCACCGACGTGTACACCGACGCCGCCTGGCACGGCGGAACCCCCGCCGAGCGCCGCCGGTCCCTGTTCGCGCTGCGCGCCGTGGACCCCGCGGCCGCCCGCGACCTGCTCGCCGCCGCCTGGCCGCGGGAGACCAGGGGGGAGGAGCGGCGCGGCCTCCTGGAGGCCCTGGTGGTCAACCTCGGCCCCGAGGACGAGGCGGTGCTCGCCCCCGCCCTGGACGACCGCAACGCGACCGTGCGCGGCCGAGCCCTGACCCTGCTCACCCACCTGCCCGACAGCGCCCACGCCCACCGGCTCCGCGACCACCTGCGCCACCACCTTCGGATCGACCGCGCCTCACCGCGGCCGGTGGACGTCGCCGACCTGGACACCGGCCGGGCCGACCTGCTGCGCGACCTCGCCCTCACCGCGCCCCGGAAGGCCAACCCCACCCACGACGAACGCTGGGTCCTCAGCCGCACGCTCGTCACCCAGGCCCCGCTGGACGTGTGGACCGAGGTGCTCGGCACCGACCCGGCCGGAGTGCTGGCCCTGGCCGCCGACCACCCCGAGCTGCGTTCGGCACTCATCGAGGCCGCCTGCCTGCGCGAGGACGCCGACTGGTCCAGGGCCGTGCTCGACGACCCCGAAACCGGACTGCCCCGGATGGTCGCCGTGGGCGCCCACGACCCCCTCGGGCAGCGGATCGCCCCGCTGCTCGCCGCCCTGCCCGAGGCCGAACAGTGCGCGCGGGCCCTCGCCGTAGCCGAGCGGGCCCACCGGCACGACTTCCTGGGCGAAACCCTCCGCGCCGTCTGCGCCCCGTGGACCCGCGAACTGTCGGAGGCCGCCGTCAGACTTCTCGTTGAAGGCGGTTCCGGCGACCCCGCCGACAGCCGACCCGGTTCCCGGCACAGCGACCGGGACCGGGGCCGAGGGGTACTCCGCTGGGCCATCGCCGAGCGCATGCCGCCGCAGCACCTCGACCTCCTCCCGGAACGCCCGCCCCACGAGGAGGAGGCCCACCCCCACGCCCTCCTCCGAGACACCCTCCGATTCCGCCTCGACATGCACAGGGAGCTCAGTTGACCACCACCGCCGCCACCAGCACGCAGGCAGCGACCGCTCTGCGACCCCACGCCGAGCAGACCTACGCCGCCGAGCTCGAGGCGCTGGCCAGGGCCGACGACCGCCAGCGTCCCCCGGGCTGGCACCTGTCCCCCTGGGCGGTCACCCAGTACCTGCTGGGCACCACCCTCGACGACGGCACCGAGATCACCCCCAAGTACATCGGCTCGCGCCGGGTGGTGGAGGTGGCCGTGGCCACCCTGGCCACCGACCGCGCCCTCCTGCTCATCGGGGTCCCCGGCACCGCCAAGACCTGGCTGTCCGAGCACCTCGCGGCGGCGGTCTCCGGCGATTCCACCCTGCTGGTCCAGGGCACCGCCGGGACCTCCGAGGAAGCCGTCCGGTACGGCTGGAACTACGCCCGCCTGCTCGCCGAGGGCCCCTCCGAGGCCGCGATGGTGCCCAGCCCGGTGATGACCGCCATGGCGCGCGGCTCCATCGGCCGCATCGAGGAGCTCACCCGCATGCCCTCCGACGTGCAGGACGGTCTCATCACCGTGCTGTCGGAGAAGGCCCTGCCGGTCGCCGAACTCGGCATCGAGGTGCAGGCCCAGCGCGGGTTCAACATCATCGCGACCGCCAACGACCGCGACCGCGGCGTCAACGACCTCTCCAGCGCGCTGCGCCGCCGCTTCAACACCGTGGTGCTTCCGGTCCCGGACAGCGCCGAGGACGAGGTCCGCATCGTCACCCAGAGGGTGGAGCAGCTCGGCCGCTCCCTGGAACTGCCCGAGGTGCCCACCAGCCTCACCGAGATCCAGCGGGTGGTGACCGTCTTCCGCGAGCTGCGCTCCGGCGTCACCGAGGACAACACCACCAAGGTCAAGTCGCCCAGCGGCACCCTGAGCACCGCCGAGGCGATCTCGGTGATCACCAGCGGGATCGCGCTGGCCGCCCACTTCGGCGACGGCCAACTGCGCCCGGCCGACGTCGCCGCGGGGATCCAGGGCGCCGTCGTCCAGGACCGCGTCTCCGACGGGGTCGTGTGGCGCGAGTACCTGGAGACCGTCGCCCGCGAGCGCGACGGCTGGGGCGACTTCTACCGGGCCTGCCGCGAGGTGGGCGCCTGATGGGACGACCCCGACTGGACACCGACAAGGTGAGTGTCCTCGGTGTCCGCCACCACGGCCCGGGTTCGGCCCGGGCCGTGGCGGCCGCCCTGGACGAGATCAAGCCGGACATCGTGCTGATCGAGGGGCCGCCCGAGGCCGACGCGATCACCTCCCTGGTGGGCGGTCTGGAACCGCCGGTGGCGCTGCTGGTCCACCTGGCCGACACCCCCAGGGCCGGGACGGCGCGGTCGAAGGAGGGGTGGGGGTTCTGGCCGTTCGCGTCCTTCTCCCCGGAGTGGGCCGCCCTGGTCCACGCGCACGGACGCGGGGTTCCGGTGCGCTTCTGCGACCTGCCCGCCTCGCACTCGCTCGCGGAGCGGATCGAGCGCGCGGAGACCGCTGAGCACGGGTCGAAGGAGCAGGTAAAGGAGACCGAGACGGTCGAGCCGGGTGCGGCAGAGCCACCCAGGGTCCGGACCGACCCGCTCGGGGTGCTCGCCGAGGCCGCCGGGTACGACGACGCCGAACGCTGGTGGGACGACGTCGTGGAGCAGCGCGGCGACGGTGAACCCTCGCCGTTCCCGGCGATCGCCGACGCCATGGCCGCCGTCCGCGCCGAGTCCGGACCCGAGACCGGGCGGGACGCGCGCCGCGAGGCGTACATGCGCAAGACCCTGCGCGCCGTGCTCAAGGAAGGGTACGAACGCGTCGCGGTGGTGTGCGGGGCCTGGCACGCGCCCGCGCTGCGCGACCTCTCCGACTACCCGGTCTCCGCGGACAACGCCCTGCTCAAGGGGCTGCCCAAGGTGAAGACCACCGCCACCTGGGTGCCGTGGACGCACGGTCGGCTCGCCACCGCCAGCGGCTACGGCGCCGGGGTGACCTCGCCCGGCTGGTACCACCACCTGTTCACCGCGCCCGACCTGCCGATCCACCGCTGGCTCACCGAGGCCGCCCGGATCCTGCGCGAGGAGGGCCAGCCGGTCTCCTCCTCGCACGTGATCGAGGGGGTCCGGCTCACCGAGAGCCTCGCCGTGCTGCGCGGGCGGCCGCTGGCCGGGATCGACGAGGTCTCCGAAGCGGTCACCGCCGTGCTCTGCGAGGGCGAGCAGACCCGGGCGGCCCTGGTGCACGGGCGGATGGTGATCGGCGAACGCCTCGGCTCGGTGCCCCCGGACACCCCCATGGTGCCGTTGCAGCGCGACCTCATGGCCGCGCGGAAACGGCTCCGCCTCAAACCCGAGGCCTTCGACCGCGATCTCGACCTGGACCTGCGCAAGGACAGCCAGCGCGAACGCAGCGTGTTGCTGCACCGGCTGCGGATGCTCGGCGTCGAATGGGGCGTGCCGCGCTCCACCAGCCGCACCGGGAGCGGCTCCCGGGGCACCTTCCGCGAGTCCTGGCGGCTGCGCTGGGAGCCCGACATGGACGTGGCCCTGATCGAGGCCGCTCCGTGGGGGACCACCGTTGCCTCGGCCGCCACCGCCCGGGTGGTGGAGATCGCCGCCGCCGCCGAACTGCCCACCCTGACGGCGCTCACCGAGCAGTGCCTGTTCGCCGACCTCGGCGAGGCGCTCCCGGCCGTGCTCGCCCTGCTCACCGACCGGGCCGCGACCGACAGCGACATCACCCACCTGATGGCGGCGCTGCCGCCGCTGGCCCGCTCGGCCCGGTACGGGGACGTGCGCGGTACGGACAGCGCCCACCTGCGCGCGGTCGCCCGGCAGATCCTGGCCCGGGTGTGCGTGGGCCTGGCCCCGGCGGTGCGCGGGCTGGACGACGACGCGGCGGCCAGGTTCGTGCAGGCCATCGACCAGACGCACAGCGCCGCGGCGCTGCTGGACGAGGACGCCCGGGGCTGGACCGAGGCCCTGGAGTCCCTGGCCGAACGCGACAACGTGCCGGGCCGGATCGCGGGACGGGTGAACCGCGTCCTCGTCGACGCGGGCCGGATCACCCCGGAGGAGCTGCGCCGCAGACTGGGCCTGGCGATGTCCCCGGGCACCGAACCCACTCGCGCTGCCGCCTGGCTGGAGGGTTTCCTGCAGGGCAGCGGGCTGATCCTGGTGCATGACGAGCGGCTGCTCGGCCTCATCGACACCTGGCTGCTCGGCCTGTCCGAGGAGCGGTTCACCGCCGTGCTGCCGCTGCTCCGCCGGACCTTCGGGGCCTTCGGCGGTCCCGAACGGCAGGAGATCGGTACCGCCGTGACCAGGGTCGACGGCGGTCAGGCCGCGGTCACCCGGCCCCGGCGCCCCATCGACCACCGCCGCGCGGCCCCGGCCGTCGCCGCGGTGAGGGCACTACTGGAAAGGAGCGGTGCGTGAGCACGGAAGCAGTCGAGGCCGGGGCAGAGGCCGCCGAGGGCACCGGGGCCACCGAGCGGGCCCGCCGCTGGCGTCTCGTCCTCGGCGCGGAGTCCCGGTGCGCGAACCTGACCGGCACCGACCAGGCCATGGACTCAGCGCTGTCCGCCCTCTACAACCGGGGCGACCAGGCGGTCTCCGGCGGTGACCGCGGGGCCGACCTCAGCGGTTCGGCGCCCCGTGTCTCCCGCTGGCTGGGGGACATCCGGGAGTACTTTCCGTCCTCCGTCGTCCAGGTGATGCAGTCCGACGCCATGGACCGGCTGGGCCTGCACCAGCTCCTCCTGGAGCCGGAGATGATGGAGGCCGTCGAGCCCGACGTGCACCTGGTCGGGACGCTGCTCTCCCTCAACCGGGTGATGCCCGCCGAGGCCAGGGAGAGCGCTCGCACCATCGTGCGCAAGGTCGTGGACGACCTGGAGAAGCGCGTCGCCCAGAAGACCCGGTCGGTGGTCCGCGGAGCCATCGACCGCTCCGCCCGCACCCACCGCCCCCGCCGGGTCGCGGACATCGACTGGAACGCCACCATCCGCCGCAACCTGGCGCACTACCTGCCCGAACACAACACGGTCATCCCGCAGACCCTCGTGGGTTACGGCCGCCGCAGCCAGGGGGTGCAAAAAGACGTCGTCCTGGCCATCGACCAGAGCGGCTCGATGGCCTCCTCCGTCGTCTACGCCAGCGTCTTCGGCGCGGTGCTCGCCTCGATGAGCACCCTGAAGACCTCCCTGGTGGTCTTCGACACCGCTGTCGTCGACCTCACCGACCAGCTGACCGACCCGGTCGAGGTCCTCTTCGGCACCCAGCTGGGCGGCGGCACCAACATCAACAAGGCTCTTCGCTACAGCCAGACCCTCATCGACCGCCCGCAGGACTCGATCTTCGTGCTGATCAGCGACCTCTACGAGGGCGGAGTGCGTGCGGAGATGCTCAAGCGGGTGGCAGCCATGAAGTCCGCCGGGGTCCAGGTGGTGGTCCTCCTGGCACTCTCCGACGAGGGCGCGCCCTTCTACGACCGTCAGAACGCCTCGGCCCTCGCCGAACTGGGAGTCCCGGCCTTCGCCTGTACCCCGGACGCCTTCCCGGAGCTCATGGCGGCGGCGATCCAGGGCCAGCCCCTGGACGCCTGGGTCGACAAGCACCTCGACGAGTGAACCCACCCGGGCGGGACCGAACCCCCTGCGGCCCCGCCCGGGTTCGCGAGTTCAGAGGACTCAGTCCAGGCAGAACTCGTTGCCCTCGACGTCCTGCATCACGATGCACGACTCGTTGATGCCGTCGGCCTCCATCACCCGCACACAGGTCGCCCCGAGCGCCTCCAGCCGTGCGCGCTCGGCCTGGAGCGTGGCGAGGCGCGCTTCTCCGACGAGCCCGCTTCCGGCACGCACGTCCAGGTGCAGCCGGTTCTTGGCGGTCTTGCCCTCGGGAACCCGCTGGAAATAGAACCGCGGCCGCTTGCCCGAGGGGTCCTCGCAGGCGAACGCCGAGTTCCGCTGCTCGGGCGGCAGTGTCTGGCCGAACTCGTCCCAGCTGGCGAACCCCTCCGGCGGCGGAGGCACGACGTACCCCAACACCTCACACCAGAACCGGGCGACCCGCTCCGGGTCAGCGCAGTCGAACGTGACCTGAACATCCACGTTTGCAGTCATCGGGTCATCGTAGCGGCGCGCTTTTCCCCGGCTCTACAACAAATCCGCCAGCTCTCTGACGAAGGTTCGCGGCCCCTCGCGGACAACGAAAGGCGACTGCGAAGGCCCCCGGCCTCCCCAGCTCGCAGCGGCCCGCCCGGACTTCCCACCACAGAGGTCTCGCGGCCGGATGCGGCCATGGACGCACACGGATGCAGCTGTCGGGCTCCCCGCGGTGTGTGCGGTCCCCCGTTTCCCGCCGCTCGATGGTGGCCGTCTCCGCTGCGCGCGTCGAGGTCGTCGCCGTCGCGGCTTCGCCGGATCATGAGGCGCCCCACCTCGACCCGCTTCGCTGCTACGGCGGTGGGCAGCCATCGGGAAACGGGGGAGGAATGGTCGGGGAGGCCAACGGGCCACTTCGGGCCCCGAAAGGGGCCCGACTGCTTCGGCCCTCTGTTTGAAGATGATCTTGCTACCAGGGGTGAGTTCGGCGCCGATTTCGCTCCTGGTAGCAAGATCATCGGGGATACAGGGGTTTCGGAAGCAGCGGACAGCCCCAGGCGCGGGTTTCGGGTGCCACGCCCCCACACCGAAAACCGGTCCCACACGCACGGCACGCGGCCTGGGGAGCGCCGGGCCCGGCCAGGGGCGCTCCCCGAGGTAAGACGTCCTTCCTTGGGGACCTCTCGTTCGGTCATCCGGTGCGCCGGGGGCCGGGGCAGGCGTCGTCGAGTTCCGTGACCGGTGTGAGGCTCACCGAGAAGCGGGGCACCTTGGTCAGGCCGTGTTCGCGGTCCCACAGCAGGTCGATGTCGTTCGCCCCCTCGAAGTACAGCACCGGGCGGTCGGTGGTCAGCGGCGCTCCGATGCGGTTGACCGGGTCTTCCGGGGGTTCGACGCACACAGCGGACGGGGTGACTCCCACGTGGCCGCGTGGTTCTCCGCCCTCCGAACGGTAGTGCGCGACGTGTTCGGCACCGACCTGGGCGCCCTGCTCCAAGGGCCCCTTCATGGTGGTGAGCAGCACGAACAGGGTGGCGAGCCCGTACAGACAGACCGCGAGTACCGTCATCAGACGGGGAAAGAACTCCGTCCCGCGACCGCCCAGGTGGAAGTACCGGAGGAGCCCGAACGCACCCAGGGAGACGAAGAGGACGGTCAGCGCCGGCAGGAAGCCGGCCAGTGCGAAGAGCCGTCCCGGGCCGTTGGTCACCACGTCCCCGGGCGAGATCCCGAACACCGCCAGATAGGCGTCCTGGTTGGAGGTGCTCAGGGCAACCGTCAGGGGCACACCCAGGGTGGTCAGTCCCAGGGGGAGCCACGTGTTGATCCGGCCCTCCGGGATGTGGCGCAGCATCTGCCACACCCCGAACCCGCTGGGGAGGGCGAGCAGGGGGGCGACGGCGACCAGGAACATGTTCCCCTCGGATCGCCATGTGACGGTGTAGAGGCCGAGGATCGCTGATCCGCCCACGACGCAGACCAGTAACGAGGCGGCGAGCAGGAAACGCCAGTCGTCCAGGGGGTCCTCCGGTACCGGATCCGTGCCGGGGTCCGTGGCACGTGGAGGGTCCGGCGGCCCGACCACCGTGAGCCTGTCCGGTGAACCGGCTTCCGGGTTGCGGTTCGCGAAGTCCGCCAGCCGTGATCTCGCCTCAGCGAGAGAGGCCGCCTGGATGGTTCCCCGGGACCGCCAGGCCATCAGCCCTCGGAGGGGGGCCGCGAGCCACCCCGGCGTGGTCATCCAGCCCCGGGGCATCACCATGTACCGGCGCGACGGTGACAGCTGTGGGCGCAGTCGGGCCGCGAAAACGATCCGAACACCCGCTCCAGCCCTGTTCAGGGTGTGGTGGAACTCCGCCAGGGCCGCCCCCGTCGAGCCGAGCGCGGCACCTGAGACCGGGACGCGCACGTCGTGCCGACCCTGACCGAGGCTCTGGACCTGCCAGGGCTGACCAGCCACCGCTCCGAGGAAGGCGGCCTCGCCCTGTGGCTCCACCTCCACCCCGATGCGCACCACGTGGTCGTAGTACCGGGGCAGCTCACCCTTCAACGGCTCGGGCGCGGGCGTCTCGGTAGCGGGCGCCACAGGTGGTCCGGAAGGCCGCGGATCCTTCCAGGGCCGCCAGACGCGTCTGAAGAAGCGCATACGAACCTTGTCTTTCGGGGGGTTTGGGGGAAGCCTACGGTGCCCGGGTGACAGCCCTCCCGGCCCTGTCCGGAAAACCCTTGGCCAGGCGATCCCGGTCGGGGCCAACCTGCGCCCATGCCGCTCGCGAAAGAGCTGGCCGCCCTTGAGGGCCTGCTCCGCGGAGGGGCAGTAGCCACTGAAGACGCCCTGGCCGCGGCCTGACCCACCTCATGGCCTGACCGCCGCATCGGTCGCCCCGCCGGTGCGGTCCTCCACGCTGCCCGGTGCCCTTCGAAACACACCGGGCGTACCCGTGAGAACTCCTCTGAGGGAAAGCACTCGACCTCTTGGAGCTTCTCCCCACCGAGCCGTCGGTCCGACCCGCAAGGTTGGCCGAAGATCACAAGATCTCTCGTTTCCCGTGCTTCTCCGGCGGAACCGGGTACCACCCGGGCATCATTGTGGGGATGATCGGAGGACGCATGACCGACTGGCCTCGGGGCAGCTTCATGTCCAGGCTCGGGCCGCGGACCGCGGAAGGGCTCCTCGCGCTCGCGCCGCCGCGGTACCTGCCCGCCAACCGGGTCCTCATCTCCCAGGGGGACGAGGAGGAGCAGGTCATGCTCCTGGGCCCGCCCGGGCGCGGCAAGCGGGCTGACCCCGCCTGCGTCAAGGTCACGTCCGTCCTGCGCAACGGCACCGAGGCGATGTTCGGTATCCGGCGTTGGGGCGACCTGGTCGGGGAGCTCAGCATGTTCCGGGGGACCAGGCCCTCCGCCACGGTCACCTCGTGTGCCCCGCTCACCGTCCGGGTCTACCCGCACCAGGTCTTCGACTCCTTTCTGGAGGAGCACCCCGACGCCTGGCGGGCGATGGTCGCCGTGATGGGTGAGCGCCAGGAACGCGCGGACCTCCAGCGGGCCGAGCTCGCGGGTTACGAGGTCGAGGCCCGGGTGGCCCGGATGCTGGTGGACATGGCCCAGCGTCACGGGGTACCCACCGAGGAGGGGGTCCACCTGGGGATCCGGCTCTCCCACACGGACCTGGGCAAACTCATCGGTGCCCGCACGGACGCCGTCGGCAACGCGATCCGCCGCTTCCGCTCCGAGGGCCTGCTGCTGTCCAGGTACCGGAGCGTGGTGATCGTGGACATGGAACGCCTGCACCGGGTCTACGAGGCCGCGTAGCCACCCCTGTTCGCACCCCCGGTGAACCGATAGTGATCCTTTTCGGGTCGAATTGCCGACTGGTCAGTGGTCCTCGGATCCCGAAAGCGACAGAATCCCACTCGGGCTTCGTGCCCACCCTCTCTCCGCACGGCTCGCGCCTCCTCCTCCGGTGCCCTCTCCGGTGCGGGAAGAGCGGTAGGGCTGCCGGAATGGTGAGGACGGCACCGTTCCGGCAGCCACCCCCCGTCTCCACACCGCCCCGGTGGCCGTCCCCCAGCCACCGGGGATCCCCTTCTTCGCAGACCCTCCTCCGCAGGTCGCCCCGCGCCCTGCCGGGCCGACCTCCTGGAATCGGAGCGCCCCTTCGGCGTACCCTGGCCCCCCGAGCCACCGAAGCGGAGAGCGGTCACCGTGCCAGCCACCCAGACCAGCCGGCGTCCCGCCACCCTCGACGCGATCGAGCACGACACCGAGGGAATCGGGTTCAGCATGTCCTGTGAGGAAGCGGTCGGGCAGCTCCTGCGCGCCCTCGCCGCGGCCAAACCCGGCGGCCGGATCCTCGAACTGGGCACCGGGACCGGTGCGGGCACCGCCTGGCTGCTGGCCGGAATGGACGGGCAGGCCCGCCTGGACACCCTCGACAACGACCCCGAATGCCTGGGCGTGGCCCGGCGCCACCACACGCCCGACCCGCGGGTGACGATCTTCGAGGCCGACGGCGGTGAGTGGCTCAGCGCCCGCGCCACCGACGACGGTCCCGGCTACGACCTGGTCTTCGCCGACACCCGGCCGGGCAAGTTCACCCACCTTGACGAGGCGCTCTCCCTGGTGGACCGCGGAGGTTTCTACGTGGTGGACGACCTCGCCCGCCAGCCTTCGGGTGCCGCCGCCCCCGAGGACCACTGTCTGGCGGTGGAGGCCCTCATCGAGAACCTGGAGTCCCGCACCGGCTGGGAACGCCTCCCGCTGCTCGGCTGGTCCTGCGGCGTTCTGGTCATGGTGCGCAAGTAGTCCCCCTGCCGTTCGCGTGGCCGCAACCGCGCGTCCGCTGCTCCTGACGCCCCGGCCGGGGAAGGGCGCGCCCGTCTTCCGGGCGGTGCCCGGGATTCGGCCTTTGCCCAGATGGGTAGGGGGTGCAATCCCACCTCAGCGGATCACCTACCTGTGTCAGGGAGGGAAGATGGAACCTCAGGGGTGTACGGACAGGATTTCCTTCGGAGAGGTGGCCAGCTGGCGGGTGCCGGGGTCACGCGGTCCGGTGGTCTGCGTCCACGGCGCGGGAGTGTCCACCAGACAGACGATGCCTCTGCTGAGGCAGTTGTCCGGCCGGGTCGAGGCGTGGGGGGTCGACCTCCCGGGCTACGGCAAAAGCACGTCGCCCGGTGGTTTCCTGGCGGTGCAGGAGCTGGCGGACGCCCTCCTGGAGTGGACACGAGCCCGAGAGATGGACCGGCCCTGCCTCCTCGGTGTCTCCATGGGAAGCCAGGTGGTGGCCGAGGCCGCGGCCCGGGCCCCCGACGACGTGGGATCGGTCGTCCTGGCCGCACCCACCACCGACCCCCGGGGCAGGGCCTGGCCACTGCTCGGAGCGCGTCTGATCTGGAACAACATGCTGGAGGGGGTCGACGTGCTGTCCTACAGCGTGCCCGATTACTGGGACGCCGGAACGAGCCGTGTACTCCGAAGCTGGGCGCAGAGCAGAGAGCACCGCATCGAACAGGTCCTGCCCGACGTGTCGCAGCCGGCCCTGGTGGTCTGGGGGACCCAGGACAAGGTCTGTTCCAAGGCCTGGGTGGAAGAGGCCACACGGCTGCTCCCCCGAGGTCGCCTGGTGGTCCTGCCGGGCCAGTACCACGCGCTCAGCTCCACCGGTCCCCGACAGCTCGCGGACGCGGTCCAGGATTTCGTCGGTGAGCGCGAGGAGGCGTCATGAAGCCACAGCGGGTTGTCGCCGGGTTCGATTCGGCGACCGCTATGTTGAATGCCCTTTCTTCCTACAACGCCGCTGAGAACTCGCCTACCGGAGGCGAGTCACCCAAGGCCGCAGCCAGGGCGCTGGCGATGGCGGCCGGGGTCGTCAACAAGATTCCCCGCCCCATGAAGGAGCGGCTCTACGCGGTTTCGGGCTGGTACGAGGCCATCCAGGCGCACAGTGTCAGTGACGTCGACTCCGATGAACTCGCCGAGTGGATCGTGCGCCACCATCCCAGGAAGCAGGCGGACGTCGCCTTCGTCGGTTCGGCGAACGGGGCGCTGGTGCACTTGGCTGCCGCGCTGGAGGCGCCCTGGATCCCCCAGACGCTGCTGATACCGGTCCGGCGCCACGGTGTCCCGCCGGAGGACGGGGAGAAGGACCTGTTGAAGATGCGCTCGACCGGCCAGGACCTGCTGCGCGCCAACCCGGACTGGCGGCTGCACCACATGCACGACCCCAACCAGGACAGGCTCATGGTCGCGGGCATGTGCTATTTCCGGGTCAAATGGCTCCGTCTGCCGAAGGCCTACCGCTCCTACCTCCGAAGGACCCTGGAGCCGGGCGGCACCCTCGTGGTGTCCGACTGCGCCATGCGCTGGCCCACGACCAGGGTCGAGGACCGGTACGTGTTCCAACACGGTGGGTTCGGCGGCGCCACCCTGGACGAGCTGCGCTACGGAAGTGAGCGTGTACGCGACTACCTGCGCGCATACGACTCCGACTACACGGCCTTCGTCGCCCCCGAACCCGACGGGGACAGCCCCGAAGCCGAATGGGGTTTCGCTGAGGAGCTCATGGACGACCTCCGCGAACTCGCCGAACAGCAGGGGTGGACACTGCTACGGCTGCGTCATGACGAACCGGAGTCGCTCAGCCCGCCGGTGGCCGACATGTACCGCGACTGGTACCGACGGCGCGGCCTGCCCTCGGACCGGCTGCTGGTGGAGTCCTTCATGCTCGTCGAACCGTACTGGGCCCTGCGCAGCGGGTCGGTGCCGTTCTGGACGGTGTTCAACAAGGAACCCTCCCTGCGGGCCCTGGAGGAGTACCTGGACCGCTCCCCGGCCTACGAGGAGATCCGTATGGGGTTGTTCTCCCACGGTGTGGAGTCGGTCGGGCTCGCCCGTGCCGACCAGTGGCAGGCCGTGTTGGACCGGGCCACCAAGGTGGGCACGTTCCTGGGAACGGATCCGTCGGCCTTTCCGCGCGACTTCGCGGTGCTCTTCCGTTTCCGCGAGGAACTGGCGAAGGTACGCGGCAGACAGCCGATGCCGGTACGGATGCCGTGGGCCGAGGCCGCCGAGGCGATGACGGGGGCGACCGGAGTCGAACTGATCGAGGAACGGATATAGACCGTGCTCCGCGGGGCGTTCCGGCCCCGCTCACGCCCTGTGCTGCCCTAGTGTCGACACCGCGCACACCCGTGCGCGACCACTGAACCGGGGGCACCGTGAACCTGCGTTTCCAGGAACTCGACTGGCGGCCAACGCCCATGGGCGTGATCAGCCTGCGGGTCCGATGGGACCCGATGGCCAAGGCCGAGGTCCACGAGATCAAACTCGACGACGACTTCCTCATGTCCAGCCTGTTCGTCCAAGGCGAGATCGACGTGGCCAGACTCGCCCTCACCGAACTCCACCGCCGTCCCGTCCCGGACGGCGGCTACGACGTGGTGGTCGGCGGGTTGGGGCTCGGCCACACCGCCCTGACCGTGCTCGACGACCCCGATGTGCGCTCGCTGGTCGTGGTCGAGGCGCTGCCCGAGGTCGTGGCCTGGCACGAGGCCGAACTCATCCCGGCGGGAAAGCGGCTCACCGCAGACCCCCGCTGCCACCTGGCCCAGGGCGACTTCTTCGCGCTCGCCGCAGGGGAGGATCTGGACCAGCGGAACCCAGGCCGCCGTTTCCATGCCGTGGTCGTGGACATCGACCACTCACCCCGCCACCTGCTCAACCCCGCGCACGCGCCCTTCTACGAGCCCGACGGGGTCCGCCGTCTCCTCGGGCACCTGCACCCCGGCGGGGTCTTCGCCCTGTGGTCCAACGACCCACCGGACGAGGAGTACACGGAGGTGCTGCGCCAGTGCTTCACGGACGTGCGCGCCGAGGTGGTCAGCTTCCCCAACCCCTACCAGGAGCATCCGGCCACCAACACCGTCTACCTGGCCACGGCACCCGTACCGGGCTGAGAACCACGACTTCGGGGGACCAGGATGTTCGAGGGGCTACGTGACGGGCTCAGGCGAGCTCGTCAGCGGCGGGGTTTCGAGCGCGAGACCGTCGTCCTCATCCTCAAGTGCACGGTGGCCGCGACCCTGGCCTGGGTGGTGGGCACCCTGCTCGGTGCTTCGTCGCAGGTCGGCTTCGCGCCCTTCACCGCGCTCCTCGTGGTCCGGCCGAGCGTGTACGGGTCGGTGCTCCAGTCCGGCCGCTACGTCGCGGCGGTCTTCGCGGGTGCGCTGCTGGCCGGGCTGGTCGGGCTCACGACCGGTGCCCAGCTGTGGACGTTCGCCCTGCTGCTCCTGGTCGCGCTGGCCGCCGGGCAGGCGCGCTTCTTCGGCACGCAGGGCACCCAGCTCCCCGTGGTCGCGGCCTTCGCTCTCGCGGGAGGTACGGCGGAGAACCCCGAAGACCTCGGCTACCTCCTGCTGATGGTCTGCGTCGGCGCCGTCTGCGCGCTGGCCACCAACACGGTGTTCGCGCCGGCGATCCGGTTCCGGGACGCGGAGAACGCGGTCCTGGACCTCGCCGACAGCCTGCGTTCCCTGACCGGCGAGATGGCCCAGGGCCTGCGCGAGGGGCGGGAGGGCTTGGACCTGGACCACTGGGGGAGGGCCAGTGAGGGGTTCGACGGTTCCGTACGCAACGCCCAGGAGGCGGTCCGGCGCCAGGAGGACCGGACCCGGCTCAACCCGCGGCGCCTCGTGCCCGGCAAGCATCTCGACCCCGGGGCCCTGGACACCTACCGGGACTGGATCGCCGCCCTGAGCCGGGCCTCCCGGCACATGCAGTCCATCGTCCGGACCCTGCGCACCACCACGCGCCAGGGCTCGCGCTACTCCGGGCCCGACGACGCCTTCCTGCGTGAGTTCGCCCCGCTGGTCGAGCGCGCCTCGGAGATCTTCGGGGCCGTGCACGACCATGAGGAGCCCGAACGCGGCTCCGCCTCCGAGGAGTTGTGCGGGCGGGTCCAGGACGCACTGCGCCAGGTGGACGAGGAGCGCACCAGGATGCGTGAGCGCTGGGACGACGAGAACTGGCCGGTCTACAGCGGCCTGCTCACCGACGTCGAGCGGCTCTTCGAGGAGATCGACCAGGGCTACGAGAACAGCACGCGCGCGGATCGCGATTGAGCGGGCGAAGTCGAGGGCGACCCGCGGATGACGGGGGTACGCGCGTACCGAGTGGGCAGGGGTTGGGCATGGAAAGGACACCGGCACACACTCGGACGCACACGTACACCACCAGAACCCTCGCCCTCCTGGGTGCCGCGCTTCTCGCGAGTGCCTGTTCGACGCCCGAGGCCAACGGCGTGGGATCGGGGGAGAACACCGAACCCGGCGGTGGTTCGGCCGGGGCCGGAGCCCTCGACCTGGGCCAGCCCGAGGACCTGGCCACCGGCTTCGACGTGCCGTGGGGGATCGATTTCCTCCCCGACGGTTCCGCGCTGGTGGCCCAACGGGACTCCGCGGTGGTCGCCCGCGTGGCTCCGGACGGTCAGACCTCGGAGGCGGGCACGATCGAGGGGGTGGCGCACGGCGGCGAGGGCGGTCTCCTCGGCCTGGCCGTGGACCCGGAGTTCCCGGAGGAGCCCTACGTGTACGTCTACTACACGACCGACTCCGACAACCGGGTCAGCCGGGTGGAGTACGACGGCGAAGCCGACTCCCTCGGTGACCCGGAGGTGATCCTGGACGGCATCCCGGCGGCCAACACCCACAACGGCGGGCGGATCGAGTTCGGCCCGGACGGATACCTGTACGCGGCCACGGGGGACGCCCAGATCCCGGACAGCTCCCAGGACACCGACTCCCTGGCCGGGAAGATCCTGCGGATGACCACCACCGGCGACCCGGCGCCGGACAACCCCTTCGACAACTACGCCTACAGCTACGGCCACCGCAACGTGCAGGGTCTGGCCTGGGACGAGGCGGAGAACCTGTACGCGACCGAGTTCGGCCAGGACCTCCTGGACGAGGTCAACCTGATCGAGCCGGGCAACAACTACGGCTGGCCCGAGGTGGAGGGCCCGGGCGGCGGTGACGAGTACACGGACCCGCTGATCACCTGGGAGCCCGCCGAGGCCTCGCCGAGCGGTGCGGCCATCGCCGGTGACTCGCTGTACGTGGCCTCGCTGCGCGGCGCGCGGCTGTGGGAGATTCCGTTGAACGGCGACGGCACGGTGGGTGAGCCCGAGGCCCGCTTCGTCGACGAGTTCGGCCGCCTGCGCACGGTGGTCACCGCCCCGGACGGCGACGCCCTGTGGCTGAGCACGAGCAACCTCGACGCCTGGGGTTCTCCGGCCGATGACGACGACCGCGTCATGAGCGTCCCGCTGGAGTGAGCCGTGGGGACGGTCCACTGGAGTGACCCTGGAGCTGTGCTCGCCGGAACGGTCCGTGCCGGAGTTCGATTCAGCCGAGCAGCCCGCGGGGGATGACCTCCTCGGTGAGGACGCGGCGGATCTCGTCGTCCTCACCGGGGTGCCCCGGGTGCTCGGAGGCGGCCCGCAGTTGACCGCGGACCGCCGCCACGACCTCGTCGCTGAGCAGGGCCCCGGCCAGCTGGGCGGGCTCGACCGCCTCGCGCCAGCGGCGCAGCGCGTCCAGGCGGCCGTGCTCCACGGACTCGCGGGTCAGGTGGAACAGGCCGTCCACGTTGCGCTCGTAGGACTCCTCGTCCAGCAGGTCCACGTCGACGACCGTCACCGGCTGGGGCGCGCCGCCGCCGGGGTCGGGGCGCAGGTGGTAGACCCGCCAGACCCGTCCGTTGGTGAGGAAGATCCAGTCCGCGCCCTCGTCGACGGCCAACCGCCGGGCCATCTGGATATTGCGCAGGTCCAGGTCCTGACCGATCCGGCGCACCTCGATCGGGGCGAAGAGCTCGCCCTCCAGGACGATCGCGTAGTCGATCGAGTCCCCGCTGGTGCGGTACTCCGTGGTCAGGTCCTGGAACTTGCTGAAGTTCAGGCCGACGCTGAAGAAGTCAGCGACCAGCATGCGGGTGTCACCGTCGTTGGCGTCGCGTTCGGCGAGATCGGCCAGCGGGCCGGAGAACCGGTCGATCGCGGAGGCCACCCGGCCTCTGACCGAGGTCTCCCAGGTCACCGTGGTCGTGAACTGGCCTGTCCGGGCCATGACCTGGGTCTCTTCAGCGTCCATGCCGTCCGTTTCCGTGTCTGGGGCAGCCCCGTCGCACGGCTTTCTCCGGGACCGGGGAACACGCGGACGAGGGGGAGAATCCGCCTCAGATGCTACCGCTCCGACGCGCGAACCCCACCGCCGAGGGGGTTCTCGGGCAGGGACGGGAGCGCCTGTTCGGCGGATCGGGCCGCGGCCAGGAGCAGGGCGTCCTCGTGGTGCCGCGCGACCAGGTGCAGTCCGACGGGCAGACCGTCCGGGGTGAGCCCGGCGGGGAGGCTCAGGGCCGGGTGGCCGGTGAGGTTGAACAGCCAGGTGAAGCCCACGCTCATCACCTCGCCCGGCCCGGAGTGCGGGTGGGGCGGGTTGGGGGTCGCGGGTGTGGCGAGCAGGTCCGCGGCGGCGAAGAGCTCCGCCAGCGCGGAGAGGTTGTCCACACCGACGTCGGTTTGGCTGCCGGGTGAGTTCTGTTCCCTTCGGGAGAGCCAGGACTCCGCGGGGTCGGTGAGCGCGAGCCGGGGCTCCGACAGCGTCACGCCGCACGTCCGGGCCCAGCGCCGCAGCGCCCGTTCCGCGACCGCCACCACCTCCGGGTCCGGCCGGTTGAACCCCAGAGTGGGGGACCATGCGACGCGCACGTGTGCGGGTGCCGCCGCAGACGCGCCGCCGAGGACGGTACTCCGGTACAGCTCGAGGTCGGACACCGTGCGCGCGATCGGCCCGCCGACCGTCAGACCGGCGCGGTCGCGGGCCGGGAGCAGGCCCGTGGTCGGCTTGTAACCGAGGACCCCGCACCAGGCCGCGGGGATGCGGGTGGACCCGGCGCCGTCGCTCGCGGTCGCCAACGGCACCACCCCGGTGGCCACGGCGACGGCGGAACCGGCCGAGGAACCGCCCGGAACCCGGTCCGCCCGCCAGGGGTTGAGCGTGGGGCCCCCGTCCGTGTGCCCCCAGGTCTTCCACCGCGTCCCCGGCGCCGGCACCGACGTGGCGCCGATGGGCACCGCACCGGCGGCGATCAAGCGTCGGGCCTGGTGCGATGCGGTCCCCTCCGCGGCCTTCACCGCGAGCGGAACCCCGGCCAGCGGCAGGCGGGCCCCGTCGGCGACCCGGGCGTCCACCTCAGCCGCGCGGTCCAGTGCCGACCCCGGCCAGAGCTCGACGAAGGCGCGCAGATGCCTGATCCGGTGGGCGTCGGTTAGCGCCGCACGGACGGTCTCCACCGCGCTCGCCACGGCCCGCGTCACCCGATCGGCTGTCTCAACCGCGGTCCGCGGTGGTGTGTTCCCCATCCGGCCGAGGCTAGATCACGCTCGCCCGAGGCCCTCGCGGTGACTCCGGGGGTCCAGGGTGCGGGTGGAGTCGCAGGCGTCGCGGACGGCCGGGTCGTGGGTGGCGATCACCACCGCGCAGCCCTCGCGGCTCAGCTGGCGCAACGTATCCACCACCATGGCGCCGTTGTCGCTGTCCAGGGCTCCGGTGGGTTCGTCGGCCAGCACCAGTGACGGCCGTTTGACGATGAGCCGGGCCAGGGCCACGCGCTGCTGTTCGCCGCCGGACAGGTGGTGGACCCTCTCCCGCTCCCGCCCGGCCAGGCCGACGCGGGCGAGGGCCTCGGCGTGGCTTGGTGGGCGGGCGCCGCGCCGACGGGCCACGTCGAGGTTGGCCCGGACCGTGGCGTTCTCGATCAGGGCGTAGTCCTGGAAGAGGTAGCCCAGGTGGTCGCGGCGGAAGCGGCGCCGGCGCCCCGGACCCAGGCGGGTGAGGTCCGTGCTCTGGAACAGGATCTGCCCGGAGGTGGGCCGGTCCAGTAGACCCATGCAGTTGAGCAGGGTGGTCTTGCCCGATCCGCTGGTGCCGACCAGTGCGAGCATACGGCCGGGTTCGACGGTCAGGTCGAGGTCCCGCCACAGGACGCGGGGGCCGAAGGACTTGGTGATTTTCCTCAGAGTGATCACGGTGCTCCTTGGTGCTTCTCTGCTCCGGGGCGGGTCAGGCCCGGCTGGCGCCCTCACGGATCACGCGTCGGTGAAAGTACGCGAGCGCGCCCAGGGTGAGGGTGAGCGAGGCCAGGGCGATCCCCGCCGCGTGGACGGGTTCGGCCCCGGTGGTGGTCCAGGCGGTCCAGCCCACGAACGCCGCCGCGATGGCCGCCTCGGTGGTCAGTAGCCGCCGGTGCGTGGCCGGGAAGCCCCAGCCGCTGAGGTGGCGGGCGAAGATCTCCTGTGCCCGGGTGCGCACGTGCACCACGCACGCGGCGACGGCGGTCAGCAGGAGCACGGTGCCCGCGCCGAACAGGTTGAACAGTTCGGCGCGCAGCGCGTGCACGGTGCGGGCGTGGGCCGTGCGCGCACTGGTGCTGAGGGGCTCGACCATGGAGATGTAGCGGGACGCCTCCGGGCTCCGGGTCCGGAACGCCTCCACCACACCCGGATCGGGGAAGACCGTCTGCCGCCCGGACAGGTGGTTCACGTAGCCGCTGTCGGACAGGACCGCCCCGTTGGGCAGGGCGATCACCACGGGTTCGTACAGCAGGGGCAGGGCCGCGCCGAGACGTTCCCCGGCGCCGTAGGTGAACAGGCTCTGGCCGTCGGCCGCGGGTCGGACCGTCACCTCGGGGACGCTCCCGGGGGCGCTGTTGGCGCTGAGCCACCCGGTCACCCCTTCGGTGAACGGTTCGGCGTGCTCTGCGGCCGAGGCGGGCAGGAGGACGCGTACGGCCCGGTCCGGACCGTACCGTTCCCCGGCGGGGGAGAGGAGTTCCTCCTCGACCAGGTAGGTGTCGTTGACCAGAAGGATGGGGTTTTCCGGGGCGGGGTCTTCCGGGGCGGGCACGTCCGGTTCGGCGGGTGCGGCCGGAAGGAGTTCGGCGGGGTGCAGCTGGGCAGCCAGCACCAGGTCGCCGTCGGTGTCGGCCTGCCGCAGCCACGGGCCGAGTTCGTCGTCCACCGCCCCCTCGTCCGCCCAGCCGTAGTGGGCGCTCAGCGCGGGGCGCGAGGTCTGGCCGTACCGTTCGAAGACCTGGAGGCCGACGTGCTGGTCCCGGACGTCCTGGGCGGTGGCCACCACACTGCCCAGGAGCGTGAGTGTCAGGAACAGCACCGGGACGCGGACCAGGTGGACGGAGACGGTGGTGCCGCGCACGGGCAGGCGCCCTTTGAGCGCGGGCAGGATTTGGGTGGTGTGCACCAGGGCGAGGCACAGCGCGTGCGTGGTCAGGCACGCGACGGCGAGCAGGGCGAGGAACAGCAGGGCCAGACCGGTGTAGAGGCCGAGCTGGTTCCAGCCGTTGTAACCGCCGAGGAGGACCAGCACGGCGGCGGCCGAGACGGGCAGCACCACCGCCCACAGGCGCAGGACTCCGGCCAGTTCTCCGGCGAGGACGCCCGGGTAGGAACGGCCGTGCAGACGCCGGACGGCGTGGTCGCGGGCGGAGAGCAGGACGCCCGCGCCGGTGGCGGTGACGGTGGTGAACAGGGCGACGGCCACGAGGTGGAGCAGGTGGCCGCCGGTGAGGAAGTGCCACAGTCGGGTGGTCTGGCTGCCGGGGGCCTCGAACAGGCCGTGCTCGGCGAGAGCGGCGCGCAGGGCCTGCTCGGCCTCGGGGCCGCCGAACACCAGGTAGTACCCGTTGGGGCCGACGTCGCCGAACTCCGGCATCGGATGGGTCTGGACGGTGAAGGCACGGCCGAAGGAGGGGTAGCCCTCGTCCAGCCAGCGGGCGTACCGGGAGTCGGGGTCGGAGACCGCCAGGTACAGGTGGGCCAGCGACGAGGGGTCGTTGACGTCGAGGACGCTGTAGCCGATGGCGGTGCGGTGGGTGTCGGCGACCTCCTGTACGGCACGCGCGACCTCGTCGGTGTCGTGGGTGCCGTCGTTCTCGGTGATCCAGACCAGGGCGGAGTCCTCGAGCACGTGGACGGTCTGTTCTGCGGTGGCGGCGAGGAGGAAGGCGAGCAGCGCGGCGAACGCGGCACACGCGGTGTAGGCGAAGCGGAGGGTGCGGTTCGGCACCTGGTGCGGTCCTGTCAGGGAGGGGCGGACCCGGGGCCGGGAGCGGGCGGGCCGACGGGTCCACCGGACGGACGCCTATCAGCAGCTGTTACGCCAGTACTGCTGGTTGTTGGCCCTGGCTCGCGAGGCCTCGGCCCTGGCCCAGATCCCGGCGGGGGCGCTGACCCGCTCGGTGTGGGTGCCCACGGCGGTGGCTCCGTGGCATGTGTTCGGATGGTGGTAGTTCGAGCGGACGAAACCCTGCCCCGGGACGCCGGTGAGGCTGCGCTCCCACACCCCGCCGCCGACATGGGAGGTCTGGGCGAGGGCGGGCGCGGCGGTCCCGAGGATGACCGCGGCCGCGATGACGACGGTCGTGATCGCCGTGACGAGGGCGGTCATGACGGTGGTCGTGGCTGTCGTGGAGGTGCGCTGGAGGGGGTCGAGGGTCTTCACGGGGGCTCCCGGATCTAGCAGCTGTTGCGCCAGTAGCTCTGGTTGTTCGCGTTGGCGCGCGGCGCGGCGGCTTTCGCCCACTGCCCGGCGTCCCTGTTCACCCGGACGGTGCGCGTACCCACCGCGGTGGCGCCGTGGCAGGCGGAGCCGTGGCGGTAGTGGGAGAAGACCTCGCCGACCCCGGGGGCTCCGGTGACACCCCGGAACCATTCACCGCCGCCGACGAAGGAATGCCCGGCCGAGGCGGTTCCCGCTGCCGCGAAGGTGAGAACGGCGGCCGTGATTCCGGCGATCGAAATACGCTTGAGGGTTTTCACGGTGACTCCTTTCCCGAATGCGCTAGCAGCCGTTGCGGTAGTAGGTCTGGTTGTTGGTCCAGGCCTTGGGCGCACTGGCGTAGGAGGTGAGTCCGGGCGCGGTGTTCCTGGAGCGGTCGGTGTAGGCGCCCACCGCGGTCGACCCGTGGCAGTTACGCGCGTGGTAGTAGTTCGAGTAGACGCTGCTGGAAGTGGTTCCGTGGTACCAGGTGCCGCCCCCGACCTGGGTGCCGGCGAGCGCCGTCCCGACGGTCCCCGCGGTGAGGCCGGCGGCGAGAAGCACGGTGGCGACGCAGCGTTTGGCTACTTCGTTCATACGAGATCCCTTGCCCGAATCTTCTCCGTGAACAGATTTCAGAGGGGAAACGCGAGCCGCGTCACCCCTCTGAAAGCCAGTACTACATCGCCTTTCTGTCGCCCATCTCGGATGTGGCCGCATCCGGACACGATCCGGAAAGGCGCATCATTATGAGTTATGGGTCAGTGGAATGTACTCATTAGTCATTATTTATCGGGGCGTTCAGGCCCGGCCGTAGACACTGACGTGCATGGGGCTCCGCTCGGTGAACGGCTCACCGTTCCACCCGCCCCACCGGTCGACGAGCCGCAGCCCGGCCAGCCGTGCCATGAGGTCCATCTCCGAGGGCCAGATCAGGCGGCAGGAGATCGGGGCGAGCCTGATGCCTTCGGCGCCGATCCGCACGTGGTTCTCGTCGAGCAGCTGTGTGACCTGGTCGTACTGGTTCACGTCGAGGGTCACCGAGCCCGGGGTGATGCGCTCGACGTTGACGAACTGGTCACCCTTGATCCACTGCCAGGGCGGTGCCGCCTCGACCACGAACACCCCGCCCTCGTCCAGATGGCGGGCGGCGTTGCGGAAGCACTCCACCTGGCCGTCCTGGCCGAGGATGTTGTAGACGGTGTTGTAGACCAGGTAAACGAGCGGATAGGTCCGACCGGTGGTCTCGGTCGCCATGTCACCGACGATCACCTCCAGGTCCGCGCCCTCCGGTTTCTCGCGCAGCCCGGACACCATGTCCGGTGAGAGCTCGATGCCGTCGACCCGTACACCGTGCCGCCCGAGCGCAAGCGCGATCCGTCCGGTCCCGATCGCGAACTCCAACGCCGATCCGTCAGCGCCCGCGTACTCCGCCAGGAAGGCGGCCGTGGCCTCCTCGTCACCGCGCTGGTGCTTGTCGTACTGCTCGGCCAAGTCCGGCCCGTAACTCTTCAGGGGGTGGTAGTCGTCCATGGTCCGCCAGCCTCCAGCAGACCTTCCAGGGCGGCAACCGGTTTTCCGGTACGGCCAGCTCGGAGCGGTTCGCCCGCATCGACACACGTCAGAATCGCACTCACCCTTTCGGGCGGCTCTGGGTGATGATGGAGGTTCGGCTGTGACCAGGGGGGTGCTTGCGGTGGCGCTGCGGACCATGGTGATCTCGGGTGCGGTCGGTACCGCCCTGTTCCTCGTCTTGATCACCCTGGCCATCGACCCACAGCTACGGCAGGACGTCATGTACGGCGGGGGTTATCGGCTCTTCGTCTCCTGGGGCCCGGCGGTGGCCGCGGGGGTCCTCGCCGGCCTCCTGGCCGTGTACTTCGGTCGGCGGCGCGAACTCGACACCAGGGTCAGGCAGGCCCTCACGACACAACCCGTCCACCGCCAGCTGGTCTGGCTGGGCTGCTGTCTCGTCGCCTGCGTCGTGGCCATAGCAGGCCTTTACTGGGTACTCAGCGCCCTCGGCCCGGGAGCGGACGCGAGCACGACCGCCCCGATCTCCTTGGTCCCGCGGGTGCTTTTCTTCCTTGCCCTCCCGGCGATCGCGATCGACCGCCTGATCACCATCCTCCGAGCCGAGGGCACCGGTCTGTCCGAGATCGCCATGAAGGTCACCGAACCCTGGCGCTGGCTCGGCCTCACCCCGGTCCTGCTGGCGATCGTGCTCGTGTCCTTCCTGCTCGCCCCGTTCCGGGTCGGCTGGCCACCAGCGGTGCTCGTGGTCGGGGTACTCGGGGTCTTCCTGGTGGCCGCGCTCTGTGAGGAGGCCTTCTTCCGGGTCATGGTCCAGACCCGCCTGGAACTGCTCTGGGGCAGGTGGGCGGGGATCATCACCACGTCCCTGTTGTTCGCCCTGTTCTACGCGCTCATCCAGCCCTACCTGGTCCTCATCCCCCTGCCCGGTGACACCTTCGTCCACCACCTCGGGATGGCCCTGCTCATCTACACCCCCATCGGCCTGCTGTGCGGCTACCTCTGGGCCTGCTACCGCAACATCTGGCTCAACACCCTCCTGAGAACGGGCCTGTTCCTCCTCGCCTACCCGCCCCCCGGTCAGTAACGGCAGTCAGACGATCGGACAGGGAGGGCCCTTCCCGGAATCGTCGCGGGAAGGGCCGGTCGCTTGAGGCGGCGCTCGGTGTCCGGGCGTCCATCGTCCGCTGTCGCGCAGGCTTCGGAACATGCCGAAACAGTTCGGGGCGGCACAGGGCACACCGCTCTTCAGAGGTCGACTGAGGCAGCCCTCGCGCACCCGCGGAACAGTGAGTGCGCAAGGCCCCGCCTACCCGCACGGCGCTGCTGGTGCGGGCTCAGGCCCTTGCCCCGGGATCAGCGGGCGGGTTTCATCTCAGGTCTGGGGCGGGCCGGCGGCACGCAGCTCCTCGTTGATGCGCTGGGCCTCCTCGAGCTGATCCTCGAGGATGATGATGCGGCATGCGGACTCGATCGGTGTGCCTTCGTCCACGAGCTCGCGGGCGCGGGCGGCGATCCTGAGCTGGTAGCGGGAGTAGCGGCGGTGACCGCCCTCCGAACGCAGGGGCTTGATGAGTTTGGCCTCTCCCAGTGCGCGCAGGAAGGCCGGCGTGGTGCCGATCATCTCCGCTGCGGCGCCCACGGTGTAGGCGGGGTAGTCGTCATCGTCGAACCGATTGCCGGTTTCGGGACGGGGCAAGTGCGTGTCCTTCTTCTCCTGAACGCACGTCGAGGGCCCCAGCGCCGTACGGCGCTGGGGCCCGAGAGTTCAATACCACCTACCGGCAGCTGCCGGTCTTCCGCTTCCCGAAGTTGAGCTAGAACGGGATCGCGGGGATCGCGGTTGTGTGACCGTGGACCACCTTCTTCCGAACCGGGGCCTGCGGTACCCGAGCGGAACTTCTCCTCGCTCAGGCGATCCTGATGGCATTTACTCCTCTCGCTTCTCACTTCGTGCACTGCTTTCGACTACGGTCCTACCGGCCCCCGACGCTGAACAACCGTGCGCCGGTCGAGCCCTACCGCGTCCTTCTTCCTGCTGCGGTCTTCCCTGTGCGAGCGGAAGGCCGGTACTGCGTTACTGCGGGTACTGCTGGACTTCTGTACTGCGGTCCTACCGGCTCCCGGTGTCTTGAAGCACGTGCACACCGTCGAGCCGTCCTGCTTTTTTCCTGCGTGGTGTTCCCTGTGCGAGCGGAGCACCGGTACTGCGGGTACTGCTGAACTTCTGTACTGCGGTCCTGCCGGCTCTCGGCGCCGTACAGCAATGCGCGCCGGGCGAGCCGTCCTGCGTGGTGTTCCCTGTGCGAGCGGAGCACCGGTACTGCGGTCCTACCGGCTCCCGGTGTCTTGAAGCACGTGCACACCGTCGAGCCGTCCTGCTCTACTTCCTGCTGTGGTCTTCCCTGTGCGAGCGGAAGGCCGGTACTGCGTTACTGCGGGTACTGCTGGACTTCTGTACTGCGGTCCTGCCGGCTCTCGGCGCCGTACAGCAATGCGCGCCGGGCGAGCCGTCCTGCTCCCCACCGGCGTATCCGGTGGCCTAGCCGTGTATCTCGGTGGCTACGACAGAAAATGTAGCAGCACGAAGTAGCCATGTCTACTGTGGCCGCTACAAGTTTCCGGTAGTCGCTGAGGGTGGTTCTTCCGAGGCCGGGCCCGACCCGCCGCTCTGCACCCCTGCGTCCCCGTCCACGCCGTGCCACCCGGAACCGGAGGCCCCGGCAGCGCCGCCCGGGAACACCGGAACCACCCTGATCCCGCCGACCCGAGCAGGTCGGACAGCCGGTTCAGCGTCGAACCCCCGTTTTACGCCCGGTAGGAGGGCAACGTCCGGGCACTGCCTCAACAGACGTACCGGGGAGGGGCAGGAACCATCGCGGGAGGTTGGCGCACTCCTGCACCGAGAAACCGGCCGGGGTCTGGACGGGACGCCGTGCGCCTTCGCCCAGACCCCGGCCGGGGTTTCGGGATGGTTCCCGCCGCTACGGGTCAGCCGCAGACGGCTCCGTTGAGGGTGAACCTTTCCGGTACGGCGTTGGCGGCCCCGGCGGGAAGCGTGCCGATGAAGCCGAAGGTCGCCTCGCCGTCGGGTGCGATGGCCGCGTTCCACTCGGCGTCGCCCGCGGTCACCGCGTGTCCGGACTGGGTGAGCACGCCGCTCCAGTGGCGGTCCAGGCTCTGCGCCCCGGGGAAGGACCACGTCACCTCCCAGCCCTCGACCCGCACGTCCCCGGTGTTGCGTACGGTGACCTGGGTGTTGAAGCGCCCGGTCCACTCACCGTGCACCACGTAGTCGACCTCGCAGGAGGCCGTAGCCGGGGAGGAGGCGTCGCCCTGGTCCGTCACGAACGCGGACACCCAGGCCAGCGTGGAGTTCCAGTTGATGGTCAGCTCGTTGGTCGCCCACGAGTCGATGTGGTCGATGTAGCAGAACTGGGGAGCGCATCCCTCGAGGTTGGCCTGTGCCACGGGGTCCCAGGTTCCGGTGTCGGAATTGGGTCCGCCGGACAACGTGCCCGCGGGCGGGTTGGGCAGGGCCGGGTCGAGCTGGTTGGCGTACCAGCGGCTGTGCTGGTTGACCGCGTCGTTGGTGCCGTATCCGGTCACGTAGGACTGGTTCAGGGCGTTGCGGCCGAGAATGTAGTCCATGCCCTCCAGCACCGCGTCGCGCAAGCGCGGCTCACCGGTGAGGTCGTATGCGGTGGCGATCACCACCAGGTTGTTGAGCACGAGGTTGTTGGAGCCCCAGGCGAAGACGCCGTCGTCCGGAGCGTAGGCCAGACCGTAGGGGTGCTCCTCGACATTGGCCAGGTACTGCTCGGCCCCTTCGACGACCGAGGCGCGGACCTCGTCGCGGTCGGGGAGGCCGTTGGGAAGGGCAGCCAATTGGAGGCGGCCCAGCGGGGCGGTCCAGCGCCAGTCGAAGCCGGAAGCGGTGAAGACGTCCTCTGTGTGCATCGGCGAGGAGGTCACCGCCTCCTCGTAGGTTCCGGCCCCGGTGGCCAGGTACAGCTCCGCAGCGGCCCAGTAGAACTCGTCGACCAGGGTGTCGTCGTCATAGGGGCCGCCGCCCTCGCCGCCCGCGGCCGCGTACCGCTCGGGATTGGCTACGGCCGCCTCCCAGGCGGTCTCCGCGGCGGTCAGGCACTCGGCCGCGAACTCGGTGTCGTAAGGGGCGAATACCCGGGAGCACTGGGCCGCGGTCGCGGCCAGGTTCAGCGTGGCAGCCGTCGACGGCGGGTGCAGGTACCGGGGCTGGGGGTCGTCGGCGGGCATCATGGGCAGGCCGGTCCAGCGCTCGTCGTGAACCTTGTGGTGCGCCATACCCGCGAGCTGCTCACCCTCGGGAACCTGCATGGACAGGAGGAACTCCATCTGCCAGCGGGCCTCGTCCAGAACGTCCGGGACACCGTTGCCGCGCTCCGGGATCGCCAGGGAGGAGTCCGACACCCGGTCGGGGTTCCCGGTGGGCGCGGTGTGCGCGCGCTCGTAGACACTCATCATCTGGTGCACCGAAATACCGCCGTTGACCACGTACTTGCCGTGGTCGCCCGCGTCGTACCAGCCGCCGGACACGTCCAGGGCGTAGTCGCACGGCTCGGAGTGGTGACAGGTGACCTCGGTGTCGCCCTGGTTGGGCGCGACCCCCACGTGCCCGGCCTCGCGGCCGTAACCGGGGGCGATATCGTCGAGGATCTCGATGCCGCTGCGCTGGGTGTAGTAGAACTCCAGGGCGTCGGTGGCCAGCTCCGCGTAGGGGTCGGCACTGATCGCGAAGGGGTGACTGGTTTCCCCGTCCGCGGTCAGCGTGTAGCCCTGTCCCGCCTGGGTGACGCCGCCGAAGTCCACGGTGTGCACGTTCTGGCCGGACGAGGCGTCCAGGCCGTAGGGAACGGTGTCGCCTTCGGCCACGACCGCGCCGTCGGCGTCGGTCAGCTCCCAGGGCAGGGACTCATCCGAGTCGGTGACCACGGTGGCGTTCTTGGGGCCGTGGGGGAGGTAGCCCACCTGGTTGACCCGTACCCGGGGCCCGGTGTCGGGCTGGTAGACCGGGGGCTCCGCCCCGCCGAGCAGCGACACGTCGTCCAGACAGAAGACCCAGTCCTCGGCGGCGCCGCCGATCTGGAAAGCGACCTGGGCGTCGTCCATGTCGGCCGAGGAGGTGAAGACGTACTCGTGGGAGGAGGTCTCCGCGGTGAGCACCGGTCGTTCGTCCAGCTGGGTCCGCCAGGGATCGACGGGTTCCTGGATCAGGGCGCGGACGGGGCGTTCGGCACCGGAGGCGGTGAAGGAGAAGGCGTAGGACTCCCCGGACACCAGGGGAATGTCGTTCTGCCCGATGATCTGGTCCCAGGGGTCGCCGGTACCTCCTGGGACGTCCACGCACAGGACGCCCTCGTCGGTGACGGCCAGATCCAGTCCCGCACTGGCCCACCAGCCGGTCGTTCCGTCGGAGAAGTCGCCGTTGGTGATCTGTTCGACGGGTTCGTCGTCGGCCTGTACCGGGGGTGCCGCGAGGAGACTCGCACCTAGAGCGGCTGCTGCGCCGAGCGCCGTCATCCTTGTTCTGCGTGCCGGGTTCACGGGGGTCCTTCCGCTTGGGGGTGAGCGGTCGGAAGCGCTGGGAGCGCTCCCAAAAGTATCACCATTGTTGTGTCCTGGGTCACCTCTGTCAACGGGTGCAATCGGAGGTTTCACAAGAGAGGGCCGTGTTCTGCCCCGGGTGGGGCGCGGACGGACCCGACCCGGGGGAACAAGTCCCGGGTGATGATCTCAGCGGGTTCGGTTGCCGATGCCGTCGAGCTTGCGTTCCCCTGGACGGCGGGAACGCCCGGAGGTTGCTCGTGGGGTGCTCGCTCAGTTCCAGGAGGTGTTCGAGCTGGGTGCGCGTCACCTTGTTGCCGCAGTTCTGGCAGGTGAGGCTGGGTCCGTCGATCATCCACCACATCTGCAAACCAGACGTATGACGGGAGCCGGGTGCGTCATCCGCCGCCCTGTGCACCTGCTGGTGCACCCTGAACGCGAAAACGGCCCCTGGCGTGCGAAGGGTTTTCGCAGGCCAGGGGCCGTCTTTCGTATGGAGCGGATGACGGGAATCGAACCGCCCACCGTCAGGGTGCTGACCTGCCCAAACGCGAGAATCCGCAGGCAGTGGCGCTGTCCATCACTCTGTTGCTCCTGGTTCCCCCACGTTGCGCTGGCCCCCGTGCACCCGGCGGGTGCACGGGGGCGCTGCCGTGGTGCACCCTCACGGGTGCACCGTGGGTTGGATCGAACGCCGCCCGGGCGCCGCGCGGAGCGGGAAGGTGGGGAACGGGGCCCAGTCGAGTCATCAGCTTGGGATGCCGAGAACGCCATTTGTGGCTGACCTGGCGCGTCGCCTAACTGCGCTTACGCTGCCCGTCAGGTCATTCACTTGTGCGTGCAGGTCGGACGGCCGGTCCCTGAGCCGCTGCGGTGCACTCCAGGCGGTGGTAGGCCTGCGGGGGTGGAGCCGGGCCCAGTTTCTGTCCTGAGTGCGATGGCCTCCTCAAGGACGGCAGTCGCCTTCGGGCCTACGTCAACGACTTGACCCGGGGGCCTGGGGCGCTGGATGCGAGCCAGGTCAGTGGTCATTGGATGTGGCAGCTCGTAGGGGAAACCATCCGGCTGGAACTCGTGACCGGAGGTACGCAGTTCTAGCCGGGATGTACCGCATGCAGTAACCACGGAATCGAGCAGAGGCGCCCGGGAGTGCTGGTGACGGTGACCCATGACAGTCGCACTCCGCTACTGGGTGCTTCGGGACCTGAGCACGTCATCAGCCGATTTCTTCCGAACGGCAACCGTTCGTCTCTGTGCCGCGTCATGATGCCAAGTAGTACGGCCATCGGCCGCGCTCAGGTCCGGGTGGCAGTCCGCAGCCCGAGCAGTGGCCGTAGGCTTCTGTGACGGTGCTTGCGCAGTCTCCTTAAATGTAAAGAAGATGGATTTATGTACGAAGTATATAAAGCGCCCGATAGGCTAAAAGTCGAGCTATCTGGAGCGGTTCTCTACAGGGAGGACTTGAAGGATATTTGCTCTATTATTTCACAATCTGACGCGGAGGATTTTCAGCTTGAGCTCAGATCTGGGGAGAGCTGGGGTAAATTTAGCACTCCCGGAGGTCTTTCTGATGATTCATTAAAGATGAAATTAGATGCTGTCAAAATGAGCTCCCGGGTCGGAGAATCGACGATCAAGGTCACGATTGGTCTGGGTTCGTCGTTTGTGGAAGTTGAGAATCCAACTTCTGTGACACAGGGAATGGCCCATGTGGTTAAAGAGCTATGCGAAGAAAGGAAGCATGTTCTTCGCCCGCTTCTGGCAGTCGGTATTGTCTTTTTCGGAACCATTGCTGTCTACAGAATTGGCGGTTTTATCCCGACGGGGTTTATGCCGAATTTCACAGCGGAGTGGATGTCTCCGATTAGCGATGATTCATTCCAGGAAGAGGGTCTGCGTCAATCGTTGATGATTGCTTATCTGATTGGCTCGATGTTGGCCATAAGAAAAAAGAAGTTTACGAACAAATTTGATCTCTTTAACTGGACCAAGAGCGAGTCCGAACTTTTTCGAGATAAGGTCCGAGTGAACTGGAGCGTAGGGCTCTTTTGGGCAGCTGTGGGTGCATTTATCGGCTTCCTGTTGGGTCAGATATTTGTGTCTTAGGCCTCATCTCAAAAGCCCTGCGGGGTGCCCCTGTGCCTGGCATGATCACGTGCTGTGAATGATGTGTTGTCTGATGGGCCCTGGGAGATCGTTCGGCCGCTGCTACCTTCGGCCTCGAAGACCGGCCACCCCGTGTGGACCAGGGGGACGTGTTGACCACGGTGATGTTCGTCCAGGCCTCCGGCTGCTTCTGGGAGAAGGCCGACGGTTGACATTGATCGTTTATCATGCTGTGCGCGATGATCGTTCTAGGCGCTAGCTTTTGGCATGGATGCTATTAATATAAATTTTTTGGGGAATTTTGATCTTTCTGGTGTAGTATTTGGTTTTCATTCGTCTTGGAAAATCCAGGATATTTCTAGGGTGATGGTGTGAGTACACAATGGAAGATCCACGGCGAGAAGCTGGTGGACGAGAACCGGCACATCCGACTGTCTACGGTCGACATCACTCTTCCGGACGGGGTGTCCTTCACGCAGTACGTCGTGGCCATGCCCCCGGCCGCGATGACGCTGGTGGTCAACGACCAGCGCGAAGCGCTCCTGATGCGGCGGCACCGGTTCATCATCGACCGGTGGGTGTGGGAGCTGCCGGGCGGCTACGTGGACGGCGCGGAGGACATCGAGGCCGCAGCCGCCCGTGAGGTCGAGGAGGAGACCGGGTGGCGGCCTCGCTCGATGGAGCACATGGTGACCTTCCAACCCGCGATCGGGTCGGTGGACCAACCCCAGATCATCTACCTGGCCCGCGGCGCTGACCTGACCGACACCCCTCCGGACATCAACGAGGCACAGGAGATCCGCTGGTGGTCTCTGGAAGAGGCCGTGAAGATGATCGACCGCGGCGAGATCGTCGGTGCCTCCACGGTCGTCGCCGTGTACCGGGCGCTCACCCTGGTGTGACAGCTTCCCTCGCGCGCACGGTGAACTCCTCGACAGTGGGCGAGCTTTCATGGACACGGAGCCGGTGGCCCAAGCGGCGTAGGTAGGACAGGGCTCGGCGGGACTGCAACCCCTCGACCAGATCAAGGGCCTGGCCACCTATTCGGACGGCTTCTTCGGGTTCGCTGGGGGCATGAGCGGTGGCGAGCATCAGCAGATTGAACGTGCGGCCGCGAACGTAGTCGGTGTTCATCTCCAGAGAGCGTTCGGCATACGCGGCGGTCTGAGTGTCGTCGTTCAGGGCGAGGAAGCAGTGGGCGACCTTCGCCGCGAGGTAGGCCTCGTCGAAGTAGGCCAGCCAGTCCGGGGGGTCGGGGGCCTCGGCCTCGAATGCCTTCACCCCAGCGCGCAGGGAAGCCGAGGTCGCCCGGTGATCGGCTAGGCCCGCGTGGCCGTGAGCTTCGATGAGGTGGCACTCGGCCATGAGCGCTGTGAGCCCGGTGCGGGTGGCTGCGGACTGGGCTGCCCGCGCCAGATCCACCGCTTCAGCTGATCGGCCGATGTAGGTGGCCTGGTGGCCCATGGCGGCGAGGATCTCCGCACACAGGCCATCGTCCTGCGCGGTCTTGGCCATGCGTAGCGCTTGCACCAGGTACCGCTGGGCCAGGCCGTGCTGCTCGCAGTCGTAGGCCATCCACCCCACGGCCTTGGTGAGTTCGGCCGCCGCTGAGAACAGCTCACGCCCGATCTCCTCGGTGTAGGTGCCGTGGAGGAGCGGGGTGACGTTGGCGTCGAGGTACTGCACGACGGTGCTGCGGATGCGACCCCCGCCCACGCGGTTGTCGAGGTCGCGGAAGGCCCGGGTCATTTGTCGAATGGCGGCGATCTCAGGGCGTCCGACCCGGGTTCGGCCCCGGTGCGCGGGGCCCGGGGAGGGCGGATGGGTGAGCCAGCGGGTGGTGGCGCTCGGGTAAGCGGCCGGCGAGTATCCGCCGAGCAGCACACGGCGGCGTTCGACGTCGGCCCGGTACAGCTGCCCAGCGGTGGAGATACCCGTTGTCCAGGAGAGCGGGAACTCCAGGGTGCGCTCGTCTCCGCCGGGTAGGCCGCACTCTTCAGGACTGACGGACCGTCCCAGGGCCTCGGAGAGAACTCCGGAGATCAGCGCGGGAACCGGTTGTTGTGGACGTTCCCCTTCCAACCAGCGGCGCACGCTGTTGTGGTCGTAGGACAGTGAGAGCCCCAGCTCACCACCGCGCGAGACCACTCTGCGGGCGAGGCCTTTGGCGGGCATGCCTGACTCGTCCAGGAGCTGCGCGAGTTGGGTGTTCGGCTGTTTGGGGGTGCGCGGCACGGCGTCTCCACAGTGTTTCCGCGGTGTCCGGGGGAGTGCAGTGTGGCACGCCCCCGGCCTGCGGGGAACGAAGTCGCGAAAACGCACGCCCCCTGTGCACTCCTTCAGCTTGGGCTCACGCACGAACCCCGAGGCCGCGCCTTCCCGGCACAGGCTCCCCGACGAGACGGTGGGATCTGCCCGAAGCCGCAGAAGAGGAAAGGGAACAGGCATGACGACCACACTCGCCCCGTTCAAGGTGGAGCTGCCCGACCACCGCTTCGACCCCCGCTGGGAACGCCTGCCCGGAATCACGGTGGACGGCCCCACTCTCAGCGTGCAGCCCGAGGACTACTTCTTCCGCCTGGAGTCCACCGGCTGGCGCGTCATCGACTGGCAGACCGTCACCGACCGGATGCTGCCCCTGGAGGAGTCCTCCGATGAAGCCCTCGAACAGAAGGCGCTGCGGTTCATCGAAGACCACGTCCGCATCACCCACGACCCCGCCGAGGTCCTGGGGATCGCCTGGAGGGTCTACAGCTACCTCTTCCGCACCGAACACCTGCCCACCCTGGACGTCCCCGGGATCACCGCCGAACACCTGAAGATCCTGGCGGAGGTCTCCACCCTCACCGCGCTCAACAAGGTCGACGCAGACGGCCGGATCTCCGTGGTCGGCCCCGCCTGGTTCTTTGGGGACACCGCACGCGTGGTCTACGACCTGGACGAACCCACCGTGCAGGCCCTGGACGAGGTCTTCCACGGCGGCCTGTTCAACGAGAACCGCAGGATCGAGTCGATCAAGGCCCACACCGCCCTGGGCGGTCGGCTCGTGCACGGCTGCCAGTCCACCCCCTCCCAGAAGGGCGGCGTGGTCGCCTCCTACGGAACCCCCATGGGCCGCTTCCGTGACGAACTCGCCCAGTTCCGCGACCAGTGGATCCAGGCCGTGCGCTCCTACGGCTCCACCACCTGAACACCCAGGCCCGCCGGGGCCCGCACGGCCCCGGCACTTCGATCGCGAGAAAGGGAGTGTCCGTGCACACCCAGGACATCGACCGGCTGCGCCAGGAGGCCACCATCGCTGCGGGCTTCGACAGCACTTCGGCGGAGGTCCTGCACAGCTGGGCGCTCTCACACGTCGAACGCCTCCACACCGCTGACGGGGTGACGATGATCTTCAAGTGCGCCACCGAACCTTTTACCCACGAGGATCAGGCCCTCATCGCCGCCCGCCAGGCCGGGGTCGACGTCCCCCGGGTGCTCACCTCGACCCGCAGCGGCACCACGTTGGGGATGCTCCTGGAGGATCTGGGCCAACCCTGCCGCCAGGCCGATGACGACGACGGGGTCGCCGCAGCCCGGCAACTGCACTCCGCCGCTGCCCCCGACTTCCTCTCACCCGGAGACACCGACTGGCTGGCCTCACTGCCCGGCAGGGCCCTGCGTACGCTGACCGTGCTGCAAGAGAACAACCGCTGGACCGACACCGCCGACATCGAAACCGCTCTGAGGTCGCTGGAGAAAGCGGCTCCGGCCAGGGCGCAGGGCGCCACGTTGGCCCCCTTCGGGTGGGTGCACTCGGAGTTCCACCCCACCAGCCTGATCATCGGCCCGGAGCGGGTGTACATGTACGACCTCGCCCGGGCCTTCCACGGGCCCGGACTGCTCGACCTGGCCTCCTGGCACGGCACCATCGACCCCGCCGACCCCGACCGCACCCGCGTCCTGCTCGAACGCTACGTCCAGGCCGCAGGCCCCGAGGAAACCCTGGCTGATCGGGGCGGGCTGCCCGCTCAGGACTGGGCGCTGGGCTGGCACCGGGTGTGGATCGTCGAGTGGTACCTCGCCCAGGCCGCGCTGTGGATCTCCCATGAACCCGATGACCACATGTACGCCCGGGTCGTGCGCACGCATATCGAAGAAGCGGCCCGGCTCCTCAACGTCTGACGGGATGTGTGATGACGGCCAACCCCCCGTACCTGCTCATCGACATCGACGGGGTGCTCAACCCCTTCCCCGGGCCCGGAGGTTCACTCCCACCCGACTACCGGCCCCACCGGGTCGACCTCAACGGCACCGACGTGCCGGTCTGGCTGAACCCGGACCACGGTTCGTGGATCACCGAGCTCCACTCCACGGGCCTGCTTCGCCCGATCTGGGCCACCAGTTGGCAGAGCGCGGCCGCATGCACCATCGGCCCCCGGCTCGGCCTCGACGTCTACCCGCACATCGACCTCGGGATCACCAGGCAGCTCACCCGCCACCCCAACGGCTACCTGTGGAAACGCGACGCTGTCGCCACCTGGGCAGGCCAAGCGCCCCTGGTGTGGATTGATGACGACTTCGCCCACCCCGACCACGAGTGGGCCCGACAACGCGCCCTGAACGGGGTGCCCACGCTGTTGATCCAACCCGACCCCTACCGGGGCCTGCAGCGCGCCCACATCGACGCGGTGCGGACCTGGGCCCTGGCCGTCACACGGAACGCACGCACGAACGGAGACCGCGATGACGTCGCCGCCCACGCTCCACCCCTGGCGGCCGCTGCGCACACCTCAAGGGGCGCAGGTTCCCATTGACGAGGACCTGGTTCCGCTCATCACCCGGCTCTGGGAACTGGGCATTCGCACTCGGTCGAGCTGTCAGGACTACGGGGCCATGCTGGCCGCCTCACTGCCCGGACTCGCGGCGGGCGATAGTCGGTGGATCGACTTCTGCGCGGACCGGGTCTGGTTGGAACTGGAAGCGGAGGACGCTGAGCGGCTGGTGGGCCTGCTCAGCCGAGACTCCGAGCTCCGCTTGGCCCTGTCCCAGTGGGGACTCGCCGAGTCCTGGTGGTGCGTCCGCCCGCTACTGCCCGAGCTCATCGGTGGCCGAGGCAAGACGGCTCCCAGCGCGCATCTTCTCTTCCCCCGTGAGCACCTGGAACGGGTGGTGAACGTTCTCCGCGAGGCCGGGTGAAGAGAAGTCGGGAGGGGAGCTGGGGCCGTTCGTCCTTCGGGACGGGTGGCCCCAGCGTCAGTTCGCTCTGATCCCGGACAGGAAGTCGGCCCAGGCCCGGGTGGGGAAACCCAGTACGTCCAGGTGGGGGTTCTGGTTGTCGCGAACCAGCGTGTTGGGGCCTTCGGAGACCTCTACGCAGGTCCCGGCCTCGTTGCTGTAGCTCGACTTGTGCCAGGGCGTCGTCATGTCGTTCATGTGGGGACCTTCCTCAGGTGAGTTCGCTGATCCGGGCGCGGATCAGGTCGCGGGAGCGTTTGGGGGAGGCGGCCGCGGCCCCCAGGTGCTGGGACCTGAGTTCATGGTGTTGCACGTCCACTTGGGCGTTGAACAGCAACCCCTGGGGCGGGACGTCCACATGGCCAACGCGGTCGTCGCCGATCCACAGCAGGGAGAAGCCGTAGTTCAGGCTCATGCCCTCGGACTGCGGGAGCACCTGGAGGTTGATCGTGGGATGCTCGTTCAGCTCCAGGAGATGGTCGAGCTGAGTGCGCATCACCTTGTTACTACCGATTTGGCAGGTGAGGACGGGTTCGTCGACCACTCACCACATCTGCAAACCGGACATATGACGGCGGCTGCGCGCATCACTCACGCCGTCGTGCATCCTCTGGGCGCACCCTGAACGCGAAAACGGCCCCTGGTGTGCGAAGGAACTTCGCACACCAGGGGCCGTTCTGCTGCTGGAGCGGATGACGGGAATCGAACCCGCGTTATCAGCTTGGGAAGCTGAAGTTCTACCATTGAACTACATCCGCGCTGCGGCGCCCGGGGGCTGGCCGACGCTGGCTATCCTAGCCCAACTCGGGGCCCCGAGGGCAAGTCGGCGCGGTGGGCGGGTGCTGGGGTCGAGCCGCATCCGGGGTGTTCCCGCAGGCGGTAAGTTCGGAGCGTGCTGCTCTCCGATCGCGATATCAGGTCAGAAATCGACTCCGGGCGGGTCCGGGTCGATCCCTTCGAACCCTCACTGGTCCAGCCGTCCAGTATCGACGTGCGCCTCGACCGGTTCTTCCGGGTGTTCGAGAACCACAAGTACCCCCACATCGACCCGTCGGTGGAACAGCCGGATCTGACCCGGCTGGTCGAGACGGACGGGGACGAGGCGTTCATCCTGCACCCCGGGGAGTTCGTGCTGGCCTCCACCTACGAGGTGGTGACGCTGCCGGACGACATCGCGAGCCGGCTGGAGGGCAAGAGTTCCCTGGGTCGTCTGGGTCTGCTCACGCACTCGACGGCCGGGTTCATCGACCCCGGGTTCTCCGGGCACGTCACCCTGGAGCTGTCGAACGTGGCGACCCTGCCGATCAAGCTCTACCCGGGCATGAAGATCGGGCAGCTGTGCATGTTCCGGCTCACCTCGCCCGCGGAGCGCCCCTACGGTTCGGCCGCCTACGGCTCCAGGTACCAGGGTCAGCGCGGCCCGACGCCCTCGCGGTCGCACCAGAACTTCTCCCGAACCCGGATCGGCGAGGGGTAGGGGCCGCTCTGGTGGCCCGAGGGGGCCTTACGGTACGGTCATGCTTTGACACGTTCTGTCGCTCGGTGCGCCTGTCACGTAAATGTGACCGTTGTCGCCCTAAAGTGTCCAGTGGTATAGATCACATATGGGTGCTCTGTGGCTTCGGCATCCCGTGCCACAGGTCGGCGGACGGGTTTTATGGCGGCTAAACATGTTATTTGGTAGTGACATACCGTCTGAACTGTGCGTACACATCTCGGTAAGGTGGCGCCCCGACGTGAACCAGGTAGCGGTTTCGCCCGCTTAGGGCACGCACGGGGGGCTCTGCGTGGACCGGCTACCTGAAGGAACCGCGGGACGACTGCGGGGTCTTTCGGGGCTCCGCCGCATCTCGCGGTCAGGGACAGCCCCGTAGAGGAGACCGTGCCAGTAGTACGCGCAGACCACCTGTACAAGGTGTTCGGTAGGCAGTCGAAGGCGGCCGTCGAACGGCTCGCCGACGGCAGCCACCGCGACACCATCGCCGACCTCGACGTGACCGCTGCTGTCATCGACGTGTCCTTCGAGGTCCAACCGGGCGAGATCTTCGTCGTCATGGGTCTGTCCGGGTCGGGGAAGTCAACCCTGATCCGCATGCTCAACGGCCTGCTCGACTCGACTGCCGGAACGGTCGAGATCGACGGCGTGGACATCACCGCCCTCAGCCACAAGAACCTGCTGAAGCTCAGGTCCGAGAAGATCAGCATGGTCTTCCAGCACTTCGCCCTCCTCCCGCACCGCACGGTGCTGGAGAACGCCGCCTACGGCCTGGAGCTGCGCGGGCTGCCCCGCGCCGAACGCTTCGCCAAGGCCAAGGAGACCCTCGGTCTCGTGGGCCTCGACGGCTGGGAGGACAAGCTCCCGCACCAGCTCTCCGGCGGTATGCAGCAGCGCGTGGGCCTGGCCCGCGCCCTGGCCGCCGACACCGACATCATCCTCATGGACGAGGCCTTCAGCGCGCTCGACCCGCTGATCCGCCGCGACATGCAGACCCAGCTCCTGGAGCTCCAGGCGACGCTGGGCAAGACGATCATCTTCATCACGCACGACCTCAACGAGGCCATGCGCCTCGGCGACCGGATCTGCGTGCTCCGCGACGGTCGCGTCGCCCAGATCGGCGAGGCCGCGGAGATCCTCAACGCCCCGGCCAACGAGTACGTCGAGCGCTTCGTCGAGGACGTCGACCGCAGCCGTGTGCTCACCGCTGCCGAGGCCGTCGCCGCCGGTGTGGCCGTCGACGCCGGCGCTCCCCAGGTCAGCTCGGACACTCTGGTCGCGGACCTGTACACCAGCGTCTCCACCGCCGACCGCCTCCGAGTGGTGTCGGCCGAGGGCGAGGTCCTGGGCATGGTCACCCGTGAGTCGGTGCTCGCCTCCCTCGCCCGGGACGAGAACGAGGAGATCGCCAAGTGACCCCCGTTGACTTCCCGCCCGCCCTTCCCATCGGTGAGGGCTTCAACGCCTTCAACGCGTGGCTCAAGGCCAACTTCGGTCTGTTCTTCGACCTGACCGGCGACTTCATTCGCTGGGCCGTCGCCGTGCTGTCCGGGTTCTTCGTCGATCCCGCGGCCGGTCAGCTCGCCTTCATCGCGGCCGTGATCATCGCGGTCCCGCTGGTGCGCTCACGCCGGATCCCGCTGCTCGCCATCGTCGTGGCGACCTCGCTCCTGTACATCGCGCAGGCGCAGTTCGAGCTGATGACCAACGTCATCAACAGCGTGCCGGGGCTCTTCATCTGGGCGATGAACCTCTTCGACACGAACGTCGAGCCCTACTTCGTCGTCTCGCTGGTCTTCCTGATCGCGACGACGGCGCTGGGCCTGGTGGACCCGGCCAACCGCGTGCGCACGGGGATCGTGGCCGGAGGCTGGCTCGTGCTGGTCCTGCTCGGCTGGCTGGTCCTGCCGATGCTGGTCACCAACCCGACCTCCCTGCTGATGATCCTGCTGCTGAGCCTGCTCGCGCTCTCGGTGGCCGGATGGCGCCTCGGAGTGTTCGCGCTGATCGCGCTGACGGTCGTGGCCTCCGTCGGCCAGTGGTCCAACGCCATGGACACCCTGGGCCTGGTCCTGGTGGCCAGCCTCATCGCGGTGGTCATCGCGATCCCGATCGGCATCCTGGCCGCCTACAACGACTTCGTCAGCAAGATCACCAAGCCGGTCCTGGACCTGATGCAGACGCTGCCGGCGTTCGTCTACCTGATCCCGGCGATCTTCTTCTTCTCCATCGGTGCGGTGCCCGGTGTGGTCGCGACCATCGTGTTCGCGATGCCGCCCGGTGTGCGCCTGACCGAGCTCGGTATCCGGCAGATCGACAAGGAGCTGGTCGAGGCGGGCGAGGCCTTCGGTGCCCCCAGGCACAAGATCCTCACCGGTATCCAGCTCCCGCTCGCCCTGCCGACGATCATGGCCGGCGTCAACCAGGTGATCATGCTGGGCCTGTCCATGGTCGTCATCGCGGGCATGGTCGGTGCTGGTGGTCTGGGCAGCCAGGTCTACCAGGGCATCACCCGAAACGACGGTGCGCTGGGCTTCGAGGCGGGTATCGCCGTGGTCATTCTGGCGATCTTCCTGGACCGCCTGACCGCGGCCGTCACCCGCAAGAGTCCTCAGGCCCGGGCCAGCAGCTCGTCCTGATCCCCAGTCTTTTACGTAGAAGTCCTGATGGAAGGAACCCAGATGAAGAGCCGTAAGCGCATGATGACCCTGGCCGCGGCCGGGATGAGCGGTGTGCTCCTGCTGTCCGCCTGTGGCGGCAACGGTGAGGACCTCACCGGAGGGTCCGACGACGCCGGCAACGGCGACGCGGGTACCGCGGACGACCTCCAGGACGTCAACATCGCGTTGATCGCCTGGGACGAGGCCATCGCGGTCACCCACATGTGGGAGGTCATCCTCGAGGAGAAGGGCTACAACGTCGAGGTCACCGACGTCGACGTCGCCCCGATGTACCAGGGCGCCGCCAACGGCGACGTGGACCTCTTCCTGGACACGTGGCTTCCCAACACCCACGAGCAGTACTGGGAGGACTACGGGGACCAGCTGGAGGACCTGGGCTCCTGGTACGACAACGGGATCCTGACCCTGACGGTCCCCACCTACATGGAGGACGTCAACTCCATCCCCGACCTGCTCGACCACGTGGACGAGCTGGACGGCCGCATCGTGGGCATCGACCCGGGCGCCGGTCTGACCGACACCACCCAGAACTCCGCGATGCCGGGCTACGAGCTGGACGACGACTTCGAGCTGGTCACCTCCTCCAGCGCGGCGATGCTCGCCGAGCTGGACTCCGCGATCGAGGACGAGGAGCCCATCGTCGTCACCCTGTGGCGTCCGCACCCGGCCTACGCCAAGCACGACCTGAAGGACCTCGAGGACCCCGAGGGCCTCATGGGCGATGCCGAGACCATCCACTCGATCGGCCGTGACGGCTTCGTCGACGACTTCCCGCAGCTCGCCGGGTGGATCGAGGGCTGGACCATGAGCGACGAGGAGCTCGCCACCCTCCAGGAGGTGACCGTCGGCGACGACGTCACCGACGCCGAGGCCGGTGCCCGCGAGTGGCTCTCCGAGAACACCGAGTTCCTGGAGCGCACCCTGGGCGACGACGCCGAGGGCCTCGAGTTCTAGGACCCCGGTTCCAGGGCCCGGTGACTCCGGGACCCCGACTTTCGGAACCCCAGTGTGTGGCCCTGGTCACGGGGTGTACAAAACGCCCCGTCTGATCGGGTAGACATACGAGAACGGCCGCCTCCGCCACGTGTGGGGGCGGCCTTCGTCTGGGCGAAGTTGTTCCGGAGCCGGTTCTGGTGGCCCCCCTCACGTGGGTCGGCTCCGTGGAGGCACGCAGTGAGGGAAAACGATTACATGATGGACTGCCGTAAGCGCGGGACGGCACTGGCCGCCGCCGGTATGAGCGGTGTGCTCCTGCTGTCCGCCTGCGCCGGTGAGAACGGCATGTTGGACGGCCGCGACGGCGGTGGGGACCTCAGGGACGTCAGTATCGCGCTGATCGCCTGGGAGGAGGCCATCGCGGTCACCCACATGTGGGAGGCCATCCTCGAGGAGAAGGGCTACAACGTCGAGGTCACCGACGTCGACGTCGCCCCGGCCTTCGAGGGGGTGGCCGACGGTGAGCTCGACCTGTACCTGGACATGTGGCTTCCGGTCACCCACCACGAGTACATGGAGGCGCACCGGGGCAGCATCGAGAGCCTGGGCTCCTGGTACGACAACGCGACCCTCACCCTCACGGTCCCCGAGTACATGGAGGACGTGCAGTCGATCGACGACCTCCCGGGGCACGCCGACGACCTGGACGGGACCATCGTCGGCATCGAACCCGACGCCGGTCTGACCCAGGTCACCCGGGACCAGGCCATGCCCGGGTACCTGCTGGAGGAGGACTTCGAGCTGCGGACGTCCTCGGGTTCGATGATGATGACCGAGCTGGACGAGGCCGTCAGCGCGCAGGAGCCCATCGTGGTGACGCTGTGGCGTCCGCACCCGGCCTACGCGCAGTACGAGCTGCGCGACCTCGAGGACCCGCAGGGCGCGATGGGCGGCAGCGAGGGCCTGCACTCGATCGGGCGCGCGGGGTTCGAGGAGGACTACCCCGAGCTGACCGAGTGGATCCGGAACTGGACCATGAACGACGAGGAGCTTGCCTCCCTGCAGGCGCTCACGGTCGGCTCCGGGGTCACCGACCCGGCGGAGGGCGCCCGCCAGTGGCTCGCGCAGAACCCCCTGTTCCTGGACCGCACCCTGATGGACGACGCCGAGGGCCTGGAGTTCTGAGCCCTCGCGCTCCGGCCGCGCGGTTCCGCGCGTCCGGTTCCGCGTAGCCGACTCTGACCACCGCACACGAAGCGGGGGCCGTCCTCCCCTTCCGGGAGGCGGCCCCCGCCGTGTCGGTGCGGCCTCAGGGCGCGTAGTAGCCGCCCTGGGCCCCTCCGGTGCTTCCCTGGTTGATCTGGCCCGGCTTCTCGCGCCTGGGCAGCACGTAGGCGGCCAGGAGGCCGCCGAGGAAGCCGAACAGGTGCGCCTGCCAGGAGACGCCGGGGTGCTGGGGCAGGACCCCCCAGATCATCGTTCCGTAGAAGATGACCACGCAGATCATGATGACGATGTCGACGGTCTTGCGTTCGATGATGCCGCGCAGCACCGTGTAGCCGAAGTAGCCGAAGACCAGCCCGCTGGCGCCCACCGTGACGACGCCGTTGGCGGTGAACAGCCACACACCGATGCCGCTGACCACGGCCACGATCAGCGTGGTGAGCAGGAACCGGCCCAGGCCGCTGAAGGCGACGAGTGAGCCCAGCACCAGGAACGGTAGCGAGTTACCGATCAGGTGGGCGAAGTTGCCGTGCATGAACGGCGCGGTCAGCACCGTCCAGGGCGAGCCGGTGTCCCCGGAACGGATGCCGAACTGGCGGTCGAGTTGTCCCCCCAGGGGGGTGTCGAGGATCTCGAAGACCCACATGGCCGCGAGCATCCCCGCTACGGTCAGGATGGCGGTGATTCTGGACTGCTTCACCCCATCGAGCCTAGATGAATCGGCCTTGCGGTGGTATGTCCACGGGGCGCGTGTGGGCGAAATGATCTGTTGTGTTCACAGATGGGTGTCGTGTCGGTGGTGAGCGGTCGGCCCGAACGGGCACCGCGCGCACGGCTTGCAGGAGGTCCGCGCGGGCTTCAGACGGTCAGGGAGCGCTTGCGGGGCGGGATCCCGGCTACGGCCATGAAGGACTCCACCTTGGCGGGGTTGGTCATCCCGGTCAGCGGCAGGTAGGTGCGCGAGGTCCGGCGGCTCTTCAGCGACGGGAAGCGCTTGGGGCGCCCGGTGTGGTCGCACAGGCCCAGCGAGCGGATGCGCCCGGGCAGTACGTAGTAGGAGCCGATCTCGTTGAAGGGGACCCGCACGACGTAGCTCCCGCGTTCGTAGCGGAACTCGTCCTCGGAGACCTCCAGGACCGGCGCCTTGATCCGGTGGCCGTCGAAGGCCGCGGCGGCGCCGCCGAGGATGAGGATGGCGCCCAGAACGATGCTCGCCCAGTGGCCGGAGCCGCTGACCGCGACCACGGCGCCCAGCGCAACCAGAGCGTAACCGCCCCATAGCTCCACGTACTTGCGGCCTGCAGGGCAGACCAGGCGGACCGATTCGGACACGGTGGATGCCTCTCTCGCTGGGCGGGGCGCTGAGGGTGACGGGAGTCGTCACTGGGAACCCTATCCGCTTCGTGGGAGCAGGATTCGCGGTTTCGGTCGGCCCGTGCGTGGGGTTCGGGGCAGGCACGGATGTTTTCACCCTCTGTGGTTTTTGGGGAGTGGCCATGGGGTCATCCCATGAATTTTCTCCGACCTGAACTTCGTCTTCGGCTGGGTATCAGGGATGCTGGAGGCGAATCCTCCCCATCATGGGATGTTTGTGACCTCATGTCCTGTTCTCTCTCGGTGGTCGCATGCGTCGAAATTGTAGTTAAACGTCGTTTACATTTCTCCCTTTGGTGGTGGGAGGCCTTGATTGGCCCGTAATGCTTTTCCTGGCCGTCCGTGTCTGGTTAGCCTGGCCTCTCGGCTTGGCGTTCGTTTGACCTGGGCGGACGTGGGGGGCGTCCCGGGGGTGGTCAGTGTGCTGGGATTCGTGCCGGGCGGGATCGGGCATGAGCGCGAACTGGTTGCGGATGGGTCACGAATCCGGCATTGGGGCTATACAGACATTTCGCTCAATGGTCTTCTAATTGACTAATCGCCTAGTTTTCGGCGGGGTGTGCCCGACCGGCATCGACCCCGTAGCCAGCTCGTATAAGTGATCAAGGGTGTGACTATGTTCAAGCGTCGAAAGACGTTGGCACTCGCTGCCGCGGCGACGTCAGCGGTGATGGTGGCCAGTGCCTGTTCCGGTGATGGCGGAGGTGACGGCGGCAACGGTGGGGCCAAGGAGGTCACCTGGGTGATCAACAGCCTGCCCGGTGACTGGCAGGCCATCAGCATCGCGGGCGGCAGCGTCTACACCGTCCAGATGCTCTCCGGCATCCTGCCCTACACGGGCCAGTGGCAGCCGGACGCGACCTACGAGTTCAACATGGACTACCTCGCCGAGGAGCCCCAGCTCATCAACGACGACGTCGACGAGGGTCCCTTCGAGTGGACCGTCACGCTCGCCGACGACGCGGTGTGGAGTGACGGCGAGCCGATGACCGGCGAGGACCTCCGCGTCAGCTGGATGCTCGGCACCAGCCCCGACGAGGGCCACTGCACCGGCTGCGACCCGCGTTCCTCGGCCAACAACGACAAGGTCGAGAGCATCGAGGTCGACGGGAAGACCGCGACCGTCACGCTGAAGGAAGGCCTGGCCAACCCCGAGTGGATGGGCCTGTTCGACGCCCACAACCAGGCCGGCGGTTTCCTGCCCGCGCACCTGGCCGAGGAGAACGGCTGGGACGTCGACGTCGCGGACGACCTGGGCGAGTACTACTCCTGGCTGCACGGTGAGCGCCCCGAGTGGTCCGGCGGTCCGTACCTGATCGTGGACGGCGACCTGGAGAACGAGGTCGTCAAGGAGCCGAACGAGAACTGGTTCGGTGACGAGCCCAAGCTCGACCGCATCACGATGATGTACAACACCGACGAGGGCACCTTCGCCAACGCCTTCATGAACGGTGAGCTCGACGGGGCCAACCCCGCCCAGTACAGCGAGGACGTCATCCTCGAGATCCAGGACTTGCCGAACGCGGAGCTGACCGTCGCCGAAGGCGCCACCTGGGAGCACATCGACCTCAACCTGGCGAACGAGCAGCTCCAGGACGTCGAGCTGCGCCGCGCCATCTTCACCGCGATCGACCGCGACGACATCGCGAACCGCAACTTCGGAGCCGGGTACCCCGACTACGAGCTGAAGAACAACCACACCTTCGGCAGCGACAGCGAGTACTACGTCGACCACTACGCGGACGAGCCGCTGGGCACCGGTGACATCGAGGAGGCCACCAGCATCCTCGAGGACGCCGGCTACGAGGTCGGCGACACCCTCACCCTCGACGGTGAGGAGATCGGACCGTTCCGTCTGCGCAGCACCGACACCGCGGTCCGCAACACCTCGGTCCAGCTGGTCCAGGCCCAGCTCGCCGAGATCGGCATCACCGCCAACATCGACATGACCGACGACCTCGGCGGCATGCTCAACGCGGCCGAGTACGACATCGTCCAGTTCGGCTGGTCCGGCTCGCCGTACTTCACCGCAACCCCGCGCCAGCAGTGGCACTCCGAGAGCGGCAGTAACTTCGGCGGCTACTCCAACGAGGAGGTCGACGAGCTGACCGAGGGCGTGGACAACGCCCCGGACCTGGACACCGCGGCCGACCTGACCAACCAGGCCATCGCGATCCACGCCCCCGAGGCCTACGTGCTGCCGATCATGTCGGAGCCGAACTACTTCTTCGTGAACACCGACCGTCTGGCCAACGTTCACGACAACCTGCAGTCCAGCTACCGCGCCACCTACAACATCGGTGAGTGGGACCTCGCCGACTAGTTTTGACTAGTCCGGTGAGTACCGCAGGCCCGGTCCCGGGACACACTCCCGGGGCCGGGCCGGTCCTCGTCCACCCCTGAAGGATCACTCCCATGCTCGTTTACACGATGCGGCGACTCCTGGGCGCGATACCCGTCCTGCTGCTCGCATCCGTCCTCACGTTCGTGATGATCGACGTCACCGGTGATCCGCTGGCCGACATCCGGATGGCCCAGCCCCCGCCGACGGAGGCCGTCCTCCAGCAGGCGGAGGAGCGCCTCTACCTGGACCGCTCCATGCCGGAGCGGTACTGGCTGTGGATGACCGGCATCGGCGGCAACGGCGACATCGGTCTGCTCCAGGGTGAGTTCGGCCCCTCCACCCAGGGGCCCCACTACGACATCGGCGCGAACATCGCCGAGCGCCTGTGGACCACCCTGCGCCTGGTCGGCGCGGCCATGGTCTTTGCCCTCGGCCTCGCGATCATCACCGGTGTGATCAGCGCACTGCGCCAGTACTCCAAGCTCGACTACACGCTCACCTTCATCGGCTTCCTGGCCCTGGCGATGCCGACCTTCTGGTTCGCCGGCATCATGCAGGCCGCGGGTGTGAAGTTCAACCTGATGGTGGGCGAACAGGTCTTCGCCACCATCGGTGACGGCCGTTTCAGAGCCCAGGGCGAACCGTTGTGGGACCAGTTCCTCAACGCCTTCGCCCACATGGCCCTGCCGACGATCGTGCTGATGCTGATCAGCTTCGCCTCATGGAGCCGCTACCAGCGCACCTCCATGCTCGAAGTCATGAACAGCGACTACGTGCGGCTGGCCCGGGCCAAGGGCCTGCGCAACCACACGGTCATCCGCCGCCACGCCCTGCGCACCGCGCTGATCCCGCTGACCACCGTGGTCGCCCTCGGCGTCGCGGGCGTCATCGACGGGGCCATCCTCACCGAGGTGGTCTTCCAGTGGCGCGGTCTCGGTGACTTCTTCATCACCGCGGTGGACAACAACGACTCCTTCGCACTGATGGGCTGGCTGTTGCTCAGCGGCACGCTGGTCATCCTGGCCAACCTGATCGCCGACCTGCTGTACGCCGTGCTGGACCCGAGGATTCGCTATGAGTGAGAACGGCATGTTCGAGAGCGCGCGCCGTGACCCGGCGAAGAAGGCGAAGAGCAGCGCCGACCGCACCCAGCTCCAGACCGTCCTGCTCCGGTTCAGCCGACACCGTCCGGCGATGATCAGCCTGTTCGTCCTGGTGCTGATCGTCCTGTTCGCGTTCATCGGCCCCTTCTTCTGGATGTGGGACCACACGGTCTACCGGGAGATCCCCAGCAACCAGCCGCCGTCCGGAACCCACCCGCTGGGCACCTCGGCCGCCGGACACGACGTCCTCGGCCAGCTCATGCGCGGGGCCCAGCAGACGCTGAAGGTCGCCTTCACCGTCTCGCTGGTGTCCACGGCCGTCGGCTCCCTCTGGGGCGCCACCGCCGGCTACTACGGCGGCCGGGTCGACGCGTTCATGATGCGGATCGTCGACATCTTCCTGATCGTCCCGCTGCTCGTCGCCGCCGCGGCGATCGCGGGCAACAGCGGTGCCGGTACGAACTGGACCGCGATCGCACTGATCATCGCGATCTTCGCGTGGGCCTCCATCGCCCGCGTGGTGCGCGGGGTCGTGCTGTCCCTGCGCGAACAGGAGTTCGTGGAGGCCGCCCGCGCCTCGGGCGCCTCGGCGCCGTGGATCATCCTGCGGCACCTGCTGCCCAACGCGGCCGGTCCGATCATCGTCGCCGCCACCCTGCTGGTGGCGGTGGCCATTCTCGCCGAGGCGGGCATGTCCTTCCTGGGGCTGGGCATCCAGCTGCCGGACATCTCGCTCGGCCAGATGATCGGCAGCGCCCGTACGGCGGTGTCCACGCGTCCGTGGCTGTTCTACCCTCCGGGTGTGCTGCTGGTGCTGATCTGTCTGACGATCAACTTCATCGGTGACGGTCTCCGGGACGCTCTCGACCCACGACAGAGCATGGTGCGGCGATGACGACTGAGTACACGAACGAAGGAAACACCGTCGTGGCGGACACCGACGACGTGGTGCTCGAGGTCACCGACCTGAGCGTCACCTTCCCCTCCGAGGACGGGCCGCTGCCCGCGGTCCGGGAGGTCTCCTACCGACTTCGCCGCGGCGAGGCCCTGGGCATCGTGGGCGAGTCGGGCTCCGGCAAGTCCGTGACCTCCATGGCGATCATGGGCCTGCTGCCCAGGAACGCGAAGGTGGAGGGCTCGGTCCGGGTACTGGGCCAGGAGATCCTCGGGCTCAACGACAAGCAGATCAGCGCGGTCCGGGGGCAGAAGATCGCGATGATCTTCCAGGACCCGCTGACCTCGCTCAACCCCGTCTACACGATCGGCTACCAGATCGCCGAGGCGGTGCACGCCCACAAGAAGGTGAGCAAGAAGGCCGCCCTGGACCGGGCGCTGGAGCTGCTGGAGATCGTGGGCATCCCGTCCCCGGAGCAGCGGCTCAAGCAGTACCCGCACGAGCTGTCCGGCGGTATGCGCCAGCGCGTGGTGATCGCGATCGCGATGGCCAACGACCCGGACGTGATCATCGCGGACGAGCCCACCACGGCGCTCGACGTGACCGTCCAGGCGCAGGTGCTGGACGCCCTGCAGCGGGCCCGTCGGGAGACCGGGGCCGCCCTGGTGCTGATCACCCACGACCTCGGCGTCGTCGCCGGTCAGGTCGACCGGGTGGGCGTGATGTACGCGGGCCGCATCGTGGAGAAGGGCACGGTGGAGGAGGTCTTCTACCGGCCGCGCATGCCCTACGCGCTGGGGCTGCTCGGTTCGCTGCCGCGCCTGGACGGTGACCGGAACGACCGGCTCACCCCCATCCTCGGCACCCCGCCCTCACTGCGTGACCTTCCGGAGGGCTGCGGGTTCGCCCCGCGCTGCCCGATGGCCCGGGACCTGTGCCACCAGGAGGAGCCGCGGCTGCTCATCATCCAGGAGAGCGGCGAGAGCGGCGGTGACGGGCAGAGCGGCCCGGTGCCGGTCGAGTCCACGGACGATCCCACCGCTCACAGCGCGGCCTGCCACTTCAGCGATGAGCTGGTGGGGGCCGAGGCGACCGACCTGTTCAAGGCCACCGCGGTGGACACCGAGGGCCTGGGTTCCGTCGCCGAGATGGAGGCGGCGGAGTCGCTGGGGGCCGAGGCCCGTGAGGAGTACCTGGAGGAGCGAGGCGCCGAGCCGGACCACGTGGTTTCCAGCACGGCCGAGCCCGAGGTCCTGCTCAGCGCCACCGACCTGGTCAAGCACTTCCCGATCCGCTCCAAGGGGCTGCTGCGTCGCAAGATCGGCGACGTACAGGCGGTCTCCGGGATCTCGTTGGACCTGCGTGAACGGGAGACGCTCGCGCTGGTGGGGGAATCCGGCTGCGGCAAGTCCACCACGGCGCGGCTGCTGCTGAACCTGATCAAGCTCACCTCGGGCGAGATCTCGTACATGGGTCAGCCGCTGCACGGCCTGACCGACCGCAAGATGCGGCCGCTGCGCAAGGACCTCCAACTGGTCTTCCAGGACCCGTTCGCCTCCCTGGACCCGCGGATGACGGTCGCGGACATCATCGCCGAACCGATGCGCATCCACGGGAGCGGGCATCGGGACGCGAGGAAGCGCGTGGCGGAGCTCCTGGAACTGGTGGGGCTCAACCCCGAGCACGGTGCCCGGTACCCGCACGAGTTCTCCGGCGGTCAGCGACAGCGCATCGGCGTGGCCCGCGCGCTGTCGCTCAACCCGAGGGTGCTGGTCCTGGACGAGCCGGTCTCGGCCCTGGACGTGTCCATCCAGGCGGGTGTGATCAACCTGCTGGAGGACCTCCAGGACGAGCTGGGGCTGTCCTACCTGTTCGTCTCGCACGACCTGTCGGTGGTCAAGCACATCGCGGACCGCGTGGCCGTGATGTACCTCGGCAAGATGGTGGAGACGGCCACGACGGACCAGCTGTTCACCGCGCCGGCGCACCCGTACACGCAGGCGCTGATCTCGGCGATCCCGCTGCCGGACCCGATCAAGGAGCGGACCCGGGAGCGGATCACCGTCACCGGTGACATCCCCAGCCCGGCCAACCCGCCCTCGGGCTGCCGGTTCCGGACCCGTTGCCCGAAGTTCGCCAACGAGCTCTCGGACGCCGAACGCACCAAGTGCGTGGAGGAGCCGCCGGAGCTGATGGACCGGGGGACCGGGCACCGGGACGCGTGCCACTACTCGCAGGTGATCGAACTGATCTGACCGCTGAGCCGGTGTTGAGCCGGTGCCGGGTCAACGGCCGGAGCGGCCGCCGGGGCGGGTCGGGGATTCTTCCCCGGCCCGCCCCTTTCGTGTGTGCGCACTCGCGCGCCCTTTTTGTCAGCGAACCACCGGACACGCTCTGGCGTCAACGGGGAACCGTCGGTTAGATTCGCCTGGCATGCTCCAGATCGGCACTTTCCTCCGAGGAGTTTCATGACCCCCGCAACCCCCCACCGCCAGGGGCCGCGGCGCGGCCGACGCTGGCTGGCCGCGGCCGCCCTCGTCACGGCCCCGCTGGTCTCCCTGGCCCCGCTCACCGCCGTGCCCGCCGCAGCCGACACCGTGGACCCGGCCGAGCGCCTCGACGACCTGCGCTCCGACATCGACGCCATCCTGGAGGATCCCGCGCTGGAGGGCGCGACCTCGGGGGTGGCGGTCACCGACGCGGACACCGGTGAGGTGCTCTACTCGCGTGACGCCGACACCCAGCTGCTGCCCGCCTCCAACATCAAGGCCTTCACCGGCGCCGCCGCGCTGGAGGTGCTGGGGGCCGACCACACCTTCGAGACGGAGGCCGTGGTCGAGCGCCGCCCCGGCCGGGGCGACGTGCCGGAGCTGTACCTGGTCGGCGGTGGCGACCCGACCCTGGCCGAGACGGACCTGGACGCCATCGCAGCCGACGTGGCCGCCTCCGGGGTGACCTCGGTCGGCGACCTGTACGCCGACGACTCGTGGTTCGACGACCAGCGGCTCGTGGACGACTGGTGGCCCGAGGACGAGCCCTACGCCTACTCGGCGCAGATCTCGGCGCTGACGGTCGCTCACGGAGAGCGCTTCAACACCGGTGTCACCGAGGTGACCGTGACCGCGGGGGCGCAGGGCGACCCGGTGAGCGTGGACCTGGGCGCCGCCGACGGGTACGTCGAACTGGACAACCGGGCCGTCACCGGACCGGCCGGGGGTGTGAGCAGCCTGGTGGTCGACCGCCCGGTGGGCACCAACACGATCGAGGTGACCGGGTCGCTGCCCGCGGACGCCGGTCCGCTGGTGGCGCTGCGCACCGTGGACGACCCGGCCGGGCTGGCCGGGCACCTGTTCGCCCGGGCGTTGGAGGACAACGGCGTCGCGGTCAAGGGCGAGGTGTCCCGTGGTGAGGTGCCCGGCGAGTGGCACCGGCCCAGGGTGGTCGCCGAGCACTCCTCCATGACGTTGGGCGAGGTCCTGGTCCCGCTGATGAAGTTCAGCAACAACGGGCACGCGGAGATGCTGGTCAAGAGCATCGGCCGGGAGGTCGCGGGCGATGGCTCCTGGGAGGCGGGCCTGGCCGCCCAGGAGGAGGCGCTCCAGCGGGTGGGCGTGGGCACCTCCGACCTGGTCCTCAACGACGGGTCGGGGCTGTCCCGGGGCAACTGGGTCACCGCGAACACCGTCGTGGACCTGCTCGACAGCGTCCAGGACGCCTCCTGGTACGAGGTCTGGCACCACTCGCTGCCGGTGGCGGGCGAGCGCGACCCGTGGGTCGGCGGCACCCTCGCGGCGCGGATGGGCGGTACCGCGGCGGAGGGGGTCGCCCAGGCCAAGACCGGCACGATGACCGGGGTGAGCGCGCTCTCGGGTTACGTGCAGGGGCCGGACGGCGCAGAGCTGTACTTCAGCGTCGTCAACAACGACCACACGGGCGCTGCGCCCACACACGTGCAGAACGCGATCGTGGTCCGGCTGGCCGAGTACCTGGGCAACCAGGCCCCGGCGGGTACGTTCACGCAGCGCGAGGCGGGCTCCGGCCCGGGCAGCGGTGCGCTGGAGTGCTCCTGGGAGTTGACCTGCTGAAAAGCTGACGACCGCCCGCTGAGGCGATCAGACGGCTGAGCGGTGTGGGCCCGTGGGACGTGTTCGATGCTGTCGGCGAATTCCGGGGTGGTCAACGGCCCCCAAGGGGCCCAACAGGCCCAACAGGCCCAACAGCAACTACCTCGGCCTTCGGCCGGAGCCCTCCACCGGCCTGCGCGCAACGCCTGGACGTGTCGCGGCCGGTCAGGGTGGGCAACGAACAGCGGCAGCGAAGGCTGGAGCGCCCCCCAGGACTGTGCGGACCGGGTCGCGTGTCGCGGCCGGTCACTCGCCCGGACGGAAGGCGGCAGCGACGGCCCCGGTCTCCCCAGGCCTGCGCGGGTCGGGTCCCGTGTCGCGGCTGGTTGCGTGTGCCATCGGCACACCCGGTGGCGAGGGGTGGGTTCAGCGCTGTGGTGTCGGCCCCGGGCGGGCCAGAGTGTCCGTAACCCGCGCCTGGGAGCTGTCCGCTGCTTCCGAAACCCCCTCATCCCCGGTGATCTTGCTACCAGAAGCAAGTTCGGCGCTGATTTCGCTTCTGGTAGCAAGATCATCTTTGAAACAGGGGCCGAAACCGGGCTCGGGGGCCTGGCGGGGCGTGGTTGTGGTTCGCAGGCAGGCGTGACCGGCCGCGACAAGGCCAGACGTTCCCCACCGGACTGGGGAAGGCACCCGCCCAAGGCCGGGCCGTTGGTAGTTGCTGTTGGCTGTTGGGCCCCTTGGGGAGCCCGTCTGCCACTCCGGAATTAACCAACAGCATCGATGTGTTCCCACGAGCCCTTCGGCGTTGGGCCCTTTCCGCCGGGCCCGACCGCGGGTCCGGGGAGTTATCCACAGGCTGGGGGCGCGGACTGCCGTCGGGGCGGCGGAGGTGGCAATGTGGACTCTGGCAGCACCATCCTCCCGGCGCCCCCAGAACCCGCTGTCTCCGCAGCCTCGCGTCCCTACAACCAGCGCCTCGACGACAACCCTGTGTCAGCCCTGTGTCTTCACGTCCCGGCGACCTTTCCGCTGACCTCATGCCGCTATGACCCTGTGCCCTCGTAACCCTGTGCCGCTGTAACCCCCCTGCCTCTGTAACGCTGTGTCCGCACCTCGGTGTCCCCGCCCCGAAGTGCCTCTGCAACCCTGCACCTCTCACCCTGTGTCCCCGTGCGTGCGTCTCCACGTGCGTTCGGGGCGGACTCCTCGGAAGGGCGTTCATGGAAACGCTGACCGTCGCCTCGGTGTTCGGCATGGTCGTCGGACAGGTCCTGTCGCTGATCCTGCTCGTCCTGGTGCTGTTGGGCCTGGGCAAGCTGGCCAGCCGGCTCATGGACGTGCCGTTCAACCTGCCGAGGCTGGCCCTGGCGGCACTGTTCGGGGCGCCGGTGGGCGCCGTGGGCGCGATCCTGGCCTACTACGGCACCTTCGAAGCGCTCAACTCCACCGAGCCCGCCGAGATGGACCAGCCGGGGTTCATGGCACTCATGCTCTTCGCGATGGCGGTGGGCGCGATGCTCGCCTTCGTCGGCCTGGAACTGCTCCTGCCCCGGGGCACCAGAGTCCGGCCGGTCGCCATGGTCCGCGAGGCCAGGGGCTGGTTCGGCCGGATGGGGCGCTACCGGCGCATCCTGTGGATCCTGGCCCGGCACGGGCTGGGCGGCTACGTGCTCGGCCGGAGAGAGGGGGTCGAGGACACCTCGGCGCAGCGGCGCCTGGCCCGCTCCCTGGTGCGCTCCATGGAGGAGGCCGGGGTGGTGTTCGTGAAGCTCGGCCAGGTGCTGGCCACCCGGCGCGACCTGCTGCCGCCGGTGTTCGTGGAGGAGCTGGGCCGCCTGCACAGCGAGGTGGCCAAGGTGCCCTTCGAGCAGATCCGTGAGTGCGTGGAGGGCGAACTGGGCCGGGAGTCCGGTGCGGTGTTCGCCGAGTTCGACCCCGAACCCCTGGCCGCCGCCTCCATCGCCCAGGCCCACCTGGCCCGGCTGCACGGCGGCGAGGAGGTCGTGGTCAAGGTGCAGCGGCCCGGGATCGGCCCGGTGGTCAAGCGCGACCTCGACATCATCCGCAGACTCGCCCGGCGCTTCGACGAGCACACCGACTGGGGGCCCGCGATCGGCGTGCTCGAACTGGCGGAGGGGTTCGCCGAGGCGCTGCTGGAGGAGCTGGACTTCGAGGTGGAGGCGGCCAACATCGCCGCCGTCGCCGACGCCACCGGTGACTCCCCGGTGCGCATCCCGCAGGTGTACGACGCCTACACCAGCCGCCGTGTCCTGGTGATGGAGCGGCTGCACGGGACCCAGGTCGGCGGGGGCGACCTGTCCCCGGAGGAGGGGGAGCGGACCGCCCGCATCCTCCTGGACTGCCTGATGGAACAGGTGCTGATGAGCGGGATCTTCCACGCGGACCCGCACCCGGGCAACATCCTGCTGCTCGACGGGGGCGGGGTGGGGCTGCTGGACTACGGGTCGGTGGGCCGGCTGGACGCCCAGACCCGGGAGGCCCTGCAGATGATGCTGCTCGCCATCGACCGGGGCGACGCCGTGCTGTTGACGGACACCCTGCTCGACGTGGTCGACGACCCGGGGGAGATCGACACCGAGCGGCTGCGCCGCTCGCTCGGCCAGTTCATGGCGCGCTACCTGAACGGCGGAACCACCGCCAGCATGCGGATGTTCACCGAACTGCTGATGCTGGTCACCCGGTTCGGGCTGGTGCTCCCGGCCGAACTGGCAGCGGTCTTCCGGGCGATGGCCACCCTGGAGGGAACGCTGGTGCACCTGTCACCGGGCTTCGACACGGTGGCCGAGGCCAAACGGTACGCCGGAGCCCGGATGTCCGAGCAGCTGGGCACGGGCAACCTGAGGGAGATGGCGTCCGGGGAGCTGATCGCCCTGCTGCCCACCCTGCGCAGACTGCCGCGCAGGCTGGACCGGATCACCGACCAGCTGCACAAGGGCCGGTTCACCGTGCAGGCCCGGATGTTCGCCCACCCCGAGGACCGAAGGCTCCTGCGCTCGGTGGTGCGCCGCGCGGTCATGACCGTGCTGGCGGTGGTCACCGGATTCATGTCGGTGGGGCTGTTCAACGTCACCGAGCGGCCGGGGGTGTCCTGGCCGGAACTGGCCACCCACACGCAGGCGCTCAACCTGCTGGCGTGGCTGCTGCTGGCGACCACGGCGATGTTCGTGCTGCGGCTGCTGGTGGACATGGTCCGGGACGGCGGCGACCGCGAACGGAGATGACCGCTCGTGGCGTTGACCGCGTGCGGCGTGCGGCGTTCCGGGGCCTCGCCACCGGGCTCAGTCCAGGTGCGCGGGCCCGGGGCGGGCCCAGTGCCGGTGCAGCAGCGCGATCTGCTCGGGCACGACCCGCGACGGCGACAGCTCGGGGAGGTCGTCCACCTCGAACCAGGCCACTTCGCTGGTCTCTTCGCTGGTGAAGGAGGGGTCCAGCTCGTCCAACGGCGCGCACACGAAGAGGAGCTTGTAGATGTGCCGGTCGTACACCGGGGTGTGCGGCCACAGTTCCCGGTCCACAACCCCCGCGAGGTGGACGGCCCGCACGGTGAGTCCGGCCTCCTCGGCCACCTCTCGTTCGATCGCCTGCCGGGGGCTCTCCCGGATGTCGCACCATCCACCCGGCAGGGACCAGCGATGCAGGTCGGAGACCTCCCGCACGAGCAACACCCTGCCCGAGGGATCGAAGACCCCGGCGCGCACGTCGACCTTCGGGGTGGTGTACCCGGCGGCCGAGGCGACCGTTCTTTCGTAGGCGGGCAGGTCCTCGGCGGCGACGGCCTGCATCAGGTCGCGGGCCAGGGCGCCGATGCGGTGGAAGCGCTCGATGTCGAAGCGGTCGGTGCAGTACGCCAGCCCCGACTCCGCCTGCGCTGTGAGCTCCATGGCGATGCGCCGGACCCCCTCCGTGGAGAGGGGATCAGAGGACGCGGAGCCCGTGGTCGGGTGTTCGGAGGGTGGGTGAGCTGTGTTCACCGTGTTCCTTGGGGTCGGGATCCTCTGGTTCGGGTTCCTCGGAGTTCGCTGCGGGGGCGACGGGGGGCTCAGAGGGCGGCGCGTTCGCGGTCGATGAGGCGGCGCAGGGCCCGGTGGACCTCGTCGGCGTCGGGCGGGGGGTTGGAGGTGCAACAGCGCAGGAAGTACCCGTCCGAGGCCGCGGCCACCCCGGCCCGGGCGTCGGGATCGGGGAGGTAAGGCGCCAGGAAGGCGTCCACGGCCGCTGTCCAGCGGTCGACCTGCTCCCGCAGCGCGGGGCGGCGGGCCGCGATGAGGAAGAGCTCCATCTCAGCGAGGGCGTGCGCCCGGTCGCTTCCGGCGCCCTCGGCGATGAGGGCGGCGAACCCGCGCAGGGCCTCGTCCGGGTCCTCGGGCAGGGCGTCGACCACCCGCACGTAGGCGTCGTTCACCCTGGTGAGGGTGTCGACCAGGAGGTCGTCGACGGTCGCGTAGTAGTAGGTGACGGTGCTGGGCGGGACCCCCGCCTCGGCGGCGACTCGGCGCTGGCTGACGGCGGTGACACCGTCCCGTGCGATGACCTCCATAGTGGCGTCGAGGAGCAGGCGGCGCCGCTGCTCGCCCTTGCGCCGGCGGCCGTCACTAATGTTCTCCGGGTCCTCGACCCGCTGCTTGGTGCTCACGTTCGCCCATCCTGCCCGAAGCTGTCCGGCGGTCAGTGCTGACCGCCCATCTCCAGGGCCATGACCCCGGCGATGACCAGCGCGATTCCGCCGACCTGCATCCAGGTCAGGGATTCGCCGAGGAAGACCGCCCCGATGACCGCGAGCAGGGCGACCCCGGCGGCCGCCCACACACCGTAGGCGACGCCGAGCGGCATGCCCCGGCTGAGCGCCTGGGAGAGCAGGTAGAACGCCCCGGCGTAACCGACGACGACGAGGACCGAGGGCAGGAGCCTGGTGAAACCCTCGGAGAACTTCAGCGAGGTGGTGGCGAAGACCTCGAGGAGGATCGCGCCGACCAGCCAGATCCACGGCATACCGCTTCTTCCTCTCTCCTTGCTGCCTGAAACCTGATCGAGTGCACAGCTTTCATTCTCCAGGAACCTGATCGAACGAACAAGATTTTAGTTCGGGCATGATGGCAGGGCAAGCAGAGGCGCTTTCGGCGGCCGGAACCCCACCCCCTGGCGGTCCGGGCCCGTACCCCCTGGGTGTATTCTCGGCGGTTCTGGGGGCGGTAGGGCACGAGTCCCGGATAACCGCTCCATACCGATGCGCGAAAGTTCAGAACCTTTTCCGTGTGGGAGCGTCTTACTCAGAGCAGTAGGCAATAGGTCGGGTTCGAGTTTCAGCTATGGAGGTCCAGACGTGACGGGGAAGACCCACCCGGCGGTGACGCGTCGGTTCGGCATCGGACTGGTGGCGCTCGCGCTCGTCGCGACCGCCTGTACGTCCGGCGACGCCGAGACGCAGAGCAACGGCGATGCCGTTGACGCCGAACCGGCCGAGCTCAGCATCACGCCGGAGACCGGTGCCGAGGAGATCGCCCCCAACACCCCCATCCGGGTCAGCGCCGAGCACGGGGTCATCACCGACGTCCAGGTCGACCAGGTCGTGGTCAGTGAGGCCGCGGTCGGGGGCGAGGAGAGCGACGACGACGGCGACCTCTACGCCATGACCGGCACCCTCAACGAGGACGAGACCGAGTGGGTCAGCGACTGGAACCTGCGCCCCGGCTCGGAGATCGTGGTGACCGCCACGGCCGAGAACGGGTCCGGTGAGGAGACGGAGTTCAGCGCCGAGTTCACCACTCACGACGCGGTTCCCGGTCAGCGTCTCGAACTCGTCTCCAACTTCCCCAGCTCCGGTGACACCGTTGGTGTCGGTATGCCCGTGGTGATCAACTTCGACCTGCCGGTCAGCAACAAGGCGCAGGTGGAGAACTCCATGAACGTCGTCGCCGAACAGGAGGTCGCCGGCGCCTGGAACTGGGTCACCGACCAGATGGCGGTCTTCCGGCCCGAGCAGTACTGGGAGGCGTACCAGGAGGTCACCGTCGACCTGAACCTCGCCGGGGTCGAGGCCTCCGAGGGTGTCTTCGGTGTGCGCAACTACCAGATCAACTTCGAGATCGGCCGCGAGCTCATCGCGACCATGCACGTGCCCGACCACGAGATGGTCATCGAGATCGACGGCGAAGAGGACCGCGTCATCGAGGTGAGCAACGGGGCGGCCAACCGTCGCTTCGACACCACCACCACCGGTGTCCACGTGCTGATGGAGCGCTACACGCAGCTGACCATGGACTCGGCGACCGTCGGCATCCCCGAGGACGCCCCCGGCTCCTACCGGGTGGACGTGAACTACGCGGTGCGCACCTCCAACAGCGGCGAGTTCGTGCACGAGATGTCGGCCAACGGCAACATCGGTTCGGCCAACACCTCCAACGGCTGCACCAACATGCGCTACGACGACGCCAAGTGGTTCTTCGACAACACCCTGATGGGTGACATCCTCGACACCACCGGCACCGACCGCGAGTTCGAGTGGGACAACGGCTGGGGCTACTGGCAGAAGTCCTGGGACGAGTGGCTCGAGGGCAGTGAGACCAGCGAGCCGCAGATGACCAGCTACGGCACGCCCGGCTCCGTGCACGGCGAGGACCTGTGACCCTCAGGTAGCGGGCACGGTCCGGGGCACGTAGGCCCGGAACGAACGCGAGGGGCGTCACGGTGCGAACAGCACCGCGGCGCCCCTTTCCGCTGCCCGCTGGTCCTCGGGGCCGCACGCTCAGATCTGGGTGTCCCCGGTATCCCCGGTGTTCCCGGTGGCTGCGGGGACGCCGCCACCGGCCACCGAGGCACTCAGCTTCGCCACGATGGCGTCGATCACCAGCTCGGTGACGGCGGCCATGTCCACGGCCTCCGGGTCCAGCAGCCACTGCACCTGGAGTCCGTCCATGGTGGCGAGCACCGCGGCGGCCGCGGAGCGGGCGGGGGAGTGACCGCTCGGGCCCGGGGTGCTCGCGGCCGTTCGGTGCTCGGGGCCGATCCGGTCCAGGACCGCGTCCTCGACCTCCTGGCGCAGCACCGTGTAGCGCTCACGGAACCACTCCTGGGCGGGGTGTTCGGCGGTGGCGCTCTCGGCGGACAACACCGCGTACAGCTGGGTGGTCCCGGGGCGTTCGGCGTTGCGCTGGGCGGTGGTGACCAGGTGGTCGAGCATGCCGCTGCCCTCAGGGGCGGGTTCGTTGTCGTCGCGCAGCTCCAGCACCGCGGTGAGCAGGTCGGTCTTGGACCCGAAGTGGTGCAGGACCCCCGCCGGGGTGATGTCGAGCATCGCCGCGATGTCGGCCAGCGAGGTGTTGTTGAAGCCCTGGGCGGAGAACACGTCGGCCGCGGTGCGCAGGATCCGCTCGCGCCGGTTCACCCGCTTGCGCGGGGTGCGCTCGGGGGCCCGACCCTCGTCGGAACGCGTCTGCGCGGGGCTCGTCTCGCTCATTCCTGCTCTCCACTTCCTCGTACCGCACGGGTACTCCGGGCAGGTGGCTCGGGGGTTCGCGCCCGGTTGGCCACCACGCTATCGAGACTTCCCGATCCTCTCTTGCTTAATGAATATTCAGTAACTGTCCTCTTGGTAGACGAAACGCAGACCAGGCGGCTGGGGGCATGAACCTTTCCGCATCCCCGCAGAGGGCCGGGCGGCGCCTTCCTGCCCGTCCGCGCCGGGCCCTCACCCGAGCTCTTCGGAGGTCCCCTCGCGCACAGCCGCTTCTCCCCTACCTCACGCTCGCAGGCCGCACAGGGGATCGACACAGGTGATCCGGGTGCGCCCGACCAACAGCACCGGGCGGTCATCGTCCACGGAGAGAACATGGACGGGCTCCCAGTCCCAGGGGTTCTCAGGGGTGGGGATGTACGGGAGGACGTCCGGGTGGAGGAGTTCCGCGCTCTCCCAGCTGGAACATTCGGGGTCGGCACAGGCCAGGAAGGTCAGCATCCGGCTCTCCTCGTCCACGAACGCCCTACGGGGATGCGCACCGGCCTCGCCCGGCGGCGCGTCTTCGATGAGCCGCGGGGGCTTGTCACGGTCCAGCCGTTCGGTGGTCACGCCCGGGGCCGCGTACGGGTTGGCCCGGAGGGCGCCGCCACCTGCCAGCGGTACCAGGACGAGCACGGCGAGCAGGGCTACGGCAGCCGTCGGACGGCGGTGGGGCGCCTCTGTGGTGGCGCCACGGTCGTCCAGGTGGTCGGCGATCCAGTCGCTGTCGGACAGGCCGTCGATCGGCACCGGACCGGACCGGGTCCACAGTGACTGGGCGGTCAGCAGGAGCACGGGCAGCGGGGCGAGGAAGAGCACCAGCAGGATCTTGAGGCCGAGCGCGGCCCCGAGGGCGGGGCCGGTTCCGGCCACCGTCTCAGCCATGCGCTCCCCGATCTCCTGGGGCAGCAGGAGCAGAGCGGCCAGCGGGACCAGGCACAGCACGTGCGCGATCCGGCGGCGACGGCACAGCAGCCAGGCCGCGCCGATCCCCTCGGCCAGGGTCAGACCGCGGAGGAGGGCGAGGGGCATCCCGATGAGGAGGGGCGTCAGCGCCAGCAGCATCGCCAGCCCAACCAGCAGCCAGGACACTCCGCCCGCGAGCCCCAGGGAGAGGTCCTGGGAGAGGGAGACCAGCACCGCGAAACCCATCCCGCCGGTGAACAGGGAGAGGGGCGCGTACGCCAGCACCACCACCGTCCAGATCAGCAGCAGGGGGAGACGGCGCAGCACGCTCCGGACCACCGCGCGGGCGGTGAGTCGGCGGCCGAGCAGCAGGGCCGCCGTGACCAGAGCTCCGGCGGCCAACCCGAACACCCAGCCCACGAGAGTCAGCGCACCCGCGGGCCAGCCCGGGGGCAGTTGGAGGATGCCCAGCGTGAGTGAGTCGTCGAAGCCGGGCGGCACCGGTGGCGCCAGCACCTCGCCGTCGACCACACGGGCGCCTTCGGTCTCCTGGAAGCCGTAGTAGGCGCTGAGCGCCTGGCCGGGGAGGAGGGGCAGGGCGGTGGCCGCGAGCAGGGCGATCGGGTGCCGGGCGTAGAGGGACAGCGGGAGCCACAGGACGGCGCCGAAGGTTCTGGGCAGCCTGGGGTCCACGGCGGGGGAGTCGGGCACGGATCCTCGGTGGGGCAGGGGGTTCGGGGCAGGGGGATCCGGGAGCAGGGGGCCGCGGCCAGACTACTGGCGGCTTTCGGGGGTGCTCCGACGGGCACAGCGGTCCGCGCAGCGCGAGGCAGGGGGCGCTGGTCAGCCTGCACCTGGCCAACCTTCCCGAGGACGGGCCCAGCGGGGTCCTGTGGGGGCACCTCGCCTCGGCGGAGGACCCGGAGAGCTACGGCGTCCTGCCCTGGTAGCCCCGTAGTCCTCGAACCGAACCAGGAGGCGCGGGGCCGCTGTGCCCCGCGCCGCTGACGTTCACCAGGCGCGGACCCCGCCGACCGGGGCGGGCAGGCGCTCCTGGAGCCAGGTCCAGGTGCCGTCGTTCTCGGTGAACCGGCGCTGGACGCGTTCGACGTCGTCTATCGGGTTGCTGAACACCTCGCGCCAGTCGCCGGCGGCGCGTTCCTCCAGGTAGAGGCTGCTCGCGTCGGTGCGCATCCGCACCGCCTGGAGGGTGCGGGAGGAGCCGTCGTTCAGCTGAATGCGGTAGTAGGCCATGGGATTCCCCTGGGTGTCGTCCTGGAAAGTGAGGACGGTGGAGTCCGGAACACGCGCGTTCGACGAAGCTGGAGGATCTGTCTCCCCGAAACGGCGGGACCTCGCTGGTCGGGCCGCGGGTTCGGTGGCCCAAGCGCCACTCGGGCGGGAAACAGGTGCGGGTGCCGGGGCACCGTGCTGTCCGCGTTCTCGGACTCTACTCCGGCAGGGGTGAACACGTAGGGTAAACAAGGGAATCCGAAGTGAAATCAGGGAGAACGCTCCCCGACCCACTCCGGATCCCCTGTGGAGAAGCCCGTCTAGAAGCCCTGTGTGGAAGTCCCGTTCAGCCGTCCTGCTCGGAGAGCCTGGCCCTGGCCTCCATCAGGGCGAAGCCGAGCAGGTTGCGCCCGCGCCACAGGTGCGGGCGTTCGGCGTTCTCGTTCTCCTTGCCGATCCCGATCCCCCACACCCGGTCGCGCGGGCTGGCCTCGACCAGGACGCGCTCGCCGGTATCGAGCAGGAAGGCGCGCAGGTCCTCGTTCTGACCGAACTTGGCGACGTTGCCCCGGACGGCGATCTCGAAGCGCTCCCGCTCCCAGGCCTCCTCGTCGAAGCCGCGGACCTCGCGGCCGATTTCCTTGGCGTCACGCGGGTGACCTGCGGCGAGGATACGTTCTTCGGCTTCGGTGTCCCCGAACAGCCGCGCCTTCCCGGCCATCATGAAGTGTTCGGCGGTGGGGTAGACGGTCCCGTCCACGGTGAAGTCGGCGGGCCACCACTGGGACAGGCAGCTGGCCGAAACCCCGTCGGGTGGTGGCTGGTGCCCCCAGAAGTGCAGGTACTTGATCCGTCCGTCGATCCGGAGCAGATCCTCCACGGTCCTCGCGTCGGCAGGGTTTCGTGTGCCTGTCATGATCGGGAGTTTCCCAGAACCCCATGGTGTTCCGGTAGCCCTTTTCCCGGGTTTCTCGTGTTCACGGGCTTCTGGTCGGGTTCCGTTGGCGGGTGGACCCTGATGAACGGCTCCGACTGGACCAGTGGTGGGTCCGCAGCTGCGTCCGGCGAGTACGGGAACGCCCGGGGCAGAGCGGGGCGCGTCGTAGTAGCGTTGCGGAAAGCCCCAGAATCCTTAGGTCAGCGGGGTTGCCGTTCGCGGTGGCGCCGATGTTCGGCGGAGCGTCCTCCCCGTGTGCGTATGCCGTCCGGGGGCGGCTCCGGGCGGGCCGGGCCACCAGACCAGTCGGTCGGCTCGCGGGCTCACGCGGGGGCGTGGTTCGTGTGCGGAAACGACACAATTGAACGCTCAAGTACTTCAGGGGGGCTCGGGTCCGATGGCCGAGACACGCTGGCTCGACGACGGAGAGCAGCAGGCCTGGCGTGCCTTCCTGATGGCCGTCAACCTGATGGACGGGGCGCTGGACCGCCAGCTCAGACACGACTCCGGGCTGCCGCACGCGTACTACCAGATCCTGGCGATGCTCTCCGAGGCGCCCGGGCGCGAACTGACGATGACCCGGCTGGCCCGCCTGCTGCGCTCCTCGCCGAGCCGGCTCTCGCACGCGGCCGCACGGCTGGAGGGCGACGGGCTGATCCGCCGCTTCAAACGGCCGGAGAACCGGCGCACCACGATCGTCGAGATCACGCCCGCGGGGATGAAGGTCCTGCAGGCGGCTGCCCCGGGGCACGTGCACGAGGTGCGCCGGGTCCTGTTCGACACGCTCAGCAGTGAGCAGGTGGGGCAGCTGCGCGAGATCTCCGAGTCCATGCTGTCCGCGCTCGACCCCCAGGGCGAGGAGCCCAGGTACGCGGACCCGGACACGGCCGACGTCCGGGACTGAGCGGCGTTCTGTTGTCTGCCCTGGCCGGGGCGGATGCGGGTCTTACCCAAATCTCACGGAACTCTCACCTGTCCACGTTATGTGTCCGGGCGGATACGTACTAACATGTTGCTTCCCTGGAAAAGGTTGCGCTCTCAAGTTTTGGAACCGCACGCCCGAGAGGTCCGCCTGCTTCCGGGGGTACCCGCTCACAGAAACAGGAACCACCATGACCGAATCGCTCAGACTCAGGATCAGTGACCTCACCGCCCTGCTCGCCAGGGTCGTCGTCGGGGTCGTCTTCATCGCCCACGGGCTGCCCAAGGCCACCGACCTCAACGGCACCGCCCAGGGCTTCGAGGCGATGGGCATACCCTTCCCGCAGTTCTCCGCCCTCCTGGGCGCT